>NZ_CP015756.1:2679285-3320357 GCF_001877035.1 Clostridium estertheticum subsp. estertheticum | reverse complement strand
TGATATTAAAAAAGTGAGCCATGCTGTAAAAAATGCATATACTGCTCTTAACAAAAAGAAGATCAAGTTACATGGAATACAATTTGATACTGAGCTTGCAGCATACCTTCTAGACTCTGCAAAAAAAGAATATAGTCTTGAAACTCTTATGGATACTAATCTTAGAATTAGCATTAAGGGCGAAGGTCATGCAAAGGAAATTAATAAAGTTGCATTACTAAAAAAACTTTATGAGATATTAGAGCCAAAAATTAAAGAGTATGAAATGGAAGAACTACTATATAAGGTTGAGCAGCCATTAACAGAGGCTATATCATATATGGAGGCTGAAGGGTTTACAGTAGATAAAACTAATTTAGAAGAGCTTGGAGTTAAATTTGCCGCAGATATAGCGAAACTTGAAAGCACCATTTTTGTTTTGGCTGGAGAAGAATTTAATATAAAATCTCCAAAACAATTAGGAAAAATATTATTTGAAAAATTAGATTTACCTGTTATAAAGAAGACCAAAACAGGATATTCAACTAATGCAGAGGTTTTAGATGCACTAGTGGATAAGCATCCTATTATCGCAGAAGTCACAAAGTATAGACAAGTAACAAAGATTTTTTCTACATATATTGAGGGGTTAAAACCAGTAATTGACACAGATTCTAGAATACATTCAAACTTTATGCAAACAGTTACCACAACAGGAAGATTATCGAGTACAGAACCTAATTTGCAAAACATTCCTATAAGACATGAAATGGGTAGAGCTATAAGGAAAGCATTTATACCACACAATGATAAGTGTGTTATATTATCTGCGGATTATTCACAGATAGAACTTCGAGTATTAGCACATATTGCTGCTGACGAGAATTTAATTCAAGCGTTCATTGATCATAGTGATATTCACACTAAAACAGCATCTGAGGTATTTAATGTTCCAATGGATGAGGTTACTAAAGTCATGAGAAGTAATGCAAAAGCAGTAAATTTTGGAATAGTATATGGTATTGGTGAATTTAGCTTGGCAAATGATTTAAATATATCAAGGAAAGAAGCTAAAACATATATAGAAACTTATTTTGAAAGATATCCGAGTGTTAAGAAATACATGAAGGATATAGTTATCGCGGCTGAGGAAAATAATAGCGTAACTACAATTATGAATAGACGTAGATTTATACCTGAAATAAATTCAGCAAACAAAATGGTAAAAGCTGCTGGTATTAGGCTTGCTATGAATACTCCTATACAAGGAAGTGCAGCAGATATTATAAAACTTGCTATGGTTAATGTATTTGATAAATTAAAGGAAGAAGGATTGAAAAGTACTTTAATTCTACAAGTACATGATGAATTAATATTAAATGTATATAGAGATGAGCTAAAGCAGGTTGAATTGTTGGTTAAGGATCAGATGGAAAATGTTGTTAAACTTTTAGTTCCGCTAGAAGTAGAAATTAGCATCGGAGAAACCTGGTATGAGGCTAAGTAGTTGAAACTTACGGGTGAGAGTTAAGCCCAGGATGTTAGAAATTCAATTTTTAGTTATAAAAAAGTGGGGGAGAAGATAATGCTAAAGGTTGGAATAACAGGTGGTATTGGAAGTGGAAAGAGTACAGTAACCAATATGTTAAAAGATGATGGGTTTTCAATTATCGACGCAGATATTGTAGCTAGAGAGGTTTTTATAATATATCCAGAAATAATGGGTAATATCAAAAGTGAATTTGGATATGATTTTTTTGACAGTGAAGGTGAACTTAATAGAAAAGAGTTTGGGAATTATATATTTAAAAGTGATACACGTAGAAAAAAACTTGAAAATATAATGATACCTTTTATAACAAAAGAAATACATCACAGAATGAAAATATGTGAAGAAAATAACTGTAAGTTATGTTTTCTAGATGCACCTACTTTAATAGAGAACAATCTCCATACTTGTATGGACGTAACTATTTTAGTATGGGTATCTAGTGATGTTCAAATACAAAGGGTTATGCTTCGTGATGATTTAAATTTAGATGAAACAATGGATAGAATAAAAGCCCAAATGCCGATAGATGAAAAGAGGAAATTTGCAGATTTTATTATTGATAATGGAAGAAGTTTTGAAGATACAAAGTTGCAACTGGATTTAATTATTACACAGCTCGAAAGGTTAGATGTGAAGTTATGAAAATTTCAAAAATCATAAAATTATTAATATTAATTCTATTGGTTATTATAGTAATAAATATAAAAAGTATTTTTAAGAATTTTTACCCGATAAAGTATGAAAATAAAATAATTACATATTCAAAAAAGTATAATGTAGATCCTTATTTGGTTGCGGCTGTAATAAGAACAGAAAGCAATTTTGATGATAAAGCCGTTTCAAATACTGGAGCTTATGGACTTATGCAGATAATGCCTGATACTGCAATATGGATTGCTGGTAATATGAAATTAAAAGACTTTAATACGGAAAAATCTTTTGACTCTGAAACTAATATTGCTATGGGATGTTGGTATCTTGACGATTTAAATAGTGAATTTAATGGTGATTTAGAATTGGTACTTGCAGCTTATAATGGTGGACGTGGGAATGTTAAAAAGTGGCTTAAAAACAAGAAATATTCTAGCGATGGTAAAACACTTAAAAATATACCGTTTGGAGAAACGGATAAGTATGTTAAAAAAGTAAAGATAAATTACCGCATTTATTCAAAATTGTATGCTAATGAGATTAAATAAAAGAAAATAAAAACTATTGACAATTTGTACAAAACTAATATATAATTAACCTTATAGTTATTAGATTAATAATTCTATATGACTATAAGGTTTGATCCTTTACATTTAAAAAAATTTGCGACAGTGGCGGAATGGCAGACGCGCACGTTTAAGGGACGTGTGGGAGACCATACGGGTTCAAGTCCCGTCTGTTGCACCAAGTTAAACCAAGTAGTATCAGCACCTTGAAGGTGTTGGTACTTTTTTATTTCAAAAAAACATTCAAAACAGTAGATATGAATTTTAGAACAAATGAATTATAAAAAGAAATATGGAAAAACTAACATCTAAGAGAGGTGTTATTTATGAAAAATAAAAATAGTGGTCCTAATGAAAATCAACAGAAGGTAAATAAAAGTAAGGAGAAAAATCCTGTAATTATTAATGGAGATGCGAATATGAGAAAGCCTGTACGTGGATTAAGCAAATAGTGGCATAAAGAGGGTGTAATTGCACCCTCTTTATTTTTTTTGTAAAACTAGTATCAAACTCTTATATTTGGCATAAATTATTAATGTATTAATAATATTGGAATGGGAGGGTAATTATGATAATAGAGGACAGCAATAGTGATGATATAGACATGATTGAAGAATATGACATGGTGCCATTACAATCTATGATGTATGGATATGACCAAATGAATATGATGTCAAATATGGGAATGCCCGTGGGATATATGCAGGATATTAATTCTAATATGGAAACAAACCAATATAGGGGAATAAATCCTTGGGTGGGTATGGGTCAATTTAATTATGCAAGGTCTATGAATGAATTTAATCAATTGGGCAGAATGTATAGAAATGAAGCTATGGAAGATTATGACGAGTTAAATAAAAACAAAAGTTATATTGATAAGTATCAAGACCAACCTTATATACCTAGTATGACGGCTTCACCTAGTCTACAATATAATGAGGTAGATTCCATTGTAAAAAGAATTGAAAAATATAATCCTGCAATATTTAGGCGTTTGACTAGATACGGGAATTCTTATGTAGAAGCAAGAGAAATAGTTTCAAGAATTGTTAAAGTGTCCCTTATGTACAGAGATGAATAGAAAATAATATTTAATAAACATAAAAATAGAATTTACTTTCACTAAAGCCCTATAAAATTTATAGGGTTATTTTAATTATATTTATTTTTTTATTCTAAAATAAGTTTTCAAATAATAATATTATAAATAAGTAATTATTAAGTTAGGGGATGTTAGAGTGAGATATACTAGATACAATTACAAAGCACCTAAGAAAAATAACAATTTTATAATTGTTATTACATTAATATTAATAGTTGCAATTGCTTTGGGCACTATTTTTGCAAAGCTATTACCTAATAATAGTAAAATAGCGAGTGCAGATAATAAAGTTACTAAAATAAGTTTGCAAAAGGATACAAAAACAAATAAAGTTAGTGTGGATGATTCTAAAGATAAAGCTCAAAATGATATTAAAGAATATGTAGCATTGCAATGTGGTGTTTTTAGCAAAATGGAAAGCGCACTTATACTCAAAAAGAGTTTAGCTGAGTATGGTACACCATTTATTGTTGTGGAAGATAAGTTAAATAAAGTGTTACTTGGTGTATATCCCAAAGGTGGTGCTGATAGTATCATTAAACAACTTACGGCAAAAAAAATAACTTATTCAAAAATCAATTTTCAGCTAGAAGGTAAGGATTTAACAAGCGCTCAAACTAATGAAATGATTAGTGCAGATATTGAAATATTAAATAAACTTTCAGAAAAGGATACTAAATCAATTCAAACTGTAAAATTAAAAAAATGGATGACGACTTTAACTGGTGCAGATACGAAAAATAAAAGTTATGCTTCAATGACAACGATAAAATCATACTTAACTGCCTTGCCGGAAGAGGTAAACAAAGACAAAACAGAGGACGGATATATATATATCTATAAATTTATAAAGAAACTGATATAGACATAATTATAAATTTTTTCTGAATAATAAATTTATACACTTGTGTATGAATTTATTAAATGTTAAAATGTATAAGATGTATAAGATATGTAAGTAAGGTGGGGGTACAATTTGAAGAGTGCAGAAAGAAAAAATCCATATTTTGTTTTTTTTATAATGATAGGAGCTATTTCTGGAAGTTTTGTAGGTGAACTATTAGGAGACAACGTGGCTGCACTTAAATTTTTGAAGAGTACGTACACCATAGGGATGAGTAATCCTATGCTTATAGATTTTAAAGTATTCGCAGTAACTT
The DNA here is from genome assembly GCF_001877035.1 of Clostridium estertheticum subsp. estertheticum. Classification (NCBI taxonomy): domain Bacteria; kingdom Bacillati; phylum Bacillota; class Clostridia; order Eubacteriales; family Clostridiaceae; genus Clostridium; species Clostridium estertheticum. The sequence continues at coordinate 3,315,344 of NZ_CP015756.1, read as the reverse complement.
TCGGTATAAATTTTAATATTAATATTATGTCTATTATAGGCATTGTTTTGGCAATAATATTATATAGAAAATATTAGGAGTGATGTAGTGGATATTATTTTAGCGTCTGCCTCGCCACGTAGGGCTGAACTCCTAAAAAAAATAACTAGTAATTTTCAGATAATAGCAAGTAACTTTGAAGAGAGTGACATAATGTTTTCTGGGAATTGTGGGGAATATGTTATGACCTTAGCAAAAGGTAAGGCTATGGCTATTTGTAGTAGCGTGAAAAAACCAACTGCTATAATAGGTTGTGATACTGTTGTTTATTTTAAGGGGGAAGTGCTCGGAAAACCTAAAGATAGTTATGAGGCTTTCAAAATGCTTAGTAATCTAAGTAACAATATACATGAGGTATATACAGGAATTGCGGTAATAAACACAGAGACTAAGGTAATTAATACTGAGTATGTGTGCACTAAAGTGAAATTTTCAAAGTTATCAATCAAACAAATAAACAAGTACATAGAAACAAAAGAACCATTAGGTATGGCTGGAGCTTATGCTATACAAGGAGGAGCATCTTTATTTGTTAAAGAATTAAAGGGCTGTTACTATAGTGTTGTGGGGTTGCCAGTGAATAAATTATATTATATGTTAAGGGAAATGGGGGTCAATCTATAAAGGAGTTGTTTATGGGTATGACGTTCAAAATTATGGATTTGCCTCAAAATGAGAGACCAAGGGAAAAACTGTTAAGATACGGTGCTGAAACTTTATCCAACAATGAACTATTAGCTATAATACTTAGGGTAGGATCAAAAAATGAAAATATTATAAGTCTTTGTAGTAGAATAATTTCGCAGTGTGGTGGACTAAATGGACTTCTCGGTTCAAGTGCAGAGGAATTTATGAATTTAAAAGGTGTTGGAAATGCCAAAGCGACACAACTTTTAGCACTTGTGGAAATTTCCAAAAGATTTAGAAGCTATAAATCTGGGGAAGAATATAAAATTACATCGCCAAAAGATGTTGCAGAATATCTTATGGAGGAAATGAGATACTTAAAAAAGGAATATCTTAAATTAGTTATGCTTAATACAAAGAATGTAATTATTAGCATAAAAAATATCTCAATTGGTAATTTGAATACTTCAATAGTTCATCCAAGGGAAGTTTTTTACGAAGCTATTAAAAATTGTAGTGCTTCCGTTGTTATTTGTCACAATCATCCTTCGGGGGACCCAACTCCTAGTAAGGAAGACATAAGTATTACTATAAGACTTAAGGAATGTGGTAAATTACTAGGAATAGAGCTACTTGATCATATAATTATTGGTAATGGGGTTTATACAAGTTTAAAAGAAAAAGGAATGCTTTAGATACGAAAGGAGAAATTATAATGGGAATATTCGGAACGTCTCGTGATATGGGAATAGATTTAGGTACAGCAAACACATTAGTTTACTTGAAGGGGAAGGGAATTGTTTTACGAGAACCTTCTGTTGTAGCTATAAATATAAATACTAATAAGGTTCTAGCCGTTGGCGAAGAAGCTAAACAAATGATAGGTAGAACTCCAGGTAATATAGTTGCAATTCGTCCTATGAAGGATGGGGTTATTGCAGATTTTGATATTACTGAAAAAATGCTTAGACACTTCATAAATAAAGTTAGTCCAAAAGGATTTACAAGTCCAAGAATTGTAGTTGGATATCCGTCTGGCGTAACTGAGGTTGAGAAAAGAGCAATAGAGGGAGCAACTAAAAGTGCAGGAGCACGAGATGCATATTTAATGGAAGAACCATTTGCAGCCGCTATTGGGGCTGGACTACCTGTAAATGAGCCAACTGGAAGTATGATAGTGGACATTGGAGGCGGAACTACAGAGGTTGCCATAATTTCACTCGGTGGAATAGTAACGTGTAAATCTTTAAGAGTTGCAGGTGATGAGTTCGATCAAGCTATAATAGCATTTGTTAAAAAACAATATAGTCTTATGATAGGTGAGAGAACTGCGGAAAATATTAAAATGGAACTTGGATCAGTGTACGAACAAGAAGACGATGATATGAGCATGGAGATAACAGGAAGAGATTTAATAACAGGACTTCCAAAAGTCATAGCAGTAACACAAAAGGAAGTAAGAGAAGCACTCAGTGAACCAGTTCAATCAATAATTGAAGCAATAATAACAACCCTTGAAAAAACCCCACCAGAACTTGCATCAGATATTATGGAAAAAGGAATTATGTTAACTGGCGGAGGAGCGCTTCTAAAAGGAATAGATGCACTTATCAACAGGGAAACACATATGCCTGTCCACATAGCTGAAAATCCACTTGATTGTGTAGCTATTGGAGCAGGAAAAGCTCTCGATAATATAGATGTTATGAGTAAAAGAAGGTAAACATGAAATTTTTAAAAAACAAACTGGCAGTAGTTATTATATTACTGTCAGTTACCTTTTTATCACTAATAGGTTATAGTGTAAATCGAGAGAAAATGTCTTTTGTGGAAAATGGTGTTGGGGTAACAATAAATTCAGTACAGGGTGTATTTTTTAGTGGATTTTTTAAAATAAAAAATTCTTTTAAATTTATAACTAATATATCAAATGTTAAAGCAGAGAATGAAGAACTTAGAAAAGCTAATAGTGAACTCCAAAGCAAAGCCCTAGAATATAATACTTCAATAAAAGAAAATGAAAGGTTAAGGAAAATGCTTAATTTTTCAAAAAAAAATTCCAAATATAATTATATAGGTGCTGATATAAATGGACTTATAGGAAATAGTTTTTCGGATGGATTTTCAATAAATAAGGGTGCAAAGAGTGGCATAAAAAAAGGAATGATCGCTATTACTGGAGATGGACTTGTAGGACAAGTTAAGTCTGTCAGCGATAATTGGTCTATAGTACAATGCCTATCTAATCAAAACATTGCAGTGACAGGTCTTGTTGATAGCACAAGAGATAATGGTATTGTAAAAGGATATACAGATGAAAATAATAAATCACTTGCACAAATACAGCGTCTTTCTTTAGAGTCAAAAATAAAAAAAGGTAATATAATAGTAACCTCTGGACTTGGAGGAGCATATCCATCTGGAATAAGAATCGGAAGCGTTATAAGTGTTCATGAAGATAAAGGTGCAGTAATGAAAGGGGCTATAATAAAACCATATGTCGATTTTTCAAAGCTAGAAGAGGTTTTCATTGTGGTACCACCAGATACAAAAACTGGAGAAATAAAATATTAGGGGTTGTATTATGAAGAGGATATTAACAGTAGTACTTTTATGTATTCTATTTCTAATATTAGATAATACTTTAATGCCTTTACTTAAGATTAATGGTGTATATCCAAGCTTACTATTTACATTTGCACTGTGTTACTCCATTGTTAGTTCTCCAAGAGATGCAGTGATAATTGGGGTTTTCGCTGGAGCACTCCAGGATATGTATTTCCTAAATGCGGTTGGAATCAATATGCTAAGTAATATGCTTATGTGTTTTGTTGCTGCAAATATAGGTAAAAACATATTTATTGAAAAATCATTTTTTCCAATAATATCATCTTTTGTGTTAAGTTTAGTAAAGGGATTAATACTATTTTCTATCTTGTTTATTATAAAACAAGATGTATATATGAGGGTAATAATTTATCAGGCAATATACAATTTAATAATTTCTATTTTTATGTATAAGTTTACGTATAAACTATCCCAGAAGGAATATATGAAGAGGGAGTGGGGATTTTAACTTATTATTAAAAGTTTGTAGAATACTTAGCAAATAAACTCTGACAAATTTGTTTGTTGGAGTTTATTTGGTTTTATAAGTATGAATAATATATATATAAATATTAATATTAAAATTAAGCAGGAATTTACTTGTATTATGTTGAAATAATAAGTTAAGTTAAGTTATGTAACAGTTCAATTATGGATAAAAATAATTTATAATTGATTTAGGGACTTTTTATTTATTTTAGTGTCGCACACACCCCAGATGAGAGCTAGGAGGTTAAAATTATGGTTACAGATAAAATAGTTATTAAAGGAAATAAAGAAGGATTAAATGTAGTTATAAATATGAACCATTTTAGTGATTTTGATGATATGCTAGAGTCTTTGATTGATAAGCTAGCGCAGGGAAGAAAATTTTACAAAGGGAGCACACTAAAAATAACTACTGAGCTAAAATACATAAATGAGAGGGAAAGTAGAAAATTAAAGGAAATACTATTTGATGAATTTCTAATTAGTGATTGTATTTTTCAAAATCAAGAAGAACCTATTGGAAATGTGTTTACTGGAATATACGAGGGAAGAACTAAATTTTTAAGGAAAACAATAAGAAGTGGACAAAGTATAAATTATCCTGGTAATATAATTATAATTGGAGATGTAAATCCAGGAGCAGAAATATATGCAGCAGGAAATATAATTGTATTTGGTACATTAAGAGGAGTTGTTCATGCGGGTTCTAATGGTAATGATAAAGCCATAATTGCAGCGTTCAAGTTAGAACCTCAAATACTCCAGATTGGTGGCATTGTAACAAGGTCTCCTGAAGATGAAGTAAAACCTAAATATCCTGAGGTAGCAAAAATTAAAAATGGAAATATTATTGTAGAACCGTATTTACCTAATAAATATATTTAATGGAGGAATTCACATGGGAGAATCTATAGTTATAACTTCGGGTAAGGGTGGCGTAGGTAAAACGACGACCACAGCAAATATAGGAACAGCTATCGCATCAATGGATAAGAAGGTTGTAGTAATTGATGGAGATACAGGACTTCGTAACCTCGATGTCTTGATGGGACTTGAAAATAGAGTGGTTTTTACATTAGTAGATGTTATAGAAAAAAGATGTAGATTAAAACAAGCCTTAATAAAAGATAAAAGATTTAATAATTTATTTTTATTGCCAACTGCTCAAACAAGAGATAAAAATGACATTAATATAAAAGATATGCTCATGGTTGTAAACGAGTTAAAGGAAGATTTTGATTATGTTATTATAGATTGTCCTGCTGGAATTGAGCAAGGATTTGAAAATGCTATAGTTGGAGCAGATAGAGCCATTATAGTTGTAAATCCAGAACTTACATCCGTTAGAGATGCAGATAGGGTGATAGGAAAATTAGATTCTAAAGGGATTGATAGGCATGAAGTTATAATAAACAGGATGAATTATGAAATGACAAAAAATGGGGACATGTTGTCTGTAGATGATATTATAGAATGCCTTGCAATTAAATTAATTGGAGTTGTGCCAGACGATAAGAAGGTTACAATCTCTACTAATAAAGGGGAACCTATTGTTTTAGATGACAAGTCAATTGCTGGACTCGCTTTTAAAAACATAGCAAGGCGAATAATGGGTGAGGAAGTAACTTATGCTTCATTAAATGGATCATCAAGCGAGGCAGGATTTTTTGCTACTATAAAAAGAATGTTTAGAGCAATATGAGAGGGGGGATATAGATGAATATATTAAAAATATTTTCTAACAAAATTTTCTCGAAGGATATTGCAAGTGACAGATTAAAATTAATTTTAATACATGATAGAGCAGACATTTCACCTGATTTTTTAGAAATGATCAAAAGTGACATACTACAAGTAATTTCAAAATACGCTGAAATAGAAACAGGCGAAATCGAGGTTAGATTAACAACAACGGATGAATATGAAGGTAATTCACCAGCGCTAATTGCCAATATACCAATAAAAAAGATAAAAAGATAAGGGATCTAAGCTATGTATAATTAACAACTTATGCATAGCTATTTTATTTTTATATGATATAATCATATTTGTTACGAGCTGTGAAGCAGCACGAAGATGGAGGTAGTATAAATCATGAAATTTCTACAAAGCCTAAGACTTAATAAGAAACTTTTAAGAGAATTAGATTATGTTACAATTATAATTGCGATTTGTATCGTGACTTTTGGGTGTATAAACATTTATAGTGCTACTGTGAAATCATCTGGAGATTTTTTGATTAAAAAGCAAATAGCGTGGATGATATTTGGTCTTATTACAGTGTATTTTCTTTTAGTATTTGATTATATGGTAATAGAGAATTACGCAGTGATAATATATTGGGCAGGAATTATACTTCTAATAATTGGTGACTTTGTTGGAAAAGTTAACCATGGTGCGAATTGTTGGATAAATTTTGGACCAATCAGTATACAACCTTCAGAATTTGCTAAAATTGGTATGATAATAATGATTGCTAAGAAGTTAGATGAATTTGAAGGGAAAATTAATGAACCTAAAAATTTATTAACTTTAATGTTTTATGCGGCAGTACCGATGATTTTAATTGTTATTCAACCAGATATGGGAATGACTATGGTTAGTTTTTTTATAGTACTCGGAATATTTTATTGTATAGGATTAAAGCGAAAAATAATAATCGGGGGACTAATTTCAATTTTACTGTTAATTGTAAGCGTATGGAATTCTCCAATCATGAAACCTTATTGGAAGGAAAGACTCACATCATTCTTGAGTACAAAGGGCAATGAAGCAACTTCTGGTTTTCAACTTGCACAATCAAAACTTGCTATAGGCTCAGGAGGGATATTTGGGCTGGGATTCGGTAAGGGTGTGCAATTTAATTCTGTTCCAGAAAAGCAGACGGATTTTATTTTTGCGGTTTTATGTGAAGAATGGGGATTTATCGGTGCATTAGTACTATTATTGTTATATGGTATTCTTATATATAGATTAATTAAAATTGCAAAAGAGTCTAAAGATATTTTTGGAACTGTAATATGTGTGGGAGTTGTTTCAAATTTATTATTTTCAATATTTCAAAATGTTGGAATGACCATGGGGCTTATGGCTATTACAGGAATAACGCTTCCATTTATGAGTTATGGTGGAAGTTCACTCTTAACAAGTTTTATATCACTAGGACTTGTTTTAAATGTAGGTATGAGGAGAAACAAAATAAATTTTTGATGATATTTCAGCGCTATATGCGATGATTTAATATATTTCATAAAAATTACACTAGGGGGGAAAGTTATGAGAATAGCATTAGTAGCACATGATAAAAAAAAGGAAGATATGATTGACTTTGCAAAACGATATAAGGATATTTTAGCTAAACATGAATTATATGGAACTGGTACAACAGGGAAATTAATAAATGAAGAAGTTGGTCTTCCTGTCACTAGATTTTTATCAGGACCACTGGGAGGCGACCAGCAAATAGGTGCTAAACTTGCTCAGGGGGAAATGGATATGATAATTTTCCTAAGGGATCCACTAACACCTCAACCTCATGAACCTGATATTTCAGCACTTCTTAGGTTATGCGATGTACATTGCATTCCACTTGCTACAAATTTAGGTACAGCTGAAGTTTTAATGAGAAGTTTAAAAGATCGTGAATATTAATAATAAATACAGTGGGCACTGCAAATTTTGCAGTGCTTTTCTTGTTTCAGATGATTAATATATCTTTTTTCTTATAATTTGTAATATAAATGCTGAAAATTAAATATATATAAAGAGTAAAAGATTGTATAAGGGGGAGCAAATGGGAAATTATAATACGCAGTACCAAAGCTATTATAATAATTTAGCTAGAAGGCAAAGAGGTACAAATAAATTTCATAGCGAAAACTATAAACATAGCAGTGTATCAGAGTTATATATAAAGAGATTAACAAGGGAGTTAATTGGAGTGCTTACATTATTCATTATTGTTTTGCTTCTCAAAGTAGTTATTACACCAAAAACACAATTTGCATATAATTATTCTAAGGAAGCTATAAATAAGCAATATAATTATAGTGTATTACTTGAAAAAGCAAGGGATATCAGGTTTAATGATGTAAAAACAATTACGATAAAGTTTTTAGATAAGGTTAAAAGTACGATACCTAAAGAAAATGGAATAAATGGTAATATTGATTTTTAGTAATTGGAGTGATTTATAACATCTTTAGCAATTGCTTTGGGGGATTAATTGATAAAAATAAGCAAGTTATTTATACCGTATATTATTTTGCTAATAGTATTAGGATTTAAAGGGAAATTAGTAATATCTTTTGTTTTTGTATTCATCCATGAGTTAATGCATTATTTAACTGCAAGAATTTTAGGGTTTTCTGGTTTTGATATAGAAATACTTCCTGTAGGCGCAGTACTTAAACTTAAAGATCTAGATGAAGCAAATGCCAAAGAGGATTTAATAATTTCTTTATCAGGACCATTATTAAACTTAGTTCTTGCATTCATTTTTTATATTCTATTTATAATATTTAAAAGGCCTTATTTTGATTTGATTTTTAATAGCAATTTAGCAATAGGTATATTTAATCTTATACCAGCTTTCCCATTAGATGGGGGGAGGGTGCTTCGTGATATACTTAGTTTTAATAATATCTATAGAAGAGCTAATGAGATGACAATTAGGGTTAGCATGATTCTTGGAAGTGTTTTTATGTTTATATATTTTATAAGTGTGTCTGCAAACAGAGGGAACTTTAATTTAGGCTTAATTTCAATATTTATTTTAATATCTTCAATTAAAGAGAAGGAAAGGATAGTATATTTGATTATGGGCTACATTATTAAGAAGAAATACAGATTTATAAAGCGCGGATATGTAGAGAATAGGAGTATTTCTATTTTTTGTGAGAAAAGCTTATTATATGTTTTAGGAATAATTGATAAAAATAAATATAATTTGTTTACTGTACTTGATGAAAATATGTGTGTAATCGAGACATTGTATGAGGAAGAAATAATCGAAGCAATAAAGACATATGGTAATATAAGTTTAAATGAATATATTGATATTAAAAAATTAAAACATATATTATGACATATCTTGCATCAAAATGATCAACCTATTATTAGGTTGGTTATTTTATTTTAAAGGTTAAAAATTTTTAGTTATGAGATTTAAGACTCATGTGTTAAAATAAAATAATGTAATGTACGTAAATTGTTATTTACCGTAGATGAAAAAACGAGGAGTGATTTCTATGAATAAAATTTCCGATGATATCTTATTTAAGGTTGAAAAACCTGCTAGATATATAGGTGGAGAACTAAATTGTTGTTATAAAGATATAGATAAAATTGATATAAGATTTGCTTTTTGTTTCCCAGATGTATATGAGGTGGGTATGTCACATTTAGGAAGTAGAATACTTTATCATGTTTTGAATGAAAGAGTTGATACTTATTGTGAAAGAGCTTTTGCGCCTTGGCCAGATATGGAAAAACAAATGAGAGATAACAATATATCTTTGTACGCATTAGAGAGTAAAGATTCTTTAAAAGAGTTTGATTTTTTAGGATTTACACTTCAATATGAGATGAGTTACACAAACATTCTTAATATGCTAGATATGTCAGGCATTACTATAAGAGCATCTAATAGAGGTGACGATGAGCCTATAATTATGGCTGGTGGTCCATGTGCATATAACCCTGAACCATTATACGATATAGTGGATTTCTTTGAACTTGGTGATGGTGAAGAGATAATGAATGAGGTATTAGATGTCTATAAAAACTATAAAGGTAAGAAAAAAGAATTTTTAAGAGAAATATCTAAAATAAGAGGAGTATATGTTCCTTCATTATATGAGGTATCTTATAATGAAGATAATACTATACGTGAATTTAAACCTAAATATGATGATGTTCCTAGTAGTGTTAAGAAAAGATTTGTAGTAGATTTTGATAAAGTTGCTTATCCAGAGAAAATAGTAGTTCCATATACTGAAATAGTACATGATAGGGTAATACTCGAGACATTTAGAGGATGTACAAATGGATGTAGATTTTGCCAAGCTGGAATGATATATAGACCAGTTAGAGAAAAAAGTACTGCTACTCTTATAGATGAAGCAGATAAATTATTAAAGAGTACTGGATATAGAGAAATATCTTTAAGTTCACTGAGCATTTGTGACTATTCTGATATTAAAAACCTTGTAACAACCCTTATAGAGAAAAATAAGGAGGACCACGTTAGTGTATCCCTTCCGTCTATTAGGATAAATTCTTTCTCAGTTGACTTAATTAAGGAAATACAAAAGGTGAAAAAAACTGGTATAACTTTTGCGCCAGAAGCAGGAACACAGAGAATGCGAGATATAATAAATAAAGGTGTAACAGAGGAGCAAGTATTAGAAGCGGTTAGTAGCGTATTTGCTTCAGGTTGGTCAACTATAAAACTTTACTTTATGGTGGGACTTCCTTATGAGACATTAGAGGATGTACGTGGCATTGCAGAACTTTCAGATAAAGTTGCAGGGGAATACTTTAAAATCCCCAAAGAAACACGAAAAAGAGGATTAAGAGTTACTACAAGTACAGCTATATTTGTACCGAAACCATTTACTCCATTTCAATGGGTACCTCAAAGCAGAATGGAGGATGTAGGTGAGAAAATAAAAGCAGTTAAGTATGCAATCAAAAGTAAGGCAGTTACATATAATTATCATGAATCAATAGTTTCATACTTAGAGGCAGTTATGGCTAGAGGAGACAGACGAATTTGCGATGTTATAATTAAGGCATTTGAAAAAGGTGCAAAATTTGATGGTTGGGGTGAATATTTTAATTTTGAAATATGGAAGGAAGCAATGCAGGAATGTGGAGTCTCTGGAGATTTCTATGCTTACCGTGCGCGAAGTTATGATGAAGTACTTCCTTGGGATTTCATAGATATTGGTGTAAATAAAGAGTATTTAATAAATGAAAATGAAAAAGCTAAAAAAGTAGAATTAACTCAAAATTGTAAAGATGGCTGCACGCAGTGTGGGGTTAATGTTAACTTTAAAGAAGGGACGTGTTTTAACGGTGCGTTATTTAATCAAGTATAGTAAGGAAAGTGAGATTAAATTTGTTGCTCACTTAGACTTAATGAGAACTATCCAAAAGATAATCAAGAGATCAGAACTGCCAATTGGGTATTCAAAAGGTTTCAATCCTCACATGGCAGTATCTATCGCGCAACCATTGTCAGTAGGGGTACATTCAAATGGTGAATATATGGATGTAGTACTAGTTGATGAACTAGATGAAAACTATATTATGAATAAAATGAATGAGAACACACCGCGTGGAATTAAAATTTTAGATGTTGTAAAAGTAATTCCGGTTGAGGGAACAAAGCAAAAGCAAGCTATGGCAATTATTGATGCAGCTAGATACACTATTAAATTTAAATACACGGATATAGAAGGTATTAAAGAAAAAATGGATGATCTATGTGCTTTGGACGAATGGAATATTATTAAAATCAGCAAAAAAAGTGGAGAAAAGTTGGTTAATATAAAACAATTTATTCATGAGTTCGATTATAACGTAGATAATTTTGTGATATCTATTAAAGTCCTTATTTCTTGCGGTAGTCGAGATAATTTATCTGCTAGTCTACTTTGCGAATATATAAAGGAAAACCTAGAGTTTATTAATAAAGAGACTTTTGTTGATATAACTCGCGAAGAAATGTATGCATATAAAGATGAAAAATTAGTCACTCTTAGCGAGTTTTTCTAAAATAGTATAATAGGAGTGGATCAAAATGAAAGAAATATATATCGAAAGACAAGAAGAGATTTTGAGGATAGCAATAAAGGAAAACAACAAACTAAAGGAATGTTTTATAGAGGAAGAGAATAGTGGACCAGTTCCAGGAGAAATATATAAAGGTGTAGTAAAAAATATTGTTCCAGCAATTAAGTGTGCTTTTATAGATATTGGTCATAATAAAGATTGTTATATGTATCTTGATGAAAAGTTTCATAATACCAAGATAAAAAAAGGTGACGAACTTATAGTTGAAGTTTTAAAAGAGGCAATAGATAAAAAAGGGGCAAAAGTCACTAGTGCTTTTGGTATCCCTGGTACTTACTGCGTTGTTGTTAATATGAATAAAAATATTAGTTTTTCAAAAAAAATAAATAATAAAGATTTTGAGGCATTGGTTGAAAGGTCATTAATTAAACCAAAGGATATTGGGGTAATGATTAGAACTAATGCTGCACAGGTTGATATCAATACTTTAAATGATGAAGTTGAAGCTTTATATGAGATATATAAGAACCTTATTAAACGTTCTGAGTATTCAAGAAACCCTATTTTGTTATTTAGTAATGCAGGGGCTCTAAATAGAACACTGCGTGATATTTTAGATAAAAATACTTTTAAAATAGTATTGAATAATGAAAGTGATTTTGAGTATACGAGAAAAAATACGCAGACTAGATCTGACATTGATGTAAAGGTTGAACTTCATAATGAGAGTAGGATGTTATTCGATTATTATGGAATAGAAAAAGAGTTACTTAGTCTACGAAATCACAGGATTATACTAAAATGTGGTGGAAATATTGTTATTGATAAAACTGAGGCAATGTATGTAATTGATATTAATTCAGGGAAAAATATAAAAAGTCGTTCACTTCAAAAAACTGCACAAACTACTAATATTGAGGCAGCATCAGAAATAGCAAGGCAGATAAGACTTCGAAATCTTAGTGGAATCATTATAATAGATTTTATTGATACTGATGACCCAGATGTTAGAAAAAGCATATTAAGCGTTCTAAGAGATGGATTCGGCGACGATAAAAATAAGACGGTTGTTTATCCATTTACAGAACTTAACCTAGTGCAGATTGCAAGGAGGAGGCGAGGTAAGTCTATATATGAATTTATTGAGGAACCTTGCACGGTCTGCGGTGGGAAGAGTAGTAGGGTTAAATTAGCTTATATGCAATTTTTAATTAGAAATGAAATTTTTAAGATTAACAGTGAACAGGTTTTATTAGACATATATATTGAAATTGGTGAAGTTTATAAGAAAGATATCATGGACAATGTTTTAGAATTTGCAAGGCAAATAGGGGCTATAGAAAATAAAATTTATGTAAACTTTATTCCTCATTTGGATAAATTTAAGGTAGAATCGCTAATTTTTGCAAATCAAATAAGAAATTTGCAAACATATAAGATATATGGGTAAATATACTTTACAAACATGTTCTTATATGTTAAAATGTCCTTTGTAGACCGCACACGTAAGGTTGTAAACATACTTTATTATTAGGTATGTACCTGGGATGGCGAGACTGGATCAAGGAGGTGTATTTTATGTACGCAGTTGTAGTAACTGGTGGAAAACAATACAGAGTTCAAGAAGGAGACGTTTTATTCGTTGAAAAATTGAATGCTGAAGTTGAAACAACAATTGAGTTAAATGAAGTTCTTGCAGTAGGTAAGGAAGATGGTTTGATAGTTGGAAAACCTGTAGTTGAAGGAGCTAAAGTTGTTGCTAAAGTATTAGCACAAGGAAAAGCTAAAAAGATTATAGTTTTCAAATTTAAGAGAAAGTTAGATTATAGAAAGAAACAAGGACATAGACAATCATATACTAAGATTCAAATCGAGAAGATAGAAGCTTAGTCGTGGTTAAAGTTGGATTTGTTCGAAGTCTTGGTAAAATAGTTTCTTTTAAAATAAAAGGTCATGCAATGCCTAAAGAAAAACAGTTGGAAGTTGATTTAATTTGTAGTGCTATTTCAGCAATTTCTCAAACTACTATTATTGGGATTGAGGAAGTTTTGAAAATTAAGGTAAAGTATGATATAGATGATGGATTTTTAAATTTAAATTTAGAAGGTCAAACTCTAAAAGATATTGAAAGATGTCAAGTTTTACTTGAAACAATGATACTTGGACTTAAAAGTGTAGAAATTACTTATGGTAAATATATAAAAGTGGAAATAGAGGAGGTGTAAGGCTATGTTAGTTATGAACCTACAATTATTTGCTCATAAAAAAGGAGTAGGTAGTACAAGAAATGGTAGAGACAGTGAATCTAAAAGACTTGGAGCTAAACGTGCAGATGGACAATTCGTTCTTGCAGGTAATATTTTAGTAAGACAAAGAGGAACAAAAATTCACCCAGGAAACAATGTTGGAATAGGTGGAGATGATACTCTTTTCGCTAAAATTAGTGGAATAGTAAAATTCGAAAGAATGGGAAAAATGAAGAAAAAAGCAAGCGTTTATCCTGTTGTTGAAGAAGAAGAAATGTCTATTGCTGAATAATTTAAGGCACCCTTAAAGGGTGCTTTTTTAAAATTCTCTTTTGGAGAATATAAATTAATAAATTAGAAATATAATTTTACATAGAAAACAGAGATAAATGGCAACATATAAATATAAGTTTAGAAATTTATATATGTTATTTTGATAATAATAAAATTTTTATTAAAATTAAACAAGATAAAAAATTGAAAATGCGGTAAGGTAAGGTGAAATATATGTTTATTGATACAGCCAGGATTTTTGTAAAATCAGGAAACGGTGGTAATGGAGCTGTTTCGTTTAGAACAGAAAAGTATATACCTCTCGGTGGACCGGATGGTGGAGATGGTGGAGACGGTGGAGATGTAATATTTGTAGTTGATGCTAGTATGACTACATTATTAGATTTTTCATATGCAAGAAAATTCGTAGCTAAAAATGGAGTAGGTGGTTCTGGCTCTAAGTGTTATGGAAAAGCTGGAGAAGATTTGTATGTTAAAGTTCCCATGGGGACTATTGTACGTGATCTGGAAACAAATAAAATAATGTATGATTTAGCTCATGATGGTGAAACTTTTAGGGTTTGTAAAGCTGGAAAAGGCGGAAAAGGTAACGTTAAATTTTGTACACCTACAAGGCAAGCTCCTAATTTTTCTGAACCAGGTATGCCAGGGGAAGAACGATGGATTAAGCTGGAGCTTAAGATTTTAGCTGATGTTGGTTTATTGGGTTTCCCAAATGTTGGAAAGTCAACATTATTGTCAGTAGTATCAAAAGCAAGACCTAAGATTGCTAATTATCACTTTACAACTTTAAAACCAAATTTAGGAGTAGTAAGTGTTAAGGGAGCGCAGCATTTTGTTATGGCTGATATTCCAGGAATAATTGAAGGCGCAGCTGAAGGCGTAGGTCTTGGAATAGGATTCTTAAGACATATTGAGAGAACTAGAATGCTTATCCATGTGGTTGATATTTCGGGTATCGAAGGTAGAGATCCTATAGAGGACTTTATAAAAATAAATAACGAACTTAAAAAATATAGTGTTAAATTATGGGATAGACCTCAAATAATAGCTGCAAATAAAAGTGATTTACTTTTCGATGATGAAGTGTTTGAGAACTTTAAGAAAAGATTAAATGAATTAGGATACGACGATAGTAAAATATTCAAAATATCTGCAGCTACAAGTCAAGGTGTAGAAGCTTTGATGAAAGAAGCGGCCAGAATATTATCTACTATTCCAGTTACGGAACTAGTAATAAATGATGAAGAAAAATTCGTAATAGAGGAAAAGAGATTTACATACACTGTAGAGAAAGATTCTCAAGGGACTTTTGTTGTTGAAGGAACTTTTGTTGATAGATTACTAAGTGCAGTTAATATAAACGAACCTGATTCTCTTAAATATTTTCATAAAGTTTTGAAGAATAAGGGAGTTTTTGGTACTTTAGTTGAAAAAGGAATTAAAGACGGTGATTTAGTAAGATTACAAAACTTTGAATTTGAATATTTAGAATAAAAGATAATTAGTATTTTTTAAGAAGGCATGTAGGAGGATATTATGATTACAAGTAAGCAAAGAAGTTACTTAAGAACTTTTGGCAATAAATTGCAACCATTGTTTCAGCTTGGAAAAGCTGGAATAGAACAAAATTTTTTAAAGCAAATAGAAGAGGCCTTAGAATCTAGAGAAATTATTAAAATTAAGGTTTTAAACAATAGTGGGTTAACTGCTAGAGAAGCTTCTGATATAATTTGCGAATCTATAGGTGCTGAGGCAGTTCAAAGCATTGGTAGCAAATGTGTATTGTACAAAAGGTCTATAAAAAAACCTATAATAGAATTACCATAAAAGCATGTAATGTTACATGCTTTTTCTTCTATGCAAAGTTGAAAACTTTTTATTGTTTTAGTTAAATTGTCCTATTATAATATAAAGAAGGTGTTACAATGAAAAAGGCCATTTTTGGAGGTACTTTTGATCCAATTCACATAGGTCACATTCATATTGCCTATGAAGCATTATATAGTTTAAAACTAGACAAGATTCTATTTATGCCAGCAGGAAATCCACCAAATAAGCTAAACAAACAAATTACAGATTCTAAAATCAGATATGATTTAGTTAATAAGGCAATAGAAGGTGAGATTAACTTTGAAATAAGTGATTATGAAATAAATAAAAAAGAAAATAGTTATACATATGAAACTATTGAACTTTTTAGTAATATGCAATCTAATACTGAATGGTACTTTTTGATTGGTGCAGATAGTTTGATAGATCTAGATAATTGGAAGAATGTAGATAGACTTCTAAATGGTTGTCGGCTAGTGGTTTATAATAGGGCAGGATTTGCATTAGAAAAAATACTTAAACAGAAAAAGTCCCTAGAGAGTAAATATCATAATAAAATAATTTTTCTTGATATGCCAATTATAGATATATCATCAACAAGTATTAGAGAAAGTATAAAAGAAGGTAGGAATATTAATTATCTTTTACCTAAAGGTGTAGAGAAAATAGTTGAGAAGCTTAAATTATATAGATAAGCTTTAATTTTACATAAAAGTAAAATTTATTTATAAAATGTGTGCATAATTTTTTTTCTGTGGTAAAGTAATAGTAGGGGGTGGGGCTTAAATGTGGAATGAAAAGGAAATACTTGATTATATAAAGAAAAATTTAAAAGAAAGTAGATTTAAACACAGTGTAAGCGTTAGTAAAACTGCAATAGAACTCGCAACTATATATGGGCAAAATATAGAAAAAGCACGGATTGCAGGATTAGTTCATGATTGCGCTAAGAATTTGGCGGATGAGCAACTTATAAAAATGGCTACGGACCATAATATAGAGCTCGATGAAGTAAGCAGACAAAGCCCACAAATCATTCATGGACTAGTGGGAAGTATAATAGCAAGAGACGTAATGGAAATTCACGATAAGGATATTTTAAATTCTATTAAGTATCATACTACTGGAAGAAGAGATATGAGTATTTTAGAAAAGATAATATTTATATCAGATTACATTGAGCCATTAAGGACATTTAATGGTAAAGACGAGGTAAGAAGGTTAAGTAAGGTGAATCTGGATGTTGCAGTAATATTGTGTTTGGAGAATACTATAAAATATGTTATAAGTCAAAAACGATTATTGCATATAGATACAATTTACGCAAGAAATTATTTATTAAGTGAAAAGAGTAGGAGAAAAGATGAGTAATAATAAAAAACAAAGAAAAATAATCAATTATAAAAGATTTGCCATTAAAACCACTGCTCTTTTGGTGGCAATTCTTGTGCTAGTTTCTGGAGGACTTTATTTATACTTATCTGGGTTTAATGATACTGCAGTAGATTTATCATCAAAATTAAATAATGATGATATAACAAGGATTCAGACAAGTGGAAAATCTTGTAACATACTGGTTATGGGTGTAGATGTAGGGACGGCTGGTTCAACAAATTCTAATGATCCTAAGAGAACAGATACAATGATATTAGTGCATTATAATGCAAGTGATAAAAAAATTAGTATGGTATCTATTCCTAGAGATACGTTAATAACTATAAATGGTAGAAATCAGAAGATTAATGCAGCACATGCTATTGGTGGCGTGACTTCTGCAGTAGCTGCTGTACAAAAATTAATAGGTGTTAAAATAAACTACTATGCAAAAGTTAATTATAAAGGCTTTGATAAATTGATTGATGCTATTGGTGGTGTTGATATTAACATAACAAGAAAAATGGATTATGATGACCCTACGCAAGACCTCAGCATTCATTTCAAAAAAGGTCTAGTTCATTTGGATGGAAAAAAAGCTGAGGAATTTTTCAGGTGGAGAAAAAACACTGATGGTTCAGGTTTGGCGAATGGTGATTTAGGAAGAATAGAAAATCAACATATATTTATCTCAAAGGTTATGGAAAAAGTAAAAAGTCCATTTATAATATTTAAGGTTCCAAGTGTTTTAACTGCGGTTAAAAGTGCTATAGAAACTAATATGGATGCTAGTGAGATATGTAAGTTTGGATACATATTTGCTAGTATTGGTAATGATAACCTTTCTATGGAGACACTTAAAGGCGCGGAGAAATCTATAAAAGGTGTATCATATGTAGTATATGATGAAGCACTAAATAAAAAGGTTATTTCAGAGCTAAGTGATAATAAAGCTCAGGTTGTTAACAAGTCAAATCTTAAGATAAAGGTGATTAATGGTACAAAAAAAACAGGCTTGGCTAAGGATTTTTCAACATACCTAGTGGAAAAGGGGTATAATGAAGCAAAAACACAAACAGGTAAAGCTACTGTAAAAAGTAAAATTGTAGTATACAATGGTAGTGAAGATATGAAGGCGAAGCTACAAACCGATTTTAAAATTGATAATATTGAGTTCTTATCATCAAGTAATAAAAGTTTTGATGTAGTAGTTACGTTAGGTGATGACCACGAACTAATGCATTAATAATATAAAATTATTAGGAGGAGAAAAATGGAAAAAAATATTATAAACACAAATAATGCACCAGCGGCTCTTGGGCCTTATTCTCAGGCAGTTAAGGTAGGAAATGTATTATATACTTCAGGACAATTAGCAATAAATCCAGTGACTGGAGAATTTATAAACGATGATATAAAAAAGGCTACAGCACAATCTTTAGATAATGTAAAAGCCATATTAGAAGAAGCCGGGTCTAGTTTAGACAAGGTGGTAAAAACTTTAGTTTTCTTAAAAGATATGGATGATTTTGCACAAATGAATGAAATATATTCAAAATACTTTACAACAAATCCACCAGCTAGATCTTGCATTCAAGCAGGGAAACTTCCTAAAGATGCGTTAGTAGAAATAGAAGTAATTGCAATTGCTTGATAATAAGTTAACTTATGTAGTTGGCGCAAATATCAAAGATGAAAAATTGAGAGATTATTTAAAGTATACGGAGAATTTATCTGGTAGATTTATAAAAAGCTCAGGCCTTACTGGGAAAATAAGGGTTAACAATAACGTGGCCAAGTTGAATCATAGAATAAGCTCAGATGATGTAATAGATATTGATATGAAGACAGATGAACATCAGAATATTGAACCAGAGAAAATGGAAATAGATGTGGCATATGAGGATATAGACCTTATCATTATAAATAAGAGGCCAGGCATAGTTGTTCATCCAACTCATGGATATCCGAGTGGAACTCTTGCTAATGGAGTTTTATATTATTTTAAAGAAAAAAATGAAAAATGCATTGTTAGACTGGTGAGTAGGTTAGATATGGATACTTCAGGTCTTATAATAATTGCAAAAAACCAATATTCACATATGGCGCTAGCAAGGGACATGCAAAGCAAAGATGTGAGTAGTAAAGAGTCAAATGATAAAGACTTAAATAATAAAATTTTTGAGAAGAGTTATATAGCTGTTGCACATGGTAATATGGAAAATAAGTCAGGGACTATTGACTTGCCTATTGGGAATCCGAATCAGGATAGTGCAAGGAGAGAAGTTTGTGATGAAGGACAAAGAAGTATAACTCATTATGAAGTTATAAAATCTTTTAAAAATGCTGATTTATTAAAGGTTACTTTGGAAACTGGTAGAACACATCAAATTCGTGTTCATTTAAGTCATATTGGTCATCCTCTTTATGGGGATAGTCTTTATGGAACAGTCGAAAGTGAGTACATTGATAGGCAAGCGTTACATGCTTATAAGCTAATCATCCCACATCCGAGAACTGGTGAGCAGCTTACAGTTGAGTCAAATCTACCAGAGGATATAAATAACTTAATAAGCAAACTAAAATCTGAAGCATAAATTTGAAATTAAGATATAAAAAAACACCAAATGTAAACTATTAAGTTAGTTCTCATCTGGTGTTTTTTTACCATCTTCTATTTCTACTATTATATATAAAATTATTTGTTCTTTTTCTTGCTTTTCTTCGCTTAAGAGTTCTTATTCTTAAAAAAACTATTAATAATACTAACACAATAAAGACATATTTCATTATGTTTATAATACCAGAAAGCGAATTAATACCTATTAAAGAATTACTTGAAATATTATTTTTAAGAGACACGCTTTTTTTGGTATAGTCAACTCCACTAGTTAAACCTAGAGGGTATGTATCCCCACCATAAGAAATTACGGCTGTATTTACTAATTCGCCTTTTTTGATAGATGGAAGATTTAGTTTGTTTTGAGAAATTTTAGTGGTTGCTTTTGAAGTTGAGTTTTTAGCTTTAAGAATATATAAATCCTTTGATGCAAGTAATGGAAGTACTGTGCCATCATCTAAGGTTAATTTTGATACAACATCATTCTTACTGAATTGTTTTGCGAGCTCAAAATTATCGAATCCATAATCTAACAGTTTCCTGCTATCTGGGAAAAAAGTTTTTTTAGAGTCATGTACAAGAGCTACTATAAGCCTTTGACCGTTTCTTGTAGCTACGGCAATATAAGAATGTTGTGATTCAGTAGTATAGCCTGTTTTTCCACCTTCGCAGCCTGAATAATAGTTAGGGTCATCTTTATGTATTAGCCTATTCTCATTCCAAAGAGGCCGACTTATCTTTGATTTATTTGTTGTCGCCATTTTATATGATGGAGTTGTTGAAATTACCTTGTACTGGGGATGTTTTATAAGTTCTCGCATAATCAATGATAAAGCGTAAGCTGAAGTTTTATGCTTTATATTATATAGACCATTGGGATTTACAAAATTGGTATTTTTGCAACCTAAAGCATCAGCTCTAGTGTTCATAAGTTTTGCAAATTTTTCTGTGGAACCACTTACATGTTCAGCTAGAGCTACAGCGCAGTCATTAGCTGAAGCTAATATTAATCCGTATAACAATTCTCTTACAGTGATTTTTTCACCCTCAACTAGGTATATGCTAGAGCCATCAGCAAGTGATGCATTTTTACTTACTGTTACAACATCGTTTAGATTAGATTTTTCTAAGACTAAAAGTATAGTCATTATCTTAGTTGTTGATGCTGGTGGGTAAGCAGAATTCTTATTTTTCTCATAAAGTATTTTACCAGTAGTGGCATCAAGTAAAACTACACTATCAGCGGAAATTCCTGAGGGGGGGGATTTTACTATTGCGTTTACCTTTATTGGTATATTATAAAATAAAAAAAGTGACGTAAGTAATATTGCAGTTAACTTCTTCATAGGTACCTCCAAGTTTTTCAATATTTACAGTATATCAAAAAAATCATTTCTTAGCGATAGTATTTACGTAAAGTTGTCAATAATTCTATATGTAAGGGAAAAATAGGAAAAAGTTATTTTATGATTAAAGGTGTTGATTACTAGGAGGAATTATGAAAAGTAAAGAGAAAATAATTGGTTCTATAGCTATTTTATGCATAAGTATTATCTTTATAATTATTGGCTTTGTTTTGTCAGGCCAAAAGGGAACTGCTAAGACTTCGGATTATAAAGATGTATTCATTGAAACTGATAAAACTTCACAAAAAAATAATACAGACGAAGGTAAGTCCTCATTACCCTCAAAAGTAGAAGAGAGTAATGTGAAATCGCAAGATAGTATTATTAAAGTGGATATAAAGGGTGCTGTAAAAAGCCCTGGTGTTTACGAAATAAAAAATGGAAGTCGAGTAACTGATCTGATAAAACTTGCGGGAGGGGGTACAAAAGATGCAGATCTTAATGCTACTAATCTTTCAAAAAAACTAAATGATGAAGATTGTATTGTAATTAATAAAAATGGTGAGGTTAACAAAACACAAATGCCTAATGGTAGTACATCTAATGCTAGTACACCCAATAGTATTACTGCAAATCCTACTAAAAGCTCTACTGTTTCAAGTTCTGATAATAAGGGGAAAGGCGGTATCATTAATATAAATACTGCAAGCAAAGAAGAATTAATGACGCTTACAGGTATAGGAGAGACTAAAGCAAATATTATAATTGATTATAGAAAGCAAAGTGGAGGATTTAAGTCGGTGGATGAACTTACCAAAGTAGGTGGAATTGGAGAAAAGACATTAAGCAAATTTATAGATAAGATAGATATAAAATAATTAGTTTTAAATTATGTTGAATAGTTGTATTTTTATATGAGTTTAGGATAGAATATACAAATGAGTAAAAAAAATAAAAAAACCATGGCTAGAATTGAATAATTCGACAAAGTTCTGCATATTGCTATTGAATACAACTGTATTGTATGGTAAACTAAACATAGTGATTAAGGGGTAGGTAGTTGCTTTTAAATCACTTTTATTTCAGAAAATTAAATAGACATATTGCGGCTTAGATACATAGTTTTATGTTATCTGAGCCGCTTTTTATTTTACTTTATAAAAAAAAGAGCTTTCAGCTCTTTTTAAAGATCAGTTTCAGCATTTTTCTCAGTATTTTCTAAATCATTTTTTTCAATATGATCTATTCCACTAATCTCAATTTTATAATTTCCTCTGACTGCTTGCTTTGTTATAAACCTTTTTTTCATTAAAGATTCAAGAGAGGCTTTTAATACTCGAATATTGCCTTTACCATTACCTAAATTAATTGCAAGTTTTATTTTTGATATGCTTTGTGGTGATGATGCTTTATTTTCATAAAGATATTTTAATACATTATCTTCAGTTTCTTTTATATTATCTTTCATAAATATCCTCCTTCATTAGTATATTTCATCATAATATATAATTATACTACATGCATTAGTTAATAAAAAGGAAAATATTTATTAGCTGATATTTAGATAAAAGCAGTAAAAATGAAAACGGTTAAATTTTTTAAATTAATTTCGATAAAAGAATATTCAAACTATTGTAAACGTGTTATAATGACTTTATTAAAGGAGGGCAAAAACAAGAAATTTTTATTAGAATCAAAGTTAACAGGTAAAAGGATAAAGTATGAAAATTGAAGTTAAATTACAGTTTAGTTTTAAATAATATATGTAGAATATATAATTGTGAACAAAATTTTAAATAAATAATAAGAGGTGGAGTATGGAAGAATACAGGGGTTACGTAATAGAAGTTGTAGAGAATGATGAGAAACAATATCCATATAAAGCAATTGCAAGAAAGGAGAAAGAACAGATAAAACACAAGGGATATAGTAAACTACAAGCTATTGATCTTGTTAAAGGTACTATAAATTTAGAGATAGCTAGGCAATGTAAACAATAGACATTTGGCATTTTTCGAAAGTATTTTGTATAAATGTATTGCATATAAACAATATCTATGGTATCCTAAATGAGTTGGGATTGCAAAATCAACAACATCAAGATTTGATATGATTAAAACATTACCTTTTTAGGCATATAAAGTAAATCAGATCTTAAATCTTAATATAAATAAAAAGGAGACATGTTTAAAATGACAGATAAGACTATTGTATGTAAAGATTGTTCACAAGAATTCGTATTCACTGAGGGTGAACAGGAATTTTATAAAGAAAAAGGATTCGAAAATGAACCACAAAGATGTCCTGATTGTAGAAGAGCTAAAAAACAACAGAACAACAGAGGATTTCAAAGATAATATAATTTAAAAAATTACCCATAGGAATTTATTCCTATGGGTTTTATTCTGCCCAAATCTCTAACATAACTTTTAGAAAATAGTGATATAGTATATTTAAGATGGATATACTTAAATAGAAGGAGGAATTTTAATATGAAGAATATAAAGATAAGTAAAGTTACTTTGGATAAAATCAAACTAAATAATGTTAATTCAAATAAAGACAATCAAATAGATGATAAACCTCATCATGTTCATGGTGGAAACTATGTAGGGGAGAGAATTAATGGAATAAAACATGGAATTGGAACTTTCATTTATGCTGATGGAAGTAAATATGTAGGAAATTGGAGCAATAACAAAATGAGTGGTCAAGGGACTCTTACTTTTTCTTGTGGAGAAGAATATATAGGAGGATGGGCTAACGATGAAAAAGATGGATATGGAATATATACTTGGCCAGATGGTGAAAAATATATAGGGCAGTGGGTTAATGGTGAAAAAAGTGGCCAAGGCATTTGTACGTGGCCTACTTGCGATACATATGTAGGGGAATTTCAAGATGGACTTAGACATGGTGTTGGAATTCATACTTATTCTAGTGGAGAAAGATATATGGGCCAGTGGGAAAATGATGAAAGAAAAGGACAAGGAATGTATATCTATTCTGATGGAGAAATAAAAATAAAAAAATAACAGATGAATAATCCTGTTATTTTTTTATAACGAATCCTTTGTTGTAACATTTTTGCAGCAAGTGTAATATTATATACCAACAAAAGAAAGAAATAGAAGGACAAACTTATGATAAAGTGGACAAACTTATGAGAAAAAAATATATAAGGAATATTTGCCTTCAGAGAGGGGGGAAATATGTATGTGGTGTTGGTGGTTAGTGTTATTATTACTAGCTGAAGATGATGGGTTTGATGGAAATAATTGTAGAAATAATCGTTGTAGAAACAATGATTGTTGTTGTACAAATACTATCATTATAAATAGGAATAAGAAATGTCATAAAAAAAACCGCAATTTATGTTCTAATCAAGATTAGTATAATGCGGTTTTTTATATTAGAAGATTAAATTATTTAGAATTAAGGAGATTTTAGTAGCTAATGCTAAAGTCTCCTATTTATTGTACGAAGATTATAAAGGATAAAAACTTAAAAGGATAGGTTGGGTAATATGAAGAAGTGGTATGGAAAAACAATGACGAGGGTAGTTGAAATGCTGAATTCTGATATTGATTCAGGATTGAATGAAGAAAAAATTAAATATATGAGAGAAACCCATGGTGAAAACACCATATTGAAGCCTAAAACTGAAAGTCTTTTAATTTTGATAGCAGGTCAAATAAAGCAGCTATGGATTCTTGTAGCATTACTATGTATAGTTATGCTATTTTATAATAGATTGATTATTACAGGTTGTTTTGTAACTTTGATAATAATATTTAGTGTAATACTTTTAATAAATGGAGATTATAAAGAGAAAAAAAGTTTGATGGCAATAGATAATCTAAATACAACATACTCTTATGTAAAACGTTCTGGAAAGATAGTTAAAATAAGTTGTGAAGAAATGGTAGTTGGAGACATCGTTTACCTAGAAAAAGGCGGATATGTTCCAGCAGATATTAGAATACTCGAATGTGAAGATCTTAAGGTAGTAGAAGTTTCGGTAACGGGTGAAAAATATGAAGTGGAGAAATACTCTATGAAGATAGAGGAAGAGGTTATGAATCTTTCTGAAATTAAAAATATTGTTTTTAAATCTTCATTCATTACTGAAGGCTCTGGCTCAGGTATAATCATTGCTACTGGCATGAATACGCAAATTGGAAAGATTATAAAAGTATTACTTGAATCTAAAAATAATAGTAGTTTATTTAGTGGCAATTTAACAAAAATTGTTAATAAAGGATCACTAATCACTATAATGGCAGGTATAATTACATTGATTTTTACTACATATAAAAATAATGGGCTTCATGAAACTATAAATTCGCTTATTTATATTTCTTTGACGTTTAATTCATCGATGTTTATTATAATATTGTATTTATTTTTTTACATTACATTTAAAAAATTAAATAAAAAAAATATATATGTAAAAAGTATTGCAACTATATATGAACTTACTAATATTTCTACGATATTCATGAAAAAAATTGGGGCAATTTCTGCGAATAGACTTATTCTTTGTGAGGTTTATTGTGATGATAGGCATATTGATATGAAGGACCAGAAACCAGAAACTGAAGGGGTTATAGAAAGAATAATTAGTATAGCACTACTTTGTAATGATTCTAAGCTTTTTAATAAAGGTTCCTCGCATTTGAGAGATCGTAATTCTATTGAAAGTTTAGAAGAACACGAAATACTTGAGTTTTGGGATGAAAATTTTGCGAGAAATAGTAATCTTGAGACAAAATACAGGAGAATATTTAAAATACCTTATGATTCTGAAAAAAAGATTAAAACAGTTGTAAATAAAATAGATGATAAATATAGAGCTAATGTAAAAGGTGTGCTTGATGGTATGTTAAGTAGATGCACTCATATTTTAATTAATGGCGTAGAAAAAGAAATTAATGAGGATGATATTGTGAATATTATAAATGTTCATATAGATATGTCCAATAAAGCATATAATGTTATAGGGTATGCATATAGAGATTTCAGCTATAAACCAAGCATTGATGAGAATATTGAAAGTAATTTAGTGTTTGTGGGGTTAATAGGCTTTGAGAATCCGATAAAGGAAAGTTCATATAGAGCAATAAACACTTGTAGGGAAAGTAATATTAGAGTTATCATAGATCAAGAAGACAATAAATTAGCCTCTTTTGCATTTGGAAAATTAATAGGGGTTACAGACACAAAAGAGGAAATTCTATCAGGGATAGAGATAGATTATATGAGTAAAGATGAATTTGAAAAGAATATAGAGAGTGTTAGCATTTTCTCTAAAATCTCACCTAAACATAAAAGTGAAATTGTTAATGTTTTAAATAAAAAAGGTCATTCTATTGCATCAGTAGGAGATACATTAACAGATTTAGAGTACCTTAATAATTCTGATATATCAATTTGTGCAGGAAGTGAATGTAGCAATGTGGTAAGAAAGCTTTCAAATATATTTTTGGAGGAAAATGATTTTGAAGATATAGTAGATTTAATACAGCATAGTAAAAAAATTATTAACTATATAAGTAGAGTAAATATATTTATAAGCACTTTAGCGGTAAGTGAAATCCTTATAATATTATTAAGTATAATCATTAGGGGTGGAATGCCATTTACACTTATTTGTAGTTTGTCCATAAATTTTATATTGTTACCTTGTTGTTGCCTTGCAATTCTATTACAAAATACAAATACAGATATAACACTCAAAAATATAAACCATGATTATATAAAAAAAATTTATAAAAGAAATTCATTTCTAATAAGTATCTTTTATATACTTATTATTGTTATTAAGCATAAATTCGTTATTATAAATGTGATGGATAGTATATTTATTGTGTTTGCATTGCTAGAAAGCATATTTTGTTTGTCACTTTTACATGAAAAAAGTTTTTTTAAAAACAAAGCGGCTTATACCCTAGTAATATTTAATTTATTAGTACAAGTTATATTGGTTATTTTAAAATAAAAAGTGTAGAGCTATAATATCTGTACATTTTTAAATAGTCTGAAAAGGTATGAATAAATAAGACAGGTCGATTACTTTAAAGATTTAATGGTTAAAATAAGGCTGTGGAGGTATATAATACTTGAAAATATATTTAAAACATTGCTTATGTTATAATAGAAAAGTAAGGAATAAATTTATATGTTCTTTTGCGTAAATAGTTTTTCAAGTATAATATTTTATTATGGCTAGACCTTTAGTGTATTATGCAGTAACGATATTTATGGGATGCATTACTTGCTTGATTTTAATAAACAATCCTATTGTGGGTGCATTTATAGCTGTAATTTTTTTAGCTAGTATGTATTTTACTATAGATAAAAAGTTTTTCTACCTAGTAGTTTGTTTTTTTATTATTGGTGTTATAAATTATTACTCTTATTTTAATATTAATTTACCTAGTGATTCGAAACTTAAAGTGAGAATATCTGATAAAAGTACATATTATTGCTCAGCAAGATATAATGATAAGAAGATTAATCTGAAAGGTAATGTATTTGAATTAAGTGAAGGAAGAAGTGTTTGGATAAAAGGTAATTTTAAAAAGGAAGCAGTATATGAAAAGGGAATAGTCGGAACATATACAGTTAAAAGTTATGAGATTTGTGATGAAGATATAATATCAAAAATCGAAAGCTATAGAAAAGGGTTACATAAAAGATTTTCAGAAAATTTAGGAAAAGAAAAGGCCGCTTTAGTTATGGGTGTATGTTTTGGCGATAGTGGATACATAGAGAAAGTGCAAAAGGAAGATTTTAAAAAGCTGGGTATAAGTCATGTTATAAGTGTATCAGGTCTTCATATGTCAATAGTTTATAAAGTGTTAGAAACTGTTATTGGTTATAAAATCGCTTTATTATTTTCTTTTGGATACATGATATTCACAGGAGGGCAATCATCGACAATAAGAGCTTTTATAATGATTTTTATATTGAAAATAGCTAGCAAAGTATATAAAAAATATGATAGTCTATCATCTGTTAGTCTGGCTGCAATTATAATATTAGTATTTAGACCTTTTTATATACTTGATATAGGATTTATGCTTTCTTTTCTTTGTGTTCTTGGTATTATAGTATTTAACAAGAAAATAAGGAAGGCGTTATATAAATTACCTTCTACTTTAAATGAATCTTTCAGTTTGAGTATAAGTTCTCAAATATTCTCTACTCCATATGCAGTTGTAGCACTTAAAACCTTTTGTTTAGGGTCTATTCTTAGTAATTTAGTGCTATTACCCTTTTATACAGTAGTTGTAATACTTGGGAATATGGGGCTTGTTTGCAGTGCTTTTTATCGATTGTTTAATTTAATAAATTATGGCTTGTTTACTGTCTTAATGATTATAGAGTTTATTCAAAAGGTACTTGTAGCATTATTACCAGAAATGCTTTACTTTTCTTATATTGAAAGTTTAGTTGTATTCGGATTATATTTATGTTATCTTGGAATTAAAAAAGGTTATATGCAATTTAAGTATGTTCCAATTTGTATTATTTTTGTTTTAGTATTTCAAAGTTATAAAGTTTTTCCAGAGGTTAGCTATATAAGTGTAAATAAGAATAACGTGGTTTTAATACAATACAAACGAACAGCTATTGCAGTAACTACGGGGAATATTAAGGGAAATGATTTAAAAGTGCCGGTTAAAATAGATAGAATTTTCGAAAATTATACTGGTAAGTCAGCTATAAGTCTTTCAAAAAGATATACTATAAAATTAATCTGTAATCGTGATAAATTAGAAGCTTTAGTATGTTTTACTCAGGAGACAAATAAAAAACAGAAAATGGAATTACTTAAAAGTGGAAGGGATGAAATTACACCATTTAAAGATATAGTAAAACTTGAAAATGATGAAACATACGTACCGTCAGGAACAATTATTAATAAATATATAATCATAGGAAATAAAGTTTTAAAATTTTCACAAGGGTTGGAGGAAATAATTGATTAATTATGCAGAGCTTGAAAAAAAGATTAAAAAACATGAATTAGATAGTTGTTATATATTTTGTGGATCAGATGAAAAGTTAATAAAAGATCATGTTGAATATATAACAAATAGTGTACTAGACAAAAATTTTATTGATCTAAATTATTCGAAATTTGATGGTAGTAAAACAGATTTTGAGACAATTAGTGATGCTTGTGAAACTATGCCGTTTATGAGTGATAAAAAGGTAGTGGTTGTATATAGGGCAACCTTTTTAGAGGACAATTCAGGAACTAAGAATTCTAATGATTTGAAAAATAAAAATTTTCTTATGCTAAATGAATATTTAAAAAATCCACCGCCTCAATGTATATTGATTATATATTATACTTTTTTAAGCGATAGGGAAAAACCGAGTAACAAAATCAAAAAACTAGACAAAAAAGCATGTGTGATAAAAGTTGATAAATTAAAAGGTGAATCTCTTCAGAAAATATGTAAAAATTTATTTGAAGGTGCTGGAGCAAAAATCGGAAAATCAGAACTTGTTTTGTTTTGTTCTCAGGTAGATAACAATATGAATATTATAATAAATGAAGTAGAAAAACTAGTATCATTTGCAAATGGAAAAGAGATTACTAAAAAAGATATTTTGGCAATGATGCCTCAAAAGAGTGAAAATGATATTTTTAATTTAGTTGATTTTTTGTCTCAGAAGAATATAAAGAGGGCTCTAGACATTTTAAATGAACTTATATATAGGGGAGAGAAAATACCATTTATATTATTTATGGTAACAAGGCAGTTTAATCTTTTATTTAATATAAAATTAGGTACTGAAAATGGGAAAACAAAGGAGCTTTTGTCAAGTGAATTAAGGCTTCATCCATACGTTTGTGAAAAAATGATTTCGCAGAGTAATAAATTTACTATGAAAAGGTTAAAAAGAAATATTGAACTATGTCTTGAAACAGAAAAAGTTTTAAAAAGTACTTCAACTGATGATAAAACAAATATTGAAGTCTTTATGGTAAAGACGGTAATGTAGCTGCCCAGGAGATGATTTAAATTTTAATTATAAAAATAAATAAACAAAAAAAATAGAAAAACCGGTGTAAATCACCGGTTTTTTATTATGCTGCTAAACTTAAAGCGTTTAATCTTGCTGCAAGTCTTGATTTTCTTCTTGCTGCTTTGTTTATGTGAAGTATTCCTTTTGTTACAGCCATGTCTAAAGCTTTAACTACAGATGCATATGTAACCTTAGCTTCTGCAACATCACCAGTAACTAGTGCTGTTTCAAATTTTTTAACCTTAGTTTTTAAAGCAGATTTAATCATTGTATTTCTTTCTGTTTTAACTGCAGTAATTTTAATTCTTTTTTTTGCTGATTTAATATTTGCCATTAATTTTCACCCCCCTTTGTATTTAATAACGTGTCAGCAGTTTTGGGGAAACTGCATACGAATCTATTTAATTAATCAACTAGTATTATAGCATTAAAATATAAGCACTTCAAGGGTAAATTAATCTATATACATAAATTTTAGTATAAGACTTATTTAAATGAGGTAGAAAGCTTAAAATAAACTTTTTAAGAATAAGAAAATACTATTAGGAAAGGATAATAATAAAAATGTAGTTGAGGTGAAATTATGATAAGTATAAGAACGGACTTAGCTGTAGAAGCTAAAGAAATATACAAAGAAAAAAATAATGGCGAAATGCCTGGTGTTGATGTAGAAGAGTACAATAGGGAAGATATTAAAATTACTAATGTAAGAATAGTAAGTGATATCGGAGAAAAAATGATGGGAAAACCAAAAGGTACATATATAACTATTGATATCCCGGAATTTGTTCATTATGATGGTGATGCTATGGATAGAGTAAGTGTAGTAATGGGAGAGGTTCTATCACCGCTAATAAAATTGGATGACAGTATGACGGCCCTAGTAGTTGGCCTTGGTAATTGGAATGTTACCCCAGATGCTGTAGGACCCAAAGTTGTATCGAAAATAATGGTTACTAGGCATTTAAAACAATTAGTGCCAGATTCTATAGATGAGGGTATACGTCCTGTATGTGCAATATCTCCTGGTGTTCTTGGAATAACAGGTATGGAAACTGGTGAAATTATTCGTGGCATTGTGGAGAGGATTAAACCCAATTTAGTGATTTGTATTGATGCATTAGCTTCTAGAAAAATGAATAGGGTGAATAGAACTATCCAGATAGGGACATCTGGAATTTCTCCAGGTGCAGGAATTGGAAATAGAAGGATGGAAATAAGTGAAAAAACATTAGGTGTGCCAGTCATTGCAATTGGGATACCAACAGTAGTAGATGCTGCAACACTTGCAAATGATACTATTGATTTAGTACTTGATGAGATGATTAAATCTGCAAATGAAGGTAAAGAATTTTACAATATGTTAAAATCCATTGATAAAGTGGAAAAACAAAAGATGATTGCTGAGATATTAAATCCTTATGTAGGCAATCTTGTTGTTACACCAAAGGAAATAGATATGGTTATAAGCTCTGTTTCTAAAATAATTGCTAATGGAATTAATATAGCATTGCAACCAGCGTTAGACTTAGAGGACATAAATAAGTATTTAAATTAGTAATAACTATTCAGATTCCCTCATATATATATTATATAAACAGGGGGGATAAAAATGGGTTATAGAGGTATAAGTTTTAGAGGGAAAAATAAGATTAGGTTAAGTGAAAAAATGATTTTCTTTAAAAATTCCATTAAAAAAAGTGGTAATGTGAGAATGTTTTTTTGTGTTTTCACATTGCTCACTATTTTTTTATTAGGAGTAATTTTGCCTAAAAGTGCGAAGGCAGATTGTGGAGAAAATTATAGAAACTATTTTCATATTAAGGTTATTAATAATGTTTTATCTGTAATGAAGGCATCGTATGTAAAGGGAGAGGATACAAACGGTGAAAACACAAAGGATTCAGTAGTTTTATCATTTCTAGGAATTGATATTTCGAATCCTATATCAATAGTTATAAAGGAAATAGCTTATTTAGATAAAAATGAAATTATCACGGATGTAAAGAATTCAAATACATTTAGCCTTAATTCTTTTAATTTAGATGATAAGCAGGTAAATAAGACGAAGGTTACTAATGTGGTATCAAAATTATATGACTCTACTTTGAAAGGTACGTTAAATAAGGCCAAGCCTCGAGTACTTATATATCATTCTCATACATCTGAAGCTTATCTAACTTCTGACACGGATAAAACTAAAGATACTGAGAGTTTAGATCAATCTAGAAGTGTAGTTGCTGTAGGCGATGTAATAACCGAAAACCTAGAGAAAAATTATGGAATTTCAGTTATACATGATAAGAATGTAAATGATACAGGAGATTACAAAAATGCTTATAAAAAGTCTGGAGTTACTTTAGATAAGTATTTAAAGTTATATGAAAAATTTGATTTGATTATTGATTTACATAGAGATAGTATAGACAACAAGAAGACGTTAATTACAAAATTGAATGGTGAGAATGTTGCACGATTTATGTTTGTAGTAACAGATAAGAATCCTAGATATGCACAGCAGAAGAAATTAATAGATTCTATGATGTCAATATCAAATAGATTATATCCAGGGCTTATACGCGATGAATCAATTTGGGTTTATCACTGGGGCATGGGTTTTTATAATCAAGATAGAAGCAATAACGCACTTTTAATTGAAGTAGGCGCAAATAGTAATAACATCCAAGAAGTAAAAAATACAGGTAAATATCTATCAAGAATAATAGCGGAACAATTAAATGGAAAAAAATGAATAAATTATTATAAAAAGTGCATCCTTAATAATGAGCAGATAATAATTAAGTATTATCTGCTTAAGAGAATAGGGGGCACTTTTTATGTTGAAAAAAGGTATTATTAAATACATATTTATACTAGTTATTTGTTTTTCTATACTTATTTATGGATTTGTTGAAGTTAATATTAACAAACCTGAACTTGTAAAAGAAAAGTCGAAATTTACAATGAATTTTAAATTAAACCCTTTAGATTTTAGAATAGAGACGAAGGGATATGTTTTT
This sequence comes from Clostridium estertheticum subsp. estertheticum, assembly GCF_001877035.1. NCBI lineage: Bacteria > Bacillati > Bacillota > Clostridia > Eubacteriales > Clostridiaceae > Clostridium > Clostridium estertheticum. The sequence goes on along the minus strand of NZ_CP015756.1, from coordinate 3,282,001 downwards.
TATACAAATGGTAAATTCTTTTATAATATTAAAGAAAAATGTATTGACACTTATAATGAAATTTTTATGAAATAATATAAGGGTAACATATTGATTAAATAAAGTATCACGTAAAATAACAATGCATTGACAAAAACAGATATAATTATGATATAATTCAAGTAGATGTATAAAATCAAAAAAAATTAACATATAGTACAACGGGGGTAAAAATTAATGCAGAGTAATAGACAAAAGTACATAAGGAATTTTTCAATAGTTGCACATATTGATCACGGCAAGTCTACTCTTGCAGATAGATTACTAGAAAAGACAGGTACTTTAACTAAAAGAGAAATGGAAGAGCAAGTACTTGATAATATGGATTTAGAAAGAGAAAGAGGAATTACTATAAAGTCTCAACCGGCAAGGCTCGTTTATAAAAGGGAGAATGGAGAAGAATATATATTCAATCTTATAGATACTCCGGGTCATGTGGATTTTAATTATGAGGTTTCAAGAAGTTTAGCTGCTTGCGAGGGCGCTGTACTTGTAGTTGATGCGTCACAAGGAATTCAAGCTCAAACTTTAGCAAACTGTTATCTTGCATTAGATAATGACCTTGATATTGCGCCAGTTATCAATAAAATAGATCTTCCTAGTGCAAGGCCGGACGAAGTAATTAAGGAAATTGAGGATGTAATAGGTATTGAAGCCCTGGATGCTCCAAGAATTTCGGCAAAAACTGGACTTAATATAGAAGATGTTTTAGAAGCTGTAGTAAAGAAAATTTCACCACCTAGTGGGGATGAAGAAGCACCACTTAAGGCTTTGATTTTTGACTCTTTTTATGATAGTTATAAAGGTGTAGTATGTTATGTAAGAATTAAAGACGGCATAGTTAAACCAGGAACAAAAATTAAGCTAATGAATACTAATAAGGTATACGAGGTAGTAGAAGTTGGAGTGTTTGTTCCAAACTATCTCCCGGTAGCAATGTTAAGTGCTGGTGATGTTGGATATATAACTGCTTCTATAAAAAATGTTAGGGATGCACGTGTTGGTGATACTGTAACAGAAGCTGATAGGCCAGCATTAAAGGCGCTTAATGGATATAAACCAGCGATTCCAATGGTATTTAGTGGTATTTATCCTATAGATGGTGCAAGGTATGGAGAATTAAAAGAGGCGCTAGAAAGACTTCAGTTAAATGATGCAGCATTAGGGTTTGAACCAGAGACATCTATTGCCTTAGGTTTTGGATTTAGATGTGGATTCTTAGGCCTTCTTCATATGGAAATAATACAAGAAAGAATCGAGCGAGAATTTAATTTAGATATCATTACGACAGCACCATCAGTTATATATAAAGTAATGAAAACTAGTGGAGAATTAATAGAGATAACAAATCCTACTAATCTTCCAGAACCTACAGAAATTAGGTATATGGAAGAACCAATAGTTAAAGCATCTATCATAACACCATCAGAGTATCTTGGATCAGTTATGGAGTTATGCCAACAAAAGAGGGGCGTATATATTGATATGCAATATATAGAAACCACTAGAGTTGTGGTAAATTATGATTTGCCACTTAATGAAATAGTATATGACTTTTTTGATGCTCTAAAATCAAGAACAAAAGGTTATGCATCCTTTGACTATGAAGTAAAGGGATATGTAACCGCAAATCTTGTAAAGCTAGATATTTTACTCAAGGGAGAAAAAGTTGATGCTTTGTCCATGATTGTTCCAGAAGAATCAGCTGGGCATAGAGGTAGAATTATGGCTGAAAAATTAAAAGAACATATACCAAGACAAATGTTTGAAATACCAATACAAGCATCTATAAATTCAAAGGTAATTGCAAGAGAAACTGTAAAAGCTCTAAGAAAAGATGTTTTAGCTAAATGTTATGGTGGAGATATTTCAAGAAAGAAAAAATTATTATCAAAGCAAAAAGAAGGTAAAAAGAGAATGCGACAAGTTGGAAGTGTAGAAGTTCCACAAGAAGCATTCATGGCGATACTTAAAGTAGACTAGTATCTTCGAAGAAGATGACTAACTGCTTTGAAAAAGATGATTAGTAGTTTGAAAAAGATAATTAAAGTGAGGATAAAACATGAAGAAGGTTGCTTTATATATTCATATTCCCTTTTGTAAGCAGAAGTGTTTATATTGTGATTTTCCATCACTAGCTGGCAAAGAGGATTGTATGGTTGATTATGCTGCAGCACTCGCAAATGAAATATATAGTATAAAGAATAAAAAAATAAAAACTATTTTTATAGGTGGGGGAACTCCCACCTATTTATCTTTAGCGGGCTGGAAAATAATAAAAAAAAGTATTGATACATTAGATATATGTGATGATTTAGAGTTTACGGTGGAGGGAAATCCAGGAACATTTACAAAAGAAATATTGAACTTCCTAAAAGAAATGGGAGTGAATAGACTTAGTATCGGACTTCAAGCCTGGCAGGATTCACTTTTAAAAGAGCTTGGAAGAATTCATACTATAGAAGATTTTAAACAAAGCTTTGAAATGGCTAGAGAATTAGGATTTGATAACATAAATGTAGATTTGATGTTTGGACTTCCATCACAAACTATAAGTCAATGGACAGAGACATTAGATAATATAACTAAGCTTAATCCAGAGCATTTATCTTGCTATAGTTTAATTGTAGAAGAGGGAACAGAATTTTATAAAAGATTTGAAAAAGGTACATTAAATCTCCCAGATGAGGAAATAGACAGAACTATGTATGCGAAGACAATAGAAGTTTTAAGGAAAAAAGGATATATACAATATGAGATCTCAAACTTTTCGAAAAGGAATAAAAAATGTAGACATAATCTAGTATATTGGGAATTAGATGAATATATTGGGTGTGGAGCTGCTTCTCATTCGTATAGTGACGGTTTTAGGTATAGAAATGAAGAAAATATAGAAAAATATATTGAAAAAATGAATAATGACAACACTGCGATAGTTGAAAAAATGAAAAATTCATTTAAAGATAATATGGAAGAGTTTATGTTCATGGGACTTAGAAAAACAAAGGGTGTAAATAAAAGTGAATTCAAGAAAAGATTTCATAAAAATATGTATGATGTTTATTACGATGTAATTAATAAATACACAAGTACTGGTTTTATGATAGAAAGTACAGATAATATTTTTTTAACATATGAGGGTATTGAAGTATCGAACGTAATTATGGCAGAGTTTTTATTATAAATTATAGTAATCTTAATAAGAAATTTTGCTTTTTAACGTCTTAGGTAGTAAATTGAAGGAAAATAGAGCATTTTAAATATAGTTCAAAATAAACTTTGTAAAATAGCTATATTAAAAAAACAAGATTATTGACAAAAACCATAATAAATGATAACTTAAATGTATACCCGTTAGCACTCAACGGAAGCGAGTGCTAATAAAAGAGGTGATATTATGGAAATGGATGAAAGAAAAATTAAAATACTTCAGGCTATAATAACAGATTATATAAATAATGGTGAGCCTGTAGGGTCCAGAACCATAGCTAAAAAGTATGATTTAGGTATTAGTTCGGCTACAATAAGAAATGAAATGTCAGACCTGGAAGAAATGGGATATATTGAACATATACATACCTCATCTGGTAGAAAACCATCAGATAAAGGTTATAGGTTATATGTTGATAGACTTATGGAACTTACAAAGTTATCTTCTGAGGAAGAATATATGATTAAAAATCATCTTATTAATGCTGCATTATATGAGGTTGATAAAATTGTTAAGCAAGCAACACAAATGCTTTCTCTTCTTACAAATCTTACATCTATAGTGAAAGCACCTTCTGTTCAAAAAAGCTGTATAAAATATATTCAGCTAATGAATTTAGATTTTATAAGCATTTTGTTTGTAATTATTACAGATAGTGGTATTATCAAAAACAATGTTATAAAAGTTAGTAAGCCAATTGGCATTGCAACTATAGAAAAACTTACTAATATACTTAACTTTAGATTAGGAAGACTTACAATAGAACAGATAAACTTAGAAGTTATCAATAATCTAAAAAGCGATTTAGCTTCTTATGAAGAAATATTTGCAGGTATTATTCCAGCATTATATGATAGTTTATCTGGGGTTGAGTCTTCGGAAGTTTATATTCAAGGCGCTGCTAATATATTTAATTACCCAGAATATAATAATATAACTAAAGCTCGAGAGTTCTTAGTATTGGTAGACAATAAAGAGAGTATAAATAGCTTACTAGGTACTTACGACAATATTTCTAATATTACAATTAAAATTGGTGGGGAAAATTTTGTTGAGTGTGCAAGGGAGTGTAGTATTATAACAGCAGTTTATAGCGCTTCTGGAGTACCGCTTGGATCCATTGGAGTTATAGGGCCAACAAGAATTCCCTATGGAAAAGTTATATCAGTATTAACGGGAGTAGTTAAAGAATTAAATGATAATATAGCTCAAATTTATGATGATCATAAATAAAATTTTAAAGATTTATTTTGAGCAAGATTTGGAGGAATGATTGAGTGAATACGAATAATGAAGAAATATTAGACGAAGAAAACACAAAGTTTTCAAATGAAGATTCCAGTTTAGCAGGTAATGCTAACGAAGTTAAGGAAAGTAAAAAAGAGACTGAGGATACCTTAGATAAAACATTAGAAGAAGCTGAAGTATTAGAAGATGCTGAAATAGTAGAGGAAGATGAAGAAGTTGAAGAACTTTTAGAAAGTGATAAAGAGAAAGATATGAGAAAAAGTAAAAAGAAACTAGAAGCGGAAAACAAAAATTTACAAGATAATTTGGATTCTTTTAAGGATAAACTTTTAAGAACAACTGCAGAGTATGAAAACTTTAGAAAAAGAACAATAAAAGAAAAACAAAACATATACACAGATGCTTGTGCAGATGTTTTAAAAGAAATTCTACCAGTACTCGATAACTTAGAAAGAGCTCTTTCGGTTGAAGGTGGTGGGGATGAACTAAGAACTGGTGTAGAAAATACAGTTAAATTATTTAATGCTGCATTTAAAAAACTAGGCATTGAAGAATTATCTTCAACAGGCGAATTTGATCCTAACTTCCACAATGCAGTAATGCATGTAGAAGATGAACAATATGGAGTAAATCAAATAGTCGAAGTATTACAAAAGGGATATAAAAAACAAGAAAAGGTATTAAGACATAGCATGGTTAAGGTTGCAAATTAACCTTAATAAATGTAAAAATCTTTAATAAATATAAAAGGAATATAGGGAGGAAATAATAATGGGAAAAATTATAGGAATAGATTTAGGTACAACAAATTCATGTGTAGCAGTTATGGAGGGTGGAGAGCCCGTAGTAATTTCTAATTCAGAAGGTGCAAGAACTACACCATCTGTAGTATCATTTCAAGCTAATGGAGAAAGACTAGTAGGTCAAGTAGCTAAAAGACAAGCAATTACAAACCCAGATAAAACAATAATGTCAATTAAAAGAGAAATGGGTACTGATCATAAAGTAGATGTTGATGGAAAAACACATACACCACAAGAAATTTCAGCATATATTTTACAAAAAATAAAAGCTGATGCTGAGGCTTATTTAGGAGAAGCAGTTACAGAAGCAGTTATAACTGTACCTGCATACTTCAATGATAGCCAAAGACAAGCAACAAAAGATGCAGGAAAAATAGCTGGACTTGAAGTTAAGAGAATAATAAATGAGCCAACAGCTGCAGCATTAGCCTATGGACTAGACAAAATGGACGTTAACCAAAAGATATTAGTATATGATTTAGGTGGCGGTACATTTGATGTATCTATATTAGAACTTGGTGATGGATTATTCGAAGTTAAATCAACTAACGGAAACACTAAACTTGGTGGAGATGACTTTGACGAAAAAGTTATGAATCATATTGCAGATACTTTTAAAGCAGATAATGGAATAGATTTAAGAAATGATAAAATGGCACTTCAAAGACTTAAAGAAGCTGCTGAAAAAGCAAAAATAGAATTATCATCTTCAACACAAACAAATATTAATCTACCATTTATTACAGCTGATGCAACAGGCCCTAAGCATATAGATATGAATTTGACAAGAGCTAAATTTAATGAATTAACTCATGATTTAGTTCAATCTACAATAGAACCAATGAAAAAAGCAATTGCAGATGCAGGTTTATCTCTTAATGAAATAGATAAAATTGTACTTGTAGGTGGTTCAACAAGAACACCAGCAGTTCAAGATGCAGTTAAAGAATTTACTGGTAAAGAACCTTCAAAAGGAGTAAATCCAGATGAATGTGTTGCACTTGGTGCAGCAATCCAAGCGGGAGTATTAAGTGGAGAAGTTAAAGATGTATTACTTCTTGATGTAACTCCATTAACTCTTGGAATTGAAACATTAGGTGGAATAGCTACTCCTCTAATAGAGAGAAATACTACAATTCCAGCTAAGAAGAGTCAAACATTCTCAACAGCTGCAGATGGCCAAACATCAGTTGAAATTAATATTGTTCAAGGTGAACGTCAAATGGCTGCAAGTAATAAATCTTTAGGAAGAGTTACTTTATCCGGAATTGCAGCAGCACCAAGAGGCATTCCACAAATAGAGGTTACTTTTGATATAGATGCTAATGGTATTGTTAATGTATCAGCTAAAGATAAAGGAACAGGAAAAGAAGCTAAAATAACAATTACAGCATCAACTAATTTAAGTGATGATGAAATTGATAAAGCAGTAAAAGAAGCAGAGAAATTTGCAGGAGAAGATAAAAAGAGAAAAGAAGAAATAGAAATTAAAAATAATGCAGAACAGTTAGTATACCAAACTGAAAAAAGCTTAACTGACCTGGGCGAGAAAGTATCAGAGGAAGATAAGAAAGATATTGAAGCTAAATTAGAAGCTCTTAAAAAGATTAAAGATGGAGACGATACTGAAGCTACAAAGAAATCTACGGAAGAATTAACTGAAGCATTTTATGCAGTAACTACAAAAATATATCAAGCAGAAGCAGAAACAGCAAAAGCTGGAGAAGCTGGTCAAGGCGCAGATAATGCTGGAAATGCTGAGCATGACGACAATGTAGTAGATGCTGATTATAAAGTAGAAGAAGATAAAAAAGAAGAAGATAAGAAATAATATAAATAATTAACAAAACAATTAAATTAGGGATGGGTAACTGCCCTTCCCTAATTTAATTTGCTTTAAGAAAAACAGTATTATCAATTGTTATATACGAACTATATAATAATAAGAGTTGTATTATTTTAAGGATTAGTTATAATATATAAGTATATATATTTTAGGTGGTGAAGAGCAGAATGGCAAATAAAGATTATTATGAAACACTTGGCGTAGGTAAAGATGCCAGTGAAGAAGATATTAAGAAAGCTTTTAAAAAAGGTGCGTTAAAGTACCATCCAGATAGAAATCCAGATAATAAAGAAGCTGAAGATAAATTCAAAGAAATGAATGAAGCATACCAAGTTCTCTCTAATGCAGAAAAAAGATCTAGATATGATCAATATGGTACAGCTGATGAGAATGGAGCAGGATATGGTGGTAGCTCTGACTTCTCTGGTTTTGGTGGTTTTGGAGATATATTTGGAGATATATTTGGAGGCGGATTCTCGTCAAGAAATCAGAATGGTCCTAAAAAAGGTGCGGATTTAGAATATAACATAAATCTAACTTTTGAAGAGGGTGTATTTGGTGTAGAAAAAGATGTATCAATCACAAGAAACGAAAAATGTGGAGATTGTAGCGGTAGTGGTGCTAAAGCTGGTACAACACCTAAAACTTGTGATAAATGTGGTGGAAATGGGCAGATAAAAGTTCAAAGAAATACTGCATTTGGAAGTTTTGCTAGCATGAGCACTTGTGATAAGTGTGGAGGCAGTGGCAAGATAATTTCTGAACCATGTAAAACTTGTCATGGCTCTGGAAAACAGAGAAAAAACAGAAAAATTAAAGTTAATATTCCGGGTGGAGTTGACACCGGAAATGTTATGCCACTAAGAGGCCAAGGAGAACAGGGTGAAAAGGGCGGACCAGCAGGAGATTTATATATAAATATCAGAGTAGCTCCTCATAAAACTTTTAAGAGAAAGGGAATTGATATTCATATAGAATCACATATAAGCTTTGGTTATGCATCCATGGGTACTGAAATTAAAGTGCCAACAGTAGATGGGGATGTTAAATACAAAGTTCCTGGTGGAACACAATCTGGCACTGTATTTAGGCTTAAGGGCAAGGGAATACCTAGAGTAAACGGACATGGAAGAGGAGATCAATACGTAAAAGTTATTGTTGATATTCCAAAATCTTTGAACGATAAACAAAAGGAAGCACTTAAACTATTTATGCAGGCTAGTGGTGAGAGTATAGAAAATTTTGAAGAAAATAAAAAGTCTTTTGTAGATAAAATATTAGGTAAATAATAATAAAAAACTTCGTTTTGTAAAACGGGGTTTTTTATTTTAAATAAGGAGAATAAAAATGAATAAAGATTGGATTGAGGTAACTATAATAACAAGCACTGAAGCGGTTGAGGCAGTGTCAGCAATGTTATATAATACTGGAGTTGAGGGTGTATCTATTTTGGATCCTTTAGATTTGATTTATAGGCGAGATCATACTACGGATTGGGACTATTTTGATGAAAGTATTATTGATACAAAGAGTGGTGTTGTAATTAAGGGATATTATAAAAAAGATCAACACTTTAAAAAGCATTTAGAGGAAATTAAAACAGGGGTAAATAATTTACCTAGCTTTGGATTAGACAAGGGAGTAGGTTCTGTAACTGCGGAAAAGGTAAATGAGGAAGATTGGGAAAATAACTGGAAGAAGTATTATAAACCATTAAAGGTAGGAGAAAAAATAGTTATAAAACCTATATGGGAAGATTACAATAAAAATCCTGGCGAAATAATTGTGCAGTTAGATCCGGGTATGGCTTTCGGTACTGGTTCTCACGAGACTACCAGAATGTGTATAAAGGCACTAGAGAGGCATGTGAACGCTGATTCAACTGTTTTTGATATAGGTACAGGGTCTGGAATATTAGCTATCACAGCGGCCATGCTTGGTGCTAAGAAAACTGTAGGAGTTGATCTTGATCCAGTTGCAGTAGATTCTGCAAAGCAAAATGTTTCGTATAATGATATAAATAACATTGAGATATTATACGGAGACCTGCTCGAGGTTGTTAAAGGGAAGGCTAATATAGTTATAGCAAATATAATGGCTGATATAATTATGTTTTTGACAGATCAAGTTAAGGAAGTTATAACTAAGGGCGGATATTTTATATCTTCAGGAATAATTTTATGTAAAAAAGATGAAGTAATAAATAAGTTAACAAAGTGTGGTTTTACAATTGAGGAGATAAATATAGAGGGAGAATGGGTTTGCATAGTTGCAAAATTATAGTAAATGTCTAAGTGAGGGGAGAATAAATAATGCATAAATTTTTTGTGCCCAAAAGCAGTATAGATGCGAATAAAGCTATTATAGAAGGCGAAGATGTAAAACATATATATAAGGTATTAAGGCTTCAGGTTGGAGAAAAGGTAAGTATAAACAACTCTTGCGGCAAGGAATACATAGGTGAGATAACTTATATAGACAAGAAAGTTGTAAATATAAATATTCTTAAAGAAAATCCTATAAACAATGAAAGTCCTATTGAAGTATATTTATTTCAAGGTATGCCTAAATCTACAAAAATGGATTTAATAGTTCAAAAGAATACGGAACTTGGTGTTAAGTCAATAACCCCTATAATTACGAAAAGGGTAGAACTTAAAACTGAAATAATGGAATTTAAAAAAGATAAAGAAATTGATAAAAAGATAATTAGATGGAATAGGATAGCCCTTGAAGCTTCTAAGCAAAGCAAAAGAAGTTTAATACCTGTGATTAATGAGCCTATAGAGTTTGAAAATTTACTTTTAGAGTTAAAAGCTATGGATTTAGTGGTGGTTCCATATGAGAATGAAGAGGGCTACGGCATGAAAAAATTAATCGAAGACATAGACAAAGAGACTATTAATAAAGTTGCAATTATCATAGGACCTGAGGGTGGATTTGAGGAATTTGAAATATCAAAACTTAAACAGATAGGATCAAAAATAATTACTTTAGGACCGCGAATACTTAGAACTGAAACAGCAGGGTTTACTTGTTTAAGCTTAATAATGTATGAATTTGGTGATCTTGGGGGAAGTGTAAAATAAATATTCAACTAAATTTACTTAGAAGGAAAATTAAGTTTTATGTTGAATAGTATAGTATAAGATGAATTGGAGGTGATTATGTGGAAAAGGAAGATTGTCTTTTTTGTAAGATTGTAAAAAAACAAATTCCATCAGAAATGTTATATGAAGATGACAAAGTTATAGTTATTAAAGATATAAGTCCTCAGGCTCCCATACATGCTATAATTATTCCAAAGCAGCATATAGATAATTTAAATTGTTTAACAAAAGATCAATCAGAAATAGTAGGTCATATATTTATGGTTGCAACTAAGGTTGTACAGACTTTAGGGATTGCAAAGTCTGGATATAGAATTGTATCTAATTGTGGGGAGCAAGGGGGTCAAACCGTTCAACATATACATTTTCATTTGCTCGGTGGAAGATTACTTGAGTGGCCACCTGGTTAATTTATAATTATTTTATATTTGAATTTTGATAATATTTTATAAAAAAACTGTTATATATATAACAAACAGCAATGAAAATGTTGACATTATGTAAAGCAGTGTTGTATAATAAAAAATGTACTATTTAGGCCCCGCATTAGCTGCTTTTAAATTGAATTGAGCTAGCGGAGGGAGGGATAATGATGTCAGAAATTAAAGTTGGAACAGACGAGACAATTGAGAATGCTTTAAGAAGGTTTAAGAAAAAGTGTGCAAGAAGTGGAGTGCTCGGAGAAGTAAGAAAAAGAGAACACTACGAAAAACCAAGCGTTAAAAAGAAATTGAAATCAGAAGCTGCAAGAAAAAGAAAGTTTAAATAGATTTTTAAAATTGAGAAAGACAGGATTTGTTTTATAATGTAAAAGAATCTTGTTATAATACCTTCCTCAGCAGTAACAAAACAGAAAATTAGAGCTATTCAAAAAAAGCAGTGGTGGGTTGGGATACAATAGTATGAAAAGACAAAAGAAAAGTTATGTTTACCTCATAACCTATAGTTAAAGGTGAACTTGCTTGCAAAATAATATTTTAATAAAAAAAAGATTCAGCATTTGCTGAATCTTTTTTTTATTAAAATAAATTATAAACGGTTATTTATTAGACACTTTTTTCATAAATTTAATATGAAGTATTTTGTGGGGTGAGTGTATGGATAATAAATTTTATAAAACAAGAGAAATTATTGCGAGTAAGTTAGAATTGCCAAGGGATATCTTATTAGATTTACCTAAAATTACTATTTTGGCAAATAATGAAATAAATATAGAAAACCATAAAGGTATTGTAATATTTGAAGAAGAACAAATAAAAATAAATTCTAATGTGGGACCGATTTCGATATATGGTAGAAATTTTAAAATATTATTTATAGGAGGAAACACAATAACTTTAAGTGGTAATTTTAAGTCAGTTGTGTATGAAAGCCATGAATAATTTTAAAAAATATAAAAAAGGTGTCGTCACAATGGAAATTCAATCATTAATTCCAGAAAAATTTATTAATTTATTATGGAAAAATGGTGTTGTAGTAAAAAACATACGAAAGATTAACATAACAACTGTTATTTTAGAAGTAAAACTAAGTGATTATGGTGAAATTAGTAAAGTGGCAAAACGAACAGGTACAAGAGTTAAAATTGTAGGAAGAAGTGGAATGTCGTTTTTTTTAATAAAATTAAGGAGCAGAGTAGCTCTTTTAATTGGAATAATTTTATTTGGCAGTATAATATATTATTTATCTACATTTGTATGGAATATAGAAATTAATACAGAAAATTACATAAGTCCATATGAACTCAGAAATCAAATCAAAGGATTTGGAGTAATACCTGGAATGAGGAAGAAGAACATAGATGTTTATGATATTGAAAGCAAAATTTTAAGAAGTAATGATGAAATAATGTGGGTAAAAGCAAGAATTGACGGCATTAAGCTAAAAGTTGATGTAATAGAAAGACAGTCTCCACCTGTCATAGTTAGCAATAAAACCCCTTGCAATTTAATAGCGAGTAAAGATGGCATAGTATCTAGGGTATACACGACGGATGGTACAGCCATTGTGAAAGATGGAGATTCGGTGCAAAAGGGTGATATATTAGTTAATGGTGAGCAAGGAAAGGAAGGGAGTGTTTATCCTGTACACGCGAAAGGTGAAGTTATAGCAAGAACTTTTTATGAGCAGATTAACGAAGTACCAATAACCAAAGAGACAAGAGTGAAAACAGGGAACATTATTAGTAATTTTTACATTAAATTAGGAAATAAAAAAGTTTATCTTAAAAATAGCTTAAATCCATATAAGACTTATGATAAAATAGAAAATAACAATAAGTTTGTGCACAAAGAAACATATTATGAAGTTAAAGTGGAAAATATACCTGCGAATGTTACTAAAACACAAGATGAAATATATTCTAATATTTTGAGAAAGTTAGATAAAAGTGTAAGGATTATAAATAAAATAGAAAGTGTAAAAAAAGAAAATGATAAATATTCGATAAGAGTATTGGTTCTTGCTGAAGAAAATATTGCAACGGAAGCAAGTATAGTACCTGAAAAAAATAGTGAATCTCAAAAAAAATCACAATAAAGAAAAATAAAGATTAGTATATTTTTAAATTTACTTTAGAAAAAGGTGGAGATGGGGCATGAGAAATATTAGGGAACTTATAAAGCTAAGGAAAACAAAGCCTTATATCATTTTTATAGTTACGACGATTATAATGTATTCAATTTTAGTAACAGCTTTAGTTCCTAAAAAATACACTTTAACCGTTGGAGATATTGCAAAGGCGGATATAAAAGCGCCAAGAGAAGTTGAAAATGAACAATTAACAAAAAGTGATATAGATAAGGCGATAGAAAGTGTAGGGAAAAAAACAATAAAAGTCCCCGTTAATGAGAAGGCTATAGAAAATATAGATAAGTTATTTTCTACAGTAAGTAAGCTAAATGCTGCTGATGTTAATAAAGCAGGCTCAGTAAATAATGAAGATTTAGATGGTAAAGCAGCCTTAGAAAAGGAGAAAATAACATCACTAAAAAAAAGCAATCCAATTTCTAATTTTACTTATGAAAACTATCAGTTTTTAATAAATTTAGAACTTAAACAAGCTAATGAATTAGAAAAATTTATTAAAAAAACAATGACAACAATTAATGATATAACTACAATTAATGAAAACAAGCCTGAAGAAATTACCATGGCAAAGGGAATGATAGCAACAACTTTTATAAACTCGAATTTCCCTAAGAATATAAGAGAAATAGGAATAGCTATTGCAAATGTAGAAGTTCGACCTAATACAATATATGATAAGGCAAGTACGGATGTTGCCATCAAAGAAGCTGAAAAGAATGTTAAACCAGTTATAATTAAGAAAGATCAAATTATAATAAAAGAGGGGGAACCAATAACATCTGAGCAGATGTCACTACTCGAATCATTAGGCCTCCTAAATAGCACTAATAATTTTGATTGGTCATTATACTTAAGTTTAGCTGCACTTGTTTGTTTTGTAATCTTGCTACAATGGTTCTATTTATACAAGTACCATCCAGAGATTTATTATGATACGAAAAAATTAATTATGCTTAATATTCTTAGCATAATTGCAATATTGCTAGCAAGGGTTCTTGGGATAATTTCTATATTCGTAATTCCACTAGCTTGCGTACCTATGCTTATGGCCATTTTGAGCAATGAGGAAATATCCATAGTCTTAAATATTTTTAACTGTATTCTAATTAGTGTTGCAGTTAATTTTAATTTTGAAATTACAATACTCGCTTTACTAAACTCTATTGTAGGGGTTATTTTACTTAAGAAAATGCAGCAAAGAAACGATATATTATATTCATCTTTATATATTGCAATGGTGAATTTAGTTATATATCTTTCTATGGGATTTTTGCTTAGTAATAGTATAATAGAGGTATTTAAAAAAGCAGGATTGGTTTATATAGCAAGTTTAGTAGCCGGAACACTTACTATAGGACTTTTACCATTTTTCGAAAGCATTTTTGATATAGTAACTACGGTAAAACTTTTAGAACTATCTAATCCGAATCACCCTCTATTAAAGAGGTTACTTTTAGAGGCACCAGGCAGTTATCATCATTCGGTACTGGTAGCTAATTTATCAGAGGTTGCAGCGGAAGTAGTTGGAGCAAATCCTGTTCTAGCAAGGGCTTGCGCATATTATCATGATATTGGCAAGATAAAGAGACCTTATTTCTTTAAGGAAAATCAATTGGGAAATGATAATCCACATGATAAAATAACTCCAAATTTAAGCACACTTATAATTATTTCACATGTAAAAGATGGACTTGAACTTGCCAAAGAATATAAATTACCTAAGGTTATTCAAGATGTTATAGTACAACATCATGGTACAACTTTGGTTAAGTATTTTTATGTAACTATGAAAAATTCTAGTGAAAATCCAGATGAAATTAAAGAAGAAGATTTTAGATACAATGGGCCTAATCCGGAGAGTAAAGAAGCAGCAATTATAATGCTTGCAGATGCAGTTGAAGCAGCCGTGAGATCAATTCCAAATTCCACTAAAGGTAAAATAGAGGAAATGGTTAATAATTTAATAAAAGTTAGGCTTAATGATGGACAATTAGATAATTGTGATTTAACTTTAAAAGATTTAGAAAAGATAAGAAAATCATTTTTAAAAGTGCTTTCAGGGATATATCATGAGAGAATAGAGTACCCACTAGATAAATGGGAAAAGGATAAGTCTTGCGAGAATAGAAGGCAAGTAAAGGAGCAAAAACAAGTATGATTTTAATTGATAATAGGCAAAATAAGATTGAAGTTACAAAGGAACTCGAAGCCGTAATAAAGGATGTTATTGAGTATACACTATGCGAGGAAAAACTTTCTATAGATAATGAAGTTAGTGTTATATTTATAGATAATGAAGAAATTAAGGAAATAAATAAAAAGTATCGGGGAATAGATAAAATTACGGATGTGTTATCTTTTCCAATGTTGAATTATCCAGAAAACAAGGTTTTTAAAGAAGTGTATATAAATTACGAATTTGACCAGAGTGATCTATATGATGAAAAGTTAGTAATTGGAGATGTTGCGTTGTCACTTGAGAGGGCAAAGCAGCAAAGTGAGGAATTTGGACATTCCTTCATTCGCGAATGTGCTTACCTTACAGTTCACTCAATTCTGCATTTGCTTGGATATGACCATATGGAAGAGGATCAAAAAAACATTATGAGAAAGAGAGAGGAGGAAATATTAAAGAATTTTAGCTTAACTAGATAAAATGCAGCAGGGTTATGTTAATGTGCCTTACTTCAGAGAATATTATTAAAGGTGGTCAAGTATGAAAGTAAAGAAATTAGTTGATAGTTTTAATTACGCTATTGAGGGAATTATATATTCAATTCGTACACAAAGAAATATGAAGATACATATGTTAACTACTATATTAGTACTTACTGCCACATTTTTTTATGATCTTTCAAAAATAGAACTTTTAATTATTACTATAACCATAACACTAGTAATAGTGGCTGAAATGATAAATACTGCAGTAGAATGTGCAATAGATGCCACAACAAATTTCTATCATCCACTAGCTAAAATTGCTAAAAATGTAGCGGCTGGCGCAGTACTTGTAACTGCTATAAATTCAGTCTTAGTAGGATATATAATATTTTGGGATAGAGTCACTCCATTTAATAAGAGTGTGATGCTCAAAATAAAAAAATCTGACCCTCACATGATTTTTTTTATACTAGTTATAGTATGTATTGCGACTGTTGTAGTTAAGGCAATATATGGAGAGGGAACTCCACTTAGGGGTGGGATGCCGAGTGGACATAGTACTATAGCATTTTCAGTTGCAACAGCTATAACATTATTAACTAGTGAACCTTTAATTATGGTATTATCATATTTTATAGCTGTAATTGTTGCACAAAGTAGGGTTGATTCAGAAATCCATTCTATCTTAGAAGTTGTGTTTGGTGGTATTTTTGGTACATTATTAACATTATTACTATTTAAAATGTTAGGATGATAACTTTATTTGTTGATAATGACAAGCACTTTAAATATAATTATAATAATATTGAAATACTAATATTTAGTGATATAATTGGTATACACGATTTTTAGGTGAAGGATATTCAAATTATATTAATAAAAAAATTGACGATATATTATAAGGTTAGGTGTTTTTATAAAAGAAAATTTATTAAAGTAAGATAGAAATAGAAACTATTTACTTAAGATAAAAAGAAGGAGGATATATGTTTAAATCAGGATTCGTAACAATTATTGGAAGACCTAATGTAGGGAAATCTACATTAATAAATTATATAATGGGGGAGAAATTATCAATTGTATCTAGTAGACCCCAAACTACAAGAAATAATATACAAACTATTTTAACAACTAAGGAATCTCAAATAATATTTGTAGATACTCCAGGAATGCATAAACCTAGACATAAACTAGGAGAATATATGGTTAAAGTAGCTAAACAATCTGCGAATGAGGTTGATGTTATATTATTTATAACAACACCTGGTGATGAGATTGAGATGGGTGATAAACATATTCTTGAACAATTTAAAGACACTAAAATCCCAGTATTCCTATTAGTTAATAAGATAGATGAGAACACTCAAGAGAGAGTGGCTAAAACAGTTCAAGGCTATTCTGAGTATTTTAACTTTAAAGAAATAATACCAATAGCTGCAATAAAAGGAAAAAATATTGACATAGTTACAAAACTTGTAGAGGAAAATATCCCAGAGGGTCCTTTATATTATCCAGAAGATATGATTACAGATCAACAAGAAAGATTTATTATTACTGAAATCATAAGGGAAAAGGCTCTAAAATTATTATCACAGGAAGTGCCTCATGGAATAGCAGTAGAAATTATTTCTATGAAAAGAGACAAAAAAGAAATATACAATATTGAAGTTAACTTATTTTGTGAAAAAGATTCCCATAAAGGTATAATAATCGGAAAAGGTGGAAAAACATTAAAGAAAATTTCTACTTATGCAAGACAAGATATAATGAAATTATTAGGAGAAAACATACATTTGAGATTATGGGTGAAGGTAAAGAAAGAATGGAGAGATACTTCAAGTATTTTGAAGGAACTTGGATATAAATAGGGGATGATCTTCTGGCGATTTTAAAAACTAGAGCTATTGTCATTAAAACACAAGAGTTTAAGGAAAATGATAAGTTAGTCTGGTTATTTACTGAAGATTTTGGTAAAATAACAGCTATAGCAAAGGGCGCGAGGAAAAGTAAAAGTAGGTATATATCATCCACGTTACCTTGCTGCTATGGCGAATTTGTGCTTTTTAAAGGAAAAAATTTACATACAATAAATGAAGTTACAATTATAGATTCCTTTCAGCAATTACTAAGGAATTTGGATACAATTACGTATGCCTCATATTTTAATGAATTAATTGATATAACACTTGAAAATGATGAGATTCATAAAGAACTGTTTAAAGACTTAGTTACTGCTTTTTATTTTATTAAAAATGATGTTATGGATATAGAAATTCTTGCAAGGGCTTTTGAAATAAGAATCTTAAAAGCAACAGGATATGAATTAAATTTTAATAAGTGTGTAAGGTGTAGAAAAAAAATAACTATCTCGAATTATATAGATTTAATATCTTATGGTCCAATTTGCAGCGAGTGTGAAAAGTTAAATAGTATATATATATCAAATCCTACATATAATACATTGAAATTCTTAAATAACTTTGGTATGGATAGAATTAATAGAATTATTGTATCTAAAACATCAAAGCTTGAATTATATAAAATTTTATCGCTTATTATTTCTCAAAATTATACAAGAAAGCCAAAGAGCTTAGAAATGTTTGATTACTTAGATAAATTTTAAGGAGGATGATTTTAATGGAAGAAATTACACTTGAAAAGATTGATATTATTAAGGAGCGTACAGGGGTTTCATATACTGATGCTAAAGAAGCGCTAGAGGAATGTGATGCTAACGTAGTTGATGCTTTGATTTATATCGAAGCAAAAGAGAAAAAATCAGCTAAATTTAATATGGATGAAATGTATACTACTAAGGATGAATTTTTATCATGGATAAAAGAGATAGCGAGAAAAGGTAATGTAACACGGATAAAAATTAAAAGGGATGATAAAGTTGTTATAGATATCCCTGTTAATGCAGGCATTGCAGTAGGTATAGTTGGGTTATGTATACCTTATTTATTTGGTATAGGCATATTTGCAGCTGTAGTAACAAATGTTACTATAGAGATAACTAAAGCAGATGGTAGCGTAGAAATAATTAATACTATAATTAAAAATACAGTTGATGATGTAGTAAACAAGATGAGTGATATGGGTGAGGATGTAAAAGAAAAATACAATGAAACAAAGGACAGTTTTAACAAAGGTAATAAAGATAACAAAGACAATAAAGATACTAACACTGACAATGTATACCAATATACTGTAAAGTTTGAAGAAAAAGATAAAGAAGAAGATAAAAAAGAAGATATAGAAAATGAAAATATTAAAGAAGATGAATAACAATATAATGATTTTGTTTTTTCAGTCTAATATTTTTAAATAGAACCTAAGTAATTTTTTACATTTATAAAGCCAGCAGCTATTAGTTGCTGGCTTTATAAATGTAAAAAATGCAATAAACATGACGAAAAAAGTGATTAAAAAGGCCTACATTCAATTCGAAAACGTGGTATAATGTTACAAATGGTATGTGAAATCTTAGAATATTATCAATTCGTGCAAACGTTTTGATTCAAATATATACCATTTTAGAAAATTGTAGTGAATTTGAAGGGTGCTTATTGTTGTTAATGGGATATTCTTATAACCATTATCATATATTAATTATAATCGAAGGAGTTGTGTGCAAATGGAAAAGAAAAAGTACGTATACCATTTTAGTGAGGGTAATATTTCAATGAAAAATCTTCTAGGTGGAAAAGGTGCAAATCTTGCAGATATGACGAGTCTTGGAATTCCAGTTCCAAAGGGATTCACCGTTACTACTGAAGCTTGTAATAAATACTATGAAGATGGTCAAGTAATAACACCTGAAGTTGTTAGTGAAATTTATGTTAAAATGACTGAACTAGAAAACCTTACCGGTAAGAAGTTTGGAAGTTTAGAAAATCCATTACTTGTATCAGTTAGATCCGGAGCAAGAGCATCAATGCCTGGTATGATGGATACAATTTTAAACCTGGGGTTAAATGATAAAACAGTAGAAGTTATGGCAAGACTTACAAATAATCCAAGATTCGCTTATGATTCTTACAGAAGATTTATACAAATGTTTGCTGATGTTGTTATGGACGTTGAAAAAAGAAATTTTGAAAATATGATGGATAAGATAAAGGAAGAAAAAGGTGTAAAATTCGATACAGAATTAGATGCGAGTGATCTTAAAAAATTAGTAGTACAATTTAAAGAATTTTATAAAGAAACTAAAGGTGTAGAATTTCCAAGTGATCCAAAGATACAATTAATAGAGGCTATATCCGCAGTATTTAGATCATGGGACAATCCTCGTGCTAATGTATATAGAAGACTAAATGATATTCCGGGAGACTGGGGAACAGCTGTAAGCGTTCAAGAAATGGTGTTTGGTAATAAAGGTGAAACATCAGGAACTGGTGTTGCTTTCTCTAGAAATCCATCTACTGGAGAAAAAGGAATCTTTGCGGAATACTTAATGAATGCTCAAGGTGAAGACGTTGTTGCAGGAATAAGGACGCCACAAGATATTTCACAACTTGAAAAAGATATGCCAAAAGTATATAGCGAGTTTATGAATATTGTTAATACTCTTGAGAAACATAATAAAGATATGCAAGATATGGAGTTTACAATTGAAGATAAAAAGTTATTCTTTTTGCAAACAAGAAATGGAAAGAGAACTGCGCAAGCAGCACTCAAAATTGCAGTAGAACTTGTTGAAGAAGGAATGCTTACAAAGAGAGAAGCTTTAATGAAGGTTGATCCAAAACAATTAGATACATTACTTCATCCTAATTTTGATCTAGTTGCATTAAAAGAAGCTACGATAATAGCTAAAGGATTACCAGCATCTCCGGGAGCTGCATGTGGAAAAGTTTACTTTACTGCAGATGAGGCAAAAATCAAACATGAGGCTGGAGAAGCGGTTATTCTTGTTAGGCTTGAGACCTCACCAGAGGACATTGAAGGCATGGTTGCTGCAGAAGGTATATTAACAGTAAGAGGAGGGATGACGTCTCATGCTGCGGTTGTTGCAAGAGGAATGGGGACGTGCTGCGTGGCTGGTTGTTCTGATTTAAAAGTTAACGAAGAATCTAAGAGCTTCCAAATTAGAGAAATGGTATATCATGAAGGTGATTTTATTTCAATGGATGGAAGTACAGGAAGTGTATATGCTGGAGTAATTAAAACAGTTGAGCCTGAGATAAATGGATACTTTGAAATATTTATGGGTTGGGCTGATGAAGTAAGAAGTCTTAAGGTTAGAGCTAATGCTGATACTCCCAAAGATGCAGCTCAAGCAGTTAAATATGGAGCTGAAGGCATAGGCTTATGTAGAACAGAACATATGTTTTTTGACTCTGATAGAATAATGATTATAAGAGAAATGATTGTAGCTAAAAATGAGGACGCAAGAAGAGTAGCATTAGATAAGTTATTACCAATTCAAAGAGGTGACTTTGTAGGAATATATGAAGAACTTAAAGAAAAACCAACTACAATCAGATTTTTAGATCCACCACTACATGAATTTTTGCCACATGCTGATGAAGATATAAAAAAATTAGCAAAAGATATGGGAATAACTTTTAAGGAGTTAAAGGCTACAGTTGAATCATTACATGAAGTTAACCCAATGATGGGACATAGGGGATGTAGACTTGCAGTATCATATCCAGAAATAGCAGAGATGCAAACTAGGGCAGTTATTGAAGCTGCTATAGATGTTAAAAATAGAAAAGGATATAATATTGTTCCAGAAATAATGATTCCTTTAATTGGAGAAGTTAGGGAACTAAAATATGTTAAAGATATAGTAGTAAAAACAGCTGATAAAATCATAGCAGAGTCTGGCAGTGATTTAAAATACATGGTTGGTACAATGATCGAAATACCAAGAGCGGCACTTACAGCAGATTTAATAGCAAAAGAAGCCGAGTTCTTTTCGTTTGGAACAAATGATTTAACACAAATGACTTTCGGATTTTCAAGAGATGATGCTGCAAACTTCTTAAAGCATTATTATGAAAAGAAAGTTTATGAGTTTGATCCATTCCAAAAACTAGACCAGGTAGGTGTAGGTAAACTTATTAAAATGGCAGCTGACCTTGGACGTCAGGTTAGGCCTAATATAAAGCTTGGAATATGTGGCGAACATGGTGGAGACCCATCGTCAGTTGAATTCTGTCACAATGTTGGACTTAATTATGTATCATGTTCACCATTTAGAGTTCCAGTTGCAAGACTTGCAGCTGCTCAAGCTGAAATAAACAACCCAAGAAAAAAATAGTATAAAAAGAATAGGGTATTGCATCTTAATTTCATTATTGATTTTAAGTACAATGCCCTATTTTAATATTATAAAGTTATTATTAAGCTTGTTATAATAAATGATATGACCTATTATTAAATATGGTATATGGATATAGGAATATAATAAAACAGCAAATAAGAGGTGAACAATTTGACATATACATATAAATGCAATAAATGTAATAATGAATTTATCATTGAAAAGGCTATGAATGAGGAAGTTGAGATTAAATGTGAATGTGGGAATACTGATGTAAAAAGAATATATAGTGTGCCGAGTTTTAAGATTAATTGTAATGGATTCTGTGGGAAAATAAATAAGTAGATCTTAAATAACTTTCTTAATTATAATAACACCGTTAATGAATTCATTAACGGTGTTATTATAATTTAAAAAATATTACATGGATAATACTTACGCGTCACAGGAGATGATTTAATTATAGTTTATGTGTCACATTAAATTTATTTTCAATATAGGATTTAAACTTTTGTACAAAATCTAATTGATAGTCATTTTTATTAGTTGCATTATTTAGTAAATTTAAAAAGGCTTTTTTATTACACTTATTAATGTTACCATAATAATCTCTTGATATTTTCCAATATCTTTGTGGGAAAGCTAAATAAACAAGAATATATTTATAATCATCCAAGGTTAAAGGTAGAATCTTATCATATAAATCTAGAAAACTTATGGCTAGTTCTAAATCCCATTTTGTATTGTCTCTTTTAAGCAATCTTCTTAATGAATATGAGATGTCATGGGCGCAATAGTCATTCCTGCACTTATCAAAATCAATTACCCATATTTCATTATTAGTGTCAAAAATAATATTTTTGTTAACATAGTCAAGGTGACACAATGATTTTGTAAGATTATTAAGGTTTAAGCTATAAGCAATGTTTGAAGAACACTTAGCGAGAATACTGCTTGTTTCAAAATATTTAAGATATAATTTTGAAAATGAATCATCGTATTTATAAGCTAAATTTGAAAAATTAAGAAGGCTTTCGTAATGTTTATAGATGGAAGGTCCTAAAGGGCTGTAGTCTTCTTTTAAGGAACTACCACATATAGGTTTAAAGTTAATACTTACTTTATGCATATTTGCTAGATTCGTACTGCATACTAAAATATGATCGATATTATCGTAATCACATTTTATGCCATTAATCCAGGGTGTGAGTATAAATAACATGTTGTTGTAATTTACGAATCTACTATTGTTTTTTGTTTTAAGGATTCGTGGTACATGAATATTATTTCTATATAACCATTCTATTGCTGAGTACACAAATAATAAATCTTTAATAGAGTAATAAACTTTTTTAAGACAATAACATTCGTCAAAGTATTGCACTTTATATACAGCTCTTTGTTTATCAGTATCCTTAAATTTAATTTGTGATATATCAGCGTTAGCTAAGTCATATTGAGGTAAAATGTTCTTTTTTACATTTTCTTCTGATAACAAATTTATGTTATTAAAGTTTTTAGCCGTAGATGGCATCTTAACACTCCTAAAAATTATTACATTATTAGAATATTAATAAAATATAAATAATATACGTTTAACGTAAAAAAAGGGAAATTAATTTAATTTGTAGAATACTAACTAATATAACTTTAAATTTAAAATTAAATTGGCAAGACGTTTTTAAGAAACCTAAATAAGAAATAAAACAAAGAGGTACTTTTAAATTTAGGAGGAAAGCTATGAACATTCGAAGTAAAATAGAAACTAATGAAAGCAGTACCATTATACAATATGGCGCGTTATCCATAAATTCAAAGGGACGCGAAAAAATGCAGGAGAAGGATGATCTAAGAACTTGTTATATGGTTGACAGAGATAGGATAATACACAGTAAATCATTTAGAAGACTAAAGCATAAAACTCAAGTATACATAAAGACAAGTAGCGATCACTATAGAACAAGGTTAACTCATACATTAGAAGTTGCACAGATAGCTAGAACCATAGGACGTGGTATTGGGTTAAATGAGGATTTAATAGAAGCTATAGCTTTAGGGCATGATATAGGCCACGTCCCTTTTGCACATAATGGTGAAGCTGTGCTTAATGATATTTTGCCAAAGGGATTTAGGCATAATGAAAATAGTATCAGGGTACTCACAAAAATAGAAAAAGCAGGTGTTGGACTTAATTTAAGCATAGAAGTATTAGATGGAATTCTTAATCATAGTGGACTTTCGGAGAAATTTGGTGAGGCTGCAACTCTTGAGGGGCAAGTTGTTAGGTATAGCGATAAGATTGCATACGTAAACCACGATATAGATGATTCTATAAGGGCTCATCTATTAACTGAAGAAATGCTACCAAAAGGAGCTACAAAAGTATTAGGCACGAACCATGGTAAGCGAATAGATATTTTAGTAAAAGATTGTATTTATAATACAATAAATAATTTAGATACAGGAGTTATAGGGGTATCACTTACGCAGGAAGTTGGAAATGCATTAGGTGATTTAAGAAATTTTATGTTTGAGAATATATATAAAGGTGAAATATTAAAGGAAGAAAGGAAAAAGGCACAATTTGTGGTGACAAATGTTTTTGAATACTACTATAAGAATCCATCTGCTATGCCAGAGTTCTATAAGGGTATAGTTGAGGATGAGGGGCTTTACATAGGGGTAGCAGATTACATTTCAGGTATGAGTGATGACTATTGCTTAATGCTCTTTAATAATATATATGTACCTAAACTTAGTATTTATTAAAGATAATAATAAAGGATAACACCTCTAAAAATTATAGTATAAAAATTATAAATAAAAAATAAATTTAAAAAAATGCAGGAAATTTCTATTTTATCAAGAATATATTATAAGCAGACATAATTATTATTAAAAAAAGTAAAATTAAAGAAGGATAGCATGCTTTTTTGTCGAATAAGAACATATTGTGAACTTATATAAGTAAGGTGGTAATAATATATTGATTGCTGAAGATGTCATCTTAAAGATAAAGGAACAAAATGATATTGTGGATGTAATATCTGAAAGAGTAAAACTTAAAAAGACAGGAAAAAATTATACTGGCCTTTGTCCTTTTCATAATGAGAAGAGTCCATCATTTACAGTGTCAACGGAAAAACAAATTTATAAATGTTTTGGATGTGGAGAAGCTGGAAATGTAATTAGTTATGTTATGAAGGATAGAAATGTAACTTTTCCAGAAGCTGCAAGGATACTTGCTCAAAGGGCTAACATTAGTATAGAAGTAGATAATGGAGAAAATAATGTACAGCGTGACATGTATAAAAAAATGTACAATATTAATGTTGAAACGGCCAGGTATTTTTATGAAAACTTAAGAAAGGATAAGAAAGCTGAATTATATTTCCTTAACAGAGGTATTACAGAGGCTACTATGAAAAAATTTGGATTAGGTTTTTCTTTCGATAAATGGGATGGATTGTTATTATATTTAAAAAAGAAAGGCTACTCAGAACTAGATTTACTTAATATAGGATTAATTATTAAAAGTCCTAAGGGGTCTTATTATGATAGATTTAGAAATAGGATAATGTTCCCTGTGTTTGATTATATGGGGAAAGTAATTGGATTTGGTGGAAGAGTTTTAGATGATTCGAAACCTAAATATCTAAATTCACCGGAAACTCCCTTATTTCATAAAGGATTAAATCTTTATGGATTAAATTTTGTAATTAAAAATAACAGATCTCGAACAATAATAATCGTAGAAGGATATATGGATTGTATTTCACTTCATCAATATGGTTTTTCAAATGTAGTTGCGTCGCTTGGTACTGCGCTCACTATTAATCAAGCAAAGTTATTAAAAAGACATGTAGATAAAGTTATTATTTCTTTTGACGCTGATTTTGCAGGTCAGGCTGCAACTATAAAGGGACTTGAGATATTAAGAAGTGAAGGTTTCGATTTAAGAGTTCTTATAGTTCCTAGTGGTAAAGACCCTGATGAATATATAAAAAATAGTGGTAAGCAGGCCTTTCAAAAATTAATAGATGATGCTCTTCCTTTAATAGATTATAGACTTAAAAGAGCAGGAGACGGAATAAATTTTTCAAATAGTGAAATGATAATACAGTATGTAAAAAAAGTTACTGAAATTATTGCAGAACTTGATCCTGTTGAAAAAGATGTTTATATAAAAAAGGTTTCTGAGGATACGGGTATCAAAGAACAGGCAATATATGACTTATTAAGCGAAGAACTCAATAAAAGTTCTAATAAAATGAAAAAAATGAATATACAACAGGATTTTGGACAAAAATTATATTTAGAGCCAGCTTATATTAAGGCTGAAAGAACTTTATTAAAGTTTATGTTTATAAATGAAGAAAATTGTAACTATATTACAGAAAACATGTCTGTAGACCAATTAGTAATTCAAAGTCATAAAAACATATATGAGCTAATTGTTAAATATAAAAACTTAATAATAGGTGAAAAAATAAAAAATATAGAACCTATGTGTGAGAAAGATATAGAATGCACAAAGGAATGGATTAATATTATGGAAATTGAATTCTCTGGAAATGAAGAGGATCATAAAAAACTAATAAATGACTGCATAAAACAACTGAAAAAATTCAAGTTAGAGGAGTCGAAAAAAGAAATTATGAATAAAATCAAACAATACGAATCAAAAGGTTTGCTCGAAGAATCTATAAAACTTGCTCAAGAACTAATAGAATTACAAAAGAATCTAAAACAATTATAGTATTCAGAAAGGAGGTTATATGATGAAGGATAAAAGCTCAAAAATGACTATTGTTAAAAAACTTATTGAAAAAGGCAAGAAAAAAGGATCCTTAACTTATAAAGAAGTAATGGATGAACTTTATGAAATAGAATTGTCACCAGAACAAATAGAGAAAGTATATGAAGTTTTAGAATCAATGGAGATTGAGGTTGTTGGGGATATGCATGCAAAAGCTGCACCTGCTACAGGTGCCCAAGCAGAAGCAGAACCTGAAACTGAAGAACTTGATGTTAGCATACCAGAAGGTATATCTATAGATGATCCAGTTCGAATGTATTTAAAAGAAATCGGCAAGGTTGCACTATTATCATCGGCTGAGGAAATTGATCTCGCTAAAAGAAACGAAGAAGGAGATCTTGCTGCTAAGAAAAAACTTGCAGAGGCTAATTTAAGATTGGTAGTAAGTATAGCTAAGAGATACGTTGGACGTGGAATGTTGTTCTTAGATCTTATTCAGGAAGGTAATTTAGGACTAATAAAAGCTGTAGAAAAATATGATTATAGAAAAGGCTTTAAATTTAGTACTTATGCTACATGGTGGATTAGGCAGGCGATTACAAGAGCGATAGCCGATCAAGCAAGAACTATAAGAATACCAGTTCACATGGTTGAAACTATAAATAAGCTTATTAGAGTTTCAAGGCAATTGTTACAGGAACTTGGACGCGAACCTCAACCAGATGAAGTTGCTGAAAAAATGGAAATGCCAGTTGGAAAAGTTCGTGAAATAATGAAAATTGCACAAGAACCAGTGTCTCTTGAGACCCCTATTGGTGAAGAAGAAGATAGTCATTTAGGTGATTTTATTCCGGATGATGATGCGCTAGCACCAGCGGAAGCAGCTGCATTTACAATGCTAAAAGAGCAATTAATTAATGTTTTAGATACGCTTACTCCTAGAGAAGAAAAAGTTTTAAGATTAAGATTTGGGTTAGATGATGGACGTGCAAGAACTCTTGAGGAAGTTGGAAAAGAGTTTAATGTAACTAGAGAGAGAATAAGACAAATTGAAGCAAAGGCACTACGTAAATTAAGACACCCAAGCAGAAGTAAAAAATTAAAAGATTATTTAGATTAGAACATATTAAGCATAAAAGAACACCTTTTCAAGGTGTTTTTTTTGTTATCGTGTAAAAATATGTAAATGCATTTACAAGGTAGATTTATATATGATATAATACATTTTAGAAGGTGATTAAATGGAGAGTTATGAATCGAAACGAGGATACGGGTTAGTGCTTATGATACTGACTATTGCATTATATAATATATTAATTTTAATATTTCTTAAATTTACTAACTCATACATTGTAGCTAATCTATTAAAACTTTTATTAGTCGCTTGCAATATATATCAAGTTTATTATATATTGCTGTTCTCCTCAGTTAAATGTTCTATTGATGAGGAAAATCTTAAAATTTATGCTATTTGGTCATTAAAAAAGGTGATAATTCCACTAAATGAAATTGAAGGATATTTTATGACGACTGGTAAAATTAAAGGTGTAAAGCTTAATGGTATAGCTGCTAGCGGTTTTGTAATGGGTCGATTTGTAATTGATAAAATTGGAATGTCTAGAATGTTTGTAACTGATAATAAAAATGTTGTTTATATAAAAACTAAACATATGAATTATGCAGTTTCGCCACTTAACTATAAAGGATTTGAGGAAGATTTAATCTATCATGATATACCTGTTGCGCAGTGGAAGCATAATGTGAATAATAGCTATAATCTTCATAAAGACAAATATTTTATTGTGCCATTAATGATAGTTAGTATTATAATACTAATATTAACTTTAAATCCACTTATATTACATTTGAAAAATGCGATACCTGATATTATGCCATTAAATTTTGATGCAAAATTTAAGCCAATAAAAATGGGTACAGGTAAGCAATTTGCATTTACTCAGATGCTTTATGGAGTACTAAATATGGCTTTGCTTTTTTGCATGTATTATGCAAGTTATTTTTGCGCGAAATATGATAGAAAATCGGCATATAAATATATTTATTTGTCACTAGTTGTGGCACTTATATTTTTGATTATGCAGTTTAAAATATTAATTAACTTTAGATAAGGATGTAGATTATGGAGCTTAGTATAAGATTAAACGCAATAGCAAGTATGATTGAAAAATGTGATAGTGTTATTGATGTTGGTACGGATCATGGATATGTTCCTATTTATTTAGTGCAAAAGGGTATAACAGAAAAGGCTGTTGCATCTGATATAAATAGAGGGCCTGTTGAAAAGGCTAAAAAAAATGTAACTCGCAATAAGGTTGCTAATGAAATTAGTTGTAGGCTAGGAAGTGGATTGTCTACTGTTAAAGAAGGCGAAGTTCAGGTAGCTATTATTGCAGGAATGGGTGGCAATTTAATAAGAGATATATTAGAAACTGATTTGGATATTGTTAAAAAATTAAAATACATGGTGCTTCAACCAGTTCAAAATGCTGAAGTGCTTAGGGAGTATTTATATAAAACTGGATATGAATTTATTGATGAAGAAATTTGTTATGATGATGGTAAGTTTTATGAAATAATTAAAGTTAGATATGATTCTAAACCTAAAGTGTTAGATAATATATATTATGAAATAAGTAAAATATTATTAGACAAAAAACATTTAGTGATGAAAGAATTTATAGAATACAAATTGCATAAATACTCAAAAGTATACGATTGTTTAAACGAGGATACCATTTTATCAAACACTAGGAAAGAGCAGCTTTATTATGTTATACAAAAACTTAAGGAGTTTTTAGAATGCTTTTAAAAGTAAAAGACATAGAAAATATTATGGAAGAGTACGCACCCTCTATTTTAAAAGAGAGTTATGATAATGTAGGACTTATGATTGGAGAGAGCGCGGAAAATGTTACAAAAATTTTAGTCGCATTAGATTGCACAATGGATGTAATACGTGAAGCAAAAAATAAAGGGTGTAACTTTATATTGACGCATCATCCTCTTCTTTTTGTTAAACCTAAAACTATTACTACAGATACATTAGTAGGAAGAAAAGTTATTGAGCTGATTAAGAATGGTATAAATGTGTACTCTAGTCATACAAATCTTGATTCTGTTAAAGGTGGTTTGAATGATATTGTTACTGAAATCTTAGGATTTAGTAAATATAAAATAATAGAGATGTCAGAAACAAATGATTCAGGTAAAACTGATGCAGGAATTGGTAGATTAGTAATTTTAGATGAACCTATGCGTTTTGAATCGTTATGCGAAAATGTTAAAAGGACACTTAAAGCAGAATTTATAAGAGTTGTAGGTAAGGATGATAAATTAGTAAATACTATAGCCATTATAAATGGCAGTGGAGAAGATTTTTTTAGTGAGAGTATAAAGCTTGGAGCAGATTGCATTATTACAGGAGACACTAAATACCATGGTGCCTGTGATTTACTAGAACAAAATATTGCTTTAATCGATGCTGGCCATTTTAAAACGGAGTGGATACCATTTAAAGTATTTATTGAAAAATTCAAAAAACAACTAATAAAAGATGGATATGACAATGAGGTTATAATTTCTAAGTGCACCTTTGATCCATATAAAATCAAATAGTGATTGCTTTTGTTTTAATAATATGATATTATAGTTTTGCGAGTAAGCCAGACAATCGCTGCTAAGTATTGCTTGCAATACTTAGAAGAGGAAAGTCCGAGCTCCACAGGGCAGGGTGCTGGGTAACCCCCAGTGAAGGCGACTTTAAGGAAAGTGCAACAGAGAGATACCGCTAAAGGTATTCTAAAAGTTTAGTTTACTAAGATTTTAGAATATACTAGCAAGGATGGAAAGGCGAGGTAAGAGCTCACCAGCGCACTGGCGACTTTGCGGCTATGTAAACCCCACTTGGAGCAAGATCGAATAGGAGAACATTTTGGGACGGCCCGTCTCGTTCTCGGGTGTATCGCTTGAGCTTATTGGTAACAATAGGCCTAGATAGATGATTGTCTAATACAGGACTCGGCTTATAGACTTACTCACACCAATGAAAACACTATGTTTAATGCATGGTGTTTTATTTTATTTGTCATACTATAATATTATACAAAACTATTTAGTATAACGGTAAAACCCATCTTAAACTCAGATGGGTTTTTAATTTAGTGAATTATAAAATTTAATTTAAAGTAATTTGTTTAAAAGTTTTAAAACTGTACATAATTATAATGTAAGCCTTTATTAATTTTAATCCATAGAACTGTATAAGGTTGCTGCCTTTATGCAGTATGTTTTTTAATTAACAATTTAAGTAAGCCACTAATATTTATTTTAAATATTAGTGGCTTATTAAATAAATAATTTTAACACGAACTATTTTAAAATTAAGGACAGTAATTATATTATGAATGATATCTGAATAGTTACCAATACTAATACTAACATTAATGTTAGTTTTTAAAATACTTTACAAAAGGAGAGAAAACATGGGAAAGGTTATGAAAACAATGGATGGTAATAGTGCGGCTGCTTATGCATCATATGCATTTACTGAGGTAGCGGCTATATATCCAATTACACCGTCAACGTCAATGGCGGAAGTGGTAGATGAGTGGTCTGCTCACAATAAAAAAAATTTATTTGATCAACAGGTTAGAGTTGTGGAAATGCAATCAGAAGCAGGTGCGGCAGGTGCTGTTCATGGTTCATTAGTTGCTGGGGCTTTAACTACTACTTATACTGCCTCACAAGGTCTACTCTTAATGATTCCAAATATGTATAAAATGGCGGGAGAATTATTGCCTGCAGTTTTTCATGTAAGTGCAAGAGCTATAGCTACGCATGCATTATCTATATTTGGTGATCATCAAGATGTAATGGCTTGCAGGCAAACTGGATTTGCACTTTTAGCTTCTACTAATGTGCAAGAAGCCATGGACTTAGCGTGTGTATCACATTTATGTGCAATTAGGGGAAGGGTTCCTTTCATGCATTTTTTTGATGGATTTAGAACTTCTCATGAATTACAAAAAATTGAAGTAATAGATTATGAGGACTTAAGAAAACTTGTTGATTATAGTGCAATTCAAGAATTTAGGAATAGGGCACTAAATCCTGAACATCCAGTAGTGCGTGGAACGGCTCAAAATCCAGATATATATTTTCAAGGCAGAGAAGTTTCAAATAACTATTATGACAATCTTCCAGATATCGTTGAAGAATATATGGAAGAAATACATAAGGTTACAGGAAGAGAGTACCATCCTTTTGATTACTATGGTGATCCTAATGCTGAAAGTATTATAATTGCAATGGGATCCGTTTGCGATACTATTTATGAAACCGTGGATTACTTAAGAGCTAAAGGAGAAAAAATTGGATGCATAAAAGTACATTTATATAGACCTTTTAGTGAGAAACATTTTTTTAATGTAATACCAAAGTCAGTTAAAAAGATTGCAGTCCTTGATAGAACCAAAGAACCTGGATCATTGGCAGAACCTTTATATTTAGATATAACCAAGGTACTTTATAATAGTGAGGATAGGCCAATAGTTGTTGGTGGTCGATACGGTCTTGGGTCAAAAGATACAAGACCATCTCAGATATTAGCTGTTTTTAAAAATCTATCTTTAGATAAACCAAGAGATAATTTTACAATAGGGATTAATGATGATGTGACGTATAATTCATTACCAGAAGAGGAACCGGTGCAAACTTCAGCTGTTGGTACTATAGAGTGTAAATTTTGGGGACTTGGATCAGATGGCACTGTGGGCGCTAATAAATCTGCAATTAAAATTATTGGTGATAATACAGAGCTATATGCACAAGGGTACTTTTCTTATGATAGTAAAAAGTCCGGAGGTACTACCGTTTCTCATCTAAGATTTGGTAAACAACCAATAAAATCACCTTACTTAATATTTGAGGCCGATTATATTGCTTGTCACAACAATTCTTTTTTATATAATTATGATATTTTGAAAGGATTAAAAAAAGGCGGTACATTTGTTCTAAATTGTCCTTGGATAGGTCAAGAATTGGAAGAAAAAATTCCTGGTACTATAAGAAAATATGTGGCCGAAAATAACATAAGTTTCTACACTATTGATGCAGTTGCAATTGCTCAAGAAATTGGACTTGGATCAAGAATTAATATGATAATGCAGGCAGCTTTTTTTAAGGTGTCACAGGTGATTCCTGTAGAAGAGGCAGTTAACTATTTAAAAGATTCTATTGAAAAAAGTTATGGTAGAAAAGGACAAAAAATAGTAGATATGAATAAAGCTGCTGTGGATAAGGGTATATCCGAATTGTTAAAGATTGAAGTTCCAAACTCTTGGCTTAATATAGATAAGAACATAGCTATGACTCAATTGGATGTAAAAGAAAGCCATACTAGCCAAAATGAACCGGACTTTGTTAGAAGAATACAAAGGCCGATGGAAAGACATGAGGGCGATGAGTTACCTGTAAGTGCATTTGTTGGTATGGAGGACGGGAGTTTCCCATTAGGAACAACTGCATATGAAAAGCGTGGTATTGCAGTACTAGTACCTCAGTGGCAACCAGAAAAGTGTATACAATGTGGCCAATGTGCATACGTATGTCCACATGCAACCATTAGACAATTCGCTTTAGATGACAAAGAAAGTTCCGCAAAGCCTGAAAACTATACAACTATACAAGCGAAAGGAAGGGGACTTGAAAAGTATCAATTTAGAATACAAGTAACACCTTTAGATTGCACAGGATGTGGCAATTGCGCAGATGTCTGCCCAGCACCTGGGAAGGCTTTAGTAATGATGCCTTCAGATGGAGAAATTGAAGCTCAAGCAGAGAATTGGGAATTTACATTAAAACTTTCTCAAAAAGATGGATTAATGGATATAAATACATTAAAGGGAAGTCAGTTTGTTAAGCCATTATTAGAGTTTAATGGAGCATGTCCGGGATGTGGTGAAACACCTTATATAAGACTTTTAACACAATTGTTTGGTGAGAGAATGATGATAGCAAATGCAACAGGATGTTCATCTATATGGGCAGCTAGTGCTCCATCAATTGCGTATACTACTGATGCAAATGGAAAGGGACCTTCCTGGGGGAATTCCTTATTTGAAGATAATGCAGAGTATGGTTATGGAATGTATCTTGCAGTGTCACAAATGAGAAATCGCCTAGAGGAATTAATGAAAACATCTATAGAATCACCTATAAGTGAAAATTTAAAAGAGCTATTCAATGAATGGATTACTACAAGAGAAGATGGAAATGCTTCGAAAATTGCTTCTAAGAAAATATTAGAGGAAATTCAATTAGGTCATGAGAAATATGCTGATAATAAAATAATTCAAGAAATAATTAATAAAAAGGACTATTTAGTTAAAAAATCTCAGTGGATAATCGGTGGTGACGGATGGGCCTATGATATAGGCTACGGTGGAGTAGATCAAGTATTATCAACGGGAGAAGACGTGAATTTATTTGTAATGGATACAGAAATATATTCAAATACAGGTGGGCAGTCTTCAAAAGCGACTCCGACAGCAGCAGTAGCAAAATTTGCAACGTTAGGTAAAAAAACTAAAAAGAAAGATTTGGGTATGATGGCAATGAGCTATGGATATGTTTATGTAGCTCAAATAGCTTTAGGGGCTAATATGAATCAGACAATGAAGGCTATAGTTGAAGCTGAAAGATATAAGGGACCATCACTTATAATAGCATATGCTCCATGCATTAGTCATGGTATAAAAGTTGGAATGGGGAGTAGTATAAAAGAAGAAAAGAAAGCTGTTGATTCAGGTTATTGGCATTTATATAGGTATAATCCAGAGTTAAAGGAAGAAGGCAAAAATCCTTTTGTTTTGGATTCAAAGGAACCTATATTGCCATATGGAGATTTTATTAATGGTGAAATTAGATATGCTTCATTAAAAACAACATTTCCTAAAATAGCAGATGAGATGTTTGCACTTTCTGCGAGGAATGCTAAAGAAAGATATGAAACATATAAAAAGTTAGCAGAATAAATCAGAAAAAATAAAAACGTAAGAACTTAAATGTTCTTGCGTTTTTATTTTTTTACATCTAAAGTTCTCCTTAATACCTAAAAAAGTTTTATTGTTGAATTAAATCCCTAATGCTTTCCTTTTTTTCTCAATATGATCTACGTAGATTTGAATGGTTTTTTGAGCATCCATTTCTACTACGACCTTACCAAGACCTAATGTTTCGGTAGTTTCAGTTAAGGTTTTAACTACCACGTCACTACCAGTAATAGAGGGAACAGGGGCTATGTGAACAAGCCATCCTAATGCTATAGCCGTACAAGCATCCGCCACTGCCTTCTGCTCTAGATATTCTGGTGCGCCTATAACAATAGGTAACATATTTGTATCGATATTAAGCTCATCTGCAATTTCTACTGCAGTTTGAGACATTTTTCCAATATCAACACAAGCACCATAGGTAAGTACTGGTGGAATACCGAGCTGTTTACACACTGTCTTTAGACCTTCTCCACATTCATCCGCTGCTTCAGGATTTGTAAGTCCTGTATACTCCATTACTGATGAAGTACATCCGCCTGAAAGTACAAGTATATTATTTTTTATTAAACCTTGTGTAATTTTAAATATATTGCTTCCACCCTGACCATATCTTGCTGTAGTGCAACCAACAATGGTTGCAATTCCTCTAATATTACCTTTCACTATTTGGTCAATTAATGGTTTAAAGCTTCCACCCAAGGCTTCCTTAACGGACTCAGTACTAAAACCCACCATACAGTCTGATACATGAGGAGGAATATATGTCTTTCTTTTTTCTTTTTTGCGCTGTTTAAAGGATTCAATAGAAATATCAAGTGCCTTTATAGCTTGTTCTTTCATTTTTTCCGGAATAAAATCTAAGCTTTCTGTGCCTTGAAGCTTTATTACATCATGGGTTCCAAGTAACTTTGTACCGAATTTCTTAGCATAGATAGGAAGTGTTGGCATTGTACAGTTATAATCAAATAAAAATAAGTCTACTACGCCAGTGGCTAGTAAGTATTCCTCAGAAAGCCATTCTCCCTCTTGTCCTCCATATGCTTTTTGGTTATGGGTGCCGTCATAATTTATTAATTGCTGACCTTCGCATACGTGACCAAGAATCTGCATGCCGTCTGCGCCTGCTGCCTTTGCCTTTTGTTGCCACTCATCTGTAGAAGCTAAATCTAAAGCAACATTAGCAAGTAATGGCATATGACCATTAGTTATAATATTTATCATATTATCTTTTAAAAGTCCCATATTTTGTTTTTTCATAGTGATTTTTTGTGTACCCATAAGAATTTCTTGTATTATACAAAGTAAGTATAAGCCTTGATATTCATTTGCTATACCTAACTTAACTGCATTCAGTAAAAACTCAACTGGATCTGAGGTGAAATTAGTCATACATCGAGTTTGCGCATAGGCAATTTCACTGTATCCGCCTCCAGGAAGTAAATTAAGTTTCCTCCACAATTCTTTTCGCTTTTGTGGAGCAAAAGCCTCAACAGTTTTTGATGGAGTTTCAGAAGGTGAATGAATATCATTAATTACCCAATCTGCAAATGCAACTGCAAGTTTCTCAATTGGCATATTTATATCAAGTCCTGCTATAGCCGAATATTTCTTTAACTTCTCTGCATCTCTTATTTTAAAACCACTCTCTGGATTTTCTCCAGCAGCTTTTAAGGCTCTGGCTGCTTGATGACAGTGAAATATATTTGCTGAGGTTCCTATAGTTACATGTCTATACATAAAATTTCTTGCAACCATAGTATGTGCATCTACACCACAAGTTCCTCTAGGAACCTTTTCACTTATTCTACACGGACCATTTGCACATAATTGACAGGATAGACCCTCTACACAAAATTTACATTGTATTGGCTGTTGTTGTGAAAACCTATCAAATACATTAGTCATAGAAGCATTGTGTACAACTTGATACATCTCTCTCATTGCTGGATCAATAATTACATTTAAGGGATATCCTTCTTTTGATTGATCTCCTTTAGCAACATGATCTCGTTGCCATTTATGCACTTCTTCCATTGATTCTGGTGACTTTTTTATCTTTGTATAATCAATATTAATCTTATCATTTAGATCTTTATGCATATTTGGATCATTTGAATCGTTAATTTTTGATCCTATGGTAGAATCTTGACCACTCATTCTTTTTGAACTATTTTCATAGGATTCTTTAATTTGCTTATCCGACATTTTTATACCTCCATGGATTTTTTTAGTACACTATATATATTATTTCCTAAATATTAGTTTTAAATCACATTGATAAAAACGCAAGATTTATATTTTCTTGCGTTCTTAAATTAAAATAAATTATTTTTTATT
Source organism: Clostridium estertheticum subsp. estertheticum (assembly GCF_001877035.1). Classification (NCBI taxonomy): domain Bacteria; kingdom Bacillati; phylum Bacillota; class Clostridia; order Eubacteriales; family Clostridiaceae; genus Clostridium; species Clostridium estertheticum. The sequence continues at coordinate 3,245,046 of NZ_CP015756.1, read as the reverse complement.
TTCATCATCAACCCAATCCTTCGCATTATTAACTTCCAATTCGCTTGGAATTGGAACTTTTGAAACTGGTTTTTGATCGCTTATATTTGCCCATGATGCAGTATCATGTTTCTCTATGGGTGGGATAATATAATTATTTTTTGACATTAATAGCCCTCCTAATGTTTATTTAAATTAATATAAGTTATTATGTGCAAATCCAATTTAATTATAATAAAAGAGTGGTGTTCTTATTTTAAGCAATTATCTTTCTATAATAAGAGCTGTTCCCATTCCTCCACCTATACATAAAGTGGCAAGACCTCTTTTAGAATCTCTTTTCTGCATTTCATGTATAAGAGTAACAAGAATTCTAGCTCCTGAAGCTCCAATTGGGTGCCCTAATGCTATGGCCCCGCCATTTACATTGACTTTACTCATATCAAAATTAAGATCTTTTGCAACAGCAAGACTTTGTGCTGCAAAAGCTTCATTTGCCTCAATCAAATCTATGTCATCAATAGTAAGAGATGCCATTTTTAGTGCCTTCTTGATAGCATGGAATGGACCATATCCCATAATTGATGGGTCAAGCCCTTTTGTACCATTAGAAACTATTTTAACAAGTGGTTTTATTCCAAGTTCTTCAGCCTTTTCAGCACTCATTAGAACAAAGGCTGCGGCACAGTCATTTATACCTGAGGAATTAGCGGCTGTCACTGTTCCATCTTTTTTAAAGGCTGGTTTTAACTTTGATAAACCTTCTAAAGTTGTTCCGAATCTCGGGAACTCATCTGTATCAAATACTACATCACCTTTTTTTGTCTTTATTGTAACTGAAACAATTTCATCTTTAAATTTCCCTGCTTTAATTGCTGTTTCTGCTTTATTTTGCGAATTTACTGCAAATTGATCTTGTTCTTCTCTAGTTATGTTCCACTGTTCCGCTATGTTTTCTGCAGTAACGCCCATGTGATATTGACTGAAAAAGTCCCATAGTCCATCATTAATCATTTCATCAATTAATTGAACATTCCCCATTCTTGCCCCCCATCTTTGTGTATTAGATATGTAGGGAGCTCTTGACATATTTTCCATACCACCTGCTACAACTATATCTACATCGCCAGATCGTATCATTTGTGAAGCTAATGATACTGCTCTTAATCCTGATCCACAAACCTTATTAATTGTCATAGCAGGAATCTCTACAGGTAATCCAGCTATTATAGCGGCTTGTCTTGCAGTATTTTGTCCTAATCCTGCTTGTAATACATTTCCCATAATAACTTCATCAATAAGTTCAGTTTTTATTCCAGCCCTACTTACTGCTTCTTTAATAACTAACGCACCTAAATTAACTGCTGGAACGTCCTTCAAACTACCTCCGAAAGACCCAATGGCAGTTCTAACTGCACTTACAATAACTACCTTATTCATTAACATACGCCTCCTAAACATATAATTATATAGAATCTCAAAGCTCTTACCTGTATCCCATTTTGCTTAATTCTTCTCTCGTTTTATTTATAATTTTACAATCTTCAATTTGTTGAGTAAGTTGAGTATCAGATTGTCTTTGAGAATTTAGCTGTACTTGCTCTGTAGAATTAGTTAATAATTCTCTACTAATTTCCTTATTTAATTTTTTATCTGTGAAACCATCTTTAACATTTGTTTTATTATTATTCATTGTAGATTCCTCCCTTATATTGTTTAAAATTAAATTACCCTAAAGTTTATAATTATATTCCTGTCCAAGAGATGAACATAATTGAAGGAGGCTGTATAAGGAATAATTATTGGTCTAATTATTCCTAGCATTAAATAGTAAAAACGCAAGAATTTATTATTTCTTGCGTTTTTATTATTTAGTATTAATTTTTTATTTAAAGATCATAATTTCCTAATTTTTTTTCGTAATCTTCAACCATGCGTTTAACCATTTCACCACCTATAGAACCATTTTGTCTTGAAGTTAAATTACCTTTATCTAATTGATCATAATTATCAATTCCTAAATCACTAGCAATTTCAAGTTTAAATCTATTTAATCCTTGCTTTGCTTCAGGTACAAGAGTTCTATTTCTATTTGCCATTTTTCATTCCTCCTTATTAACTTCTAATGTTATTATGTGCATATTCATTTTAACTATGAGAGGGAAGTGAAGGTTAAGAATGAAAAAATAAGTATGGATAATAAATAGGTATAGGGTAAAAATATATTTAATAATGTTATAAAAATTGAAAGGAGAAACAATATGAGTAATAAATTAAGTGTAAACAAAAATAAAATGGCTTCATTAGGGATTAAAAAAAATGAACAAAATGATTATGTGTATATTAATCCTGAAGAAAAAAATAAATCTAAATATAATTCAATTAAGAAAGAGCATAAATAAAAATTCATTGTACTTTAAATAAATGTATAACTAAATTATTGATAACATATTACAAAATAGTCTGCATTAACCTATAGGCTATTTTGTAATATTAAAAGGAGATATCAGAATTATAAGCTATTTTACCATCTATAATTGTTAATTTTACCTTTGCCATAATATCTAATGCAGTTTTATCAAGTACAACTATATCTGCATCATATCCTTCTTTTAATTTACCAATTCGGTCCTCACACCCCATTATCTCTGCTGGATTTATAGTAATACACTTAATGCTTTCTAATGGGCTTAACCCTTCTGAAGTTGCTTGTATAGCAACGGATCTTAGTTGGTCGATAGAATTGTATGGATGGTCAGTAATAAATGCCACTTTTATTCCACCTTGAACTAATTTAACTGCTGAACTATAATTTCTATTTATTAATTCCATTTTAATTCTAGGTGTAAACATTGGTCCATAGGCAACTGGGATACTCTTTTCTTTTAAGTAATCAATAATTAAATGTGCTTCTGTTCCATGTTCAATTACAAGCTTCTCTATATGAAATTCTTCTGCTATTCTTATAGCAGAAATAATATCATCAGCTCTATGCGCATGGGCACGAAGATACATATCACCTTTTAATAGAGGTATAACAGCCTCCAATTGTATATTCCTTTCTTTTAGTTTTCCATTTTCTTTGATTTGCATATAGTCTTGTGTACGTAGAAATAAATCTCTTATAAGTGCTGTCGTTGCCATTCTGGTGACTGGACATTTACCTTGGACACCATATGTACATATGGGTTCTTCTCCAAGGGATATTTTAAGTCCCAGAGGATTTTTCACAATCATTTTATCAATAATATTCCCGGCTGTTTTTATAGCAACATTTTGTCCTCCTACTGCATTATGGCTTCCAGGACCGCTCATTACACATGTAATTCCATGTCGAACAGCGTCATTAAAAGCCATATCCTGTGGGTTTATACCATCTATTGCTCTAATCTCTGGAGTTACGGGATTCGAGTCTTCATTATTATCCTTACCAATCTTGCCTGTACCTTCCTCTATAATTCCCATGTGAGTATGACAATCTATAAATCCGGGGTAGACATAATATTCTTTCAAATCAATAATATCTAAGTCAGCAGAACCACAGATAATATTCTTAGATATATTTTTAATTTTACCATTTTCTATTAATATATCCAGCTTAGAAATACTTCCATTTTCCATATTCATGTGTAATCCATTTTTTAGTAATATAGACCTCATATAATCAATCTCCTAATTTTTTATTTAATAAACATTGCAAGGTATATTCCAGTTAAGGAATCAATTATTATATATTGTTCCTTAATCCGAAACTTTTAATCATGTACATATAAATACTAAAAGTAATTAAGCTTTAAGCCTATATCTCTTAAGTAAATATAGGCTGATTTTATATTACTTACCCATACTAAGTTTGCATTTCTTTTTTTAAAAGATCCGAGTGAATCTAATGTAATATTAAAAGATTCATGTTTTGAAATGCATGAGTTCATATCCTTTATTAATTCTTTAATATAGCAATTATCTAATTCAACAATAATTTGCAATGTCAAATGCAAATTCACTATATTAGTAAATCGACCTTTAGTACAGTATTCACCTAGTTTGTGTTGTATATTATTAAGGTAAGAATTAGTATTATCATCGAAATTAATAGCTAGAAATACTCTTATTTTTATCACCTTCATTTAAAGAATATGTGTATAGTAGTTCTAGTATTTATAGTTTTAGGCGCATATCTAAATGTTGAATTAATATGCGAATTCGCAGATACTTTTAATGGATTAATGGTTATATCAACCTTAAATATTAAATTTTATTAATATAAAAAAATTTATTGCCAAATGACCTTTTATAATTGATCAAAGTATATTATAATCTTAATATAACGAATTATAAAAGATAAATAATGTTTAATATTCGTATAAATTTAATTTTTGGAGGTATTAATCATGAAAAATAAGATATATAGGTTATATGTTGAGAAAAAAACGAACTATGATATTGAAGGTGGAAAAATTTTACGCGATATAAAAATAAATTTAGGTATAACAAGTCTTGAGGGGCTTAGATTAGTTAATAGATATGATGTAACAGGGATAACACAGAATCAATATCCATTGTCAAAAAATACTGTATTTTCAGAACCTACAGTAGATGACGTTTATGATGAAGAACTAGATATGAAGGATTATAATATAGTATTTGCTATTGAATTTTTGCCAGGACAATATGATCAGAGAGCAGATTCAGCAGCTCAATGTATTCAAATTTTAACAAGGGAAGATGAACATATAGTTAAAACAGCAAGATTGATATTATTAAAAGGAAATGTTAGCATCAGTGAATTAGATAAGATTAAAGAATATTGTATAAATGCTGTAGACTCTAGAGAAGCGAGTTTAGATAAACCAAAAGATTTAGAGCAAAGTTTTAATGAACCAGAGCAGGTTAAAATAATAGAATCTTTTACTAATATGACCGATGGTAAGCTTGCAGAGTTCTTAAAAAGTAATGGGCTTGCTATGAGTTTTGAGGATTTGAAATATTGTAGTGATTATTTTAGAGAAACTGAGAAGAGAAATCCAACTATAACGGAGATAAAAGTTATTGATACATATTGGTCAGATCATTGTAGGCATACAACTTTTAATACTGTAATTGATGATGTGTGCATAGACGAAGGAAAATACTCTAAACCAATTAAGATGGCTTACAAGTCGTACTTAGATACTAGAGACTTTGTATATGGAGAAACAACTAGAGACGTAACATTAATGGATATGGCTGTTATTGGTATGAAGGATTTAAGAAAGCAAGGAAAATTAAAAGATCTTGATGTTTCAGATGAGATCAATGCTTGTAGTATAGTAGTTGAAGCTAATATTGATAACAAAAAAGAAAAATGGCTTGTAATGTTTAAAAATGAGACCCATAATCACCCTACTGAAATAGAACCTTTTGGTGGCGCAGCAACTTGTCTTGGTGGATCAATAAGAGATCCATTATCAGGTAGAAGTTATGTGTATCAAGCAATGCGTGTTACGGGAAGTGGTGATCCAAGAACAGAAATTTCAGATACTATAAAAGGAAAATTGCCTCAAAGAAAAATTACACTTGAAGCTGCTCATGGATTTAGCTCATATGGAAATCAGATAGGACTTGCTACAGGACTTGTTTCTGAAGTTTATGATGAAGGATTTGTAGCTAAAAGAATGGAAGTAGGAGCAGTTATTGGAGCAGCACCTTATAGTAACGTAGTGAGAGAGCAGCCGGTTGCGTCTGACGTAGTTATACTTCTTGGAGGTAAAACAGGACGTGACGGATGTGGTGGAGCTACAGGGTCATCTAAGCAACATAGTGAAAGCTCACTACTGGATTCGGGAGCAGAAGTTCAAAAGGGTAATGCCCCTACAGAAAGAAAAATTCAAAGATTATTTAGAAATCCTAAGGTAACTAGACTTATAAAAAGATGTAATGATTTTGGTGCAGGTGGAGTATCAGTAGCTATTGGTGAACTTGCAGATGCACTTATAATTAATTTGGACAAAGTTACTAAGAAATATGAGGGGTTAGATGGTACAGAGCTTGCTATATCGGAATCACAAGAACGTATGGCTGTTGTGGTTAGGAAAGAGGATGCAAGCATATTTATAAAATTATCAGAAGAAGAGAATTTAGAGGCTGTAGAAGTGGCTCTAATAACTAACGATAATAGGCTTAAAATGGTATGGAAGGGTAAAACTATAGTTGATGTAAGTAGAAGTTTCCTTGATACTAATGGAGTTAAGCAGCATGCAAATATAAAAATAGCAACACCTAAAGAGGATGAATATTACTTTAAAGAAAATAAATTAGAAAATTCAAGTGAAACTAAATCAATAAAAGCTTTATGGAAATCTACATTATCAGACTTAAATGTTTGTAGCAAAAAGGGATTATCAGATAGATTTGATAGTACTATTGGTGCAGGGACAGTACTTATGCCATTCGGTGGGAAATATCAAAAAACACCAACTCAATCTATGGTTGCAAAATTACCTGTTCTTCACGGTGATACTAACACAGGTACAATAATGGCCTATGGATACAATCCTAAATTATCGACTTGGAGTCCTTTTCATGGAGCTGCATATGCAGTAATTGATTCTGTAACAAAGGTAGTTGCCAGCGGTGGTGATTATGAAAACATTAAACTAACCTTCCAGGAATACTTTCAAAAATTATCAAAAGAACCTTATAAATGGGGTAAACCATTTTCAGCTCTTTTAGGAGCGCTACATGTTCAAAAAGAATTTAGTATAGCTGCAATCGGTGGAAAAGATAGTATGTCAGGTACTTTTAATGAGATGAATGTACCACCAACTTTGATATCTTTTGCTGTAGATGTTGTAAATACAGATAAGGTTATATCGCCAGAATTTAAAAAAGGCGATAGTAAGGTCGTTTTAATTTATGCAACTATAGGTGAAGATGGATTACCTGATTTTGAAAAACTTCGTACAAATTATAAATTAGTAAAAAAATTAATTAGTAGTGGTAAAGTAATGTCTAGTTACGCAGTTGGAATGGGTGGACTTACAGAGGTCATATCAAAAATGAGTTTTGGTAATAATATAGGATTTGCGTTTGCAGATGATATTAAAGTAGAGGATATATTTAAAGAAAATTATGGCAGCATAGTTATGGAAATAGAAAATGATGTTCTTGATGTTCTAACAAAGGAAAGTTCAAATATTCAAATACTTGGACATACAACGAAAGAGCCAGTTATTAAAGTCTTAGGGGAAACTATTAGTTTAGAAGAAGCTTTGAGTAATTGGGAAGAACCTTTAGAAAGTGTATTTAACACAAAAGTTAATAATGCAAAAGTAAGTAGCATGAAAGAAGTTGCTATTTCAAAAGATAATATAATTAATAAAAACCAAATAGATGTTAAAAATATAAAAACTAAATCTACTCCTATTATTAAAATAGCGAAACCTAGAGTTATAATTCCAGTGTTCCCAGGAACTAATTGTGAATATGATTCTATGAGGGCTTTTGAGAAAGCTGGCGCGCAAGTAGAAATTGTGGTTATAAACAATCTATCAGCAAAACATATTGAGGAATCTATAAAAGCAATAGCACAAAAGATAAAAAATTCTCAAATTGTTATGCTTCCAGGTGGATTTAGTGCTGGTGATGAGCCAGATGGTTCGGGTAAATTTATAGCTACATTCTTTAGAAATCCTATAATAAGTGAAAGCATTAGTGAATTATTAGAAAAAAGGGATGGATTGATGCTGGGAATATGCAACGGATTCCAGGCGTTAATAAAGCTTGGACTTCTCCCTTATGGAAAAATAACTGATATAACAAAGGATAGTCCAACATTAACATACAATGAAATTGGAAGACATGTATCTTGTGTTGTGCAAACTAAAATAATTTCAACTTTGTCTCCTTGGCTTAGTAATGTAAAAGTTGGAGATGTACATTCTATTCCAGTATCACATGGCGAAGGTAGATTTGTAGCAAATGATGATGTGATTAAAAAATTATTTGCAAATGGTCAAATAGCTACTCAATATGTAGACTTTGATGGGGCTGCAAGTAACGATATAAATTTTAATCCTAATGGATCAAGATATGCAATTGAAGGAATTACAAGTTTAGATGGAAGAATATTGGGTAAAATGGGACATTCTGAAAGAGTTGGTGTTAATACTTTAGTGAATGTTATCGGAAATAAAGACCAAAAAATATTTGATGCTGGAGTAAACTACTTTAAATAAAATACGAACGATAAATTAAAATAATACATTTATTTGTGCATATATCGGCATAAATCCGAACAATAATATAAAAAACATAATTAATGAATTGACTTAATGGGAAATAGATGTTAATATTAAAACATAAATTAGGGAAAAACGAATAATCAGTTCATCGATATATTTCTAGGGAAATGGCTTAGAAGTTTCTACGAGAGGCCGTTAACTTCTCACTATTGGTGAATCTTGAATTGAAGTTATAAGGGTGTGTATTATGCCCTTAATTCAAGATTACACCATAAAAACATTATTTTGTGGTGTAGTCTTTTTTTATTGCAATTATAAAGATAAATACTTTATGTAAATAAGGAGGCAAATATATGAGAGTAGGAATTATATTTGGAAGCAAATCAGATAAAGATATAATGAAGAATGCTGGAGTGGCGCTTAAGGAATTTGGAGTGGAGTATGAAGTACACATCCTCTCAGCACACAGAGTACCAGAAAAATTAACACAGGTAATAAAGGAAATGGAAAACAGAGGGGTAGAATGCATTATCGCAGGAGCAGGTCTTGCAGCACATCTTCCGGGCGTAATTGCTTCTCAGACTATATTACCAGTAATAGGGGTGCCAATTAAAGCAGCTCTTGGAGGTATAGATTCATTACTTTCAATTGTGCAAATGCCAAAAGCTATTCCTGTAGCTACGGTGGGTCTCAATAACAGTTATAATGCTGGTATGCTTTCAGTACAAATTTTATCTCTTAAGTATTCGCTTCTTAAAGATAAACTAATTATATATAGAGAAGAAATGAAAGAAAAATTTATAGCAGAGAATGAAGAGCAAATCGAATTTTAAGGATTAAATATATAGTTTAAAAAATAAAATATTAAGGAGTGTTATAAATGGGAGATTCAGTTTTATTATATGAGGGAAAAGCTAAAAAAATGTTTAGTACAGATAATAAAGATGAGATAAGAGTATATTTTAAGGATGATGCAACGGCTGGAAACGGCGCTAAAAAGGGTCAAATTGAGAAAAAAGGAATATTAAATAATAGTATAACTACTATGTTATATGAGTTATTAGAGAAAAATGATATAAAAACTCATTTTATTAAGAAAATAAATGATAGAGAACAATTATGCAAAAAAGTTGAAATAGTACCTCTAGAAGTAATTATAAGAAATGTTGCCGCTGGTAGCATGGCAAAAAGATATGGAATAGTAGAGGGAAGTAAGCTTAAAATACCTGTAATTGAATTAAGTTATAAAAATGATGATTTAGGTGATCCTCTTATAAACGATTATCACGCAGTAGCTATGGAACTTACTACTTTTGAGGAATTAGGAGAAATATATACAATGGCTTTTAAAATAAATGATATTTTAAGAGAACTTTTCCTTAAAAAAGGTATTAATTTAATAGATTTTAAATTAGAATTTGGAAGATTTAATGATGAAGTAATTTTGGCAGATGAGATATCACCAGATACTTGTAGATTTTGGGATGTTGAAACTGGAGAAAAACTAGATAAAGATAGATTTAGAAGAGATTTAGGAAATGTTACAGAAGCGTATGAAGAAATATTAAGTAGAATTACTAAATAAAAATTAAATTTTAATGAAGATATAGAAAGTAGCCTACAAAGAACAATAGCGATGAACAATAGCAATGAACATATAGGGAGGAATTTCTTTGAGTGAATTTATAGAATCAAATGAGGTCATTATTAATGATCAAGATAAGTTTAAGGATGAATGTGGTGTTTTTGGAATTCTTGCGGCGGATAAAGACTTAGATGTTGCATCGTTAACTTATTATGGGCTTTATGCTCTTCAGCATAGGGGAGAAGAAAGTGCTGGAATAGTATATTCTGATGGAGTTTCCCTTACTTGTGAAAAGGCTATGGGACTTGTAAGCGATGTTTTTGATAAGAAAAAGATTAGTGAAATGAAAGGTATAGCTGCTATTGGACATGTTAGATATTCAACTACAGGATCTAGTGAAGTGAAAAATGCACAACCACTTTTAAGTAAATCGAAACTAGGTGACATAGCAATAGCTCATAATGGTAATTTAGTAAATGCAGAGGTAATCCGCGAGTTACTTGAGGATTGCGGCTATATGTTTCAAACATCAATAGATTCAGAAGTAATACTTAACTTAATTGCTAGAGGTGCAAAAAAAGGCATGGAAAAGGCAGTAGTTGATGCAATACAAGCTGTTAAAGGTTCTTATGGAATAGTAATGCTTACAAAAGATAAGTTAATAGGTGTTCGCGATCAAAATGGTATTAGACCTCTTTGCATTGGTAAAATAGAAAACAGTTATGTTATAGCTTCAGAAAGTTGTGCACTTGATGCAGTTGGTGCAGAGTTCTTAAGAGATGTAAAACCTGGTGAAATAGTAATTATAGATGAAGCCGGCCTTACATCTATTAATTTTGCAGAAAAAACTAAAAATGCAACTTGTTCCTTTGAGTATATATATTTCGCAAGACCAGATAGCACAATTGATGGAATAAATGTGTACACTTCAAGAGTGGCAGCTGGAGAACAGTTATTTAAAGAGTCTCCAGTTGATGCAGATATGGTTATAGGAGTTCCAGATTCAGGACTGGCATCAGCAATAGGTTATTCTAAAATGTCTGGAATACCTTTTGGAATAGGTCTTGTAAAAAACAGATATGTGGGTAGAACTTTTATAAGCCCAACTCAAGAAATTCGCGAAAGAGCGGTTTCTGTAAAATTAAATGCATTAAAAATAAATGTAGAAGGTAAAAGAGTTATTTTAATAGATGATTCAATAGTTCGTGGAACTACAAGTAAAAGATTGGTTGACATTTTAAGGAAAGCTGGGGCAACAGAAGTCCATTTTAGGGTTTGTTCACCAGTAGTAAAATATCCATGTTATTTTGGAATAGATACGCCATATAGGAAAGACCTAATAGGTTCGAGTATTAGCGTTGAAGAAATAAGAGAAGAGATAGGTGCGGATAGCCTTGGATATTTAAGTATAGATGGACTTCTTAAAACACTTGGTCATAACGAGTTTTGCTTAGGGTGTTTTAATGGTACATATCCAGTATCAGCTCCATACGAAACTGAGAAAGAAAAATTAGGAAAGTAGGGGATATTTATGATAACTTATAAAGATGCAGGTGTTAATATTGAAGAGGGATACAAATCAGTAAAATTAATACAAGAATATGCAGCGGCAACATTTACAAAAGGTGTTTTAAATCATTTAGGAAGTTTTGCTGGTATGTTCGAAATAGGAGAGGGTTATAAAAATCCTATTTTAGTTTCTGGTACTGATGGAGTTGGAACAAAACTTGATATAGCATTTAGAATGAAAAAATATGATACTGTAGGTATTGACTGCGTTGCTATGTGTGTTAATGATGTCCTTTGTCATGGTGCAAAACCTCTTTTCTTTTTAGATTATATTGCTTGTGGTAAATTAGATTCTAAAGTATCGGCTCAGCTTGTAAAAGGTGTGTCAGATGGATGTATTCAATCTAATTGTGCACTAATAGGTGGTGAAACTGCTGAAATGCCAGGCTTTTATAGAGATGGTGAATATGATATGGCTGGATTTACTGTAGGAATAGTTGATAAACATAAAATTATTGATGGCTCTGCTATCAAAGGTGGATATTCACTTATAGGAATTGAATCCTCAGGTCTTCATAGTAATGGATATTCATTAGTTAGAAAGTTAATACCAAATTTGGATGAAGATTTTAATGGAGATAAGATTGGAAAGACTCTTTTAACTCCAACGAAAATATATGTAAAAACTGTACTAAGTCTTTTAGATAAATTTGATATAAAAGGTATGGCACATATAACTGGTGGCGGTTTTTATGAAAATATACCAAGAATGTTTAATGGAGCTTTCACAGCAGTAGTTGATAAAAACAGCTTTAATACTCCAGACATCTGTAAACACCTAATGTCTCTTGGAGTAACAGAGGAGCATATGTTTAACACATATAATATGGGAATAGGATATGTATTATGCGTTGAAGATAAAGATGTTGTAAAAATCATAAAGACTATTAATGATTTAGGAGACAAAGCATATAAAATTGGTCATGTTGAGGCTGGAGGTGCAGGAGTTTGCTTAAAATAGCCGTATTAGTATCAGGTGGCGGAAGCAACCTTCAATCTATTATAGATAATATAGAAAGTGGGTACTTAAACTGTTCTATAGAGGTCGTAATTAGTGATAAAAAAGATGCATATGGCATAGATAGGGCAAAAGCTAAAAATATAAAAACATATATATTAGACAGAAAGCAGTATGGGAAAAGTATGTCAGCTGAAATATTAAAAATTCTAGATGGAAAAGTAGATTTAATAGTACTAGCTGGCTTTTTATCTATACTTCAAGGTGAACTTCTCTCAGCATTTAAGGGCAAAATTATAAATATACATCCAGCTCTTATCCCATCATTTTGTGGTGGGGGTATGTATGGATTAAAAGTACATGAGAAGGCTATAGAATATGGAGTTAAAGTTTCTGGGTGTACTGTCCACTTTGTAGATGAGGGTACAGATTCTGGTCCAATAATAATTCAAAAAGTTGTAGATGTTTTTAGCACGGATACAGCGAAAGATCTGCAATTAAGAATTTTAGAACAGGAACATAAGGCATTACCCGAAGCTATCAAATATATAAGTGAGGGAAAAATAAGGATTGAAGGAAGAAAAGTACTAGTTATATGAAAGGTGGAATTTTAATGATTAAAACAGCACTTATAAGTGTGTTTGATAAAGAAAATATTTTGGGGCTTGCAACATCACTTCAAAACAGTGGTGTAGAGATTATATCCACAGGCGGAACATTTAAGTATTTAAAAGAAAATGGTATAAAGGTTGTGGAGATTTCTGATGTTACGGGATTCGAAGAAATATTAGATGGAAGAGTTAAAACATTACATCCAGTTATTCATAGTGGAATACTTGCTATTCGTGATAATAAAGAGCATATGGCAACTATTAAAGCTAAAGGAATAAAACCTATTGATATGGTAGTAGTTAATCTTTACCCCTTCTTTGATAAAGTTTGCGAAGATATAAGTTTCGAGGAGAAAGTTGAATTCATTGATATTGGTGGACCAACGATGCTAAGAGCAGCAGCTAAAAACTTTAAAGATGTTATTGTATTAAGTGATGTTTCTGATTATGAAAATATAATAAAAAAAATGGATGCAAAAGAAGAAGTAGATTTTGATACTAGAAAACACCTAGCAGGTAAAGTGTTTAATTTAGTATCAGCTTATGATGCAGCTATAAGTAATTTTTTACTAGGAGAGGAGTCTTACCCAGACTATCTTTCTATATCATATAAAAAGCAAATGGATCTAAGATACGGGGAAAATCCTCATCAAAGTGCAGCTTATTACGTTAAGACAGCAGGAAATGGAGCAATGAAAAATTTTGAGCAGTTAAATGGCAAGGAGTTATCTTATAATAATATAAAGGACATGGATATTGCATGGAAGGTAGTATGTGATTTCGATGAAATTACTTGTTGCGCTCTTAAACATAATACACCATGTGGCGTGGCGATAGGTAGTAGTACACTTGAGACCTACAAAAAGGCATATGAATGTGATCCAATGTCTATTTTTGGAGGCATTGTTGCTTTTAATAGAAAAGTTGATAAAGAAACTGCGCTTGAGCTTAAAAAGATATTCTTAGAGGTAATTATTGCACCAGACTTTGATGAAGATGCATTAGAGGTATTAAAAGGTAAGAAAAATTTAAGAGTTGTGAAGTGTTTAAACAAATCAGAAGGCACTATTAATATGGTTACTGTTGATGGCGGAATACTAGTACAAAGCTCAGATGATAAATTAGCAGAGGAAATAAAAGTAGTTACTAAAAAGAGCCCAACCCAGGCTGAGGTGAAAGATCTAATATTTGCTATGAAAGTAGTCAAATATGTTAAATCTAATGCCATTGTAGTAGTTAAAGATGGTGTAACTAAAGGAATCGGAGTAGGCCAAGTTAATAGAATATGGGCAGCAGAGCACGCTTTAGAAAGAGGAGTAGATGCAACAGTTATGGCATCAGATGCATTCTTTCCATTCGGAGACGTTGTAGAACTTGCCGCAAAATATAATATAAAAGCTATAATTCAACCAGGTGGTTCAATTAAAGATGTACAATCAATAGAGATGTGTGATAAAAATGAAATCGCTATGGTATTTACGGGAATTAGACATTTCAAGCACTAATCATAACTTCATGATGGGATAACCTAGTTATTCCATCAATTTTAGTTTATATAGATAAAGGAGATGGAATAATGAAGGCATTAATTATTGGTTCTGGTGGACGCGAGCATGCTTTAGCATCAAAGGTTGCAGAAAATTCTAATGTTCAGGTGGTTTATTGTGCACCTGGTAATGGTGGGACATATAAAGAAAATAAGTGTGAGAATATTAATATTACGCAGATAGATGAGCTTTTATCATTTGCTATTGAAAACAAGATAGATATTACAATAGTTGGATCAGAAGAATGGCTTGTACAAGGAATAGTAGATAAGTTTAATGAAAAGGGACTTAAAATATTAGGACCATGTGAAAAAGCGGCAAGACTAGAGGGAAGTAAATCCTATTCTAAAGAATTTATGAAAAAATATGGCATAAAAACAGCTGCGTATGAAGTATTTGAAGATGAGAACAAAGCTATAGATTATCTTAAAAATTGTGAATATCCTATAGTAATTAAGGCAGATGGACTAGCAGCAGGAAAAGGGGTAGTTATCTGCAATGATTTTCTCGCAGCTAAAAGTAGTATAAATGACTTTATGGTAGTGGATATATTTAAAGGCAGTGGGAAGAAAATTATAATAGAAGAATTTTTAGAAGGTGTTGAGGCATCTATACTCTCTATAACAGATGGGAAAGTTATACTCCCATTCGTATCTTCAAAGGATCATAAACAAATATTTGACGGAGGAATTGGACCTAATACAGGAGGTATGGGAGCTATAGCACCAAATCCATACTGTACTAAAGAAGTATTAGATGAATTTTACAAAAATATATTGTTGCCTACTCTTAAAGGAATTCAAGAGGAAAAAATGGATTATAGGGGCATAATATTTTTTGGTATAATGATAACTAAAAAAGGTGTATATTCGCTGGAATACAATGTAAGATTTGGAGATCCTGAGACGCAAGCGGTGCTACCATTAATGAAGAGTGATTTTACGGAACTTGTAATTAGTGCGATAGGTAGAGATCTTGAAAACTTTGAGTTGTTGTGGAAAAAGGGATATTCTTGCTGCCTAATTACTGCATCAAAAGGTTATCCTGGAAAATACAATACTGGATATGAAATAAGTGAATCTGGAAAATTAGAAGGTAAATTATATTTAGCAGGTGCTACCTTTGATGATGGTCTTTTAAAGACAAATGGTGGAAGAGTTCTAGGAATAACAGGATTTGGTGAAACACTCGCAAAAGCAAGGGAAATAGCTTATGCTGATATGAAAAAAGTTCAGTTTCATGGAATGTATTATAGAAAAGATATTGGAAAATAGAAATAAAAATTAGGGAATTTCATACTTGAAAATTTAGATAATAAAAAGTGCGATTAGTTATTATTCGCACTTTTTATTCATTAATAAGAAAAATTCAATAAAAATGGTGGTTGATTATATTTAGAGATATTTAAAAAGGCCTGTAAGCATTTTTAAGGCAACAGCTAAAGACATAGTTACAAAAATAGGTTTTATGAGTTTTGAGCCTTTATTTAATGCAACGATTGTCCCCATTTTAGCACCTATAATCATAGAAATCGCTACTGGTAATCCTATCATATAATTTATTTTACCGCTTAGGGCAAATAATATAAGAGCTGTAATATTGCTGACAAAGTTTAAAATTCTTGCATTAGCAGAAGAAGCTACAAAGTTAAAACCAAAGATACTTATAAATCCAAATACTAAAAATGAACCAGTTCCGGGACCGAAAAATCCATCATAAAAACCTAAAAAGAGTGCGAGGATTACTCCAAGAATAACATTTTTTTTAGTGAGGCCTTGGAATTTATCTTCTAATCCCAAAGACTTGGAAAAGAGAGTATAGATTCCAATAAACATGATAAGAATTAATACTAATGTATTTAAAAACTTTTGGTCTATATGTAGAACTGCTTTAACACCTAATATAGAGCCTATAAAGGTGAAGGGAATAAGATATTTTAATAACTTGAAATTAGCCTTTCCTGATTTTATAAATTGTAGCGAACTAGTAAAAGAACCAGCAGTAGCACTGAATTTATTGGTTCCAAGCACCATGTGAGGAGGTAAACCTGCAAGCATAAAGGCAGGCATACTTATTAAACCACCACCTCCAGCAATGGAATCTACAAAAGAAGCTAAAAAGCCTGCCATACATAAGAGGATAATTTTAGTAATCATGTAACACCTTCCTAATTTTCAATAAATTAAAACAAATAATAAGGGTTTCCTTTATTATAAATGATTGTTAGTATAAATTAAAGAGTCATATTGATGAAATTTAAATTAAATAAACACCAAAAACAACAGGCAAATACATCAAGATACTTAATAAACTATTGATTTATATGTCAAAAATACGTATTATATATAGGTGGAGTAAAAAATTATAAGCATTTTATAATGGGGAATTAAAAAAATAAAAGTTAGCAAAAATAATAATATAATAATAGGGGGAATTAAAATGTTAGAACAAGAAGAAAAAAAGGTAAATAGTAAAGACGGTCAATCGGTTAAATCCAATTCTAATAATGCATCAAGACCTACTTTTTTAAACACTTTTATGGCTAGCCTTATAGATTTAATAGTTATAGGTGTGGCATCAACAGTAGTAGTATTTTTAGCAGATGCTGTGCTTAGAATATCAGGATTTGCATTAACTCAAAAATTTGGAATGATATTTGTGATTTTTATGGTTGTTATGGTATTATACATGAGCATTATGGAAAGTGGAAAAATGTCTGCTACACTTGGTAAGAAAGCATCAGGACTATTTATTACTAAACGATAGGAGTTTGTGAAAAAAATATGCAAAAAAGAAAAGAATATGAATTTAATATAGAAAAATTAGAATTTCCAGCACAGGGAATTGCATACTATGAGGGTGAAAAGGTACTGATTAAAAACACATTACCAGGTCAAAAGGTAATTGCTAAAGTATCAAGAAAGAAGCCAGTAGGGGTAGAAGCAAAACTTGTAAAAATACTTGAAGATGTAGACTATAAAGTTGAACCTCTTTGCAAAATCACTGAATTTTGTGGAGGATGTAGCCATCAATTTCTTTCTTATGAAAAGCAATTAGAATTTAAAAAACAACAAGTTCTAAAATTATTTGAAGATGCAGAAATCAAAGATTATGAATTTTTGGGTATACAGCAGAGTCCTGAACAATTCGAGTATAGAAATAAGATGGAATTCACTTTTGGAGATTTTAGAAAAAATGAAGAATTAACTTTAGGTATGCATACAAAAGGAAGAAGTTTTAGCATAGTTACTGTTGATGATTGCAAAATAGTTGATGTAGATTTTAGAGAAATTTTAAAATTAGTATTAAACTATTTTATAGAACTAAAATTACCACACTATAATGTAATGGAGCGTAAGGGTTATTTAAGAAACTTAGTTATCCGAAAGGCTAAAAATACTGGTGAGATACTGGTTAATTTAGTAACTACATCTCAGATAGATTTAGATCTTAGTGAAATTACGAGTAAGCTTAAGGAATTAAAATGTGATGGAGTTATTACCGGAATAATGCATACATATAATGACTCATTATCAGATATAGTTCAAGCTGATAAAACTGAAACATTATACGGTAGAGAGTACATTATGGAAAACATATTAGATCTTAAGTTTAAAATCAACCCTTTTGCTTTTTTTCAAACTAATTCAAAAGGTGCAGAAAAGCTTTATAGTATAGTTAGAGACTTTTTAGGTGATTCAGAATCAAAAGTTGTATTTGATTTATATTGTGGAACTGGAACTATAGGTCAAATTGTTGCAGCTAAAGCTAAAAAAGTTTTAGGAATTGAATTAATAGAAGAGGCAGTTGCTGCTGCAAATGAAAATGCAAGAATTAATGGATTAGATAATTGTGAGTTTATAGCAGGTGATGTAGCGAAAATTATAAAAGATGTCCAAGATAAACCTGATAGCATTATCTTGGACCCTCCAAGAGCGGGTGTTCACCCTACAGCATTAGACTATGTAATAAAATTTGATGCACCGCACATAGTTTATGTTTCCTGTAATCCTAAAAGTCTAGTTGTTGATTTAAAAGAAATGATTAATAATGGATATAAGGTGAATAAGGTAATATTGATGGATATGTTTCCTCACACACCTCATATAGAAACTATTGTTGATATAGTTAAGGCATAGGATTGTATCAAAGACTTTTAATAGTAAATTAAAATATATTTCATGTCCCCTCAGACGAGTGTTTGGGGGAATTTTTAATTTATGGAATGACCTTATAAAATTGTAAGTTAAGTGAATTCAATAAGGTTGTTAATTATGTAGAATCAGAGGATCATTCAAGAAAGGGGAATTGATTTATGTTAAATGTAAAAGTAAAAAAAATTAATGAATTGGCTATACTTCCTCAATATGCTCATGAAGGTGATGCAGGTTTAGATTTATTTTCAGTTGAAGAAATGATTATTATGCCAGGTGAAACAGTACTTGTACATACAGGAATTCAAATTGAGTTACCTAAAGATACAGAAGCTCAAATTAGGCCCAGAAGCGGACTAGCTTTAAAGAATTCTATAACAGTACTAAATACACCCGGAACTATTGATGAGGGATATAGAGGTGAAATTGGAATAATTTTAATCAACCATGGTAAAATTAATTTTAGAGTTGAAATGAATATGAAAATTGCACAAATGGTAATAAAGCCAGTTTTAAAAGTTAGTATTGTAGAGGTAGATGAATTAAATTCTACTCAAAGAGGTAAAGGTGGGTTTGGCTCAACTGGGTTTGGTAAATAATACAGAGAATAAAATGAGATAGCTTAGTATTTAAGTTATCTCATTTTATTTTTACAAGATTTTTTTGCTTACCCTTTAAGCACACTAACAGAATATTTAGTCGACGTTTGAATGTAACATTTTTCTTGAGTTTATCTGATTCTGGTATGTTTAATTCCTTTCGGAGTGAATTCTTTAAAAAACCTTTAAAATACTTTTTTTTATAATTTTAACAAAAAATATTGAAATTAACATTTAGTTGTATTATGATGTTCTTAGGTTTGTTCACTGTAGTTAAAGCCTAAACAAAAAGCACAAGTTGTAATCAATACATCTTGTGCTTTGTTTTTCTATATAAAACTACAGTTGCTGATATTCATGTCTAAAAGAGAAGATTTACTGCAAATTAAAGAAGGGTTCACAGAAATCGGTTGGATTTCTAATAAGGTATATTGGAACAATGGTTATATGGCAGAAGCGGTTAGAAAAATCATTAAATATGCATTTAATAAATTAAACACTACTAAAATTATGTCGAACTGTACTAGTAAAAATCGGGCATCCTACAGAGTTATGGAAAAGTGTGATATGACTAAAATTAAAGAGGAAAAGAACTATAAATCCATCAAGCAAGGAATTGAAGTGGAATATAATAAACTAACTTATTGTATTGAAGGATAGTGTTGTTTGAGAAGAAGATGAATTCAATATTTTTTAGAAAATAAAGGAGATAAAAAATGGCAACAAAGTTGATTATTGTAGAGGGTTTACCTGGGTCAGGGAAATCAACAACAGCTCAAATAGTATATGATATTTGTAAAGAAAAAGGTATTACTACAGAACTCTATAGTGAAGGTAATTATAATCACCCCGCAGACTTTGATGGAGTAGCTTATTTTAATAGTGATGACTTTAATATATTGAGACAATTTAATTTAACAAGTAGAGATGTTTTAAATAGAATAAAAATTAAATTTTATAATGGATACCTAATTCCATACAGAAAAGCTATTGAAGAACAACAAATATCATTTGAAGAGAAATTGTTTAATATTATAACTAAAAATGATATATATGAATTGCCAATAGAGATTCATACAGAATTAATAATAAGTAGATGGAAGGACTTTGTTAATAAATACATTAATGAAGATAAGGTTGTTATCTTTGAATGTTGTTTTATTCAAAACCCAATAACAGTAAGTATGGTTAGAAATAATTCTCCTAAAGAGGTTACTATGAATTATATCAATAGTTTGACTGAAATAATTATGCCATTAGAGCCTGTATTAATATATCTAGAGCAAGGTGATATTAAAGTGTCATTTAATACAATTGTATGTGAAAGAACCAAGGAGTGGTTTGAAGAATTTAAAGACTATTATACAAGACAAGGCTATGGTTTATCTAATAATTTAAAGGGGTTAGACGGAGTTATTCAAGTTCTTGAAGCAAGAAAAAGCCTTGAAACCCAGGTTTATGATTCACTTAAACTAATTAAGTATAAAATTGATAACTCTTCATTTAATTTTAATTTACTTAAAGAAAGGATTAGCTCTATTATGGTAGATGTGCTGCCATCTATTAGAGCAAGAAAGAAAGATTGTAAATCGTACCCTAACACTATTAAGACACATTAGCTTCTTTTCTTGGAGGGCTTGAAAATGATCAAATTATTATTTGATAATAATTTTTAGTAAGTGATATTTTAATATGTTTAGAATGAAGGGGGGGATGTAAATGAGTAGTATAGGAAGAAAAATAATGATTATAGGTTCACCAGGTAGTGGCAAAAGTACATTCTCGATGAAGTTGTCAAAAATCACGGGTATTCCTCTTATTCATCTTGATAAAGAGTTTTGGAATAATGGATGGATTGAAACCCCTAGGACTGAATGGGTGAGAAAGCAAAAGAAGTTAGTATCAGGAGATGAATGGATAGTAGATGGTAACTATGGGGGTACTATAGATATTCGTCTTGAAAAGGCTGATACAATAATATATTTTAAATTAAGTAGAGTTGTTTGCTTATTGAGTTACTTTAAACGGGTTATAACAAATTTAGGTAAAATAAGACCTGATATGCCAGAGGGTTGCCCTGAAAAGTTTGATTTTGAATTTATGAAGTATATTTGGAATTTCTCTAATAAACCAGGTCAAATAAATATTGATAAACTTGAAAAAAATAATAAACAGGTAATAGTATTCAAAAATAGAAGACAATCAAAACAGTATATTATAGAAATTTTAAATGGAATAAATTAATGGGAATGTAATCGGTTATATTATTCATTAATGTATATTTTAAGTTAAAATATGATAGTAGTATGGTAATAAGAAATAATTAGAAATACATAAGACAATTGAACCAAAATCGGAGGTATAAAAAATGGATAATGAAAAAATATTAGACCAAAACAGTAAGAGTTGGGATATCATAGCTGATGATTGGTTTGGAGTAACAGCGCTTCCTACTTATGGCCCATTTACTCCTAAAGAGGATGAATTAAATTTATTTGAAGATGTCTCAGGTAAATATGTATTAGATATAGGGTGCGGTAGTGGTCATTCGCTGTGTTATATGGGTGAAAAGGGTGCATCCGAATTGTGGGGAATTGATATTTCATCAACACAGATAAAAAGTGCTAAAGATGTTCTTAATAAAAGCGGTTACTCACAAAAGCTTTTTGTTTCACCAATGGAAAATAATCCTGGGATACCATTAAATTATTTTGATATTGTTTACTCAATATATGCTTTAGGTTGGACTATTGATTTGGAAAAGACAATAAGTATGGTATCTAATTATCTTAAACCAGGTGGGATATTCATTTTTAGTTGGGATAACCCACTTATGCAGTGTTTAGAAGCAAAGGATGACAAGATTTTTTTTAATTGCTCGTATATGGAGGAAGAATTAATAAATATGAAAAAAGGTGGACAACAGATGTCGCTTTATAATTGGAAGTTATCAACATACATAAATGCACTTTCAAACGCAGGGATGAAGGTGGAAAGATTAATTGAGAAAACGGACACAGAAACACTTAATCATGCTGCTAATTTTTCAGAAAAATATTATTCAGCTTTTAAAGCTAAGATTATACCAATGTCATTTATTATAAAGGCTATAAAATTATAAAGTGAATTCTTTTAAATCAGATTTAAAAGAATGCTGTAAACTTGTAGAGAATGAGAGCTCTGAATATAGATAGTACGATACAACATTTAACAAGTGAAATAGTAAAGTAATTAGTGAGGAGTAACTGATAATGATAAGTATGGCGACAATTAATGATATAGATAGTTTTGTAAAATTAAGAATTAAATTACTCAAGGAAGTAAACAACAATATTGAAAATTATGATTGGGACAAATACCTAGAAGTATTAAAAAAATTCTACTATGACAGCTTACAAAACAGGAAAAATTTAGAGAATTTTATCGAGTTCTTAGACCCAATGGAATAATTTCTATGGTAAAACACAATCATGCTGGAAGAATCATGTCCAAGGTCATTTTCGAAAATAATATGGACGAGGCAATCAGGTTGCTTAATGGTGGAGTAAGTAATGTAGCTAATTTTGGTCAGGTAAATTATTGTAATATCAATGATATTACGGGGTGGATAGGTGAATTAGATATTAATATTGAAAAGATGCTTGGAATTAGAACGTTTTTTGCTTTGCACCCGAATAATGAGATTAGATATGACCCAATTTGGCAAGAAAAGATGTTTGAGGTTGAAATGATGGTTTCTGATATAGAGGATTATATAAATATATCTTTTTACAACCATGTTTTGTTAAAAAAAACAAGGTGAATACCCAAATCATATAAAGTATTTATTTGAGTTTCTTAGTTCATATTTTTTTTAGTGTACCACAATAAAAATTTGTATTGACTCTACTCTGAGGTCAGAGTTTATAATACAGTTGAAGGGAGGTAATATCTTGAAAATCAGCGAGTTTGCTAAAAGAGCAGGAGTAACTGTAAAGACGTTACTGTATTATGATAAAATCGGATTATTGAAACCATCACAAAAAACTGACTGTGGATATAGAATTTATTGCGAAAAAGATTTTTTGGTACTTCAACAAATTACTACTTTAAAATTTATTGGTCTATCTTTAAGTGAGATAAGAAAGATTTTGCATGAAACAGAAGCAAATTTAGAAAATATGATCATTATTCAAAAGAAAGCTTTAGAAGAAAAGAAAAAACATATAGAATCAGTTATAACTGTCTTTAACAAGGCCGAGAACCAAATAAAAGAAAATGGATTCTTAGAGGTTGATAAACTAATTGATATTATCAAGATAACTAATATGGAAAATAAGGTAATTGAGCAGTATAAGACTGATGAAAATCTTAATTTAAGGGGTAATCTTCATAGTTATAATACAAATAAGACAGATTGGAATACCTGGTGCTTTAATCAAATGAAAATCCCCACTAAAGCCAGAATACTGGAACTTGGATGTGGAACGGGGGAGTTGTGGAGTAAAAATAGTCATAATATAAATGAGGAATGGACAATAACTTTATCAGATTTTTCTAAAGGTATGCTAAGTAGCACAAAAAATAGATTGGACTTAGTAGATGGTAATTTCTTATATGAGGAGATTAATGCACAAAATATTCCTTATGAAGATGAAAGTTTTGATGTAGTCATAGCACGACATATGCTTTATTTTGTACCAGATATTACGAAAGCTATATCCGAAATAAAGAGAGTTCTTGTTAAAGGTGGCTTGTTTTATGCAACTACTAACTCGGGCGAAGCTATGGCCGAATTAAATGAACTTGTAAAAAACTTTGATTGTAGTATGGGATTGCATGATAATGGAATGTGCAATAGGTTTGATTTGGAATGTGGACAACTGTTGCTAAAAGAATATTTTAGTGAAGTTAAGGTGGGTACTTTTGAAGGGAAAATAATAGTAGATAATGCTGAACCAGTGGTAGCTTATAAAGCTTCTTCTATAAAGGGGAGTTCGGTACTTATGGGGGAAAAGAAGCGTGAGTTTACAAAGTATGTAGGAGATTATATTAAAGAAAAAGGAAAGTTAACAATAACTACAAAATCGTGTATTTTTAAAGCAAAGAAATGAATTATTATATACATTATTTTTATTAAATGACAGAAGGAAAAATATAATAAGCAATTATAAATTTAAGAAAATGAGGTCTTTATATTTAAGGGAGGAATAGGGAGATGCATAAATTTGATATATTGTGGAGGTATAAGCAGTAATAAAATAATTGTACATTTATAGACATATATGAACCAAAAGGTATAGTAATTAATACTATTGGGTAAAATAGTATTAGAGGTGAGTAAATATGCATGAATATGTAAGTATAACAAAAGCTGCTCAAATAATAGGTGTAACACCTAAAACTATGAGAGTATGGGACAATGAAGGTGTGCTTAAAAGTTATAAAACACCAAAAGGTCATAGAAGGTACTCTTTAGATGAAATTGAGTCATTAGCACTGGGAAGAGTATCTAATGTTGTTAATATAGATAATAAGGTTTATATATATTCAAGAGTTTCAACAAGAAAACAATGTGAAAGTGGTAATTTAGATAGACAAACACAAAGATTACAAAAATATTGTTTAGATAAAGATTATGAAGTTGTTGAAATCTATAACGAAGTTGATTCTGGTCTTAACGATAGAAGACCCAAGCTAAGTAAAATGCTATCTAATTTGGACAGCGTAAGTAAAATAATAGTTGAATATCCAGATAGATTAGCTAGATTTGGTTTGAATTATCTAATTTTAATGCTAAAAAACATAGGTATTACCGTGGAGTTTGTCGAAGATGCTAAAAGTAAATCTATAAATGAGGATATGACCAAAGATATTATAAGTATAATAACATGTTTTTCTGCTAAATTATATGGTGCTAGAGGTCGAAGAAAAGTAAAAAAAACCTTAGATGAACTAGCCATGCCTAAATTAATAGAAAAGGCGGTGAATGTAATTGAAGGCGACTCTAAGATGTCTACTTTATAATCCAAGTAACGAAGACTTTGACTTAATAAGTGACATGATGAATCATTTTTGCAAAGCTAAGCATTTTGCTTATAAGCGTCTTGAAGAAAATAGATTTACAGAAGGTTTTAAAATCCATGAATTGAGTAAAATTGTTTCTGAAAACTACGGTTTAAATTCAAGGCAATCTAAAGATGCTGTGGAACAAGCTAGACAAACAATGATTTCCCAGGTACAGCTATTAAATTTAAGAATAACAGAATATGAAGGCAAAGTAGAAAAACTTCTTAAGAAATTTGATAAAGGAGTTAAGTTAGAACAAAGACATGGTCTAATAACTAAATTAGATAAAAGGCTTAGAAAACTTTGTACTTATTTAACTCACAAAACAAATAATACGTTACCTTCAGTTATATTTGGAGGCAAAGAAAATTTCTACAACCGTTGCAAGGGTACAATATCTAAGGAAGACTATCAATTACGTAGAAATAATCAATTTGTTTCTCGTGGTGATAAAACTAAGAAAGGTAATCCTAATCTTAGAATTGTTATTAAAGATACAAATATTTATCTTGAAATAACAACACTTGAATCAACCACAAAAGAAACTAGGTTAAAATCTGACGGTAGCGTTACAAAATCAAAAATAACTTACAAAAAAATATTAACGCCAATATACATTCCACAAAAATTATCTAAAAAAACTGGCAAGATAAATGGATTTAACTATAAAAATAAACTACTTATGCAAGTAGTAAATGAAAATCCATATCAAGTTGAACTACTTCTTAGAGATGGAAAGATATATGCACATGTTACTTTTGAACTAGAAAAAACTGAAGTTACTAATAATTGCCATAATTTCATTATCGGAATTGATACTAATCCAGATGGTTTAGCATTAACTATGATAGATAACAAAGGCAATTATAAATGGCATTATTATTTAAAAAATACAGAACTTTTAACCGCAAGTAGTACCCGCAGAGTAAATCTATGCGGGGAACTAGCTAAATCAGTAGTTTGGGCATCAAAAACTTACGGATGTGGCATTGCTGTAGAGGATTTAAAGTTTATTAATGATAAGGATGTTCATTCAAAAATTGCAAGAAAAACATCACAGTTTTGTTATAGATTAATACTAACTATGCTTGAATCAGCTTGTTATAAAAATGGTGTTGAATTTATTAAAGTTAAACCACAATATACAAGTAAGATTGGTTTATATAAATATTGTCACCAGTATGGAATGGATGTTCATAACGGAGCGGCTATGGTTATAGCAAGGCGAAGTTATGGATTTAAAGAAAAAGTCCCGAAGCTATATAAGGGTTTCTTTAAGCCAATACCAATCATTAAAGATGGAAAATTAACTTATACTAATACGACTTATTCTAACGAATGGAGTAATTGGTTTAATGTTTCTGCGAGATTCAAAATGATACTTCAAAAGGATTGTTACCCAGGATTTGTTATTAAGAATCGTAAAGATATAAGAGATATGATACTTGCTTAATACAAGTAATAACTTAAAATAGAATATTGCATAAGTACACGTTGAGAAAGGCTTATGCAACCTACTATGCTGGGTTAACTGCCCCAATGCTGCTGAACTTTAGCTTTATGAAAACTAAAGGCACGTTGGCATTGCTGATGGTTCTTCGGAATCTAGGAGCTGAGCGAAAAACCTGTGAAAAGCTCGCATCTATTTTCTTACAACTAAACAAAAATTTATTTGAAAGGATAAGGTGCTTAGATTATAAATAATCTGACATGTTCAGATTTGTTTAGATTTAATTAACCAGGTATGTATAAATGGGAAAAGAATTGTCAGAAATGGCGCTGAAAGAATTGTGGGAGTTATTCCCGATAATATTAAAAAAACATAATACAGATTATAAAGAGTGGTATGAAACTGAAAAACAAAAACTTTTAAGTCGTATTGATAGAAAAGATATTAGCCGGATTAATCATATAGGAAGTACTTCGGTTGAAGGTTTGATTGCTAAGCCAACAGTCGATATTTTGTTGGAAATAGATAATGAAATCAATATTGAATAATTAAGAGATACCCTACTACATAATGGTTGGCTATTGATATCATTTGAAAATAAGCCATGCATGAAAATGGTATTTAATAAAGGGTATACGAAAGAGGGGTTTGCAGAAAATATGCTAAAATAATTTTCATAGTATTATTGGAAATTCACAGTTTAATTATTCATATAAACAGTTAGATGATGCTATGGAAAAAGCTTCTGTTCATATTAATAAAATACTATTAGTAGAAAATGAAGAACAGGAGTTTTTTATGCTTAAGAAATTTTATGGAATCGCATTAGATGAAATTAATTATTCAAAGGCTAATAATGAAATTATTGAACTTTTAGCAAGAGATAATGTCTATAATGATGAAAAATTTTTATTCTTTGATGATGTAGAATCTTCATTAAAAAAGTTAAAAGAAAATTTTTAGATGGTTTTACAGAAACACATGACGTGGGAAGGTGGTGACTCTTATGAAAAGAATAAAGCTAATTAAATACTTGGTGCAGTTAACATAATCTGATAGCAGATTGTACCGAGATAGTTAAATTTGGCATCAGATAACTGCACTGCTTTTCATCAAAATTAATTATGAAAAGGGGTTTATGTTATGGAATATATGAAGTTAAAAGAGTACTGGTTGTCAGAAGAGAAAAAGATATTTGAAGGGTGGAATTTTTCATATATTGGTGAAAGAAAATCGGAAGAACCCTTACATTGGAATTATGATAAGATGGTTCACCAATATTTAAGTGCCAATTCAATTTTATTGGATATGGGAACTGGTGGTGGGGAACATTTATTGACGCTAAAGCACCCTTACAACAATACATTTGCTACAGAGGCGTATCAACCTAACTTTGAATTGTGTAAAAAGAAACTAACACCACTTGGAATTGATGTTAGACAAGTTTTTAATGATAATTATTTGCCATTTGAAAATGACATGTTTGACGTCATAATAAACAGACAAGCGTCTTTTGATATGAACGAAGTTTATCGATTGTTAAAACCGAATGGCTTGTTTATTACTCAGCAAGTTGGTGAATTAAACAATAAGGAACTAAGAAGGTTTTTAATAAGTGATTTTAATGAAACTAACGCCAATGAACACAATTTAAAAAATAATCTGGATTTAATAAAAAGTAAAGGTTTTACTATTTTAAAAGCAGATGAGTCTTTTCCAAAACAGAGATTTTTGGATGTGGGAGCATTGGTTTATTATGCGAGAATTATCGAATGGGAATTCCCTAAGTTCTCTGTTGATAGTTGTTTTAATCAATTATGTCAATTGCAATCAATAGTTGAGCAAAAGGGCTTTGTTGAAAGCAAGCAACATAGATTTGTAATTGTTGCTCAAAAATTTAACCACATAAATTGAATTTAAATGTTGTTTTATATGCTAAATTTAATGTTATTTAAGATTTAAAGTATGATATTAAACACCGTAAATTCAGTATGAATAATACGGTGTTTAATGGATTATTTTGTTCTAGCATTAACAATGATATTGCACAATTCTATATATGAAATACCATCAGCTAAAGCTTCTTGAGGAATTAGACTTGTAGGTGTCATACCTGGAAGCGTATTAGCTTCAAGACATATAAATTCATCTCTCTCATCTAAAATAAAATCAATTCTAGAATATGTCCCAAGCCGTAAAGTTTCACATATTTTTAATGCTAGACTCTTAATCCTATTTGTATCGTATTCTGAAAGATTTGCAGGGCATATATCTTGAGTTAATCCCGCTTGATATTTATTCTTATAATCATAAAATCCTTCTTTTGGTATTATTTCAATAACAGGTAATGCTTTCCCATGTAATAAACCTACAGAAAACTCTCTACCTACTATCATTTTCTCGATAAGTAGACTTGATTCAATTTTATTAGCTGTAGCAATTGCAACTTCAAGCTCCTCAATATTATGAACAATTGATACCCCTATACTTGAACCGGCACTACAAGGTTTCACTACACACGGTATACCAATCGTTTTAACTATATATTCTGTTGTTAGTGGATTTTTACTAAAAGTTAACCATTTAGCTGTAGGAATACCTACTTGGTGCAACAGTTTTTTTGTTAAATCCTTATCCATTGCAAGAAGGCTACCAATATAGCCAGTTCCAGTATATTTAATTCCCAGTGAATCAAAAGTTGCCTGTATTTGACCATTTTCCCCCATTGAACCGTGTAGAGCTATAAATACAACATCAGCAAATAGGCAAAGAGGTAATACATTTTTACCTATAAGAGAATCCCCATTGTTGCTTTTTCTCTTTATTTCATTTAAATCAGGCTCGGTACCTTTAACATTATAATAATATGGCTTCCCAGTAATGTTATCTTCAAATAAACTTTCAAATTCGCTTTCGTTTGTTCTTAAACCTTCATATACATCTAATAGCACCACATGGTGACCAGCTTCTCTAAGAGCATTAGCAATTTGACTTCCAGAAGATAATGAAACGTCCCTTTCTGGACTTAATCCGCCTGCAAGTACCACGATTTTCATAACCTAACCCCCATAATTTTTTATTCTCATTAATAAAATAATATACTTCTTATGAAATGATATTAACCTATCATATCAAATAGATATTAATTATGTTCTATTATATAAGCTCAACATATCCCAATTAATCTTTTAATCTACATTTATGTTCGTATCCTCGAACTTCAAACTTAACGCCTACATAATATGACAATGCTTAATATGTGCTATAATTTCCACCTGGAAATATAACGACTATTTGATTATCTCCCATATCGTTATACAATTGTGACGTAGTTGAAGAATGTTTCGACATAACTATAAATGATGATTAGTTACATATTATACATTCGGACTTTAAAATACCATACTCATAGGTATCTGACCATAAAGGATCTCCATTAATATCTTTCTTAAAATATATATTTTTAATAAGAGTTCCTTCACGCCGCATACCAAGCCTATCTAATAGTTTCCACGAATGAACATTCAAAGGATTACACATTGCCACAATACGTCTCGCACCTAATTGTGAAAAAACTGTATTCATCAATGCCTTTGCACTTTCTGTTGCATAACCTTTTCCCCAATAATTCAGATTAAATACATAGCCTATTTCCCAGGTGTCAAAGTCACCTTTAGCTAAATACAAGTTTCCTATGAGTTTACCACTTTCTTTTAAACATACAGCATAAAATAATTCACCTTTTGCTCTATCTATAGCCTCTTTCTTAGCTTCAGTTTCTGTATACACATTATATGGCTCATATTTTACTACTGTGTCATTTGATAAGTATTCATATAAATCTTTCCAATCCGTTTTATTAAACTTTCTAATAATTAATCTATCTGTAACTATATTATTCAATTTAGTCCCCTCCTGTATTGATTTACTTTAATACTCAAACTTCTAACTTTCATGTATGCTGTTCCTTTCCTCTAAAATATCTATATTATTTATATATTTCTATGGTAAATATCTATAATCTTTGTGTCGGAGTTTTTAACGAAACCGACTTAACTCTATAGAAATTATATCATATTTTCACATCGCTAAATTCCAAAAATGTAAAATATTATTATCGAGAATCTCTTATTTTTATAAGGTTGAAAAATATGCTTAAAACCTAAAAATAAAATCTTTTGCACCTCAAAAAGGAAGCTGTCAAAAATAAGGTTGTGGCGTTTTTCTTTATGATAGAGTTGGTGGATTAGGTTAAACAAAAAAATTAATATCTCAATCTTTATAATTATACTATTTTATGGTAAAATAGTATAATATTCTTAGAGCATTCTAAGAAAACTTATGACAAATATTTGCCTGTTACTTCTAAAATATGAGAAAGATGTTGACTTAGAAGTTTTTATTCCTTCAGCATTATTGCATGATGAAGGGTAGAAGAGAGTGAGGATAAACCAGGGGAAGTTATCATGCTGTATTAGGACGCCACTTATTGAATAAAAAGAATTCTTTATTTGGGTGCGTCACCATGGTAATTTGTTGTGGACCACATTATATAATAGGGGGAAAATTAAAATGGAACATGATATGACTCTGTTTAAAGAACCTTTCAATATGATTAAAAACAGACAAAAGATTATAGAAGTTAGATTGAATGATGAAAAAAGACAAACCATTTGTATTGGAGATTTAATTATCTTTTATAAACTTCCTGATAGGGAAGAAAAATTAACTGTTAAAGTTTTAGATAAATATGTATTTGAGAATTTTGAGCAATTATATAGTAATTTTGATTTTTCTTTATTTGGTTGTCAGGGTTATCTAATGAAACGTATGATTGATGAAACATATGATATTTATACAAAGGAACAAGAAAAAAAATATGGCGTTTTAGGTATTAAAATTTGTTTAATATAAATTAATATCGTTCATAAATAATCTAAAATGGTATAATGTGAAAAAATAAACAAAGGGTTATTGGAAGTTGTTAGAATCCTTCAATAGCAATAGATGTCGCTTTTAAGCTATTAGAATTAGTAACCATCCGAAGAAAAATCAAACTATATTAAAGATATTATGGGGTTTGAAATTTTCAAAAATATTATATGAGGAGAAGGTAAATTGAAAATTGGGTATTAGGGGGTATTAGTGTGAAAATTATTACTAAACAGATTCCTATTGAAAAAATGGAGATTTTAAGAGAATCATTAGATAAACTTCATAAATACCATAACAGTAAATCAGAATATTTTTCTGGTGATTATCCAAGAATAACGTTTGAAGAGCGTGTAGAAATGTATAGAAAAAACGCAAAATTAGGAGAATACAGAATTGAGTTATTGATTGACGCTGAAACAAACAATATTATAGGATTTTGCATAGCATTTATCAAAAGGATTTGCGGAAAGGTAGAAGTTCTTTTTGTTGATGAACAATATAGAAGAAATGGATTAGGTGTCAAATTAATGAGTAGTGCCATGGAGTGGTTTGGTGAAAATCATATAAATGATATAGAACTTACAGTAGTATATGGGAACGAAGCAGTATCGTTTTATCAGAAATTAGGATTTTATCCACGTTCAATTATTATGACAACAAAACCATAAAAATATATAAGTATTTATCTTATAGTATTCTTAAACAGAGCAAAACATGAATACAATATATTGCATTTGAGATGTAAAGGTGGGGAGAAAAAGCTGAACCAAAACATAGTGTATCAAAATTGGCGATTTGTGATTCTAAATTTATATATGAAAATTCAAATTATAAAGATTTTATATCTATGCCATATATCATTGAGACAATAACAAATGGAGTAAGTTCATGTATACGTTATATGGATAAATTAATAGCTTGGGGGATTACACAAGACGATGGAGCTATAGGATTTTTGCATGTTTTACCTGAATATAGAAAGATGGGATACGCGCGAGATGTAATGATAGATTTAATTAACAAAGTTCGTGATGAAAATAAAATACCATTTGTGCATATTGAAGAAGAAAATGAAAGATCTATGAAGTTAGCAATGAGTTTAGGGTTTAAAAAAGATCGAATAGTAAGTTGGTTCGAGATAGAGTAGAAGTAGAAAAAATAATAGTAACGGTTTATTAATTTTATTACCTATGGATTATTAAAAATAGTTTTTATAAATTGTGTCACACTGGTATTTAATTTTGTACTGCAATTATAGAAATGAGTGGGGGATAAATCTATGAAAGTAGAATTTTATGAGTTAGGAAAGGTTGATGAGGAAAGCCTTAAGTGTGCAGTAATATCAAGTGTGTATAAAGGGAAATGGATTTACGTTAGAGAAGAGCAGAGTGAAACTTGGGAGATTCCAGGTGGGCATAGAGAGATAGGCGAAAGTATTGTTAATACTGCTAAAAGAGAGTTATTTGAAGAAACTGGTGCAAAGGAATTTAACTTAATACCAGTCTGCGATTATTCAATTTGTGATTTTTATATGAATAATTCTAATGACAAATCATATGGAAGGCTATTTTTTAGTGAAGTAAAAGAGATAGGTGGTTTACCAATTTCAGAAATATGTGAAATTATGATGTTTGACGGGTTACCAGAAAATTTAACCTATCCTGAGCTTAATTCACTTATGTATAAAAAAACATTCCATTTAAAATAAAATACTTGATATACAATTTTTTGAAATTTTGTAGCAATCGTGAGTTTATGGATATTAGAATGAGTGGAGGATAAATAATGGATTATAATAACAAAGGATTTTGGAGTATGTTAGACGATTTAGTAAGCGGTTCTGAAATAGTAATAGATAGACCTAAGGGTTCAAGGCATCCTAAATATCCTGATATGTTATATGAAGTTGATTATGGATATTTAAAGAATACAACTTCTATGGATGGCGGAGGAATTGATATATGGAGAGGAACGGATGAAAAACATGAAATAGATGGGATTATATGTATTGTGGATTTGTTGAAAAAAGATTCTGAAATCAAAATACTGAGTGGTTGTACTAATAATGAAAAAGAAACGATATATAGATTTCATAATAAATCAGAGTTTATGAAGGGGATTTTTATATCAAGGGAAGGAGCATAATCATATTTGTTGGAGGTCTCTAAATGGAACTTTGGGGTAAAATGAATAGTATTCCAGAAAGCGTTAAGACAATATTGCAAGAGTATTTAGATTTGTTTGAATCAGAATTGCCGAATTTTTTAGAATCATATTATATCTATGGTTCTATTACATTAGGTG
This sequence comes from Clostridium estertheticum subsp. estertheticum, assembly GCF_001877035.1. NCBI lineage: Bacteria > Bacillati > Bacillota > Clostridia > Eubacteriales > Clostridiaceae > Clostridium > Clostridium estertheticum. The sequence continues at coordinate 3,211,085 of NZ_CP015756.1, read as the reverse complement.
CATTTAATTATGGGCTGAGTGATATTGATTTTATAGCAGTAGTTAAAAGAAAAGTTACAGAATTAGATATAGAGGTTCTAAAAAAAATTCATAGCAATATTAAAAAAAAATTTCCTGAAACAGATTTAATGGGACTTTATGTAATGGGCAATGATCTTCAATTAGAGTATGAAAATGAGAAATCATGCCCTTGTTTCATAGGTGGAGTATATAAAGGTCTTGAAAAATTTGAGAAAAATTCAATTGACGCTTTTCAACTAAAAAAATATGGTTTAACTGTTAAAGGGAAAGAAATTGATAATATTGATTTTAACGTAAACTGGGACATCTTAATTCATGATATGAGAGAAAATCTTAATACTTATTGGCTTAACTGGAATGATGACTGTAAGAAGTTTTTATCCGAAAAATACATAGGCTTATTTGTTGATTTAGGAATGATTGAATGGGGAGTTTTAGGTGTTTCTCGTTTATATTACACATTCAAAGAACGAGATATGACATCGAAAGTAGGGGCAGGTGAATATATACTACAGAAAGTGCCTCAAAGATGGCATAAGGTAATTAATGAGGCAATGAGATTACGCAAGGGTAATCCAAAGTCATACTATAAATCTATTTTTGAGAGACGAGTAGATGTTTTATCTTATATTGACTTCATAATACAAGAAAGCAATAATCTTTTTAATGATAAAAGGTACTAAATTAATTTGTTTTCAAAAGCAATATCGAATCACTACATAAGACTATATTCATTTTAATTTTTTTAAAAGTAATGTAGCCTTATTATGTGAAATGTTTTTAAAGAAAACGTTCTAATCCATCAGCACATTTTGTAGGTAGGAATTCAATTATTTCATATTCTGCAATTTTTTTAATGAAAAACGGATCTTCTCCTATTATTGATTCAACTTCAGTTTTATTTTTTGCATTGCAAATAATTGTTCCACCTATCCTTGGGTTTCTTCTACCTGAGAAAATAAATTTTTGTAATGAATAAAATTTCTCTAAATATTCTATGTGAGAACTTATCTCTTTGTCAACTTCCTCAAGTGGTTTTATATATGTTAACATTAAAATATACATTTTTCTTCTCTCCTTTATGTTAGAATAACATTTATTATATTATTCTAACCTTAAGATTGTTCCTGTTATATTCATAAATGAATTCTTACAATTCTCATGAAACATTTTCACAGCTTTGTCTCCTGTGCAATGAGATAAACCTAATAAATTTACATTTAAATTATTTATGCATTCAATTGACTTATCTACTCTTTCTTCATCAGCTTCTATAAGATGTGTCCCACCAACTATTCCTACTATTTTTTCTTTAGTTATTTCTTGAATAGTCTTTACAATATTTAAAAATCCCGGATGTGCACAGCCAAGTAAAACCACTATTCCATCTTTAGTCTTAAGTCCTACAGCAATTTCATCGTTAAAAGTATCAATTTTATAATCATTATCAATTTTAAGTTTCATATTTTTATTTAATTTTTCAAAATCATAATATTTGTTAAAATTAGAAAATACAAAAACATCGTCACTTACTTCTAGAGTGTCAGCTTGTACGAAATTTATAGAAATTCCTTTACTTTGTAAATATTCTTTATTAAAATCTATTCCCACATATGTATATCCCGTTTCCTTTGAAAAATCCGATTTAAGACTGCCGTCAGAATAATGAAATTTGTTGGAATTTTGAAAGAAATGTTCACTCACTATAATTTGAGGAGTTATATTGTAAGTTTCAAGTAATCTTCTTACACCACCACAATGATCATAATGAGCATGACTTAAAATTATAACATCTATACTTTTAAGATCTATATTTAACTTTTCAGCATTTTCAATAAAATTTCCTGTTTTTCCTGTATCGAAAAGAATATTACACTTTTCAGTTTCAATAAACATAGAAATACCATGTTCATAGTTTAACTTTTGATTCTCATCTTGAGTATTTTCTATTAAAGTAGTTATTTTCATTTTAGAGCCCCCTTTCTACATTTTTGAAGCAAATTCATTTAAAATTGTAGCAGTAGAATTAAGTTCTTGTACTGTAGCAGTAATTTCTTCGAGTCCAGATGATTGATTATCTAATATTAAATTCGAATCATTAAATCTCAAATAAATTTCATTTATTGAATCTTGAATAGTATTTAACATGCTATTAATTTGCTTCGCAGATTCTTTAGTTGATTGTGAAAGTTTTCTAATTTCATTTGATACTACACTAAACCCTTTTCCAAATTCTCCTGCTCTAGCAGATTCTATTGCAGCATTTAATCCTAACAAATTCGTTTGTTTAGCAATACCTTCTATAAAACTTAATACTTCATCAGTTTTTTTAGAATTATCCTTTGTTATTTCAATGAATTTTTGAATACCTGAATTTGTTTCAGCTATTTTTTGAATTCCTGATGTCATATCAAATAAATTAGTACTTATTTGTGATAATGAATCTGATAATGTATTTGATAAATTTGACATTTTTTCTTTTTTACTCAAACTCATGCCTATTATCATTGTTCCTGATATTTTATCATTTTCAAATACCGGAACTGCCATTGTCTTTAATGGAACTCCAAAAACATTTTTAGGTACTATAACTGATATTGGTTTTTTCTCTTTTAAGCATATATCTGCTGCACAACCAACTGGTATTGCATCCCCTGTTTTTGATGACATTTTTAGATTTTTACAATCTTGTACTAAAAGGAACTTTTCAGTATTGGATATTGTAAATACTAATTCATCCTCAAAATAATGCTGGAAATATGGCATTAAGTTATAAAACGATTGTAATAATTTATTGTCTTCTATTGTATTTATCATAAAGTCACTTCCTGAATTTTTTTACAGTAATAAATTTGAATATATCACCATATTATACAATTATAAACCCTCTATTACTATTTATCAATTGCTAAAAATACCTTAGAGCATATTTAGATTGTTGTAAATCAATAAATATTCCTTCTCGGAACGTCATTAAAAAATGTGGATTCATTTATGAAGGAACATTACGAGATTTCTTTTATATGGATGGACAATATGTAGATAGGCTATATTATTTGATTTTGAAAGAGGAATTTATCTCCAGAATTAAGTTGGCATAAATAAGCGAAGACTAAATAGTAAGTACAGTTAGGACACATTTTTATTTAGTGTTACATCAATCCGAATTTTACTATATGAATAATTGTAGAATAATCCGTATAAAATAAAATTTTAAGGAGGTATAAAATGTTTTGTCCAAAATGCAAATGTGAATATAGAGAGGGATTTAATTTCTGTTCGGACTGTAAAATTGAATTGGTTGAAAAATTACCAAGCGAAGAATTGTCAAGTGAAGAATTTGAGTATTCAGAACTTGTCACTATAGCAGAAACAATGGACTTTTCTATAATACCTATTGTTAAGTCAATTTTAGATTCTGAGGAAATAAGATATTTTATTAAAGGAGAAATGATTAGAAGTATTGCTGTACTTAATAATATTATGGAAATACAAGTCCCAATAGAAGATGCCCAGAAGGCAAAAGACTTATTAAAAGACTTGGATATAAAGTAGATTATATTATTTTGTATATTAGTGGAAGAAAAACGCTTTATTCATAAAAGAAAAACACATTTAATATGAAACGCCACAAACAATAAAAGTTCGTGGCGTTTTTGTTAGTTGTATAATAAATAAATCTTAACTCATCTTTATTTTAATACCATGTTATGGTAATATAACATTAAATTATTATAATATTCTCATTAGTAAAAAAATGTGAAATTAAATTTTGATGTAGTAAGTTGTAGTTTTTTTAAAATGTTATAAATAAGGTTTAACTTATAATCATACATTTACTTTTATGGGCTTATTATAAGGATGGAACTAATATGTAATATCAAAATTATTCTTTTATGTGATGCAGCAATTATGTTATTTCAAAAGGAGTTTATTTTAAAAAAAACATGATAGAAAAGATGCTTGTGGCTTCTGTATAGTAGCTTGTCTATTGGGATTACGATAGCAATTCACATTTTATTGATTTGGAGGCGAAAAAAATATTATGATAAATAGTGAGGATTTAAAAGAATATTTGTATGATAAAGGGGCTTCTTTGGTTGGATTTGCGAATTTAGAATCTATTGTAGATAGTGAAATAAATCACGGAATATCTATTGCGATAAATATACCAGTGGAAGTCGTTAAGTCAATTTGTAATGGACCTAATATGGATTATTTTAATCAATATCACTCGCTTAATAATAAATTGAATGAAATAGCCAATAGTGGGGCTGAATATCTTCAAAATAAGGGATATAAAGCAGTTGCACAAACTACTGACGTTGTAAAAAAATTCTCTAACTATAGAACATTATTACCTCATAAGACTGTTGCAACAATGTCTGGACTCGGATGGATTGGGAAAAATGCATTGTTAACAACAGACGAATTTGGTTCGTCTATTCGGTTAACGTCAATTATTACAAATGCAAAATTAGATTATGGAACGCCAGTAACAGAATCTAAGTGTGGGGATTGCTTAAAATGCAAAGATGCTTGCCCTGGCAGAGCCATTTCAGGTGAACTATGGCATGTTGGCATTGATAGAGATGAGTTTATTAACATTATTAATTGTCGACGTAAGGCACGTCAGATAGCAAATGATAAAATAGCTAAAGAAATAACATTATGTGGTAAATGCATAGAGATATGTCCATATACCCAAAGGTATATAAAGAAAGGATAGATAATTCATAAGTCATACCATCGTAAACAGGTTATTGGAATTTATACAAAATATATGATAAGAAGAACATTTTTATAATAGCTTGAAGGAGGTGTATATATGGTAAAAAAAATCATTTTGTTGGGAAACCCTAAATTATATCAGATAAGCTCTACTATAGAAAAGGATGAAATGGACATTATAAAAGAACTTGTTATTGATTTGCATGATACACTTATGAATTTTAGAAACAAGTATGGTGTAGGTAGAGCAATAGCTTCCTCACAAATAGGTGTATTTAAGAGGTTGATATATATGAATATTGACAAGCCTGTAGTTTTTATAAATCCAATATTGATTTTTGAAGATGATGAATTTATGGAGGTAATAGACGACTGTATGTCCTTTCCAGAGTTATTGGTAAAGGTTAAAAGGCACTGTAGATGTACAATTCATTTTAAGGACATAGATTTTATTGATAATGAGATGAAACTTGAAGGAGATTTATCAGAATTATTGCAGCATGAATATGACCATCTCGACGGAATAATTGCAACAATGAGAGTCATAGATGATAAATCGTTGTGTTTAAAAAGTGAAAAAAATTTTTTAGAATAGTAATGAATGAAAATGTATTTGAAGTTTTTGATGATTTAGTATTAAGATGTGTGTCGGATGAGAGGAGATAAAAGAATGGAATGTAAGATGAACAATATATCTATAAATTATGAGGTAATGGGTAGTGGCAAACCAATTGTTATGATACATGGTTCCCATGTAGACCATAGATTGATGACAGGATGCATGGAAACTGTATTTAGTAATAAAGATGGTTATAAAAGGATATATATTGACTTGCCAGGAATGGGAAAAACTAAAGGCGAGAAGTGGATTACAAATTCAGATATAATGCTGGATATTGTAATTGATTTTATTGATAAAATTATTCCGAATGAAAACTTTTTACTTGCAGGTGAATCATATGGTGGCTATTTAGCAAGGGGAATAGTACATAAAATTGCAAATAGAATAGATGGACTATTATTACTATGTCCTTCAATTACAATGGATTTAAAAAAACGCAATGTTCCAAAGCATATTGTTTTAAAAAAGGATGATAAATTATTAGCACAACTTGATCCATATGATGCCGAGGGTTTTAATTCAATACAAGTAGTGCAAAGTAAAAAAATTTGGGATAGATATAGAAATGAAATTTTATCTGGCATAAGATTGGCAGATAAAGATTTTTTACTAAAGCTTGAACAAAACGGGAATGCGTTTTCATTTGATGTGGATGGACTGGATGAAAAGTTTAACAAGCCGACTCTTATACTATTAGGACGACAGGATTCAAGTGTAGGTTATAAAGATGCCTGGGGTATTTTAGACAACTATCCAAGAGCAACTTTTGCTGTATTGGATAGAGCAGGACATAATTTGCAGATAGAAGAGGTAGAAGTATTTAATTCATTAGTGAATGAATGGCTTTTAAGGGTTATAGAGTCATAATAATTGCAGTCACGCTTAAAAAAATATAAACAAGATTATGAATTGCTTAATTATGATAAAAAAGTTATAGATGCTGAAACAGTTAACTATTCTTTATTTTTAATGAAGGTAAGGAAGTTGACAAATCTTTAGGTTAATATTTAGTACATCTTATTAGGTCAAAGTGGAGGTGTGTATAAATCACATGAGATATTAAGGGGGAGATTATTAGATGGATAGTCGTGAAATTCGGATAACTAATAAAAATTTAATTAAGCCAAAACACAAATGTGAGCATGAGCCTTACGAGTATAATAAGTACGAAGTAACAGGGCAAGGGAATGAAAATCAAAGCTATGTTGCTATCTATGAAATTCCACCTAAGAAAGCAAATTACCCATATCATTACCATCTTAAAAATGAAGAAGTATTTTATATCATTAGAGGAAATGGCATATTAGAAACACATAGCGGAAATAAATCAATTTCAGTAGGAGATATTATTGTTTGCCCGCCATCAGAAAAAGGAGCACATAAAATAATTAATTCTTCGCAGACTGAAATGCTTGTGTACTTTAGTTGCGACACTGTTAATTCACCAGAGGTAGTGGTTTACCCCAATTCTAACAAAATGGGCATACTTGTAAATGGGAAACCAGGAACATTTTATAAAAAGGATACTAACGTAGATTATTATGATGGTGAATAAAGATTTCCGTTTAATGTAAATTTAAAAAGCTTTATATAAAGCAGCAATGTAGATTATTAAGAGTAGAAGGAGGGTTAGTAAATGGATGATGTTGTAATAAAGAAGCTAAGTAATGACGAAGAAGTACCTTATGAGTTGCTTCTTTTAGCAGACCCATCTATGGATATAATTAATGATTATGTATATAGAGGCGATTGTTATGTTGCTTATATAAACAATAATATAGTAGCTGCTTATATAATTCTTAGGACGAGACCATTGACTTTAGAGCTTGTAAATATTGCAGTTAGTGAAGCATATCAAGGTAAAGGTATAGGGAAGAGGTTAATATTTAGTGCAATAGATATGGCAAGAGGAGAAGGTGCAAGGGTCTTAGAGGGTGGAACAGGAAATTCTAGCCTATATCAGTTAGCACTTTATCAAAAATGTGGATTCCGTATAGTTGGTATAGATAGAGATTTTTTTAAAAAACATTATAAAGAAATTATTATTGAAAATGGAATTGAATGTATTGATATGATTAGGTTGAGTTTGAATTTATGAAGGACACCGTTGGGTTAGGAGGTTAGACTAAAATTGTATGATGATATAATTGAAAAAGTTAAAATGGTCGAAAATGGATTTAAAGAAATAGAAAAAGAATCTATAGTTATTCTCAACAATAATTCTATTAATAAATGTTTTATTATTGCAAAAGAGTTTTACTCATCAGAATTTTATCAAGTTAGGGAGTTATCTACATTTATCTGTGGTTCAATTTCATGTGAGTTAAATGAGGCATTAGTATTTTTAAAAGAGAAAATAAGTATAGATGAAAATTGGCGTGTTCAAGAGATTTTGGCAAAGGCTTTTGATAAATACTGTTGCGATATAGGATATGAAAATGCGTTACCCATAATTAAAGTTTGGTTAAACGATAGTAATCCAAACGTAAGGAGAGCAGTTACCGAGGGATTAAGAATATGGACAAGTAGGGATTATTTTAAACAGAATCCTAATATAGCAATAAGCTTAATATCTAATTTGAAGAATGATAAAAGTGAATATGTTAGGAAATCGGTCGGAAACGCATTAAAGGATATAAGTAAAAGGCATAGTGAATTAATAAAATTAGAACTTCAAACATGGGATTTATCACAAAAAACAATTAATCAAGTGTATAAACTTGCTAATAAACATATAAAATAAGGAATGATTGTGGCTACTGGAATTGTGTTGACTTGTAATAAAAACAAAATCCTTAATAAGTTTTAAATATTAAATATATAAATACAAGCAAATTTGTTTATTGACTAAAAAACAAATATTATAAAGGAGATATACAATGAAAAAATTAAAGAAACCATCTAAGTTAAAAGTTGGAGATAAGGTTGCATTAGTCAGTTTATCTTGGGGTGGCGCTGGTGACAAAGAAATATTGTGGCGCTATGAACAAGGGAAGGATCGTTTAGAGAAATTATTTGGATTAAAAGTTGTAGATATGAAATACACTTTGGCTGGAACAGATTATATATACAATCATCCTGAGAAACGAGCAGAAGATTTAATGTGTGCATTTCAAGATGATTCAATAAAAGGTATTATAGCATGTATTGGTGGAAATGAAAGCATTCGAATGCTCCCATATATTGATTTTAATATTATAAATCATAACCCTAAAGTATTTATGGGTTATTCAGATACAACTACTACCCACTTATTTTGCCTTAAAGCAGGGATATCAAGTATTTATGGACCGACATTATTAGTTGATTTTGCAGAGAATGTATCTATGCACCCTTACACAGTTGAAAATATTAAAAAAACATTATTCGAAACAAATGCAATTGGAGAAGTAAAAGCAGGTCCAGAATGGACAAGCCAATATCTATCTTGGGAAGAGTCAAATAAGTCAATGCAAAGAGAGTATAAACCTAATAATGGTTATGAATTATTACAAGGAAAAGGCGTTGTAAAGGGAAGGCTAATAGGCGGATGTATGGAAGTTTTTGATAGTCTTCGTGGAACAGCAGTATATCCAACACCTGAAGAGTTTGATGATTCAATATTATTTTTAGAAACCTCAGAGGAAAAGCCACCGGTATGGTTTGTAGAAGGTGAGTTACGAAATTATGGCATCACTGGAATACTTGATCGTATTAATGGTATCATTTGGGGAAAGCCTCAGGATGAAGAAAATTATCTTGAATATAAAGAAGTAATTTACAAAGTAATGAAAGAGTTTAATAAAGCAGATTTACCGATTTTGTATAATATGAACTTTGGCCATACAGAACCTAAAATTTGTCTGCCATATGGTATCTTAGCTGAAATTGATTGTGAGAAGAATACATTTTCAATCATGGAATCAGCAGTTATATAACTATGGATTGCTTAACAATGATAGTTATTTTTATATTGTGGATTTATATGAAGATGAATATTTTAAGGTGTGAAGCTATTATTTGTCAAAATTAAAAACCATTCAAGATAATTTTTTTCTTGAATGGTTTTGCTTTACTTATAATCGATAGGTGCAATTTTAATTACTAAAATTTCAATCTTACATTTAATAATGTAAGTCCAAAACTACATGAAGTCTATTGGAGATTATATGGATCTTCCAGGTATTACTGCATCTAGTATTCCAATGACTATTGAAGCAAGTATAGCGCCTATTATAGATACTCTCATTCCAGGAACTAAGAATTGTGCTATATATAATATTATAACCGCTATTACAAATCCTTTTATTCCCTTCCCAAAAGGTGATGCATCAACTTTCATAAGTTTTTCCACTAAATAATCTATTAAACAAATAACTACCGACGCTAATATAATTGATCGTAGACCCACAAGTACAAAGCCTGGTGTTAAAAATGACGTTATAGCTAATATAATTGAAGTTACTACAAATCTTATTATTATACTTGGTATGCCACTAAAAGTACCTTTCTTCTCTTTATTTTCCATAATTAAATACCTCCTTGGTTAAATTCTTGTATTTTTATATATTGTCCCGGAAGTGAAAAATTTATTATGGATTTATTTAAATTGTTTCTAATATATTGTGGGTATATTTCCAGCTAATTATCCTAATGATAAAGGGAATTAATAAAATAAAAATACAATGTATGAGAATGGTTATAAACATAAAATAAATATGTTAATTATGTTATAGGAAGGGAGCAAATTCATGAATGGGAAAAATAATATGTGTATTAATAATATTTTAACACCAAAATCTTATTGGCTTGATTCAACAGATGAAACAAACTATCCAACTTTAGAAAAAGACATTAAAGTTGATATAGCAATTATAGGAGGAGGTATTACAGGAATTACAACTGCCCTCCTATTGAAAAATGAAGGTTACAAAGTTGCATTAATTGAAGCAGATAAAATAGTTCAGGGAACTACAGGACACACTACAGCTTATGTTACTTCACAACATGATATCATATATAGTAATTTAATTAACACGATGGGAATTAAGAAAGCTAAGCAATATGCAGATGCAAATGAAGGTGCCATAGATTTTATAGAAAACATGGTAAAGGAATACGACATTGATTGTGATTTTTGTAGGTTACCGGCATATATCTATACAACAGATGAAAGCTATAAAGATACTATCAAGGAAGAGGCAGAAGCAGCTAAAAGCCTAGGGATAAAAGCAAAATATATTGAAAAACTAGATTTACCATTTTCAATAAGCGGGGCACTATGCTTTGAAAATCAAGCTCAATTTCACCCTAGAAAGTATCTCCTTAAAATGGCTGAAAACATTTCTGGTAATGGTAGTCAAATATATGAACATACAAGAGCGGTAGATATAAAGCATGATAATTTATATACTGTAATAACAGACACAGGCTTTAAAGTAATAGCCTCAAAAGTCGTTTTAGCTTCACATTTTCCATTTTATGATGGTTTGGGGTTATATTTTGCAAAACTTCGACCACAAAGATCATATGTAATATCTGCAATAATAAAGGATGCATTACCAAATGGAACATTTGTAGATTCAGGAGAGGCAGGTTGGTATTTCCGTTCACAAAAGTATAAGGATGGTCAGATGATAATTATTGGGGGGCAAGAGCATAAGACCGCTCATGGTGGCGACATGATTAAACATTATGTTAATTTAAAAAATTATGCTGAAAAAAACTTTAATGTTGAAAATTTTTTGTATAGATGGTCAACTCAAGATTATATAACAATAGATGGTGTACCTTATGTGGGTAAGCTTACGTCTACATCAGAAAATATTTATGTTGCTACAGGTTATGGTGAATGGGGCATGACAAATGGAACAGCAGCAGCGACTATACTAAGGGATATTATAGTTAAAAATGAAAGTCCTTATCAAGAAGTATATAATCCATCTCGTAAAATTTTAACTGATGGAATTAAAAATTTAGTTAAGGAAAACTTTGATGTTGCAAAGCAGCTAATAAAAGGAAAGCTTCAAGTTGGGCAATATAATTTTGATCTGAAAAATGATCAGGGAAAGATAGTAGAGATTGATGGAGAAAGGTATGGGGCATATAGAGATAAACATGGAGAACTACATATAGTTGATATAACATGTACTCATTTAGGTTGTGAATTAAAATGGAATAGTGAAGAAAAATCTTGGGATTGCCCTTGCCATGGATCGAGATTTTCTTTTGAAGGTGATATTATAGAAGGGCCAGCTGTTTGCAGGTTAAATCATTATAAAGAAAGTGATAATACAATTGATTCAAATATAATTTGAGAATATTAGTGCCAAGCAAAGATAAATTGGATAGTAGAAAAAATGGATGACAAATACAATGAAGGTAATGTTTCTTACTTGATTTATTGTATTTTTTCAATAAACTAATGAATAGAGTTGGTGTCAAACTCTATCCATTAATTTTAGGTATGAAAATTCTTCATATTTTTATGTTAACAGTCATTAATACTATGCAGAATAATTACAAGCATAAAACAAAAGATTTATTTATCTATATTTCATTTATTTTTTGTAAATATTTTCAATAAACGTAAATAGTGATTTGCTTCACGTAAAGTATGGTCGGCTAATAATGGTATTATTATGGACTTGATTTTACATTCTAGCAATCCTTGCGTACCTTGCGATTTAAATTTAGCTATTTCAATAGTTGCTGTAAGGCTGTCTTGCGTAACTTTTGAGATGGGGATTATATTATCCATTGCTTCTTTTGACTCTGTTGTTAACTTATCAAATTCATTTCCAAAGTTATTTGCTGTATTTATAAGCTCATTTTCTGTTGGATCAAGAAGTCCACGAATAAATTTTGAATGTTCAGCCATAATTCTATTCCAAAAAGATTCTTGCACATACATATCTTTCTCAAAGTTGATTTCCTCACGGTTTTGCAGCCTTTGAATTATTTGAAAATAAAATTTTGCCTCTCTTAATATATGATCTATAAGCAAAGGGTAGCTACTTGTAAACATTTTACAGGATATAACTTCAGACAAAACCATAGTCTTAAACTGAGCTAAGGCTTTAATTAATACTAGTGCTCTCTGATTAAGTGTACATACTCTTTGTTCAATTATAGGATTGCCTAGCATTGATGCATTACTGCCCATTAAACCAGCTTCTGATTTTGTTAAATTAAATGGAATATTCACTCCTGTAAAATATGCTGAAGCCATCTCAGCTTTTAGTGTAAAAGGTGTTATTACTTCACCAGACTGTAATACACTGGGGCTAACAGCACCGTTAGAAAGTGATATAGTATCTGCTAAAAGTCTGTCAAACTCTATTCTAAAGTTATTTGCCTGCTTAATATAAATTGAGTCTTTTGGTGTAAACCCAACTTCTAAAAAGAATGAGTGTTCCTTCATAATCCTTGCAAAAAAAAGATGTATTTCCAGCGATTGTCGTATGAATTCAGTACTAGATAACATAGTAAATCCTCCTTGAAAATTTTCATTCACTATTATTATATTAATTGAACACATAAAAGGTTACTTTTAGCTACAATATTATATATTTTTAAGCCTCATATATAATCCTGCACCACATATTTTAATTTTTCAGCCTTGTCTTTCATTGAATAAATATAAATATTTATAGCTGACATAAGTTGTTTGTAAATATAGAGCTTAATTGTAATAAATGGTATAATAGTGTGAATGAAAGGGGACAGACTGTGTTTTGTAAAACATTATAAATTGAGGAGGATATATTATGAGCATAAGTAATGCATTTATGGCATTTTCTAAAGAAGCACCAGAACAACAAAAGGCATGGGGTGAATTTATTGAAAAATTGGATACTTCGTGTAAACTTGATAAGAAGACAGAAGCACTTGCTTATTTAGCTGTATTAGCAGCTGCTCGACTTGAAGGCGGTATAACATTTCATGTAAAACAGGCCAAAAAGTTAGGAGCTTCAAGGGAGGAAATTATAAGTAGCATTTTAGTTGGATTACCTGCTGTTGGTAATATAGTTATCCAAGCACTACCTATTGCATTAGCTGCATATGATGAATAGTATATTTGAAGATTTTAATAAGACAAAACAGCTATGTAGGAAGGTTTAAGGGGGGAGAGAGGGCTCTTTTGGCAGCATCTATATTTAAGGATATTAATTGTGTTATTGCTAGTATGCCAAGCTGCTATTCATATGAGAAGATGAAAAAGGGTGGACTTCCTGCACATAATTCTTCATGGATGTATAAAGGTGAAGAAATTACTTGTTTGGAATTCGAGTTGACATAGACGGTTGGGCAAAAGCAAATATTGAGGAATGGAATGATACAATTAAATTTTTGGATAATTGGGCAAAGTAGTTTTGTTAATATAACACAATTGAGTTACATTAACATTGTAGCTATGCCAACAGTGCTCTTATTTCATCTTCACCTTTATAATCTTTTGCTATTTTGCCGGACTTGAAAAAATTTTCTATTATTTTTTTATCCTCTTCACTTTTTAAAGTTGTTACCTCATAATTCCCACTATTTTTTTCTTCCACAATAGCAACATATTTACCTAAAACAAGATCAGCCGTAGTTGGTTTTTTATGGACTACTTGAACATCATATCTACTATCTACTGGAGTATTTTGCACATTGTTAGAAAGAAAAGCAATGGTTTCTTTTGACGGTGCTTTGGTTGAAAATATTACAGCAATTCCAATCATAATAGGTATAACTACCACTGCAAATATAATTATTGATTTCTTGGATAAGATTCTGTCTAATTTATTTTTAAATAGATTAATTATATTCATTATACATATTCCTCCGGTTTAAAGGTGATTTGACATATTATGATACAGACAATAGAAGCAATTAGCAGAAATGCCAGTACTGGTAGATAAATACTAAAATCATTATCATAGATTATGCGAATAGCACATTCATTAACCCACTTGATTGGAGATAAATTTGATATTTCAGCCACCACATTTCCAAGTCTATGTACTCCAAAAATTATTCCTCCGAAAAATATAAATAATGTTAATGGAATTTGCATAATACTATTTGCGCCTTCTTCGCTTTTGAAAAGGCAGCAAAACATGGTACCTAAACTACAGCCAAATAAAGCTAGTATATTGATTAACACCATAATATAAATAATATTATTCCCACCAAAGTTAATGTGCAATAAATATTGTCCTATAAGGATTAAAACACTGTATGAAATTGTACCCAAAATATAAGTGGATATCAATTTTGATAAATATATTGATGTTTTTGAAACTGGTGCATATATGATGCGACTGTTTCCACTTTTGACCTTTTCCTCCATAAACGTATTAGTAGCCGTCATTGCAATAAATAGCGCTGTAAGAATCATCATCTTTATGCCATAATAATCATAGATACTCATACTTCCTTTACCCCAAACATTGCTCATTACAAAACCCATGACACCTATAAGTATTAATGGAAATATTGTATTTACAATTAACAGCATTGGATTTCTAATAATATTCATAAAATCAAATTTCACCATTTTTATAAAGTTCATATTTCTCCCCTCTAATCTCGTAAATTCCTTCCAGTTAACTCTAAGAATACAGTTTCTAAAGATGCTTTTTTACTGTTTAGACTTTCAATTTTACAGCCCTTTAATGTTATAACTGATATGATTTCATTGATATTGTCCTTAGAGTTTTCTATAGTTACTTCAACAATATTTTGTGATATTTTAACTTTTGTTACGCCATCAATTAAATAAAACTCCTTAGTGCTTAATTTATTTAAATTATCCACGCAAAAGGAATAGGTAATTTCATCATTCACTTTCTGCTTTAATTCTTCTTTTGTACCTTGTGCAATAATTTTTCCATTGTCCATAATAATTATCCAATCACAAATTTCTTCGACTTCTTCCATGTAATGCGTGGAATAGATAACTGTTGCACCTCTTTTTTTTAGAATTTTTATGGATTGGAGTATATGATTTCTTGATTGGGGATCGATACCAACCGTTGGCTCATCCATGATAATAAGTTGTGGCTCATGGGCAATGGCACAAGCAATATTTAATCTTCTTTTCATTCCGCCGGAAAAACTTTTAGGTTTTTCATCCTTTCTATCATAAAGACCTACTAATTCTAAAGCCGCCTTGACATGGTTTTCTAATTGTTCTCCTTTGAGTTTATAGAGACTTGCAAAAAAATGTACATTTTTCTCCGCGGAAATTTCCTCATAAATGGCTAAGTCTTGGGGAACTATTCCAATTTCTTGTTTGATGAATTTCGCATCCTTTTTTAAATCATGTCCTAAGATAGTTATTTCACCCTTATCAGATGATAATATGGTAGTCAAGATATTTATAATTGTACTTTTGCCTGCTCCATTAGGGCCTAAGAGACCAAGGATTTCACCTTTATGAACTACAAAGTCCACTCCATTAATAGCTTTTTTAGTATGGTAACTTTTTTCTAAATTTTTGACTGTAACAACGTTATTCATTTTTATACTATCTCCTCTCAATTCTTCGCCTTTCAAATTCCTTTAATGCTCTAGTTTGATCCTCATTAAGTTCTTCTTCTGAACTGGCATTTTCTTCAAATCCATCCTGTTCTTCACCATCAAAACGATACATTTTCTTTAATAGGGTCCACAATATCTCCATTTCTTCTGTTGTAAAATTTTCAAAAACATCTGCAAAAAAGTTCAATGATTTTTCAGCACAAGCAATCATAGTCTGTTTTCCGAGTTCTGTAATTTTAACATTCACGGCACGTTTGTCTTGTCTGCTTGGTGAAGTGATTACGTAAGCTTTATTTTCTAAAATGGTTATGACTTGTTTCACACTCTGCTTTGTGGTACCTAACTTTCTTGCAATATTATTGAGTGTAGTTTCATCTTCTGGTAAATGAATAATCGCAATCATCACCATCATCTGTCTTGACGTTAGGACCTCAAAATACCTATCTCCTTGTACCTGAAGCTTATTGGTAACAGAAAAAAGTGTTGCGTAAGTTTGTTGCATTAAAAATAACTCTCTGTAAGTATCCATTAATATCTCCTTTGTTGACAGTATACTGTCTAAATTAATAATAGCAAAATATTTCATAATTGTCAATATACTGTCTATTAATTATTTCATCATAGTGATATTGATTATCAATAACAATTTCTATATAATATAAATAAAGGATAAATTTTATAATTCATGGTGGAATGAACGTGGTGAATACTATGAGTTTAAATTTATAAACACTGAAATAAAATGACCATCTTAGGTCAGTCACTTACGACCTAAAAACTAGCTATTATATACGTAAAAATAGAAAAGGAGGACAATCACATGAAATTTCAAACCATAGGTAACCCTAATGGTCCTAAAGTATTACTTATACATGCTATGTTTATGACGTATAAGAGCTTTTTAAATTTGGTAGAATATTTAAAGGAAGATTATTTTATAATTATGCCTACGTTAGATGGACATGATGTAGAGGAAAGTTCCACTTTTTTTTCTATTGATGATGAAGTAGATAAAATATTGACTTATTTGAAAGGAAATAATATTGACGAATTAGATTTTATATTAGGTACATCTTTGGGTGCAATAATTGCGTTTGAAGTATATCATCGAAATATAGTACATATAAAGAAAGTGTTTTTGGATGGAGGACCATTTTTGAAATTTGGTTCATTATTTCAGAGGATTGCAATGAAGAAATTTTGGCGTATTTGCTATTTAATGCGACAAAACGCCCAAAATGGTACTGAAAGATTAGACAAATTATTCGCTGGTTTAGGTAAACTGATGTCTAATGTGTGTTGCTATATAAGTAAGGAAAGTGTTGAAAATCTATCTCGAGCATGCTATAGCTTTCCATTACCGAAGTTAGATGAAACAGCACAGAAATCAGTTACTTTTATATACGGAACCAAGGAACCAGCACGTATATGCATATTTCGATTAAAAAAATATAAATACAGTAATATTTTGAAAAAAGCAGGTTATGGTCATTGTGGATATTTACTAAATCATCCGAAAGAATATGCGGAAATGCTTAAAAAATAGTTTATACAACTATGAAATAAAACACAGCATTCATTCGTAAGGCAAATTAGTAAATGGTAATAATTGCTGCGATATGTAATTAAAGCGGATAAAATAAATATATGTGTAAAGGATGGTGGTAAGATGCAATTTTATGAATTTGGAAAAGAAGGTAATCTGGCTGTTTTGTTGATTCACGGTACAGGCTCTAGCTGGCAGGGGGAATTCGCTGAGGTAATTGATGGACTTGCTGAAGATTACACAATTATCTGCGTCGGTTTTGACGGACATGATAAAAATGATCATAATACATTTCGGCATATTAACGACCAGATACTTGGAATAGAAAAATATATTAAAGAACATTATAACGGCCATTTATACGGTGTATACGGATCATCTCTAGGAGGCTCTGTTATTGGAAAGCTGCTAGAAAGAAACAATGTACAAATTGATATTGCAATAACCGGCAGTACCGACTTTGAGCAAAAGGCTAATCCATGGGCCATCTTATCAACTGCATTGATTACCCCGCTTTTCTATTACTTAATTAAGGCCAAGCATCCCGTTAAAATTCTTAGAAATTTTTTGGATAAAATATATGGTGATTCCTCAAAAGTATTGGGAGTAATGTATAAAGGTATCTCATACAAGTCATTATACAACGTCTATTATACGGATTTAGTAACTCCTGTGGCAGATAATATAGTTTTACAAAATACTATAATCTACTGTACTTATGGTACTAAGGAGGATACCAAAACGTTGACTAGACGTTATATTCAGCATTTTCCTAAAGCTGAACTGGTTGCCTTGGGGGGAATGCATCATGAAGAATTTCTTATATTTAATCCGGATGAGTGGATTGATATGATGAAACATCTTTTAAAACGGGAAACATATTCGTATCCGAGTAATGTACGATAGATTATATAGGACGAGAATTAACGCTTATATTAGGAATAATAGATTTTCATTATATATTAAAATAGTTAAAAAGACATAGAAATTATATTAAATTGGAAATAAGTTAATTGATACATATAATGGTATAATTTATTAGAATTACTAAAATTATAAGAATGCATTTATTGGTAAAGTAGTTTTAGGCGAATTAGTTATAGCTGCGGAAAGGGTGAGCTATATTAATTCCTAGAAAATATTTAAAAAGGTGGAAAAAAAGATGAAGGAAATATTTAAGCAAATACCATTATACAGATTTATAATGTTTTGTAATGACACAAATATGGACAAAGAAGTATTAGATTGTGGCGCAGGAGGAGATTGCCCACCACTAAGTTTATTTCTAGAATGTGGATACTTAACACATGGGGTAGAATTTAATACTAAACAATTAGAAGAATCTAATATTTATTCAAAGAAAAAAGAACAAAATTTGAATATTGAAAAAGGTGATATGAGACAATTGAAATTTAAAGATGAGTCATTAAGTTTTGTTTATTCATATAACTCCGTATTTCACATGACAAAAGCAGATATATCAAAATCTATCAGTGAAATGAAACGGGTATTAAAGCCTAATGGGTTACTTTTTGTAAATTTTCTAAGCACAAAAGATTCTCGGTGTGGACAAGGCACAGCCGTTGGAGAAAATGAGTATGAACAGATGGATTATTTTCCTGTGATACACTCGTATTGTGAAGAATATGAAGCAGATAAATATTTCTACGATATGGAGATATTATATAAAGAAAATAGAGTTCTAGAAAGAATATATGAAGGAGAAAAAATACGCCAGGGATTTATTGATTATATAGTTAAAAAGACATTGCTGCCTTTTTAACTAACAAAAAAACCTTATATATGTCTGCTTTTTATTGGTTTAAGCTCCCAATAAATCAAATTTTGGTCCCTATTAAATTCTTTCATACCAACCTTTTCTAATATCCGTGCGGAAGGGTTGTTACTAATCAAACAATCTGCTTTAATAATTTTAACACTATCTTGAGAAATGGCCCAATTTATAATTGCTTTTAGTGCTTCGAAACCGAAACCATTTCTTCTTTCATGTTCTACTAACCCAAAACCGACTTCAACTTCACTTTTTTCATTAGGTTTTCCGTGAAAACCTATATCGCCAACTACTTGCATAGTATCTTTTTTTACAATCATCCAAAATTCGAATCCAGTCGGGATCCTATCTTTTTCTAAGGATTTATTAACAATAGGTAATATGTCCATTGTATCCTTAGTAGGCCATTGCTCATCTGTTTTTATTCCGAGCTTTTCGATTTCGTTACTACTTCCATCTGATAAAGAGTTAGTAATTTCAAATGTTACTGGTATTAATATTAATCTGTCTGTAAGTATGTTTTTTAAATCCATTATATTTTCAACCTTTCAATTTAAAATAATTTGATAGAATTAAAGGTGGAGTAATACCTATAAATTTGAGTTAGGTAGTAAACCACCTCATAGAAATTACATTTATAACATTTTCCATAGAATCAACCCCTAACATTATTATTTTAAAAGGATATAGCTTTAACTTTTAATCATTTCATGTAAAGTATACTAAATGACCAATTAAATGTAAATACAGTGAGAGTAGTTAACTATTGTATATAATGGTATAATTTATTATAGTTACATAACAATAGCAATATATAATAGAACAAATGTTAAGTTAAGAATATCTTTGGAGGCATATAATAATGTTAAATGTAAATGTAAAAAATATTGATATGAAATTTAATACATCAAATGAAGTTTTTGCACCTCGAAATGTTGATAAAGGTACTTTAGCGATGTTGTCAATTATTGAATTTAAAAATGATGATAAGGTTCTAGACTTGGGGTGTGGTTACGGTATAGTTGGAATACTTTCTGCAAAAATAGTTGGAGCGACTAATGTAGTTATGGCAGATATAGATAGTAGAGCAGTAGAGCTTACAAGAGGAAATATTGATCTAAATAATGTTAAAGGAATTGAAGTATACCAAAGTGATGGATTTAAAAATATTAATGAAAAAGACTTAACTTTAATTATTTCAAATCCTCCGTATCATGCGGATTTTTCTGTTCCAAAGGAGTTTATTGAAAAAGGATTTAATAGATTAGCCATTGGTGGGAGAATATATATGGTTACTAAAAGAAAAGACTGGTATAAGAACAAGCTGGTTTCAATTTTTGGTGGTGTAAAAATAACTGAAATCGATAGTTACTATATTTTTATGGCAGAAAAAAGAACTACTACATATTCAAGTAAGAAAAAATTAAAATTGCGAAGGTAAGTTTAACTAATAAAGTTAACGTTATAACTTATACATGCAAAGGAGAATTTAAATTATGGAACAAGAACATAAATCAGTAGAAAAAATGTGGAGAAAGTATTTAAAATCTATAGGAGGGTCTACTTACAATACTAATAAAAATTATACTTCATGGCATTTTTGTGATAATGAAAAAAGTGCTAATGATTTAGCAAAATTGGTTAGAGGAAAAGTCAAAAGAGGGACATGTTCACTTTATTATTTCTATGGTGTAGAAAATGAAGAGCTGCCTATGGAAGATAATCATAGCATTATTACAACTTGGAATGGAATTGCTCAATGTGTTATAAAAACTAAAAAAGTAACAGTATTACCTTTTAAAGATGTAAATGAAAAATTTGCGGAAATAGAAGGCGAAGGTGATAAGTCTTTAGAGTATTGGAGAAAGGTACATATAGATTTTTTTACAAGAGAATTAAAAGAAGTGAAAAGGGAGTTTTCTCAAGATATGTTAGTAGTATTTGAGGAATTTGAAGTGGTATATAAGTAAATATTAAGTTCTATTAAATCATAAATTCATTTAGATAGAAAAAATTCAATATGAATTTAGTGAAGGAGATATAAAAATGATTTCTTATAAAATTGGATTAGAGTGTATTGAGTGGTCTCAACTTTTTAGGTTATATGAAAAGGTAGGGATGCTAAAGCGTTTTATAGAAAGTAAAGAATTTAATAAAATTCAGTCTGCATTTCAAGTGAGTTACAAGGTTGTTACAGCATGGGAAGAAAATACTTTGGTGGGGTCTTGTAGAATGTTATCGGATGGCATATGCTATGGGTCTGTTTTTGATGTTGCAGCATTACCTGAATATCAGAAAAAAGGCATTGGGAAAGGGTTGATGAGGTTACTTTTAAAAGGTGAAGAACATATGACAATTCACCTAACTTCAACATTTGGAAATGAAGGCTTTTATAAGAAATTAGGGTTTAAAAAACATAAAACGGCTTATTCAAAATACCCATTTGAATCAAAATATGTTGAGGATTAGGAAATTCAGACCATATAGCTTTGAGCAAATCAATACAAGGACCTTTTTTTAATGCTATTAGAACAGCTATTGAAGAAGCTGGAAATGAAGTAGCTATTAACGATACAGTAGAATTATACCTTATAGGAAAGCAATAAATACTTGTTGAATATGTCTTTAACCTAATTTAATTATTATTGTATCTAACAAAGTGGGGATAGGTGAT
The DNA here is from genome assembly GCF_001877035.1 of Clostridium estertheticum subsp. estertheticum. NCBI lineage: Bacteria > Bacillati > Bacillota > Clostridia > Eubacteriales > Clostridiaceae > Clostridium > Clostridium estertheticum. Next base: position 3,189,190 of record NZ_CP015756.1, on the reverse strand, counting down.
TATTATGAAAGATATAAAACTTGTTATATTTGATTTAGATGGAACACTTTTTAGGACGGAGACTGTAGATATAAAAGCAATTAACGATGCTTTGGTTAAGAATGGATATGAGATGAAATCTGATGATGAGATTTTAAATTTAATTGGATTAACGTTGAGAGATGTATGTAAGGTGTTAATCAATAGAGTTGATGAAGATAGTATTAATCAATTTGCAAGAGATATTATAGCATTCGAACAACCATATATAAGAGAATATGGTGAGTTATATGATGGGGTTTTGAAATGCTTAAAAACATTAAAGGAAAAAGGATATACTCTGTGCATTTGTTCAAATGGGAATAAAGAATATGTTTTAGGTATTTCTAAGAAATTTTCATTTTTTAATATATTCGATGATATTTGTTATAGTAGTGATGGAATTAGCAAAATACAAGCAGTTGGAAGGCTTAAGAGCAAATATAAAGTAGAAAAATTTATTATGGTGGGAGATAGGACAAGTGATATTGAAGCAGCTTCACATAATGGGGGAATATCAATTGGCGTAACATATGGCTTTGGAAAAGATGAAGTGTTGCTTGCAAATTATGTTGCTAATACTCTTCAAGAAGTAGAAAAATTAGTAACAGATATTACAATTTAGAGTTTTAAATTCTTAGTGTATAATTTGCTAATACCATAATATAACGATATTAAAAGGGAGAATATAAAATGGATAAAAAAGAAGAAGCTATAAATGTATTTAATAATGGCTTTAATTGTAGTCAAGCAGTTTTAAGTGTCTTTTGTGAGAAGTTTGGCTTAGATAAAGAAACCGCATTAAAAATCTCTACAGGATTTGGCGGAGGGTTTCGTAAAGGTGAGGTTTGTGGAGCAGTTTCTGGAGCGATAATGACTTTAGGATTAGGGAGTGGTCATTATATAGAAGGTGATACAAAATCAAAAAGCAAAGCATATGCGTTGACGAAGGAATTTATAAGAAGGTTTGAGGAGAAAAATGAATCAATAATTTGTAAAAAATTATTAGGGTATGATTTGTCTGATGAAAGAGAATACAATATTATTAGGGAAAAGGGACTTTTTAATAGTATTTGCCCTAAAGTAATAATGGATGCCGTAGGTATTTTAGAAGATATATTTTCAGAAAAAAGGGGAAATAATATGATGACTATCTTGATTTAGAAAAAGATTATGAAAATGTTAGGTTTGTGTATGACGGTATGACTATTAAACTTTGACATAAAATTGTTAATGAAACGGAAAGCGTTTTATCATAAAAAGGAGAGGAAATATGGAGTGGGTTGATTTGATAAGAAAATATAATCCTTATAATGGTCAAGAAGAAAAAGATAAAGAACTAATTTTACATTGTATAGATATATTTGATGATATTTTAACTAGGGAAAATAAGATAGCACATATAACAAGCTCAGCATTTATAGTAAATAAGGCAAAAGATAAGGTGTTAATGGTACATCATAATATATATAATTCTTGGTCATGGGTAGGCGGTCATGCAGATGGAGAAAAAGATTTATTGGCTGTTGCAATTAAAGAAGCAAAGGAAGAGACCGGTATAAAAAATGTTAGGCCGATATCTTGTGAAATATTTTCATTAGATATATTGACTGTACTTGGGCACATAAAAAGAGGTGAATATGTTTCTCCACATTTACATTTATCGGTTACTTACTTAGTAGAAGCTGATGAAGAGGAATTACTTAGTGTTAAAGCTGATGAAAATAGTGATGTTAAGTGGATTCCCATTGATGAAGTTAATACATATTCAAATGAACCTCATATGCAGAAGGTTTATGCTAAATTAATATCAAAAATATTTTTGAGATTTAAGGAGAAATAAAATCAATAAATACAGTGTTAAGAGAATTAGAAATTAAAGACCTAGAGGATAATATAATTCTTTCGGGAAAAGAAATTATGGTACATATTAATATATACTGAAAGGTGTGAAAAATTATGAATCAGAAAGATAGAATGCTTGCGGGTTTGCCATATAAGGCGTGGTTAGACGGATTGGCAGAAGAAAGAATGGAGAATAAAAAGAAGATATATGGGTATAATCACTGTCTACCAGATGAATACGGAAAAATTGATAAATTAATAAGAGATATTCTTGGTAAAGCTGGTGTAGACATACATATTGAAGCTCCTTTTCATTGTGATTATGGAAAGAATATTGAAATTGGGAATTGTTTTTATGCGAATTATAACTGTACAATTTTAGATGTGGGAAAAGTAATCATAGGTAATAATGTTCAATTTGCTCCAAATGTTTCTCTATATACAGCAGGTCACCCAATACATCCTGATTCACGAAATTCTGGATATGAATATGGTATTGGTATAACAATAGGAGATAATGTTTGGCTTGGTGGAAATGTTGTTGTAAATCCTGGGGTTCACATTGGAAATAATGTTGTTATAGGTTCGGGAAGTGTTGTTACTAAAGATATTCCAAATAATGTGATAGCAGTAGGGAATCCATGCAAGGTTATTCGTGAAATTACTGAAAAAGACCGTAAATATTACTATAAAAATAATGTTTTTGATGTTGATGATTATTTTGACTAATATAAAACTGACAGTTTAAGAGGAAGCCTTCTTAAAAAGCAGCGTAATGGTGAAATGTGTAAGGCCGATTCATACTAATGAGCTACATGGATTATATTTTTTAGTCACTAATGTTTCTGATAAAATGGAGGTTAATTTAATATGGATGATGTTGAAAGTATACTTAATTATTATAAGAATGAATTAAAATGGAATCCGCCTTTTGCTGACATACTCTCTAAATATTCCCAAGAGGGATTGAAAGGTTATTTGGTAATGCGTGAATCCGTTCAAAATGGTCATTTGCCTAAAAAGACAAGCGAATTAATTTTTACAATATTGGATAGTTTAGATAATGAGGTAAGCGGTGCAAAAGCACATGCTGTTACTGCAATAGAAGCAGGTTTAACCATGGAAGAATTAGTAGAAGCGTTTGTAATTGTAACTATTGTAAAAGGTATTAATGTGTTATGTAAAACAGGCGTTGAAGTTATAAAAGCAGCAGAGAAAAGATTTGAAGAAATAAAATTAACCAAGGAGAACCAACAATAAAATCTTCTGTATGTGATATATAAAAGGAGTAATATTAATGGATATGGAAATGAAACATAAAAAAATCATAGAAATTGTTAAGGATAAATTAACTTGTTCTGCTCATAATTTAGATCATGTATTTAGGGTGTACAATCTTTGTCTGTTGATTTCAAAAGGTGAAAAAAATGTTGATTTGGAGGTTCTTATTCCAGCAGCATTGTTGCATGACATTGCAAGAGTTGAAGAGAGTGAAGATAAAACAGGAAAAATTGACCATGCTGTTTTGGGCAGTGAAATTGCAGAGGGGATATTAAGACATTTGGAATATGAAGAAGAGAATATAGATAAGATAAAGCACTGCATTATAGCACATAGATTTAGAACTGGAAATGAGCCTAATACAATAGAATCAAAAATACTTTTTGATTCAGATAAACTTGATGTTATTGGGGCAAGTGGAATTGCGCGTACTTTTATGTTAGCAGGACAATTTGGACAAAGATTAACAATTGGTGAACCGCTTGATAACTATTTAAATTCCAATACTGTTGAAAATGGGCGGATAAAAGATGTTTCAAAACATACACCTTTTATTGAATATGAAGTAAAGTTTAAAAAAATCCCCGATAAGTTATATACAAAAAAAGCAAAGGAAATAGGGAAAAGAAGACTTGAATTCATGAAAGAATATTTTAACAGATTAAAGTTAGAAATAGAAGGGATTGAATAAAAGTACTTCAATAAAGGAGACAAAAGGATGAAATGCAAAATAAAAAACATATTTATAAACTATGAAATAATAGGAAATGGAAAACCGATTATTATGTTACATGGTTATAATGTAGACCACAGGTTAATGGCAGGATGTATGGAACCTGTATTTAGTGCTGAAAATGGTTATAAAAGGATATATATTGACTTACCAGGCATGGGCAAATCAGATAGTGCTGAATGGATTATTGATTCTGATATTATGCTTGATATTGTAATTAGTTTCATTGATAAGATTATTCCAAATGAAAATTTTTTACTTGCTGGGGAGTCATATGGGGGATATTTGGCAAGAGGAGTAATCTATAGAATGGCAGATAGAGTTGATGGCGTTTTACTGATTTGCCCAGTTATAGTAGCAGAGCATAATAAACGCAATGTTCCGGAGCATATTGTTTTGCTTAAAGATAGTAAGTTGTTAGCTAAACTGACACCAGAAGTGGCTGAAGGTTTTAATTCTAGCTCAGTGGTTCAAAGTGAAAAAATATATGAGAGATGTGAAAATGAAATAATATCTGGAGCTAAAATAGCTGATAGGGTATTTTTGAAAACTCTTAAAAAAGATGGATATGCATTCACATTCGGTGTAGATAGGTTAAATAATAAATTTGATAAACCTTCTCTTATATTGTTAGGAAAACAAGATAATTGTGTTGGATATAAAGATTCATGGAATATATTAGACAATTTTCCAAGAGCGACTTTCGCTATACTAGATAGAGCTGGACATAGTTTGCAAATAGAACAGGAAGAATTATTTAATTCATTAGTGAAAGAATGGATTTTAAGGGTTAATTAGGGATAAATGTAAATTTAGTAGAAAGTAGGGACATTATGAAATATGAATGGAGAAAGCAAGAGAAAAATTTATACTTACCAAAGGACGAACCAAATTTAATAACGGTTCCGAATCAAAAGTTTTTTATGTTAAGGGGACAAGGAAATCCTAATGATGAGGAGTACTCTGAGAAAATAGGTGTTTTGTATTCTTTAGCTTATGCTATTAGAATGATGCCTAAACAAGGGTATGTTCCAAATGGATATTTCGAATATACTGTTTACCCACTTGAGGCGACATGGAATTTGACTGAAAAAGGAAGACAATTTAAAAAATTGAATAAAGATGAATTAGTGTATACAATTATGATTAGACAGCCTGATTTTGTTACAAAAGAAATAGTGGATCTAGCATTTGAAAATGTTAGAAAGAAAAAACCTAATTCTTTTTTAGATGATGTAACTTTTGAAACTATAGAAGATGGATTATCTGTTCAAATGATTCATATTGGCTCATATGATGATGAACCTAAAAGTTTTGAGTTAATGGATAAATATTGTATGGATAATAATCTACGAATTGTATCAAATGTGCATCATAAAGAAATATATCTTTCTGATGCAAGGAAAACTGAAGAATCCAAATTGAAAACAGTTTTAAGATACATGGTTTGTTATAAATAATGTGGATAATATTTAGTTGAAAATATGTGTTATTGAACAGCTACGACTTGATTGTGAAAAATGTGATAATATACTCCAAATGTATTACCACATATATAGATGGATACAGCAAATGCACGGACTTCTGATAGAATTAAGGATTTAGTTTCCTTAGCTCTATTTTTTTTACATTATTAAGAAACTGAGCAAAAGGATAAATCTTTAATGATAAATATATAATTTTTATAAAATGAGAAGGTTATTTGGAAAATATGGTATAATAAGCAAAAGATTCAATGACATATCATCTTTTCTTAGGAGCTATGCGTCCCCGTATTTATGAATTATTAAAAAATCATTCACAATAGAGTATTATTATTTTGAAAAGTAGTGGAAGTGTAGAGAAATTTATAAGTGAGCTAATAATACAATAGACAGAATATTCATGAAATAATTTGAAGTTTTGAAATCCTAAAGAAAAAATATTTTATAGGGATTAAGGGGGAGTAGTTATTATGTTAATCAAACTTGAAAAATTTAGAAGTGAGGAAATTATGCAATTAGTGTCATGGGTTCCTAATAAAGAGTTCTTACTTCAATGGGGAGGGCCCTTATATAATTTTGAATTTATGCGGAAACAGTTTCTTAATGATATAAATGAGATGATAGGTGAGAATCCTAAAAATTTAATGTTTAGTTGTAAATTACTTGAAAGTAATGAGATGGTTGGTCATATACAGTTACTTGGTATAGATAGAGTAAATATGTCTGCTCGAGTAGGTAGGGTTCTTGTAGGTGATAAAAAATATAGAAGAAAAGGAATTGGTTTGGAAATGGTAAATGTAATTTTGGACATTGCATTTAATAAATTAAATTTACATAGGGTAGATTTGGGTGTATTCGATTTTAATGAATCTGCAATTGCTTGCTATAAAAAAGCAGGATTTATTATTGAAGGGAATTTTAGAGAATGTAGAAAAATAGATGGAAAGTACTGGTCATTGATTAACATGAGTATTCTCGAGGATGAATATAGAAGTAATAAATAGTGTTAATGAATAAACTTAGTATTAGGTAGAATATTGGTGTTTTATAACCCAACAAATAATATACATTATTTAATAAATCATTGGGGAGGAATCACGTGATAAACTTAGAAAGTGAAAGATTAAAATTATTACCCTTACAGGCAAAACACCTGGCATTAGCTGTAGAGAGCTATGGAAAAATGGAGAGTAAGCTAGGATTAAGTGTTTCTAATACAATACTTGATGATGAAATGAAGTATGCAATGAACGTAAGGTTGCAAAAGGTGAGTGAAGATAATAAAAACTATTTATGGTTAACAAATTGGGCGATCGTTCTTAAAGAAGAAAATAGGATAATAGGATTTATAATGATTAAAGGATGTCCTAATGAAAATGGTGAAGTAATAGTTGGATATGGTATTGAAGAGATGTACAGAAATAGGGGTTATGCTACGGAAGCATTACAAGGTTTAAAAAAATGGATTTTCAAAAATCCAAAGGCTATATATATAATTGCAGATACAGAAAAGGATAATATAGAATCTCATAAAGTATTAAAAAATGTGGGTGCTATTAAATATAAGGAAGATGAAGAATTAATATGGTGGAAAATTGAAAATATTTTAGGAGGATATACATGGATGAAATAACCAAATTAAAGGCCGATGATTCGATAGGTATTTTCTCGCCATCAGCACCTATAACATATTCATGTCCTAATAGATTTGATAAAGCCAAGAAATATTTACAAAGTAAAGGCTTTAAGCTGATAGAGGGAAGTTTAACAGGAAAATATGATTTTTATAGGTCAGGGAGTATTATGCAAAGAGCAGAGGAATTAAATAGTTTAATTAGAAATCCAGAAGTAAAATGTATCATGGCAACAATTGGTGGGATGAATTCAAATTCAATTCTTCCTTATATAGATTACGCTGAGTTTAAGATACATCCTAAGATAATAATAGGGTATTCTGATGTTACAGCAATTTTGCTTGCTATATATGCACAAACAGGAATAAGTACATACTATGGACCTGCATTAGTGGCATCATTTGGAGAATTTGCACCATTTGTTGATCTTACTTATAAATATTTCAAAGAAATCACTATGGATAAAATGAGTTTTCCTTATGTCTTTAAAACTCCAGAATACTGGACAGATGAGTACGTTAATTGGGAAACACAAGATAGAGGCAAAGAGAAAAGAGAAAACTCTTGGATTACAATTTATGGAGGAAATGTCCGAGGAAGGGTAATGGGTGGCAACTTAAATACAATTCAAGGGATATGGGGTAGTAAATATATGCCTGAAATAAAGGATGGAGATATACTTTTTATAGAAGATTCTTTAAAAGATACTGCAACGATAGAAAGAAGTTTTTCTTTTCTAAAATTAAATGGAGTATTTGATAGAGTTTCTGGAATTATACTTGGGAAACATGAATTATTTGATGATATGAAGACAGGTAGAAAACCATATGAAATTTTAGTAGAAGTATTGGGAGATAATAAGTTACCATTTATTGCCGATTTTGATTGCTGTCATACGCACCCAATGATGACGCTACCAATAGGATGTGGAATTGAACTTGATGCTACAAATAAGAGAGTAAGCATCATAAAAGATTGGTTTAATTAGAAATATAGTATAGAAATGTGATAACTGCTCAAGGAGTAGCATTTATTGATTTTGCAATTGAAATATGTGATTGGTTTGATTTGTTTGAAAATGAAGAGGGGAGAGGTAAGATATTAAGGGATTATAAATGGGTAGCTTTACATGGTAGTTTTTGAGGTGGACTTTAAAAGGAAGCACAAATTACCGATTAGAAAAATTTGGATAGAGAATAAAGAATGAAATATAAATTTCCATGAAATAGTGTACATATGGAATTGGGGGAGATGATGGATAAATGAAAGAAAACTTGCAACTTAATGCAGATAGATTTATGGGATTTGCTGATGTTTATAATAATGCAAGACCTAAATGTCCAGAGAAAGTTAAGGAGATAATACTCAAATATTTGAATCGTGATCCAACTCTTGTGGTTGATTTGGGATGTGGTACAGGGCTTTCTACAAGAATTTGGAGTGAGGTAAGTAATAGAGTAATTGGGATAGAACCAAGTACTGACATGATTAAAGTGGCAAGAGAAAAATCGGTGGGGTTAGATAATATATTATTTAATTCTGCATTTTCAGATAATACTCAATTAAACAATAGCTGTGCAGATATTATCACATGTTCGCAATCATTTCACTGGATGAGTCCAGAAAATACCTTGAATGAAGTATCGAGAATTTTAAAGAAAGGTGGTATATTTGCAGTCTACGATAATGACTGGCCACCCGTATGTAATTGGGAAGCAGAATTTGAATATAATAAGCTTTTTGATAAAGTAAGAGAATTTGAATTATCACATCCAGATATTAAAGAAAGTTTTAAGAGATGGGACAAAGACAAGCATCTTTCAAATATAAAAAATAGTGGTAATTTCAGATATGTAAGAGAAATAGTATTTTCTAACTCTGAGATTTGTAATGCACAAAGATTTATTTCAATTGCTTTAAGCCAAGGAGGAGTACAGGCTATTATGAAAGCCAATATAGATGAAATTAATCCTCTTTTGATTTCTTTTAAAGAGCGAATTATTGATATCTTTGGCAGCAGTGAATTTAATATAGATTTTTGCTATCGGATGCGTATTGGTGTTAAGTAGATTGTTAGAAATTGATTGTTTTGCACAATAGTATTTTTGTGAAAGTAAAGGTTAATTACAAATAAATTAGTTGTTAGGGGTAAGTACTTTTAGAAAAAGGGGATGAACAAATATGGAAACATTAGTAACTAATAGATTGATACTAAGGGAATGGAAAGAAAGTGATAGCGCTGACTTATATGAGTATGCTAAAAGTGAATTAGTAGGTCCAAGTGCTGGCTGGCCACCACATAAGAATGAGGAAGACAGTAAAGGTATAATAAAAATGTTCATTGAAAATAATGAAACATATGCTGTAGTTCTAAAATCAGAAAACAAAGTAATCGGTGGTATAGGGCTCCATAATAGAAAACCTGATGATAATCTTTTTGACTTGAAGCAAAAAGAAATAGGATATGTTCTTAACCCTAAATACTGGGGAAACGGGTTTATTCCAGAGGCCGTAAATTATTTAATAAGATATGGATTTAATGAATTAAATTTAGATTTAATTTGGTGTGGACATTTTGACTTTAATTCTAAGTCTAAAAGAGTAATTGAAAAATGTGGATTTAAATATAGGTTTCAAAAAACTGATAGGTTAATACTGTTAGATAATAAAGAAGTTATCACCTTATACTATAATATTTTCAAATCCGATTATATTGATTGATTGTCAAAAACATGGACATTTTTATACAAAAATTATTAAATCTATGTAAAAACTTCAAATGGAGGTATTGTATTGCGTATGAAAGTATTAGAGTCAAATAGGTTACTTTTAAAGCCTTTATCTTTTAATGAACTATTATATATTAGTGAAAATATGATTGATAATATTGAACCTAGCATTGAATTAGAAGCAATATCGCATTCTGTTAAATTAGCAATAACAATGAAACTAGAAAAGATGAAAAGTATTAGTGAAGATACTCAAAAATGGTATACATACTGGCTAATCATAAATAAGCAAAATCAACTAGGAGTAGGTTTTATTGGTTTTAAAGGGTTGCTAAACGGAAATGGTTATTCAGAAGTTGGATACAGTATTTCACCTAATTATAGAAGGCAGAGACTTATGACGGAAGCCTTGGAAACATTAATAAGATGGGCTCATGGATTTCGAGAATGCAGAGGAATAATTGCCAAAGTTTCAAAAACAAATATAGGTTCGAATAAAATATTAAATAATTGTAATTTTAGAGTAAATAGTTCGACTGAGCAAGAGAATAATTATATTCTTGAATTCGAGATATGAAGATGGTAATTAGGGGGACAGGTCATGGAATATAAAATTACTTGAGATTATTCATAACGTCAATATGGAGGAAGAAAATTTTAAAATTAATTTGGAATATAAAAAAGAAGGATTTTTGGGCAGTTATGATAACTGGACATCTAATGACGTTGTCTCACATATAAAGATTGTGATGTTTGAGAGATGCATAGGAAAATTCAAACTATAATAAGGGCTTAATAAAATATGCATAATTAATAATAAATAGGGGCGATGTATAATGTCAGACAACAAAGTAAAATTAACAAATTTATGTCCAGTATTTATATCTGAAGATGTAAGAAAAACTGTAAACTTTTATGTTGAAAAACTTGGATTTAAGTATGCAGAGCATTATGATAAAATTATTAATTTTGCAGCAGTATATAGAGATTCAATTGAATTTGTAATTGTGCAATCAAAATTTGGAAAAGTTCAATCAAATCAAAAAACATATGGTGTAGGTTATGATGCATATATTGACCCAGATACAGTTGGTGGGGTAGACATACTCTATAAAGAGTTTAAATCAAAAGGTGTTAAAGTAGTCTCAAAACCAAGTAGAACAGATTATGGAAGTTATGAATTTGTTATAGAGGATATTGATGGAAGACTTATTGGAATAGGACTTATTTATCATAAGGAAACCTTTTTTGAAAATTCAGATGTAATGTCATTTTAGCAATCAAAATAATAGTTTATGAAAGCACATAAATAATATGAATGATTTTAAATTTCAATCTTAATGTTATCAAATACCTTATAGGAGGAATCACCAATGAATTATTTGAATGATATTATAAATTCTGAAAAAGTAGAAATGGACGTGATATTATGATAAACAAGATAAAAACAGTAAACGCGAGTGCTTTAGTATATGCTGTTTATAACAGTTATAACCATAATTAGTGGCTGTATTATTGTCCGGGGGGGTCATTTTATTCCAAAAACTTAGTGGAAAATGATTAATGTAGATAAAAAGAGGAGAAATCTTCTTTTTTGTTTTTTTGTGTATATAGTTTTATATACATGAAAATTATAACCATATAAAGAATGAAAAAGTGTGGACATTTATACAGAATGGGAATACAATACAATTAGAAGGTTAGACAGTTATCTAAATATCTAATTAATTATCTAAACCTAAAAAATGTAAGGAGAAATTAATATGTCAATTCTTAATTTACCGTTTAAGGCACTTGCAGATCCAACAAGGAGAAAAATAATTTTATTATTAAAAGAGAAAGATTTGACTGCTGGGGAAATAGCAGAACATTTTAATATGACAAAACCAAGTATTTCTCACCATCTTAATGCTTTAAAACAATCACTTTTGGTAACAGATCAGCGAAAAGGTCAATATATTTATTATTCGCTTGATACTACAGTGTTCCAGGAAGTAACTAATTGGTTTTTTAATGCAACACATGTTAATGAGGGGGGAAATGAAAATGAAAAAGATAAGTAATGTTTTAAAAAAAGATTGGGGGATTTTATTTCTTATTATTTTAGGGTTTGCACTTGGAGTATATTTCTATCCATTGCTTCCTACTAAAGTACCAATACATTGGAATTTTAAAGGCCAAGTAGATGGTTATGGAGGTAAATTTTTAGGAGCATTTGGTTTAGCATTTATAAATTTAGCAATGTATTTATTATTTATTGCGCTACCTTATATCGACCCTAAAGGAAAAAATTATAAAGATTTCCAGTCAACTTACCAATATTTAAAATATCTATTAATTATACTTTTTCTTGGGATAGAAGTGACTACACTTCTAATAGGTACAGGTGTTGCGATTAATATAACAATCATCATTCAAATAATGGTTTCGTTGTTATTTATTTTATTAGGAAATGTAATGGGTAGATTTAAGTTCACCTATTTTGTGGGAATAAAAACTCCTTGGACTTTAGCAAATGAAGAAGTATGGAGGAAAACTCATAGAATGGCGGCACCTATATGGGTAATAGGAGGAATTTTAAATATATTATTAACTATTACAGAAGTAAATTTTAGTTGGCTAGGATTTATAATTATTGTTGCTGTAATTTCAATTGTGCCTACTGTATACTCATATATTATTTATCACAAAATTGTTAATCAAAATAAATAAGAATATAAAATTTAAATGGCTCATATATTATGGGGCTAATTAGTTATAAAGTAGGAAAAAATAATATTTACAATATGAGTATATAGATGTATAATTTAACAAAATAATTTTATATAAGAAAGTGATGTTAAGAAGAGTAAACAAGTAGCTCTCATCTCCAAGATATGCAATTCTTGGAGGTGAGAGTATTTTTATTTTATACCATTTGCTAAGTAATAATTTAATTTTATTAAAAATAAAACAAAGATAGTGTTAACACTATCACTTTTTAAGGGGAGAGTATTTTTATGAATAATATTGTTAATTTTTATAATACATATGATGAAGACGGCAGGGTTTCAACCAATAAAGCAAGAAAAGTAGAGTTTAATGTAACAACAAGTATTTTAGATGAGTATATAAAGCATCAGGATAAAATTATAGAATTAGGCGCAGGGACAGGAGTGTATTCTTTTTATTATGCAAATATGGGAAATGAGATAGTGGCTACTGATATAACACCTAAACATGTAGAAATTATTAAGCAAAAGCTTTCTAAGGTTAGTAACACTATTAAATTACAAGCAGAAGTAGCTAATGCTATAGATTTAAAGCAATATGATCCTGAAAGTTTTGATGTAGTATTATGTCTTGGACCAATGTACCATCTTGTAAATGAAAAAGATAGAGAAATGTGTATTAGTGAGAGTTTGAGAATATTAAAAAAGGGAGGAATACTCGCAGTTGCATATATAAATAAACACTATGTGCTTAATTCTATTATGTCGCAAGATAAAAAATTTTTAACTCATGGTTTTATTGATAAAATTTTAAGTGGTGGGACTATAGAGGAAGGTGAAAAAGAATGTTTTTGGACTGATGCATTTTTCACCACTCCAACAGACATGGAGTTACTAGTTTCGAAATTTAATACTAAAATTATTGAACATGCGGCAACAGATGGGATAAGTCCATTATTAGGAAAGCTTGTAGATGAAATGAATGATGAAGAATATGAAGCATGGATTTATTATAATTTATGTAGTTGTAGAGAGAAGAGCATTTTAGGGAGCAGCAACCATGCACTACTGATATGTAGAAAATAGAAAATAAAAATTTAAGGAGTAGATGATATGGTAGGTTTAAAAAAGGTCCAAGCAGTATTTATAGATAGAGATGGCACAATGGGTGGCGATACTGATGTAACATACCCTGATAAATTTGTTTTATATCCATTTACCCAAAAGGCTATAAAAATGTTAAAGAGCGACGGAATCAAAGTATTTGCATTCACAAATCAACCAGGCATCTCAGCCGGAGAAGCTACAGAAGAAGATTTCATTAATGAATTAGAACAATTTGGGATTGAAAAAGTTTATATATGCCCTCATACCCCAGAACATAACTGTAAATGTAGGAAACCTGAAGCGGGACTGTTATTAAAAGCAAAAGTCGAATATGCACTTGACCTTTCAAGGTGTTTTGTAATTGGGGATAGGTGGAGCGATATGATGGCTGCGAAGATGGCTAATATGGGGAAAATTCTTGTACTAACTGGGGCTGGTAATGAGACATTAGGGAAAGATAGAGACAGGTGGTCACAAATAGATCCAGACTATGTAGCAAATAATGTATTAGAGGCTGCTCAATGGATTGTAGAGAAGACATTTTAGACATGATTATATGATAATTAAACAAAGGGGTATTATTTTATGGCTAAACTTAATGCATGAATACCAGAACTAATTTTGACGATGATATACTAATGGACTTATATATTTAATTTAATAAAAAAACAATCTATAGTTGAATACTATTGTGAGGGGAGTATACCATAATGAATGAAGCAAGTTATATTGAAATAATAAAAGATCAAACAAAGCGTGCTCTGTGGAGTTTAAGCAATGTTATTGAGTGTGTCCCTATTGAATATTGGAATGAAAATTATTGTGAAATGCCTCTGTGGAAACATATTTATCATACACTACATTCTTTGGATATGTGGTATATCAATCCACGAAAATATTCTCATCCATTATTTCATATCGAAAATTTAAATAATTTGGACGTAAAGACAGATAAAATTTTATCTAAAGAGGAATTAAAACATTATTATTTAATAATTGAAGAGAAAATAAATAAATATAACAATAGTTTAACAAATGATATAATTCTAGCTAAACCTGAAAACAGTGAGTGGACAAGGTTTACGTTAATTCTTGCACAACATAGGCATTTACACAGTCACATGGGAATGATTATGGGATTTATTATTGCGGAAACAGGATTATGGCCTAAAGTTGTTGGATTAGAAGATGATATTCCAACGGGGGATTACAGTTTATATTTTAATAATAATGGGAGGGAATAAGGCAATGGATATATGTTTAACTAAAGCAACACTAGATGATGCAGAAACTATTTATATCATGCAAATCAAATCATTCATGGATTTATTATCAAAATATGAGGATTTTGAGACAAGTCCTGCAAATGAATCAATAGAAAAAACTATTATGCGAATAAACCAAGCGTTTACAGATTACTATATTATTAAAAGAGGTAATACACCTGTTGGCTCTATAAGAATAGTGAAAAAGGATAATAAACTCTATCGTGTTAGCCCTATTTTCATTTTACCAGAACACCAAGGGTTTGGGATCGCACAAAAGAGTTTCAAAATTATTGAAGAAATATATTATGATGCAAAGGTATGGGAATTAGACACTATACTACAAGAATCGCGGAATTGTTATTTGTATGAAAAATTAGGTTATGTAAAAACTGGAAGGACTAAAGTTATAAACAGTAAAATGACATTAGTATTCTATGAAAAACATCTTCAAAGTTAAGTATGAGAGGTTAGGTAGGTGAACCATAAAGCAAAAAAACATGTTATAATTTAACTAAGTTTAACTTTTGAAAAAAGTAAACTAATTTTAAGGATAAGGGGTTACAAGAATAATGAAACTTTTTAAAAACTTTATAAGTTATTATGGGCCATATAAGGCTCTATTCTTTGCAGATATGTTTTGTGCATTAATTTTATCTGCAATAGATTTGGTGTTTCCGTTAATAGTGAGGTATTTGTTAAATGATGTTTATGTATTACAGGATGGAAATAAGATAATTAAGTATGTTATATATGTTGGTATAGCTCTATTAATTATGTATATTGTTCGGTACTTTTGTCAGTATTTCATAACCTCATGGGGACATATAATGGGAGCAAAAATGGAAGCAAACATGAGAAAAGATATTTTTGATAATCTTCAAAAGCAATCTTTTTCTTATTATGATGAAGCAAGTACTGGAAAACTCATGTCGAGAATAGTTACAGACCTTTTTGATATATCAGAACTTGCACATCATGGACCAGAAGATGTATTCATATCCATACTAAAAATAGTTGGATCTTTTGTTATACTCGCAGGTATAAATTTAAAAATAACATTTATACTTCTTTTATTTACATTGGTAATGTTATATTTCTCATATTTTTATAATAAGAAAATGCGAAATGTTTTTGTGGAAAATAAGGAAAAGATAGCGGGAGTAAATGCACAAATTCAGGACAGTTTAGAGGGTATACGAGTAGTGAAATCATTTGCTAATGAGGAAATCGAAAATGCTAAATTTACTAAAGGTAATAATGAATATTTAAAGACTAAAGAGGATAGCTATTTTATAATGGGCAGATTTTTTAGTGGTAATACCTTTTTTCAAGGATTGCTTTATCTTAGTGTTATTCTTGCAGGGGGTATATTTATAAGTGACGGTTCATTAAAAGTAACTGACCTTGTAATATACATACTTTATATAAATACGTTCTTAAATCCTATTGACAAGCTTGTAAATTTTACAGAGCAGTTTCAAAGAGGGCTTTCAGGATTTCAAAGATTTGTTGAAGTTATAACCACAAAGCCAGAAATAACAGATAGAGAGGATGCAGTAGAACTTGTGAATCCTAAGGGAGAGATAGCTTTTAACAATGTATCTTTTAGTTATAATAATAGTAGTGACATATTAAGTAATATAGATATAAAAATACAATCAGGTAAGAATATCGCACTTGTTGGTCCATCAGGTGGTGGTAAAACAACCTTTTCTAGCCTAATACCAAGGTTTTATGAGGTAAATGACGGCTGCATAACAATAGATGGTATTGATATACGAGACATAAAACTTAAATCACTTAGAAAATCTATTGGAATAGTTCAGCAGGATGTCTATTTGTTTGCAGGAAGCATTAGAGAAAACATATTATATGGTAGGCCAGGGGCATTGGAAAATGAAATAATTGATGCGGCGAAGAAGGCAAATATTCATGAATTTATTATAGGTCTTAAGCATGGATATGGTACGTACACTGGCGAGAGAGGAGTAAAACTTTCTGGTGGACAAAAGCAGAGAATATCTATAGCAAGAGTATTTTTAAAAAATCCATCAATTTTAATACTTGATGAAGCTACTTCTGCTCTTGATAATGAAAATGAACAATTCATTCAGAAATCATTGGAAGAGCTTATGAAAAATAGAACTACTTTGGTTATTGCTCATAGATTAAGTACAATAAAAAATGCAGATGAGATAGTAGTACTTACTGATGAGGGAATAAACCAAAGAGGAACACATGATGAACTTATAGAGAAAGATGGAGTATATTCTTATCTTTACAACATGCAGTTTAAGTAATATAGTTATAGAAAGTTAAGTGAAAACTATAACAATCTATATAAAATAAAGCTGAAAGGCTTTTTTTTATTACAATTTAGTTGAAAAACGTATCATTTCTTATTTGAGCGGCATATAAGTAATATAAAAACAAATAAGGAGGGGTACGTGATGGTAGAAATAATTATACAATATGTATTAATAGTGTTTTTAGTAATGGGACTTGCTTATTTAGCTTACTTATTAAAAGATAAAGATAGTAATTTAAAAGATGATTATTTTGGGTTTGCTTCTGTAATACTTGGATCGTTAACTACCAGTGAATTTACACCCGAAAATGCAAAAACAATTCTTAGAATTATTTCACAAGTTGTACAAAATATAGAAATTAATTATAGAAATAGCGATAATGCCCTTAAAGAAGAGAAAGCTATTCAATTGGCAAAGGATGCTACAAGCTTATTAGGGTTTAAAAAAAATATAGATGGTGAAAGTTTAAAATATTTAATAAGAGTAGCGGCGGCATTATTGCCACCAACTAATAAAGTAATTAAGTAAGGTGGCGGCAAAAATTAAAGTAAACTACGGTATTGGCCGGCAGAAAAGTTTTAATTCGCTGGTCAATATTTTTCTATAAAATAGGGCGAAAATAATATAAAAGGATAAAACTATTCTTAAAAATAGAAACTAACGTTCTATTTTTTTATTAAAATCTCTTTACCTTTTGTGAATAAACATATAAAATAGCAAATGTATGATAAAATTTTACTGGAGGATTTTTATGAGTTTTGAAAATGAAGAAATTCAAACATATGATGTAACAGACTTAACTTCTCTAGAAAAGCTAGAGCCTGTAAGGATAAGACCAGGCATGTACATAGGTTCTACAGGTAGCAAAGGCCTACATCATTGTATATGGGAAATATTAGATAACTCAATAGATGAGATAGCTAATGGCTATGGAGATAAAGCTAAAATAATATTAAATGAAGATAAAAGTGTTACTATTGTTGATAATGGTAGGGGTATTCCTACAGGAATACATCCTATGAAAAATAAATCTGGTGTAGAAATGGTATTTACAGAACTTCACACTGGTGGAAAGTTTAATAATAAAAACTATAAGACTTCTGGTGGACTTCATGGTGTTGGAGCAGCGGTTGTAAATGCATTATCAGAATGGTTGGTTGTTGAAATAAAACAAAAGGGAAAAATTTTTTCTCAAAGATTCGAATATTCATTTGATAAGGAATTAAAAAGAATTATGCCAGGTACACCAGTAAGTAAGCTTGAGGTGATTGGACAGTCAAAAGATACAGGCAGTAAAATTACGTTTATGCCGGATTCGAGGGTATTTACAACCCTTCAATTTAACTCTGATTTTATTGATGAGAGACTACAAGAATTGGCTTTTCAAAATAAAGGGATTACGTTAGTGTTTATTGATAATAGAAAAGAAGGAAACACTATAAAAGAATATCACTCAGATAGAGGATTATTAGATTTTATTGACTATCTAAATGAGAGTAAGACCCTTCTGCATAAGGAACCAATATTTTTCCAAGGTGAAAAAGAAATAAATGGGATACAATTATACGGAGAAGTGTGTATGCAGTTTACGGATTCTACTACAGAATACATTGCTAGCTACGTTAACAATATACCGACTACAGAGTCTGGAACTCACGAGACCGGTTTTAAAACTGGTATGACAAGGGCTTTTAAAGATGGAGCTAAGAAACTTAATCTTTTGAAAGAGAAAGACAAGGATAAAGATTTTGAAGGTGACGATTTAAGAGAAGGGATGACTGCAATAGTCAGAATTAAAATAAGTAATCCGATCTTTGAAGGTCAAACTAAGAGCAAGTTAGGTAATAACGAGGCGTATAGCATGATGAATGAACTTTGTTATGTTAAAATTTTAGAATGGATAGAAGACAACAAAGATATGGCTACTAATATAATAAATAATGCCATTTCTGCAGCATCGAGAAGAGATAAAATAAAAAAAATTAATGATGCGGAAAGAAAAAAGATAGGTAAGGGAGCATCACCTCTTGCAGGTAAAATTGCGGTATGCACATTAAAAAATTCAGAGTTTACAGAATTTATTGTGGTTGAGGGAGATTCAGCTGGTGGAAGTGCTAAGCAAGCTCGTGATAGAAGGTTTCAAACTATAATGCCATCTAAGGGTAAAATTATGAATACAGAAAAACAAAAGCTAGAAAATGTATTAGCTAGTGAAGAATTAAAAATATTCAATACTGCCATTGGAACAGGAGTACTCGAAAATTATAGTGAAAAAGAATTAAAATATGGTAAAATAATTATTTTAAGTGATGCAGATGTTGATGGATACCACATTAGAACATTATGGATGACTTTTATTTATAGATATATGAGGCCACTCATTGCGAATGGTCATCTTTATATGGGAATGCCACCACTTTATAAGGTTTATAAAGCTAGTAAAAATGGAGAAGTTGCTAAGTATGCATATAGTGATGAGCAATTGGAAGAGACTAAAAAGGAAATTGGCAAAGGTGCGCTTATTCAAAGATATAAGGGCCTTGGAGAAATGAACCCAGACCAACTTTGGGAAACTACGCTAAACCCAATTACTAGAACTCTTCAGCAAGTTACTATAGAAGATGCAGCAAAAGCTGAGAAAATGGTTTCACTTCTAATGGGAGATGTGGTTGCACCAAGAAAAAGTTACATGTATAAATATGCAGAGTTCTAACGAATATTTAAAAGTCGTAATCATCACATTGCGTGATGATAAACAGCACTGTAGGTGATTCATCACTGTAGGTGATGATTTAGGAGGAATTTTCAAATGGCAAAAAAAATTGAAATACCAAAAGATAATAATATAGTAATGACACCAATTGAAGAAGCAATGCCAGATAATTACCTCCCATATGCTGTTGAAGTTGCTAGAGAACGAGCGCTTCCAGATGTGAGAGATGGTTTAAAACCAGTACATAGAAGGATTCTTTATGGCGCATATATGCTAAAAGCATTTCCAGATAAACCTTATTATAAATCAGCAAGAATTGTTGGAGATATTCTTGGTAAATACCATCCACATGGAGATAGCTCTGTTTATGGTGCAATGGTTATACTTGCTCAAGATTTTGCTACAAGAAAACCTTTGATAGATGGTCATGGAAATTGGGGAAGTCAAGATGGGGATAACGCTGCTGCTATGCGTTATACAGAAGCAAGACTTTCTCCTATTGCGCTTGAAATGATAAGGGATATTGATAAAGGCGTTGTGGAAATGGTAAATAACTATTCTGATACAGAGAAGGAACCATCAGTATTGCCATCGAGATATCCGAATTTGTTAGTTAATGGAACCTTTGGTATTGCAGTAGGGATAGCTACAAACATACCGCCCCATAATTTAGGGGAGGTAATTGATGGGTTACTTGCTTATGCTGATAATAATGAAATTACAACAAAACAGCTTATGCAGTATATTAAAGGGCCAGATTTACCAACAGGTGGTATTCTCATTGGTAGAAATGCTATAGAATCTGCTTATGAGACTGGAGAGGGAAAAGTAACGTTACGTTCTAAAATGAAAATAGAAGTCTTAGAAAGTGGACGACTAGGTATAGTTATTACTGAATTCCCATACAGGAAGAATAAGGCGAAATTACTCCAATCTATTTCTGATATGACAGCTGAGAAGAAGCATTTGAAAGCACTAGAGTCCATTGTAGATATTAGAGATGAATCTGATAGAACTGGACTTAGATCAGTTATTGAATTTAAGAAGTCTACAAATAGAGATATTGCAACAAAGGTGCTTAACTACTTAATGAAGAAAACAGAACTCCAATGTAATGTGCCATTTAACATGGTAGCACTTGCCAATGGAAAACCTCAAACAATGAGTCTTAAAACTATTCTTATGCATTATTTAAATCATCAAAAGGATGTTGTTACTAGAAGGACTCAAATGGAACTTGAGGCCGCAAAAAACAGATTCCACATTATAGAGGGTTTTATTAAGGCTATAGATGTAATGGATGAAATTATTATAACAATTAGGGGTTCAAAATCTAAAAAAGATGCTGGACAAAACCTCATAGCTAAGTTTGATTTTACACAGATCCAAGCTGAAGCGATATTAGAACTTATGTTATATAGGCTAACTGGGCTAGAACTTAAGATATTTTTAAAGGAATATAAGAAGTTAGAAGGACTAATTAAGGGGTACAACAAAATTCTTGGAAGTGAGAAAGAACTTCTTAATGTAATAAGAACAGAAATTTTAGAAATTAAAGAAAAATATAATGATCCAAGAAGAACTAAAATTATTGAAGATGATAGTGAAGCAAAAATAGAAGTTGAAGATATAATACTAGTCGAAGACATTATGATAACTTTATCTAATGATGGTTATATAAAGAGAGTTCCTATGAAATATTATAATAGGTCTAACGCAAATATTGATGACATTGAGTATAGAGAGGGAGACTTTAATACAGATTTAATTGGAACCAATACTAAAGAAACATTGATGATTTTTACTAATATAGGGAATGTTTATCAATTAAGAGGAGATTTAGTTCCAGAATATAAGTGGAAGGAAAAAGGCGAAAGACTGGATACCCTTATTCGTGGAATGGATTTAACTAAAGAAAAAATCATTGCTACTTTTTTATTAGGAGATTTGTCTGCAAGTAAGCAATTTATGTTTTTTACAAGCAAAGGAAACATTAAGAAAACATTTTTAGATAAATTTGTTACAAGTTATTCTAAATTATCTGCTTTAAAACTAAAAGACAATGAAAACCTTATTGATGTTAAATTAATGGAGAAAAAAAGAAAAGAAGCTTATATAAAGATAATTACTAAAGAGGGTCTAGAATTTTCTATAGAGGAACCAGAGCTTAAAGCTACTGATAGAAATGTAATTGGAACTCAGTTATTTAATCTAACTGCTGGTGATGAAGTGGTAAAACTTGAATATACAAATGATTACGATTATAAAGAATTTTATCTTAGTTTAAATGCAAAAGGTGTTATAAAAATATCAAGTAGAAAGACTAATACAGAATTAAGCACATATACTAAATCAACATCTACATTACTAATATTTATGCAAAATGGGTTAGTTCATAAATTACCTAGCTATATGGTTCAGAATATTACTATAAAGGGTACGTGCATAAATACTCTTATAGATAATTTTAATGCTTACGATAAAATAGCCCAGATAATTTCCGTTGATAACCTTAATGAAGAAAAAAGCTTATACTTCTTTTCAAAGAAAGGAATTACAAAACGAACTAAACTTAAAGAATTAGAAGGAGATTTCTATTCTACTTTGGTATATAAACTTAAAACACAAGAAGATAAATTAATTTCTGTAAAAGTTAATGACGATAAGTTAGACAAAGACGCTTTAATTGTGACGAAAAAAGCAATGTGTATAAGATTTAATGTAAATACAATTAATTTTATGGGCAAAGGTGCATCAGGGGTAACTGGAATAAGCTTAAAAGAGAATGATGAAGTTATATTTGTAAATTTGATAGATGCAAAAACTGCGGAAGGATCAAATGAAATAAATGATGAGAACTTAAGTTTGGCGGTTAGTTCATTTGGTGGTGAAAATAAAATTATAAAACTCAATGATATAAATGTTCAAAATAGAGCAGGTAGAGGAAAAAATTTAACTAGTTCCCTCATAGATGATTATATAGAAACTGTTACTTTAAAATAGAAATATAAAAAAGACACAAACTAAAAGTTAAAAAAACTTAATTTTAGAGTGCCTTTTTTTTATTGAAAATAAAGAATTTGTTAATAAAGAATCCAAGAAGACCTAATATTGTACAACCGATTATCATGGATATGTTAAGCCATAGGTGATTTAAGTGAGCCATACTTCTATGGTGATGCAAAATATGAATTAAGGGATTCCTACGTGTTAAGTGTACTAAAATAAAGCTATTTAAAATCATACCCAAAAATAGTAAAGAGGAATATTGAAAGTAGGCATTTTTAGTTTCATTTTCTTTGAAAGTGTAATTTATATTTAAATAATAACCGCAAATTGAATAAATTAAAAATGCGATGAAGTTAAAAAGAAATAAAAATTTTCCATGAGTTATGCCAGTAATATAGGATAGTATATTTAATACCCCAATATCTATTACGGTGTTGAAAGCACCAACTATAGAATACTTAATAAATTGAGCTAGGGACTGATTTATTTTTTTTTTATTGTTCATATAATATTTTTCTTAAATGAAATTTGTTTAAGAAATTAGTCACCACCTTTAAAAAGAGATATAATGAAATTATTTGTAATATTAGTAAGCCTACATTAGTGTACAACAAAACAAAATAAAATAAAACAAAAACATTTTAAAAAAAGAAGCGAAGGTGAGTATATGGAAAAAATAAAGTTAATAAATGGTATAAAATTATTATATAAAAGGGCTGAAAATAATTTAACTTCTTTTACAATAGGGTTTGATGCAGGAGCCAATAGAGAGGAAAAAGAAAATTTAGGAATTGCTCATGTGGTAGAGCATATGCTTTTTAAGGGTACAAATTCGCGCTCAGAATATGAAATAAATAAATTGTGTGATGAAACTTTTGGTTTTTGTAATGCAATGACTAATTATCCGTACGTAGTATATTATGGCACAACCTTAGATGAGGATTTTGAAAAAGGATTTGAAATTTATTCTGATATTATTTTAAATCCTTGTTTTCCCCAAAAAGGCTTTTACGAGGAAATAGAAGTGATTTGCGCCGAACTAAAAGAATGGAAGGATGATTCCAATCAATTTTGTGAAGATTCCATGTTTTATAATGGGTTTGAAAAGAGAAGGATTAAGGATCTAATTATAGGCACTGAGGAAAGTGTACGCTCTATTACCATCAAGCAAATTAAGGACTTTTATGAGAAATATTACACTACTGATAATTGCGTAATAAGTGTAGTATCCTCTTTGAATATTAGAGATATTTTAAAAATAGTGGAGAGATATATCGGTAATATGAAGGCTAAATTAGTCTCTGAAAAAGGCATTATAGAAGAAAACTTAGAGAACATCTACGAAAATAATAAACCAGGTATATATTATGAATATAGAGATGACTTGCAAGGTGCTAAAATCCAGTATTGTTTCCCAATACATAATTTATCACCTAGAGAAGTTAGTGCGTTAAAAGTATTTAACGTAGTTTTTGGAGACGGTACAAGCAGTATTTTGTTTGATGAAGTCAGGACTAAGAGAGGTCTTGTTTATGATATAAGTAGTAAGATTAAAAATGAAATAGGAATAAAACTTTTTACTATATCACTTGGAACTTCAAATGAAAATGCTTACAAGACTATAGAAATTATTAATTTTGAAATAAAAAAAGTTAAGGAACTTAGAAATTTTTTTGATAAGGAATGTTTGCTAAAATTGTGTAAAAGTTATAAACTTCGTAGAATGGTAGCACTCGAGAAATCTATTCAAACTAGTGTGAGCTTATGCGTATATGAAATTATGTATAATGATGGTTTTGAACTATTTTCTGAATTCGAAGTAATGAAAGACATTACAGATTCCGAGATAATGGATGTAGTAAACAAGGTTTTAGTTAATGCTACGGTGCAGGTTCTAATGCCAAATTTGGAAAGTAGGAGATAAATATGGAGAAAAAGTGGTTACTAAGAAATACATCTAAAGATGTTATTTCACTCGCAAATAAATCGGGCGTAAGTCCAGTTGTAGCTAAGATTTTAATTAATAGGGGATTTGACAATGAAATAGACATAAGAAAATTTATGAGGGCAAGTATAGATGATTTGTATGATCCTTTTTTAATGAAAGATATGGAAAAAGCTATATATATAATAAAACTCGCAATAGAAAACAAAGAAAAAATTGTTGTTTACGGTGATTATGACGCCGATGGAGTTACAAGTACCGTTATAATGTATAAGGGATTAAAACGTTCTGGGGCTAACGTGGAATACTACGTCCCAGATCGGGAACATGAAGGTTACGGTATAAATAGTGATAGGATAAGAAAACTAAATGATGAAGGTTTTAAAGTTGTTTTAACATGCGATAATGGAATTGCAGCTATAGAGCAGGTGAAACTAGCAAAAGAATTAGGTTTGATTGTTATAATAACTGATCATCATGAACTACAATTTGATGAAAATGAATCGGGGGAAAGAACCTTTAAGTTACCACCAGCAGATGCTGTTATTAACCCAAAACAAAAAGAATGTAATTATCCATTTAAGAATTTATGTGGTGCCGGTATTGCTTTTAAATTTGTACAAGCATTATTTATAAAAATTGGGATTGATGTGAAATTTGCAAATGAATTTATAGAAATTGCAGGGATAGGAACTATTTGTGATGTGGTAGATTTAGTGGATGAGAATAGGATAATTGCTAAAAATGCCTTAGATATGTTAACTAATACAAAGAATCTTGGTTTAAGGTGTTTAAAGGAAATGTTAAGTATTAATGATAAAGAGATTAAGTGTTACCATGTTGGTTTTCAAATAGGACCATGTATTAATGCTACTGGTAGGCTAGAATCTGCAGCTATATCAGTTGAATTACTCCTATGTGAGGAAGAAAATAGAGCAAAAGAGCTTGCTAAAACTTTATTTGATCTTAATAAGAAAAGACAAGAAATGACTACAGAAAATGTGGAAGAAGTTATAGAACTTATACATAATTCAACTTTTAAAAATGATAAAGTATTAGTAATTTATAAAGATACTATTCATGAGAGTATTGCAGGGATTGTAGCGGGTCGTGTTAGGGAAACTTTTAATGTGCCAACAATAATATTAACAAAAGGAAAGGAAACCCCTAAAGGTTCAGCAAGATCTATTAAAGAATATAATTTGTTTGAAGAATTAATAAAATGTAAAGAATTACTTGAAAAATTTGGAGGTCATCCAATGGCAGCGGGTCTTTCAATAAAAGAAGAAAATATAGAAAATCTAAGGCAAAAATTAAATCTTATTTGTACATTAACAGATGAGGATATAAAACCTAAGATAAGAATAGACCAGAGAATGCCACTTGGTAAAATAAATTATGAGATGATAAACGAGTTAGAACAGTTAGAACCATTTGGTAAAGGAAATTCGTCACCTTTACTTGCTGAGAAAAATATTCCTATTTTAAAAATAGATATTTTAGGTAAGAGCGCAAATACAATAAAAATAAAGTGTGTAATACCGGGATTAAACAAGACTATTGATGGAATATTTTTTAATAGGGTAGATGAATTTATAGAAATGTTAAAAGAGAGATATGGAGAAGAGCATATGAATTATCTAACAAACCCTAGAGGATTGAAATTAGACTTAATTTATTCGCCTCAAATCAATGAGTATAATGGGCGTAAATCCATTCAACTTAAAATTTTAGAATTTCAACTTAGCTAATTATCGTTTACAGAGCGGTTAAATCTGGAACTGTAATGTAATTAATTTGTAAGGGCACATAGACTAAATCTATGTGCCCTTACTATTATTATTCTTTTAAATTATAAATTTCTTTCATATTGTTCTACCATTTTTTTAACCATTTGTCCACCAACAGAACCACATTCTCTTGAAGTTAAGTCACCATTGTAATCTGTAAAGTTGACTCCTAATTCTTTTGCAGTTTCCATTTTGAAAGAATATAATCCAGCTTTAGCTTCAGGTACTAATTGTCTGTTTGACATTTTAATCACTCCTTCTATAATTTATTTTGGTTATGATAGTATCTTGTGTAGAAATAACAAATTTATAATAGAATATTTGAGGGAAATTAGGAAAGTAAAGTATTCAAAATGAATCTTTGTAAGTAAATAAAATAAAAAAGTTAAGAGGCATATGACTTGCATATACCTCTTAACCAATTTTAAAATGTTAATTATAAATTTTTCTCGTACTGTTCTACCATCTTTTTAGTCATTTGTCCGCCCACTGATCCATTTTGTCTAGAAGTAAGGTCACCGTTGTAACCCTCTTTTAAATCAACTCCAACTTCTTTAGCAGCTTCCATTTTAAATTTGTTTAAACCTGCTTTTGCTTGTGGTACTAATGTTTTATTATTAGCCATTGTTAATTCACTCCTTTTATAATTTATTTTTGTTGAAATAATTTGTTATTTGAAATTTAAATTATAAGTTTTTTTCGTATTCTTCAACCATTTTTTTAACCATTTGTCCGCCTACTGATCCATTTTGTCTAGAAGTAAGATCGCCATTGTAACCATCTGTTAAATTAACTCCAACTTCTTTAGCAGCTTCCATTTTAAATTTGTTAAGACCTGCTTTTGCTTGTGGTACTAATGTTTTATTTGCCATTGTTAACTCACTCCTTTTTAATATATTTTTGTTATGATAATATCTTGTGCATTATCTATAAATATATAATAGATTATTAGAGGTAAACAAGGAAAATATAGGTTTGAATTATAAGTTTTTCTCGTATTGTTCTACCATTCTTTTAACCATTTGTCCGCCAACTGATCCATTTTGTCTAGAAGTAAGATCACCGTTGTAACCATCTGTTAAATTAACTCCAACTTCTTGAGCAGCCTCCATTTTAAATTTATTAAGTCCCTCTCTTGCCTCTGGTACTAATTGTCTATTTCTACTTGTCATAATAATTGCCTCCTTTTATTTTGGTGATTATTTGATGATAGTAGTTTAACCGCATATTCTTTTTTTATATTAGTTGATTGAAGGATAATTTTGAAAATCGTAAGTTGTTTAGAAAATTGTGGATAATGAAAGTTTTTATAAATACTGAACTTCTTATTCTAAGTAGTATATAATAAGATAGTATAAACTGAATAAAGCATGTTTTAAAAGGAGTGTTAAAGTGGAAAAACACAAAATTATAATGACCGGTGGAGGTTCAGCAGGACATGTAACACCAAATCTTGCACTTATACCAAAACTTAAAATGTTAGGTTATGAAATTGAATATATTGGAACAAAGGAAGGTATAGAAAGGAAAATAATAGAGGGTGAAAATATTAAGTACTTTCCTATATCTAGCGGAAAACTTAGAAGATATTTTGATTTTAAAAACTTTACAGATCCTTTAAAAGTAATTAAGGGCATTTTTGAGGCGAAAAAAATTATTAAAATGGAAAAACCGGATATTGTTTTTTCTAAAGGTGGATTTGTTTCTGTTCCTGTTGTGCTTGCTGCATTTTTTAACAAAGTACCAGTGATCGCGCATGAATGTGATATTACACCAGGACTTGCAAATAGGTTAGTATCTCCTTATTGCACAAAAGTATGTGTAACTTTTCCAGAAGCATTAAAAGAATTAAAAAATGGAAAAGGTGTTGTAACTGGAAATCCTATCAGGCATGAATTGTTCGAAGGAGACAAAATTAAAGGTAACCATATATGTGGTTTTAAAGATAAAAAACCAGTACTTATGATTATAGGTGGTAGTCTAGGGTCTAAAGTTATAAATGAGATTATAAGGGCGAAGCTTGATAAATTATTACTAGAATATAATGTTATTCATATTTGTGGTAGTGGCAATATTGATAAATCGCTTCAAAACAAAGATGGGTATAAGCAATTTGATTATATAAAAGACGAATTACCTCATTTATTGGCTAGTGCAGATATTGTTGTATCTAGGGCAGGAGCAAATGTTATTTTTGAACTACTTGCTCTAAGAAAACCTAATTTATTAATACCGTTATCAGCAAAGGCTAGTCGTGGTGATCAAATACTTAATGCAAGATCTTTTGAAAAAAGTGGTTATAGTATGGTTATTCAAGACGAAGATTTAACACCTGAAAATGTAGAAATGAAAATTAAGGAATTATATAATGATAAAAATAAATATATTGAAAATATGAATAATAGCAATACTGAAAAAAGTATTGATTTAATAGTAGAATTAATAGAAAAATATAGAAAAAGGTAAAATTTCTTTGTTCTTTTTATAATATAAGAGAGAACAAGTGGTTAGTAAAATGTGATAAAACATTAACAATGTTTTATCACATTTAGAGAATATTATTTGGAAAACTGTTCTATAACACTAACTTATTGTGTTTATACAGTATTTTATTTTTAAATATAATGTAGTATTTTTAACGAAAAAACTTGAATATTATTCATATTGATGTATAATTAAATTGTAACGTAGACTATCTATTAATATGAAAGTATGGGGGTGATAGTAATGAAAAAACTAACGATAATTTACTTAAGTAACGGTGGAAATGTTGAAGTTTTAGCAAATCACATTGCTAAAGGTGCAAAGGATGCAGGTGCTCAGGTACTACTTAAACTAGTTAGCGAAGCATCAGTTGAAGATGTAACTAATGCAGATGTAGTTGCATTTGGTAGTCCATCAATGGACAACAATAATATTGATCAAAAAGAAATGCAACCTTTTATTGATAAATTCAAATTGATTCCAGTTAATAATAAAATCACAGGTTTATTTGGATCTTATGGATGGGATAATGGAGAATTTATGAACAAATGGGTAAGTTTAATGAAAGAATACGAATTTAATGTTGTACAAAACATAACAGTTAACGAGGCTCCTACTAATGAACAATTAGTTAAAGCAGAAGAAATGGGAAAAAGCCTGGTTAAATAAGTTTTTTTATAAAAACATGCAGGACTATGAAATGGTGAG
This sequence comes from Clostridium estertheticum subsp. estertheticum, assembly GCF_001877035.1. Classification (NCBI taxonomy): domain Bacteria; kingdom Bacillati; phylum Bacillota; class Clostridia; order Eubacteriales; family Clostridiaceae; genus Clostridium; species Clostridium estertheticum. The sequence continues at coordinate 3,159,422 of NZ_CP015756.1, read as the reverse complement.
GTAAGTTACAGAATATGTAGATTACAAGGGTTCATCATGTCTAGCTAACGCTGATAAGTGTTAGCTAGTTTTGCATAAAATCTATTAGGAAGTTATTATTTTGAAGTATAGAGATATTTAATATAATACTCTTACATTTAATTTAAATAAAAGCGTTTTAACAATTTTTATAATATTATTTAAGAAAGAAGGCTTATTAAATGAGAAAAATGAAAACTATGGACGGAAATACAGCAGCGGCACATGTTGCCTATGCATATACTGATGTTGCAGCAATTTACCCTATAACACCATCATCAACGATGGCAGAATATTGTGATGAACTTGCAGCTAAAGGAACAAAAAATGTATTTGGTCAAAAAGTTAAAATTATGGAAATGCAATCAGAAGCAGGAGCTGCAGGAGCTGTACATGGTTCACTTCAAACAGGTGCTTTAACTTCAACTTTTACATGTTCTCAAGGATTATTATTAATGATTCCAAACATGTACAAAATTGCAGGAGAATTATTACCAGGAGTATTCCATGTAGCTGCTAGAGCGTTAACAACTCATGCACTTAATATTTTTGGAGATCATCAAGATGTAATGGCAACTAGGCAGACAGGTTTTGCTTTACTTGCATCTAATAGTGTACAAGAAGTAATGGATTTATCACCAGTTGCTCATTTAACAGCACTAGAGGGAAAAATTCCATTTGTAAACTTCTTTGATGGATTTAGAACTTCTCATGAAATACAAAAAATAGAAGCATGGGATTATGAAACTTTAGGAAGTCTTATGAACAAAGAAGCATTAGAGACTTTTAGAAATAAAGCGTTAAACCCAGAACATCCAGTAACTCGTGGAACAGCACAAAATCCAGATGTTTATTTCCAAGGAAGAGAAGCTTCAAACACATATTATGATGCATTACCTGAAAAAGTTGAAACATGTATGGGAAAAATAAATTCATTAATCGGAACTGACTACCACTTATTTAACTATTATGGTGCACCTGATGCAGATAGAATAATAATAGCAATGGGATCAGTTTGTGAAACAATTGAAGAAACTATTGATTATTTAATTGCTAAGGGAGAAAAGGTTGGAGTACTTAAAGTACATTTATTTAGACCATTCTCAGTAGATCATTTCTTTAAATACATACCAAAAACAGTTAAAAAAATATCAGTACTTGATAGAACTAAAGAACCAGGATCAATTGGAGAACCTTTATATCAAGATGTTAGAAGTGCATATTTTGATCAAGAAACTAGACCAGTTATAGTTGGCGGAAGATATGGACTTGGATCAAAAGATACTACTCCAGCTCAAATTGTTGCTGTATATGATGCTTTAAAAGCAAAAACTCCAGTAAACGGATTTACTGTAGGAATAGTTGATGATGTTACTAATAAATCACTCGTAATTGGTGATGCTATTACAACAACACCAGAAGGAACTAAAGAATGTAAATTCTGGGGTCTTGGATCAGATGGTACTGTTGGAGCTAACAAGAGTGCAATCAAAATCATAGGAAACCATACAGATATGTTTGCACAAGCTTATTTTGCTTATGATTCTAAAAAATCAGGTGGAGTAACAATCTCTCACTTAAGATTTGGTAAGAAAGCTATAAAATCAACATATTTAATTAGTTCTGCAAACTACGTTGCCTGTGGTAACCAAGCTTATGTAACTAAATATGATGTTTTAAAAGGAATTAAAGATGGTGGTACATTCTTATTGAATTGTATATGGACTCCAGAAGAATTAGAACAACATTTACCAGCTACAATGAAGAACTATATTGCTAATCACAATATTAATTTCAATACGCTTGATGCTGTTGGAATAGCAGGTAAAATAGGTCTTGGTGGAAGAGTTAACATGATTATGCAAGCAGCTTTCTTCCAACTTGCAGACATAATACCAGTAGAAGATGCAGTTAAGTATCTTAAAGCTGCTGTTATTACATCTTATGGTAAAAAAGGCGAAAAAGTTATCAATATGAATAACGCTGCAATTGATGAAGGTGTTCAATCAGTTGTTAAAATTAATGTACCAGCAAGCTGGAAAACAGTTAAAGATGTAGTTGTAGCAGAAGATGCTAGGCCAGATTTCGTTAAAAATATTGCAGATGTAATGAACAGACAAGAAGGAGACTCTTTACCTGTTAGTGCATTTGTTGGAATAGAAGACGGAACATTAATGCCAGGAACAGCTGCATTTGAAAAGAGAGGAATTGCTGTTAATGTACCAGAATGGCAAGTAGATAAATGTATACAATGTAATCAATGTGCATATGTATGTCCTCATGCAGTAATAAGACCTTTCTTAACTAATGATGAAGATCTTAAAAATGCTCCAAAGACTTACGAAAGTAAGAAAGCTATTGGAAAAGGACTTGAAGGTCAACATTTTGCAATAGGTATAAGTAATGCAGATTGTAGTGGTTGTGGTAACTGTGCAGAAGTTTGCCCTGCTAAAGAAAAAGCTTTAATCATGAAACCATATGCTACGCAAGAAGCTAAATTACCAAACTGGAAGTTTAACATAAACTTACCTAAGAAAGAAAATCCAATGGGAACAGCAACTGTTAAGGGAAGCCAATTTGAGCAACCATTAATGGAATTCAGTGGAGCTTGTGCTGGATGTGGAGAAACTCCATATGCTAGACTTATAACTCAATTATTCGGAGATAGAATGTTAATAGCTAATGCTACAGGATGTTCATCTATTTGGGGAGCAAGTTCACCAGCTTCACCATATACAGTTAACAAACGTGGTCAAGGTCCAGCTTGGGCTAACTCATTGTTTGAAGATAATGCTGAATTCGGATTTGGTATGTTCCTTGCAACTAGCCAATTAAGAGATAAGGTTGAAATGTCAGCTAAAGAAGCATTGACAATGAAAACTAGTGATGCATTGAAAACAGTTATTAATGAATGGATAGAAAACAAAGAAGATGCAGAAGGTTCAAAAGCTGCAACTGATAAAATGTTACCATTATTAAATGCTGAAAAAGATAATAACGAAGCATTAAAAGAAATATTTGCTAAGAGAGATCATTTAGTTAAGAAATCTCAATGGATATTTGGTGGAGATGGCTGGGCTTATGATATCGGATATGGCGGAGTTGATCATGTACTTGCATCTGGAGAAGATGTAAATATATTTGTATTTGATACTGAAGTATATTCAAATACTGGTGGTCAAGCTTCAAAATCTACACCAACTGCAGCAGTTGCAAAATTTGCCGCTACTGGTAAGAGAACTAAGAAAAAAGATTTAGGTATGATGGCAATGACTTACGGATATGTTTATGTTGCTCAAATAGCAATGGGTGCTGATAAAGCACAGACATTAAAAGCTATAAAAGAAGCAGAAGCATATAAAGGACCATCACTTATAATCGCTTATGCACCATGTATTAATCATGGTCTTAAAGTTGGAATGGGATGTACACAACTTGAGACTAAGAGAGCTGTTGAATCAGGATACTGGGCTATGTATAGATTTAATCCAGATCTTAAAGATGCAGGAAAGAACCCATTCGTATTAGACTCTAAAGAACCAACTACTTCATTTAGAGATTACCTAATGGGCGAAGTAAGATATTCTTCACTTGCAAAAAGTTTCCCAGAAGTTGCAGAAGAATTATTTGTTAAAACAGAAAATGATGCTAAAGAAAGATTAGCAGGATACAAAAAACTTGCTAGTGAAAAATAGTATTTAAAATTTTAAAAGAAAAGGAAGATGAATTAAATTTCATCTTCCTTTTTCATTTACACTAATTTAATAAAAATTAATTTAAAAAAGCCTTTTATTATTTTATGTTTTAGGGTAGAATTAAGATATACTGAAACTAGGAGGTACTACATTATGAATGAAGATAAAAATACATCATGCGGATGTGGTGGTCACGAACATGACCATGAAAATAAAGGTTGCGGATGCGGTGGCCATGATAATGAAGAAAAGAACGAAGGCTGTGGATGCGGTGGTCATGAACATGAACATGAGCATGAAGGCTGTGGTTGCGGATGTGGAGAAGGCGAAGGCGAAGCATTGACAGTAGATTTAGAAGATGAAAATGGTAACGTAGTTCCATGTGAAATAGTAGATGGATTTACTTATAAAGAAAATGAATATGCTTTAGTTCAAAACCCTGAAGATGATTCAATATATCTTTTCAAGGTAATTGGAGATGAAGAAACAGGTGAATTAATTATACCTGAAGATGAAGAATTTGCAGAAGTAACTAAATATTACGAAGAATTAATTAAAGACGAAAAATAATTCTAGGAGGAGCCGTTGCGTATGCAGCGGCTTTTTTGTGTTAAAATAAGTATTAAGAATAACATTAAGGTAATAATATTATAAGGTATTTCAAAAGGAGGAACAGATTTGAAAGAAAAATTAGCTATTTTTGATGTGGATTACACAATAACAAAACGAGAGACTTTAGTAGAATTTTATATTTTCATGCTTAAGAGAAATCCCAAATATATAAAATATCTACCTAAAAGCATATTTTCATCCCTTTTTTATGTCTTTAAAATATATGATGCTTCTAAAACAAAAAAGATTTTTATAAGATTTATAGACGGTATAGAAGAAAATGATATGAAAAAAATTGTTAAAGAATTTTATGAAAAATGTTTAAGCAAAATATTATATAAAGACGCTATAGATACTATAAAAAAAATGAAAAAACAGGGGTATAAAATTTATTTGATTTCTGCTTCAGCTGAATTTTATTTAAGTGAACTCTATAATATAAAAGAAGTCGATAAAGTAATAGGAACTCGTTTTATAAAAGAGCATGGATTGCATAGAAATCAGATCTTAGGTGAAAATTGTAAGGGTGAAGAAAAGGTAAAAAGATTAAAAGAAGTCTTGCTTAAAGAAAATATAGAGGTGGATTTTGAAAATTCATGTATGTTTTCCGATTCACTCTCTGATTTACCACTTTTTAATTTAGTAGGGCATCCTTATTTGATAAATTATAAAAAAACACATGATAAAATTGAAATTCTGAGATGGAAATAGGATTATTTATAAGATATAAAGTATAATAAAAATATAAACATGGAAGATATGACAAATATTAATTGTTATATCTTTAAAATAGGGAGGAGTATTGATATGGACAAGTGTACAGAAATGTATTTTTTATTTGGGGATGAACTTAAGAGCAGTGAAGAATTTGATAGTTATAGTAGTGATGCTGGAAAATCATTATATGAGGTTATAAGAGTAAGTGATGGAATTCCAATATTTTTTATGGAACACTTAAGCCGTCTTGAAAATTCTGCGAAAATTATGAAATACAGCTTGACTATTACCAGAAATGAAATTATAGATGGAGTTATTAAATTAATAAGTCACAATAAAGTAAAAGATGGAAATTTAAAATTAGTTATAAACTATAATCCACATGATGAAAACCTTTATAATAAAGGGTCTAATGAAAAGTTTTTAGTATATTTTGTGAAACATTCATATCCAACAAAAAATCAATACACAGAGGGCGTAAAAACTATTACTTATCATGGTGAGAGAAGTAATCCTAATGCGAAGGTTATTAATAATGAATTTCGTGAAAATGTAAATTTGAAAATAAAGGGTGAAAATGTTTATGAAGCAATCTTAATTGATAATGCTGGATATATTACAGAGGGTAGTAAATCAAATATTTTTATGGTAAAAGGAACTACAGTTGTAACCTCGAGAGTTATGAATGTATTACCTGGAATTACAAGACAATTTATTATAAAAACTTGTGAAAAATTAAATATAAAATTTATAGAGCAAGATGTTTTTGAAAAGGACCTTAAATCATATAATGGTTTGTTTATTTCAGGGACATCACCTAAGGTTCTTCCAATAGAAAGTGTGGATGGATTTTCTTTTAATTCATCAGAAAATTCAATAATAAAAGCAATAATGGTGGGGTTCGATGATGAATTAAAAGAGAATAAACAGAAATTTGTAAAGTTTATTTCGAATAGAACGATAAATAAATAAATAAATAAAACATTAAGATGAGTGGGATACCACAGAATGATTATTGCATAATTTCTATATAGGAAGAGGTGGTATAAGTGGATGATAGGCCAGAACTTCAAAAATTTGAAGGATCTAATGTTAAGGAGTGTTTAAAAAATGCAAGTCTTAGTTTAGGCGTTTCGAAAGAACTAATTAAATATTCAATACTTGAGGAGAAAAGAGGTTTATTTAAGAAACATGTTATAATTTCTATCGATTCTATAGATGGGATGACTGATGAAGGAAGTCTAAAATTAGACTTTGCTCAAAAAGATGATATTAAAACAGATACTCATAATGAAAAAGATGGAACTATAGAAATTAAAAATGGTGAAATCATAGTAAAAAATCCTTTTGATGGCGGTGAACCGGCTGTAATTTCTAATGCTAATAATATTACACTAACTGTAAACGGAGAAAAAGTAACTCACCGCGCTAATGTGAAAAAAGAAGATATTATTGAAGTATTTCTAAAAGAAGATGAAGCAAGTCGCAATTTAGATTTAAGCACAAGCCCAGACAATATGGAAGCTTATATCAGTATAAAGTATAAACCTAAGGTGACCTATAAATTAAAAGATAGTCTACCTAAAAATTCAGTATTAATAGAGTCTGAAGTAAAAGAAAAAAATATGCCACCAAAATTTACAGAGGCAGAAATTAACAATGAGTTATTAAGCAATAAAATTAAATATGGTATTTTGAAAATGGTTGTTATAAAATGTTCAAAAGAAGATGAAGTTTCCCAGTTGATTATTGCAAAGGGGAAGAAAGTAATAGATGCAATAGATGATAGACTAGAAGTAAAGTATGATGGCGGTCATAAGGATTATAACAATGATGAGGTTATTGACTACAAAGCTATAGGAACGGTAGAAGGCGTAGAAAAAGGACAGGTCTTAGCTGTCCTTCATCGTGGTAAAAGTGGAGAAGATGGAATAGATATTAATGGTAAGGTTTTAAAATGTAAAAATTCTAAAACATTAACACTGGGTGTAGGAGAAGGGTGTGAACTTACAGATGAGTTTACGGTTACTGCAACTAGTAAAGGTAGACCATCGCTTAGGGGAAGTACCTTTTTCGTTTATAAAACTTATGAAGTAAATGGGGATGTAGAATTAAAAACAGGGAATATTCAATTTGTTGGTGATATAGTTATAAGCGGAAGTGTACGTGAAGGTATGAAAGTAGAATCAGGTAATTCTATTTTGATAAAAAATAATGTAGCGGAAGCTGAGATTAAAGCTTCTGGTGATGTTGTGATTAAGGGTAATGTAATTCATTCAAACATTTCATCTGGAAAAGAAGATGTATTAAATTTAGAATTTTTAAATGATATAAAGAGTATGAAAGATGACATGTTAAAATTAATAGCATCCGTAAGGCAAGTGAAAGGGATAAATCTTATAAGGAAAAATAGTAGTGATGGAGAACTTATTAAAATATTACTTGAAAGTAAATTTAAAAAGCTTCCTCAAACTGCAATTAAAGTAGTTAAAAGAATAACAGAATTAGAAAATGATGAAGATGAATTAGTACTTATAATAAAACATAAAATACTAAATCTTGCACCTCTTAATATTGTTGATTTCGAGGAATTAAATGATGTTGTGACAATTATAGAAAATAAAATTGAAAAAATGGAAATGAATTTAAAGCTTCCAGTGGATGTAGTATTAGATTACTCACAAGACTCAACAATTAAGAGCTCGGGTAATATTATTTTTACTGGCAAAGGTGAATATGTTTCAGAGCTTGTAGCAAGCGGTAGTATATTATTCCAGCAGGATAAAGGCTTGGCTCGTGGGGGAGTTATAAAAGCGGGGAAAGAAATCAAATGCAAAGTAGTTGGAGGTTTAGGGGGAGTATCGACAAAACTTATTGTAGAAAAAAATGGGCATATATGGGCAGATGTTGCTTACCCTAACACTAGATTTATTATAGGAGAAAGAGAATATGTCCTTGATGTTCTTAGCAAAAATGTTCATGCATTTATAGATAAGGATAGGGAATTAATAGTTGAGAAATTACAAGGGTAGGAGGAGTAAACATGAAGCAGGAAGATATTAAGGTACTTGTTTTCAGTGTAAATGGGGAACAGTATGCTACAAGTATTTTAGAAGTAGAGCGAATACTCGAATATGAAAAGTCAACTAAAGTACCAGATTCACCACAATTTGTTGAGGGTGTAATAAATTATGAAGATAGCATTTTACCGGTTATAACATTAACCAAAAGATTTGATCTAGAAGCATCTGAAATTGGCAAGGATTCTAAAATAATAGTTACAAAACAAAAGGAGAGTAAGATAGGCATAATAGTTGATTTTGTATCAGAAGTTAAAGCTGTAGGTAAGGATAATATAGAAGATTCACCAGAGTTAATTACGGGAATATCTAAAAGATACATTAAAGGGCTTATTAAAATAGATGGTAAAATAATTATATATTTAAACATTTCAGCTATATTGACTGATGAAGAAAAAACACAAATATTATAAAATAGGGTGTAATTATGGAATATAATGAGATAAAGGTAGGAATTGCAGATTTGAATGTAGTACTTTCACCAGATAAATTAATAACTGTTGGGCTTGGATCTTGTGTGGGTATTGCAATTTTTGATAAATATATAGGAATTGCAGGACTAGCACACATAATGCTTCCAGACAGTAGTCAGTTTAATAAAATAACAAATGAAATAAAGTTTGCAGATTTGGCTATACCTATTTTAGTTACTAAAATGATTAGTAAAGGTGCGAAGTTATGCAATATGCGGGCTAAAATAGCAGGTGGAGCATCAATGTTTAATTTTTCTGATAAAAGTATAATTATGGATATTGGTAATCGAAATAGTATAGCAGTGAAAAATGCTCTAAAAATGCTATCTATCCCGCTACTCGCGGAAGACATCGGTGGTAATAAAGGCAGAACTTTAATATTTGATACAACTAATGGTCTACTGTCTATTAGGACTGTAGGAATGGGAACCGTGGAGATTTAATGACCCAGGAGATGATTTAAACAAAAGTAAAGGGTGATATATAATGGTTAAGAAGATAAAAGTTTTTGTAGTAGATGATTCAGCATTAATGAGAAAAATAATTTCTGATATGATTAATGCTGAAGCAGAAATGGAAGTTATAGGTACAGCAAGAAATGGTGAAGAATTATTATCAAAAATAGAACGATTGCTACCTGACGTAATAACTTTGGATATTGAAATGCCGCATATGGATGGTATAACGACGCTAAAGAGATTAAAAGCAGTTAACAAAAATGTACAAGCTATAATGCTTAGCAACAGTTCTAAGGCTAGTACAGAGTTAACTATGCAGTGCCTTGGACTAGGAGCTTTTGATTTTATTGCAAAACCCTCTGGAGCAATATCATTAGATGTAAATAAAGTTAAAGATGAATTGGTCCAAAAAATAAAATTAGCTTATATGCAAAGTGAAAGCAGAACTACCACGACTTTTGAAAAAAAAAATATTATAAATAAAGTAGTATCTAGTAATGCTATAGAGAGACCGTTAAAGGTAGCAGTTCCAACCGTTGAGGCCGTGGTTATTGGAGCATCTACTGGTGGTCCTAAAGCATTATATAAAGTAATAACAGTATTGCCCGATAATATAGGAGTACCAGTTTTAGTAGTGCAACATATGCCAACTGGTTTTACAAAGGCTTTTGCACAAAGGCTTAATTTAAATAGTAAATTAAAAGTTGTTGAAGCCTCTGATGGTGATTTAATCCAAAAAAATGTAGTTTATATTGCGCCTGGTGGATATCATATGGAGGTAGGCCGTGATAAGAAAATACATTTAAATATTGAACCAACTATCTGGGGGGTTAGGCCTGCGGTAGATAAGCTATTTATATCAGCAACAGCAGTCTATGGTTCCAGACTTTTAAGCGTTATACTTACGGGAATGGGACGCGATGGTGCAATAGGTACCGCAACTATTAAAGACAATGGCGGAATTACTATGGCAGAACATGAATCTACCTGCACCATATATGGCATGCCAAAGGCGGCTTTTGAAACTGGTAAAGTCGATGAAGTTGTACCGCTAGAAAATATTGCGCAGGAAATAAATAGGGTTGTAATGAGGAGATGAGCAAACGCTAATGGATTTAATAGAATTTCAGCATTGGGTCTTAAAAGAATATAGTATAGATTTGTCAGCGTATAAATCTAATCAGTTGCACAGACGAATTTTGAGCTTAATGTCAAGAGTGGGAGTTAGTTCCGTAGAGGAATATATTAGTTTACTTAAAAAAGATCCCGCTCAAAAACAGAAGTTCTTAGATTTTATAACAATAAATGTAACAGAATTTTTTAGAAATCCTGAAATATTTGATGAACTTTCAAAAAAGATTAAGTCAGAACTCCCATATAATTCAGGACTTAAAATTTGGAGTGCAGCATGTTCTATTGGAGCTGAGCCTTATTCACTAGCTATGATTGTAGATAATTTAAATTCTCGCGGAAATCATAAAATTATAGCTACAGACATCGATAGTACAATACTTCAAAAAGCGAAAAATGGAGAGTATGTTTATTCAGAAGTTAAAAATGTTCCCAAACAATTTATGGACAAATATTTTGTAGTTAATGGGGACAAATACATAATTAGTCCTCAAATTAAAAAAATGGTTGAATTTAAGAAACATGATCTTATTTTAGATAATTTTGATAATAATTTTGATTTAGTAGTGTGCAGAAATGTAGTTATTTATTTTAATCAAGATATTAAGGATAAAATATATAAAAAAATAAGTGATTCATTAAAAAAAGGTGGTTTATTATTTGTAGGTGCAACTGAAAGTATATATAATTATAAAGAGTATGGATTTGAAAAAGCATCCACATTTATCTATAAAAAATTATAGGTGGACAAGCATTAAGAAATAATGAGGGGGATAAAATGGATACATCACAATATATGTCAATGTTCTTAGAAGAGTCTATGGAAAATTTACAAACATTGAATGAGTCGCTTCTTGAGCTTGAACAAAACCCAGAAGATATAGACAAGTTAAATGAAATATTTAGGGTAGCTCATACTATAAAGGGAATGGCAGCAACCATGGGTTTTAGTCAAATGGCTGAATTAACCCACAACATGGAGAATATCTTATCAGAATTTCGTGAGGGCAAACTTAAGGTAAACGAAAAAGTTGTAACTGTTCTATTTAGGTGTCTTGACACTTTAGAAAAAATGGTGAATAATATTTCAGAAGATATTTCAGAAGATATTTCAATAGACGAGATATTAAAGGATTTACTTGAAATGGCTGAGAGTGGTGAAAATCCAAAAGCCCAAGAAGAGAAAATTGAAAATACGCCACAAAACACTAGTAACGAAGATATGGGTGAGAGAGTAAGTCTTAATGAATATGATATTGATGTCATAAAACAAGCAAAAGAAAAAATGTATAACGCATTTGACATAAAGATTTTGATAAGTGAAAATACGCTATTAAAAGCAGCTAGGGCATTTCTCATTTTTAAGAGCTTAGAAGAATACGGAGAGATAATAAAATCGGTACCAGGAGCTGAGGATTTAGAAGATGAGAATTTTGAATTTGAAATAAATTTAATTTATATAACTAATAAGGAAAAAGATGAAGTTACTGATATTTTACTCAATATATCTGAAGTAGAAAAAGCAAATGTGGAGGATGTTGACATTGACAGCACTGCGGCTACTCTATCTGATAAATTAGTGGAAGTTAAAGGGATTGAAAAGGCTACTGAGGCTAAAATAGAAGAAGTGAAAAGCAAGCCTATGGTAGAGGGTAAAAACAAAGACAAGAAGGAAGTTGTAGCTCATAAAAAAGCGCATCAATCTGTTAGAGTTGAACTAGATAGACTAGATAAATTTATGAATATGGTATCAGAACTTGTAATTCATAGAACAAGACTAGAACAAATAAGTAGCGTTCATAAACTAACTGATTTAAATGAAACTTTAGAACAAGTAGCTAGAGCTACGTCTGAGCTTCAAGATTTGGTAATGAAGATTAGAATGTTGCCACTTGAAGTAGTATTTAATAGATTTCCAAGGATGATTCGCGATATATCAAAAAATCTTAATAAAGATATGGAACTTGTAATTCAAGGACAGGAGACAGAACTTGATAGGACAGTTATTGATGAAATAGGGGAACCATTACTTCATTTGCTTCGTAATGCAGCAGATCACGGTGTTGAGCCTAGTAGCGTGCGAATTGCTAAAGGAAAGAGTCCAGTTGGTACAATTAAGCTTATAGCTTATGCTGAAGGTACTAAAGCAATTATAAAGGTTGAAGACGATGGTGCAGGCCTGGACGTAGAGAGAATAAAGGTAAAAGCAAATGAATCTGGTATAAATACTGAGGGCATGACAGATGCTGATGTAAAAAATTTGATTTTTGCACAAGGATTTAGTACTAATGACAAAGTAACTGATATATCTGGGCGCGGAGTGGGTATGGATGTTGTCAAAACTAAAATTGCTGCACTTGGTGGAACTGTAGATGCGATAAGTGAGATTGACAAAGGTACATCTTTTATTATAAGATTACCATTGACACTACAAATAATCCAGGCATTACTAGTAAAAGTTGGTAATGAAACTATGGCTATCTCTCTTGGATATATTGATAGAGTAATAGATTATAAGGTAGAGTTAATTAAGAAGACTAATAATAAAGAAGTTATTGTATACAATGATAGTGTAATTCCACTTGTAAGAGTAAATGAAAAAATGGAAATAAAAAATATTGAAATTACAAAGAGATATATTGTCATTGTAAAAGTCGGAGAGAAAACTGTAGGCCTTTTAGTGGATTCACTTCTAGGACAACAAGAAATTGTAATAAAGCCATTAGGGCAAACATTACATGGAATAAAAGAATATATAGGAGCAACAATTTTAGGAGATGGACTTGTTACATTGATACTTGATGTTGCGGCTTTAGTCTAAGGAGGACATAATATGGATTATTCTGAGCTTACTCCTATGCAGCTTGATGTTCTACAGGAAGTGGGGAATATTGGTGCAGGCAATGCAGCGACTGCTTTATCAGAGTTACTGAATGAAAAAGTAGATATGAGCGTGCCAGCAGTAAATATTATTCCATTTGATGATATCTTTTCAAGTATAGACGTCGAAGTAGTAGTAATTGGTGTTGTTGTGCGAGTACTTGGAGATATACCGGGTAATATATTGTTTACTTTGGAAAAGGATGTTGCTCTAAGAATTATATCAGGGCTTGTAGGAAAAGAGCAGCAGCAAATAACAGAGATTGGAAACTCAGCACTCTGTGAGATTGGAAATATTATTTCAAGTTCTTTCATGAATGCAATAGCAGAACTTACGAAACTTGAGGTTAGGCCTTCCGTGCCAGCAGTAGCACTAGATATGATGGCAGCAATACTCTCAACGACCTTTATTGAAGCGGGTCAATTTGATGAGTATGTACTTGATTTAGAAACAAACTTTTTACAGGAAAATGAAAAAATAAGAGGGCATTTTTATTATATACCAATGCCCGGATCGCTTGAAAAAATATTAAATTCACTAGGTGTAAACTAATTGGAGGTATTATAAAATGGCTAGAGTATTAATTGTTGATGACGCTGCGTTTATGAGAATGATGATAAAAGATATATTGGAGAAAAACGGATTTGAAATTGTAGGAGAAGCAAGTAATGGACTAAAGGGTGTAGAATTATATAAGGCAGAAAAACCAGATATTGTTACTATGGATATTACTATGCCTGAAATGGATGGAATAGAAGCTGTTAAAGCAATTAAAGCATTTGATCCAGCAGCAAAAGTAATTATGTGTAGTGCAATGGGCCAACAGACTATGGTTATGGATGCAATAAAAGCTGGTGCAAGAGATTTTATAGTTAAACCATTCCAATCAGATAGAGTACTTGAGGCAATAAAAAAAGTTTTAGGTTAAAGGGGGAGAGTTATGCAAGTAATTGTATTTAAGGTTAATGAGGAACAATTTGCGGTTGAAGCATCAAGTGTTCAAAGCATTAATGATATGATGGAAATCACAAATGTACCTAAATCTGCTGCATACATAAAGGGACTAATTAATCTAAGAGGTAATATAATTTCCCTTTTAGATATTAATCTCCTTTTAGATATTGAAAAAGGCAGCATAGAACAAGAAAATATTATTATTTTAAATCTAAAAGAAGAGTCTGTTGGAGTAACTGTAGACCAAGTTGATGAAGTATTAGAAATTGAAACAGATTTAATTGAAAAGATTGAAACTGATAAAGATAAAGCCTATATTAAAGGAATAATAAACTTTAAGGATAGAATAGTCACATTAATTGATATTGGTAAACTTATTGAAAGATAAGAGATTCCCTTTCGGTAAGAGCTTATTTTTCTATAAGACTTATCGAAAGATAAAACTTTACTAAAAGTAAGTTAAATATTACAATTATATTACAGGGGAATGAGGTAGAATTATGGCAGAGGTATTATCACAAAGTGAAATAGATTCACTTCTATCTGCCCTATCTTCTGGGGAAATAGAGCCAGATCAGATTCCAAATGAAGAAGAAAAGCATAAAGTTAAATTATATGATTTTAAGAGTCCTCAAAAGTTCTCAAAAGATCATTTGAGAACGCTTGAGTTAATTCATGATAATTATGGAAGAATAATATCAAGTTATTTATCTGCACAGCTAAGAAATAATGTAAAGATTCAAATTGAAAGTATTCAGCAAATAACATATGAGGAATTTATTCATTCAATTCCTAATCCTACTATCTTAACTATATTTAAGATGCCACCTTTAAGTGGCTCTATATTATTTGAAACTAATCCTCAATTTTCTTTTCAAGTGATTGATATACTCTTAGGTGGAATGGGGAATAGGAAGGTTGCAAATAAGGAATTTTCTGATATAGATAAAAACATATTACGAAATGTTAATGCAGGACTTATAGCTAACTTGAAACTTGCTTGGGAAGATGTTTTGGACGTAGAACCAGAGATTGAGGCATTAGAAACTAATCCATCACTTAATCAAACACTAGCACCAAATGAACCAGTTGCTTTAATTACTTTTTCCGTAGAAATGGGTAAAAACACTACATTTATAAATATGTGTATACCTTATTTAAGTATTGAAAAAGTACTTGATAAACTGGTTGTTCAATATTGGTTTAGAGAAAATGATGAAGAAGTTGTAAATGAATCTAGAAATAGATTAAAAAGTAGATTAAATATAGTAAGTGTTCCAATGACTGGAATACTAGGTAGCACTAATATTACAGTAGATGAGTTTCTGCAATTAACTGAAGGTGATGTAATAACTCTTGATAATTCAAGTGATAGCCAAGTTAATCTATTTGTTGAAGATCATTTATGTTATACTGGCAAACCTGGTACTATAGGCAAAAACAGGGGAATTGAGATAATAGATATAATAGATAAGGATGTGGAAAATTATGAGTAACGGCTTTCTTTCACAAGAAGAAATCGACGCTCTCTTAAATGGAGACGGTGCGGATTCAACTCCAACTACAGACTCTGCAAAAGAGGCGAACTCGGCTGAGGGAGTAGATACTAAGGACATAAGTGCGGACAAAGATATAAAGACTGAATCTATAGAATCATTTGAATTAACTGATAGTGAGAAAGATTTGTTAGGTGAAGTTGGAAATATTTCTATGGGCTCAGCATCAACAGCACTTTCAACTATTGTAGGCCAGCCTGTTAACATTGCAACGCCAGTAGTTACGGTAAGCACACTCAAACAACTAAGAGGTACATTTGAGATCCCCAATATTGCTTTAGACGTTAAATTTACAAGTGGTATTGCGGGGGGGAACCTTTTAGTAATTAAGAATACTGATGCAGCAGTTATAGCTAGTTTGATGATGGGTGGAGATGGTAACATAGAAGGTAAACCAGAGCTATCAGAAATTGAACTTAGTGCAGTATCAGAAGCTATGAATCAGATGATTGGATCTGCTGCGACATCTATGGCAACAATGTTTGCAAGGGAAGTTAATATTTCACCTCCACAATCTAAAATATGGGATGAGGGTACTTCACCCTTAAATGATGATATAGGTGAAGATGAGCAGGTCGTTCAGGTAGCTTTTAAAATGACTATAGGTACATTAGTTGATAGTGTTATAATGCAAGTACTTCCTATAGAAACTGCTAAAAAAATAGTCTCTATTATGATGGGGACTGAAGCGAGTGAGGAGCCAGCGAAAGTAGTTGAACCTCCAATTGAGACAAAAACACCAGAAACACAACCAAAGGCTGATGATTCAGTACCACAATATGAATCAAATAGTGCGAAAGCTTCACCAGAACCAGAATATTATGCGAAACCAATTGAAAGACAAGAGCCACAAGTAGAGGTTCGCAAAGCGGCTTTTCAGCCTCTAAAAAAAGCACCACTATATAATAATCCTAGAAACATTGATTTAATATTAGATGTTCAATTAGAAATTTCTGTAGTGCTTGGTAAAACTAAAAAGAATATAAGAGATATTTTAAATCTTGGTACTGGATCTTTAATTGAGCTTGATAAATTGGCGGAAGAGCCAGTAGAGATATTAGTAAATGGCAAAAAAGTAGCATACGGCGAAGTTGTAGTAGTAGACGAGAATTTTGGAGTTAGAATTACTAGTATAATTAGTGGAGAAGAAAGAGTTAAAACTCTAACAGAATAGATCTGAAATTACATATTATATAAAAAGGAATAAAGAAAATTTATTCCTTTTTTTGTTTATCGTATAAACTTTAAAGAATTCTATACGATAATAGAAGTAGATAAGAAATTAGAGGCTCAAAGATATAAAAAGCTAGGAGTGAAAAAAATGAAAATAGATGGAGTAAAACCTAATGTGATTAATTTTTACAAAAAGAATACAAATAAAGCAGAGGTCAAGGTTACAAAAACGACAAAAGATACTATTGAGTTGTCAGCAGCAGGAAAAAGTTTAAGTGCTTTAGCATTAGATGGTAAATCAGTTAATTCTAATGAGGAAATAGCAGCTATAAAAGACAAAGTAAATAATGGTACCTACAACGTGGATTCAAAATTAGTAGCTAAAAAAATTATTGATAACATGAAGGGGAGAGATATTTAGTTATGATGCAAAAACTAAATGATGTTATGATAAACGAAACGCAATCGCTTAAGGTTCTTTTATTAGAACTTGAAAATCAACACAAAAACATAGTCACTAATGACATATTTGGAATGGAAGCATGCGTAAATAAAATTAAAGCAGCAAATAAAAACATAGCTCACATGGAAGTGTTACGACGAAAAATTACCGAGAATAAAGCTATGGGACCAATAATTGAGGCGGCGAAAAATCCAGAACTTGAAAAGAATTTCCATGCAATTAAATTGTTATTACAAGCTGTAGTATTACAAAAGGACACAAACGAGTTACTTATAAGACAAGGACTTAGTTTTACAAATAGAATGTTAAATGTATTAAATCCAGTAAGGGAAGCAAAAACTTACAATGGATACGGTAAAGTGAAAAAATAGTAGGAGGTGGGATAATGTCAGGATTATATTCAACGATGAACGTAGCAGTAAGAGGTTTGACCGCTCAACAAGGAGCAATAGATGTAACAAGTCATAATATAGCTAATGCTAATACCGACGGATATTCAAGGCAAAGAGCAACTATGGAGACTACAACACCATTTGGTATGCCATCTATGAATAACGCTATAGGACCAGGTCAATTAGGTACTGGTGTACAAATTTCATCCATAACGAGAATTAGAGATAGTTATTTGGATTACCAGATAAGAGATGAAAATGGTGCTCTGGGATTAAACCAGGGTAAAGAAGAGTTCCTTTCAAAGGTTGAGACCGTTTTTAATGGAGTTAGCGAGACTGGTGTGTCAAAATTGATAGGAAAGGTCTTTGATTCTTGGCAAGCGCTATCAACAAGCCCTGAACTTTCAAGTACAAGAACCGTAGTTGCACAGCAGTCTAAAGCACTAACTGACGAATTAAATAGCACTTATAATCAGTTATCAACCCTAAAAGGTGACTGTAATGCAGTTATTAAGCAGGATGTAGTAGATATAAACAGTATGCTTAATCAAGTAGATGAATTAAATCAACAAATAATAAAAGTAAAGGTTGGTGGAAATGAGCCTAATGATTTAATGGATAAAAGGGATTTGCTTGAAGACCAGCTAAGCACAAAATTTGGCATAAAAATTGACAAACAATCATTTGGAGGACAGGATATAAAAGTTACTGATAAAGATGGTAACAGTACTTACCTTGTAAAAGCAACTTCAAATACTGGTGTGAAAAGATTCTATTATGATGAAACTACAGAAAAAATATCTTTGATAGATAAAGATGATGTTAATATACCGCCACATAGTCCAATTGATTATACTCCCACAACAGGAGAGCTAAAGGGCTACATGGATGTACAAACTAATATAGCTACATATAAGAATAAACTAAATAGCCTAGCTAAGAGTATTGCATTTTCTGTGAATGCTGTGCATGATGGGTCGGCTACTAGTAATGATGGGATAGATGATTTTTTTGTCAATAGTACAAATCATACAACTGTTGGGGAAGCAGGAATTACGGCAGGAAATATTACAGTTAATCCAATAATTATTGCTGACACAACGAAAATAAAGGTCGGAGCAGGTGAAAACCCAGGGAAAACTGACGGAACTAGAGCATTAGCTATTGCACAGCTTAGAGATGTTAAATTCAAAATTCCAGATAATAGCGATGGGATTACTACTAGAGCTGGTTTTGGAAACACTATTACTGGGGGCACAACTTCACTGTTGACTATTAGTTCTGCTACGGATGGATCGACTATTGGGGGATATTTTACAAAAATCGTTAATGATTTAGCGATACAGACTCAAGAGGCCACAAGAACTGTAAAAAATCATGAAATACAACTTGCGAGTTTAGAGCAATCTAGAACTTCTATATCGGGGGTATCTTTGGATGAGGAAATGGCTAATCTAATTCAATATCAACATGCTTATGCAGCAAATGCAAAGATTATTTCAACTGTTGATGAGCTCCTAGATTTAATTGTCAATGGTTTAAAAAAATAAACAATAGAACTTAGAGTGTATTAATTAAGGAGTGAATATATGAGAATAACCAATAAAATGTTATCCAATAATTTTTTAAGGGACATGAAAACAAATTTAAATAATCTGAGTACGATTCAAACTCAAATGGCTACTGGTAAGCAAATAAGAAAGGCTTCGGATGACCCTTCTAAAGCTTCTAAGATAATGCAAATATATTCAGATATAGATGCAAATAAACAATATAATGATAATATTTCGAATACATCAAATTGGCTTGATGTAACAGACACAGCATTGGATCACGTAGGCAAAGTAGCTACTAGAATTCAAGAGCTTTTAGTTTCGGTGGGTAATGCTGGTTATGGTGATAATCAAAGAACAGCTGTGAAGGATGAAATTAATCAAAGGGTGTCAGAACTTTCTGAAATATTAAACACGAGTTTTGATGGCAAATATATATTTGGTGGGACAAGAGGAACAGATAAGCCTACAGCTGCCGCGGTTGTAACAGGTGCAACAGGTACAACTAATAAAGATAATACAACGTTGAGTTTAACAGCTGATAGTGCAACTGTAACAGATGTAGCTAATTCAAAAGCTAAACTTTCGGTTGAAATTTCTCAAGGGGTGACTATGGATTATAATGTAACAGCTTCTGATGTTGTGGATTTTGGAGGTGAAAAGAGTCTTACAAGTCTTTTAGCCAATATTACAGGCAATCTCGATGCTGGTAAAAATGTAGCTGATACAACGGCTGCTGTTAATGAGTTAACAACTACGGATTTAAAGGGTATTCAAAATTTTATGACTAATGTTCTGAAATTACGCTCGCAAGTTGGTGCTAAGCAAAACAGAATGGATAGTGCTTTAGCTAGAAATGTAGATCAAAACACCAATATGACAGAAATTTTATCCACAACTGAGGATATAGATATTACAGAAAAATCAATGGAATATGCTACAATGCAAACTGTGTACACGGCAGCTCTTCAAACTAGTGCAAAGGTACTTCAGCCTTCATTACTTGATTATCTATAATGGACAAATATAAATAATGAAAAATTTAAATCATAATTTTAAATAGAAAAATGTAAAATGAATATTAAGGTTAAAATGCTTTTTACTAAAGGAGTGAAGTGAAAAATGGAGCTAGTCACTAAGTATCATGGAGTTAGAGAATATAATGATGAAGATGTTATAAAGTTTAAAAAAGGTCTGCCTGGGTTTAAAGAGTTAAAAAAATTCATAATATTCCCAATAGAAAACAATGGCATTTTTAGTGTGTTACACTCAATTGAAAATACCGAAGTAGGTCTTGTTTTGGTATCTCCATTTACGATATCTCAAGAGTATGAATTTAAGGTACCAGACAACTGTGTATTAGAACTTAAAATAACAGAGCCAGAAGAAGTATTGGTTTTGACTACAGTAACTTTAAGTTCAAATGTAAATAAGATGACCACTAATTTAAAAGCTCCGATCATTATTAATACAAAAGAAAAAGTAGGAGAACAATTAATATTAGATAATGATAAGTATAGAATAAAGGAACCTCTATTTAAAGAGAATAGCAAATAATAATTGTTATTTTTACTAAAAAGCAGCGAGATGGGAGGTCTAAATGTTAGTAATAGGTAGGAAAAAAGGTGAATCACTGATGATAGGTGAAAATGTAGAAATAACAATAGTAAAGATTGAAAATGGTTCAGTGAAAATTGCTATAAATGCACCCAGAGAAATTGGCATTTTAAGAAAAGAACTTTATAAAGAAGTGATAGATGAGAATCAAAGAGCTATGGTTGTTGATGCATTGATGTTAGAAAAGTTAAAAAAATAAAAGGAGAGAAAAATGGATATTGGAGGTAACATTAAAAATGATTTTATAGATTTGAATAGTTATAATAAATACTCAGAAAACATTAATGGTTCTAAACCTTATGAGAATGATAATTTACTCAGTGAAAATGAGAATAGTGAAAATGAAATTAAGAGTGCAGTAAAAAAAGTGAATAAATTTTTAGAGGGCGATGGTACCCATCTGCAATATGATAAACATGACTTTTTTAATCAAATGATTGTAAAGGTCGTTGATAACGATACTAATCAAGTTATAAAAGAGATTCCCTCAAGGAAAATACTTGATGTGGTAGCTAAAATGTGTGAAATGGCTGGTGTTTTAGTAGATAAAAAAGCATAACCTTTTAGTATAAAAGGAGTAACCCACTAGGATAAAGTTGGGAGGTTTATTATGGAATTTAAATTAAATAAAATTGATGTTGAGATAAGACGCAGAGTAAAAGATACTACTAAATCTGGTGTTGTTCATAGAAAAGGGTCTATCGCTGTAAATAAAGATAGAAATCCAAAAAAAAATTCTGAGACCTACGAAGAGTTCAAGGGTGAAATTTCAAAATATAATAAAAAACATAAAATAACTATTGGAGCATTTAAAAATGAACAATATAATGTGCAGGTTTTTAAGGAAGCTTTAGAAAAAGAGCAAAGAAGTATTGGAAATTTTATAGATACTAAAAAGTAGGAGTGAAGGAGTATGGCGATGAACGCTTATGGTAATGCATTCAACACTTATAAAAGCAATAGTGTAAATTTTGCATCAAAGGACCAGTTGCTTTTAATGTTAGTAGATGGAGCTGCAAAATTTGCCAAAATAGGTAAACAGGCCATTTTAGAAAAAGATGTTAAAAAGGCTCATGAAAATATTGTAAAAACTCAAAATATATTTTACGAACTAATGGCTACGCTAGATGTGGAAATGGGTGGTGAATGGGCAAAAAGCTTAATGAAAGTATATGATTTTATAATTCGTCGACTTATGGATGCAAATATTAAAAAAAGTGAAGAAATTATGAATGAGGTAATACCACTAATCGATGATGTTCGCGATACTTGGAATGAAGCTTATAAAAAATCTAAAGGTGGAAAATAAAATAGGGGGTTGTTATAAATGACAAGTATTTATGCAAGTAGTACAAGCGCAACTAGTAGCACTTCAAGTGCTAGTTTATTAAGGATACCAGGTATGTCATCTGGTATTGATACGGATGCTGTGGTTAAATCTATGGTTTCGAACTATCAACTTAAGATAGATAAGGCAAATCAAGACAAGCAGACATTAACATGGAAGCAGGAAGGCTATAGGGATATTATTAAAGGAATAAAGGGATTACAGGAGTATTATGATCCACTTTCAAGTAAGTACATGTCATCAGGAAATTCCTTGAATACAAATACGGCGACTAATAGTGACAGTACTATTGTTTCAGGAAAGCCTAGTTCAAGTGCTAAAGCTGGGGTATATAAGGTGGAGGTGCAACAATTAGCAGAGCAAGCTAAAATTTCTGGGTCTTCATTAAATTCTATTGTTGATGTGAAAACCTCCGCAGAAGAATCTGCATGGAGTGGAGTTGTATTGAAGATAGGAAATACTACTCTAGGTGCCATAGGTACTATATCAGATACAAATTCAAATCTAACAGCTGTAGATGAAATTGTTGCAAATATTAATAGTAAAATAGCGGCAACTGCTTTAAATGGCACAGTTTCAGCATCGTATGTAAGTGATGCAAATGGTAATCATATAAAATTTACGACTACTGGCTCTGCCAGTTTAAGTATTTCTTCTACGCCTGCAAGTCCGGCAGTATTGGGTACAATTACTTCAATTAATAGTCAAATTTCATCAAGCTCAAAATTAACAGATTTAGGTGCTGATACCATGAGTTTTGAATTATCTTATGACTCAGCAACAACAACAAAACCAATAAATATTAGTGCCACTTCTACTGATACCATACAAAGTTTAATGGATAAAGTAAAGAGTGCAACTGGTGGAGCGGTTACAATGAGTTTGGATGATACAACTGGAAAATTAATTTTTCTATCAAAAAATTATGGTTCAGCGTCAAGTTTGACAATTAAAAATAGTGCCAATACAGGGAAATTGGGGATAGTTGATAATTTGATTCCAGTTTCAGGCAAAGATGCTATAGTATCAATTACTGAACCTGGACAAACAGCTACAACCACGACTCAAAGTTCTAACCAATTCGCTGTAAATGGTGTTACTTATAATCTTTCAGGGGTTAGTAAAGCTGGGGTTACTTCTAATGTAAGTGTAACAGCAAATTCAGACACAGCAGTGACTAATATCAAAAGTTTTATTGAGGATTATAATACTTTAATATCAACTATTAATACTAAATTAACAGAAACAAAAAATACTGCCTATGCTCCATTAACTGATGCACAAAAAACAAGTATGAGTGAAAGTCAAATTACAGCATGGGAAACTAAAGCAAAGGTTGGAGTGCTTAGAAAAGATGACTATTTAAGTACCTTAATGACTCAATTAAGAGGTGCAATTTATTCGCCAGTATACAATAGTTATGATAAAACAACACCGAACACTGGTAAAGTTGCTTTGAATTTTGGTACTTATGGTACTGGAGCTATAGGAATAGATATATCTAAAGACTATACTGATGGTGGTAAACTTGTAATTACTGATGAGGCTAAACTTAAAAACGCCATTACAAATAATATTGATGAGTTTAAAAAATTATTTATTGGAGCATCTAGCGCTACTTTAGGTACCAATGAAGCCTATATAGGTTCAGAAGAATACAATGAAGATGGCATATTTAAGAAAATGGACACAATAATGAGAGATTATGTATCAGCACCGGGACTTGGTGATGATGGTACTTACTCATTGAGTGGGTATATGAATATATTTGTAAATAAGCAATATGATCATAGTGCTTCAGGAACTTCTGGTAAAAATACACTGCCAGATCAAGTATATAGTAAAACTTTAAGTGTTGCTAAATTCAAAGCTCAACTTGAGGCAGCTTCAACTAGATATTATGCTAAGTTTACTGCATTAGAAACAGCTATGAGTAAGTTGAATTCACAACAGAGTTCACTTTCCTCCATGCTTGGTACAAGTTCTTAGAAGAAAGTGATAGCTGATAATAATCTTTGTCAATTTAACTAACATAAAGTGGGTGATAAATTGAATATAGAAGAACATTTTATTAATTATAAAAATATAACTTTAATTATTATTCAAACAGTTAAAGCAGAAGAATATGATAAATTAGATGAAATCTTTCTGCAAAGGCAGTTAATTTTAGATGAGATGAATACTGCTAATTATTCAAAAGAAGAATTAAACAAATATTATTTAAAATATGGAATAGAAAAATTAAATAAATTATTAGCTTCTGAAATGAAAGTTAAAAGAGAATATTTGTTAAAAAAAATAAAACAAAACAAAAAAAAGCAAGCAGGAATGGCAGGCTATAATAATATATCTGCTAAAGCAGTATTTTTGAGTAAAAAAATTTAATAGTGATTAGAGTAATTCAAAAAATAAAAACAAAAAAGATTTTAAAAAACTATAAAGTATATAATTTACTATACGATAAACATAATAGAAGTTAAACATGATACTAGAAAAAGCTAATAGGATATTAGGTGATTCTAGATATTAAACTTCAAAAATATTATTAGAATAGCTACAAAGTAGTTGAGCTTAAAGAGCATAACTGCTAATACAGTGGAACAGGGATGTCCACTTTAAAAATCAAGGAGGAATTTATTATGATAATCAATCACAACATGAGTGCAATGAATGCTAACAGGAACGTAAATATTAATTCTACAAGTGCTTCTAAGTCAATGCAGAAATTATCTTCAGGTCTTAGAATCAACAATGCAGCAGATGATGCAGCAGGTCTTGCAATATCAGAAAAAATGAGAGGCCAAATCAGAGGATTAGATCAAGGTGCTAAAAATGCTCAAGATGGTATATCTTTAATCCAAACTGCAGAAGGTGCTTTAAACGAAACTACTAGTATTCTTCAAAGAATGAGAGAACTTTCAGTTCAATCTGCAACTGCAACAAACACTACTGCAGATAGAAGTGCAATTTCTACTGAATTTACTCAAATGCAAAAGGAAATTACAAGAATAGGTACTCAAACAGAATTTAACACTAAAGCATTAATAGGTGGAGCATTCAGTGCTAAATCATTAGACTTCCAAATTGGCGCAAATGCAGATCAGACAATATCTTTAAATATTAAGAATATGACTGCAACTGGATTAAGTGTTGATACTGCAAAGGCATCGGTAAATACAGCTACAGCTGCACAACTTGCAACTGCATCATTAGATAATGCTTTAAAAGCTGTTTCAAGTGAAAGAGCTAACCTTGGATCAGTGCAAAATAGACTAGAGCACACAATAAACAATTTGAACACATCATCAGAAAACCTACAAACATCAGAATCAAGAATTAGAGATGTTGATATGGCAAAAGAAATGTCAGAGTTCTCAAAAAACAATATCTTAAGTCAGGCTGCTCAAGCTATGCTTTCACAAGCAAACCAACAGCCACAACAAATTCTTCAACTATTAAGATAATGATACCTAAAAAAGGAACAGAATTTAATTCTGTTTCTTTTTTTCGTTAAAGTATTTTATATTTTCTACGAATATAAAAGTAGATGAATATGTGGAGGAACTTTTATGAATGAAGTAAATAGAATATTAATAGACCGTATAAAGAAAGTTAAGCTGAGAGATGAAGAAAGATACACTATAGAAGATAGTAAGGATGATAAAAAAATATTAAAGATTAAGAGGGATGGCAAATTTATATATTTAGGTAGTAAATATACTGTAGAAAAAGATATTCAAAGATTTATGGGAAATATTAAAAAAATAACTTTTAATTCTATTATTCTTGTATGGGGATTTGGAACAGGAGAACATATCATTGAAATATTAAAAAAAACAACCAAAAGCAATAAAATTATTATTATTGAACCAGATGAAAGAATATTAATTGAAAACTCGTTGTGTAATAATTTGAATGAGATATTAAATGAGGACAGAGTTTTATTGTTTTCTTATAAAAAAGAAAATCTAAAAGAATTTTTAGTTAGAAATATAAGCACAATAGAAATTAATAATGTGGAATTTGTAAATTATGCAAACTATGATAGGATATACGATAAAGAATATAAAGAGTTTTGGGAGAGTTTTATTGAGTTTGTAAATTTTATGACAATAGAGTTATGTACATCATTACATTTTTCAAAACAATTTTTTACTTGCTTTATGAGTAATATTACTACAATAATAAATAGCGTAACTATAAATAAACTTAAAAATATATTTGATGGCAGACCTGCAATTGTAGTTTCAGCAGGTCCGTCTTTAGAAAAAAACATTCATATGTTAAGGGAAGTTCAGGAGCAGTTTATAATTATAACTGGTGGAAGAACCTTAAAAACCCTTTTAGATGAAGGGATAACACCGGATTTTGTGTGTACCATAGATCCTGGTGAAACTTCCTATACAATTCTTGAAAAAGTATTGCATAGTAAGGTGCCATTGGTGTTTTGTGAAATAAGCAATTGTAAAATAGTTAAGGAATATAGTGGTAAAAAAATATTTTTTAAAACTAGTGATTCAGAAGATATTACAGCGGATTTGCTAGGAATAGAGGTAGATAATTTGAAGCAAGGTGGGTCTGTAGCTCATACTTGTATTGGTTTAGCTGAGTACTTAGGTTGTAGGGAAATTATTTTTGTGGGTCAAGATTTGGCATATACAAATAATAAATATCATTCTGAAAATGCAAAACACAATGAAGGAAATAGTATTTCTAAAGATGTTGAATATTTATATGTAGATGATATATACGGTGAAAAAGTTCCTACGACTAGGGTCATGGATTTTTACAGAAAAAACATAGAACAAATGATAATAGCAAATAAGGACATCACTTTTATTAATAGTACAGAGGGCGGAGCAAATATTAAAGGAACTTTAATATTGCACTACAGGAGTCAATTTTAGCATATGCATGTAAGGAAGGTATAGATAAAAACATAGAATATATACTAAACGACAAATCACAAGTAAATAAAATAACAGTAATTAAAAATATAATTAATATTTTGAAATCAATTAATAATGTAGAAGAGATATGTAAAAAGGCTATTGTATACACTTCTAGGATGTATAAATATTACGATAAAAACTCGAAAGTGGATATAAATAATACAATTGATCTTTTAGAAAAATTAGATTGTAAGCTAAATAAAGAACTAATAAACGTGAAAATTATAAAAAAATTGTATACACCATTAATGGCCAGAGTTATGGTTTCGGAGGAATTTAAGGAAAAAGTAGATGAAAACAAAAAACAAAAGGGAAAAAGAGTTGCACTGAAAAGTGAAACAATATATAAAGGACTTCTAGAAATAGTAAAAGAAGCTAAAATACAACTTAAAAAAGTTGATGAGGATTTAATAAAAATGCATAAAAGTAGGGGGAGTTACAATGAATGAGCAATTTGAAGCTTTAAAAAGTGTAAAAGAATATATGGTTAATTTGATAAATGGAATAGAAAGGGCAGTAGAATATTTTCAAGCAGGAGAGGAGAGAAAAGCTTGCGAATTAATTTCACCAATTACAGAAGGTATACAATGGATGAGCGAAGCATTAATGCTTACAAAAAATATCCATCACCAAGATATAACATTACAGGATATGAACGAAAAATTAAAGGAAATAGTGGAGGCATTTGAAAACGAAGATTTCATTTTAATTGCAGATTTGTTTGAATATGAATTAAAACCAATACTTGAGGATATTCAAAAGAATATTAATAAGGTAGTAGTAAGCTAAACATAGGTAGAAACTTAATTAGTTATTATAAATAAAAAAATAAGACAACTAACTTCATAATAATTAGTTGCATTTCTTATGATTGGGGAAAGTGATTTTATGGAATTAAATAGAATTATAATTGAACGAGCTAAAGATGGCAATCTTACTTGTAAAGTTGAGGTAGATGGAAAAATTAAATATATTTATTCTAAATATCAGCCAATGAAAAATATTTATATACCTGATATTAGTAATAGTAAAAACTGTATTATTGTCATAGGGCTAGGTTTAGGATACGAGTTACTGGAAATAGAGAAAAGATGTGGAACAAAAAAAATTTATGTAATAGATAGTGATGAGTTTTTTTATAATAGTATAATTGAAAATGAGGAAATAAAACATATAGTTTTAAATTCAAAGGCGCTTTTTTTATTTGGTGATGAATATAAAAAACTTCAACACATTGATATATCTGATACACAAATAATAATTAATAAAAACATTTCAAGTATTTCCAATGAATATATTTATAAAGTAGCTAATCATTTTAATAAATGTATTGTTAATAAAAAGATATTGTTTTTTCATCATCCAACGATTGCAAATGACTGTATTGAAGCTTTGAAAAATTTGAATTACAATATAGTAATGGGAGAATATATTTTAGGTTTATCATATGGAGAAATTTTTAGTAAAATTGCACGTGAAATGCCAAAATATATTTTTACTATTAATTTTTGCGCTGAAATAGCGGATATTGCTGATAAGATTGGATTAACTTATATATCATGGACAGTTGACACTCCCAATTATAACTTATACAAAAGGGAGGTATATTATAAAAACAATATTATTTTTATATATGATGAAGTAATTGTGAACGATTTAAAAGATAAGGGAGTAAAGAATATATACTATATGCCAGTGGCAGCTAACATTAAACGATTTGATGAAATCATCATAAATAAAGAGGATTATACAAAATATGTAACTGATGTTAGCTTTGTTGGATCTGCAGGTATGGATAATGAATTTAATAGTTTTAGTAAATTTTTGAGTGAAGAAATTATGAAAAAAACAATTGATTTATTTGATTTACAAAAGAAAGACACAACAAAATATTTAATAAAGGAATATATTGAATTTTTTGATAAAGCAGTAAAATTCGAGAATGAAGATAGTATGTCAATCTTGACAAAATCGGAAAGGAATGCATTTCTTCTTGCAAGGAAATTTAATGAGATTGAAAGGAGAGAATTAATAGACACTATATCAAATAAATTTGAGATTAAAGTATATGGTGATGAAGCATGGAAGTTGATACATGGTAATAAATTGAAATATATGGGGCAAGCGGAGCATTTTAATGAAATGCCTAAAGTATTTAAGTTATCTAAAATTAATATTAATTTAACACGTATATATGTGGAATCAGGGTTACCTATGAGAGTTTTTGATGTGTTAGGTAGTAAAGGTTTTTTAGTAACAAACTATAAATCTGATATAGTAAGATATTTTAATAATGGTAAAGACTTAATAATATATAGAGATTTACAAGATCTTTTAGAAATTACTGAGTATTATTTACATAACGAAAAAGAAAGACAGGAGATTATTATTAATGGGTATGAAAAGGTTAAGCGGGAGCATACATATGATGTTAGAGTAAAACAATTGATGAATATTGTGGTGAATCATAAAAAATTATAAGAATAATAGTTAAAAGGGAACAAAATTTATTTCTTTTCAATTTTAACTAAAATTTATAAATAGACTGGATCATGCAATTATCAATTTAAATACATCATCTGAGAAATTAGAAAAATCAGAATCAAGAATTAGAGATGTTGATATGGTAAAAAAATAAGGATTTCCATAGAACAATATCCTAACTCAAGCTACCCAAGCAAAGCAACAATAGCAACGGAGCGTTCGGCTATTAATATAAGGATAGTTAATACAAGAACAGTACTGATTCTGTCATTTTTAAAATTAAAGTATTCTATATTTTCTACGAACGTAAAAGTAGATAAATATGTGGAGTACTTGTTATGAATGAAATTAATATAATATTTCAGAAGATATTTAAATAATATTAAAAATAAAGAAGTATTGAAAATTTGTATATATTGAATCTTACTTCATTACTAAATGAGGTAAGAACTAATATTCAAGGAGCCTTAGTGGTGACATCAAATGTAGCTATTCACAAATACTCTAAACATATAATAAATACTAATTAGGGAATCACAAGTAAATATAATTAGAAGGACGACGATTTGATGAATAGGAAAATAGACATAATTAATACGAGAGAATCAAATGTAACTTTATTGGTAGAAAATATTTTTCTTCATAGTAAGTACTATCCAGTAAAAGAGGGAAAGAAATTTATTAAATTAAATGAATATTTCTATAAAAATAAAAATGTGGTAATGATCTATGGTTTAGGACTGGGATATCATATTAAAGAATTGTTAGCGAGTTGTAATGTAAATTGTAAAATATATATTTTTGATGCTGATAAAGAAATATTTAATATAGCCGAAAATTTAGGCAAATTAGATGATATAAGAAGAGATAAAAGAGTGGAAATATTTAACGATTATTCACAAAAGTTTTTACAGGATTTTGTAAGGCTTGCACAATTGGTAGATGATATATTGATATATAAACCTTCTGTTAAGTCACTCTCAGATGAATATAAACCTTTAAAAAATATACTTGAGGATTATAATGTTGCTAAAATAGCTGTAGAAAGATTTAGTGAAGTAATGAGTGAAAATTATAAACATAATTTAAGGCTGAAATATTCTGGTATTAAAGAATTTTTTAATAGGATAAGTGTTAAAGGGGAAACCGTGATAATAGTAGCGGCAGGACCTTCTTTAGACTATGATATAGGTACATTAAAAAAACTGAATGGAAAATTTAAAATATTTTCTGTTGGAACAGCTTTAAATACACTTATGAATAATGGAATTAAACCAGATATGGTTACTATAATTGATGCACAGGAGATTGTGTCTGAGCAATTTAAAGGATATGAAAGCTTAAGTATTCCATTATGTTTTTTAAGTACCGCATCTAGATGGGTTGTTTCGAATTATAAAGGACCTAAATATATGTTTTATAATGATAATAACGAAGAGAATGTAATAATAAACACAGGGAAAACTGTAGCAGTAGCAACGTTAGATATAGCAATAAAAGGTGGAGCAAATGAAATTATATTTCTTGGACAAGACTTAGGATTTTTAGAAAATAGAAGTCATGCAGGGAAAATTAATGATGTTCTAGCAGATGTTTCTTATAAAAAGGTGTTAGGTGTTAATGGTAGTATGATAGATACAAATGATGGTTATATGTATTTTAAAAGACAGATAGAAAAAGAAATTGAGGAACATCAAAATGTTAGATTTATAAATTGTAGTAAGGGAGCAAGGATAAAAGGGACAGTGGAAATGGATTTAGAAAATGTGAAAAAATTGTAATTCCAACAAAAGTAATATATAGAAAAAGCATAGCTTGCGAGTTATCGTTAAGTTAAAACTAGATAAAAATACTTAGGTAGGTGATATTTAAAATGAAAGTGGTATGTATAATACAAGCTAGGATGGGGTCTATAAGATTACAGGGAAAGGTCCTCATGAAAATATGTGGGAAATCCGTTTTAGAACATGATATAGATAGATTAAAAAGAGTAAATAATATAGATGAAATTGTTATTGCAACTACAACATTAGAAAAAGATAATATTATAGTTGAAGAAGCTAAAAGGTTAGGAATTACATATTTTAGAGGTTCGGAAGACGATGTTTTATCTAGATATTATTATGCAGCTAAAGAAAATAATGCAGATATAGTCGTAAGAGTAACTAGTGATTGTCCACTTATAGACAGTGAGGTTACTGAAAAAATAATCGGATATTTTATAAATAATAGAGGAAATTATGATTATGTAAGCAATACAATAGAAAGAACCTATCCGAGAGGTTTAGATACAGAAGTATTTAGCTTTATATCATTAAAAAGAGCATTTAATGAAGCTATAATACAAAGAGATAGGGAACATGTTACTCCATATATATGGGATAATGATAAAAATTTCAGGTTAGCCCAATATAAAAACATCATTAATTATTCGAATTTAAGATGGACACTGGATACTGAAGAGGATTTTAAGCTTATTAATACTATATTTAAATATTTACATTGTAAGAAGGAAAATAATTTTAATATGTATGATATCTTAGATTTATATAGAATTCATCCAGAACTAAAGGATATAAATATATATATAAAACAAATAATAGTTTAAAAAAGTTTGGAGAAATATATGAAAAAATATTTGGAAAAAGCAGTTGAAAGTGATTGTAAGATATTATTTCGATGGTCTAATGAGAAACTGGTGAGGGAAAATTCATATAGTTCAAAGGCGATAATATTTGAAGAACATATGGAGTGGCTAAAAAGAAGATTGGTTTCTAATAGTTGTTATATATATATATATTGTATAGACGAAAATCCAGTTGGACAAGTGAGATTAGATGTTGAAAATGAAATTGGAACAATCAGTTATAGCCTTGATAAAGATTATAGAGGCCAAGGATTGGCAATAGAAATGCTTGAATTATTGGAAAAGAAGATTTATAAAAGTAACATGAAGGTTAAAACTTTAGTAGGTTACGTAAAGAGAGAAAACGTAGCATCACAAAAGATTTTTCAGAGGCTTCAATATGAAAGTAAAATTGAAAATGACAGTTTTCGTTTTTTAAAATATCTTTAAATAGGGAGGTAGCTATATGAGTAGTTTAATAAAAATTAGCGATAAAGTTATTTCTGAAAATTCAGCTGTATTTGTAGTAGCGGAAATTTCAGCTAATCATAATGGGAATTTCGATAATGCAGTAAAACTTATTAAAGAAGCGGCTAAAGCAGGTGTTGATGCAGTAAAACTTCAAACATATACAGCTGACACTATAACTATTGATTGTAATAATGAGTATTTTCAAATAAAACAAGGAACTTTATGGGACGGTAGAAATCTTTATAATTTATATAAAGAAGCATATACTCCTTGGGAGTGGCAGCCAAAACTAAAAGAAATAGCTGAAGAAGAAGGTTTAATATGTTTTTCATCTCCATTTGATAAAACAGCAGTAGATTTCCTTGAAGATATGAATGTACCTGTTTATAAGGTGGCTTCTTTTGAAATTACAGATATTCCACTAATAGAATATATGGCATCAAAAGGAAAGCCTATGATTTTGGCAACAGGAATTGCTACATTAAGTGAGATACAAGAAGCCATAGATGCATGTAAAAGAGTAGGGAATTATCAAATTGCTATTCTAAAATGTACTAGTGCTTATCCAGCGCCGTTAGAAGATATGAATCTAAAAACTATACCTAATTTAGCAGAAACATTTAATGTGGTGTCAGGCTTATCTGACCATACTATAGGTATTTCTGTACCTATAGCAGCTGTAGCACTTGGAGCTAAAATTATAGAGAAACATTTCACTTTATGTAGAGCAGATGGCGGACCAGATGCAGCATTTTCTTTAGAGCCGGATGAATTAAAAGCTATGGTGATATCAATAAGAGAAATCGAGAAGGCTTTAGGGACTGTTACTTATGATTTAACTGATAAAATGAAAAATAGCAGGGCATTTTCTAGGTCACTATTTGCTGTTGAAAATATTAAAAAGGGTGAAGTGCTTACAGAAAATAATGTGAAATCTATAAGACCGGGATATGGAATGCATACTAGGTATTATAATGAAATAATCGGGAAAATAGCAAAAACAGATATTAATAAAGGAATGCCTATGGAATGGAATTTAATAGACAATTAACAAAGTGATTAGTAGCTGATGCTACTAATCATTTTGTTATTTATTAAAAAAATATAAACTATTGGTGAATTTGTACGAGTATTATAGTATATTTAATATAAAAGTTAAGTAATAAGTTTAAGTGGAGGGACAACATGGGATACTATACAGGGAAAAAAATTCTTGTCATTGGTGGAACTGGTACTATAGGTCATGGTCTTATAAAGGAACTTGTAAAACAAGGACCAAAGGTAATAAGAATACTTAGCAGAGACGAATATAAACAATTTATAATGGAAAATGAAATTAATGATGATAAAAAGTTTAGATTTCTGATTGGTGATGTGCGAGATTATGAGAGAGTAGAAAGAGCAATGAATAACATAGATGTAGTATTTAATTTAGCAGCCATGAAACATGTACCAGCATGCGAATATAATCCAGGTGAAGCTATTAAAACTAATATTGTGGGAATGGAAAATGTGATAAAAGCAGCTATGCACAATAATGTGGAATGCGTAGTGTTTACAAGTTCAGATAAAGCCATTAATCCAGCAAATTCTTATGGAGCTACAAAACTCTTAGCAGAGAAATTAGTACAAGCAGCAAATTTTAACAAAGGTAATTGTAGAACTAAGTTTGTTGCAGTTAGATTTGGAAATGTTATGGGATCTAGAGGTTCAGTAATACCACTATTTAAAAAACAAATTGAACAAAATAGAAAGATTACAGTTACAGACCCAGAAATGACTAGATTTATGATGACTTTAACTCAAGCGGTAAAGCTTATTATGGATACTGCTGAGAATACAATAGGCGGAGAAGTTTTTGTTCTGAAAATGCCTGTAATTAAGCTTTATGATCTTGCAGAAGTAGTGCTCGAAGAAACTTGTAAAATACTTAATATAAAAAAAGAAGATGTGAAGCTGCATATTATTGGACTTAGGGCTGGAGAAAGAAAATTTGAAGAACTTATGACTAAGGAAGAATCGGAATTTGCTTTTGATTTAGGTAATATGTATTCGGTATTGCCATCAGCATATTTAGAAAATTTATATGAATTTTATGAGAAACATAAAAAAGTTGAAATTAAAAGCTATAATTCAGCAAATAAAAATATTTTACGTAAAGAGGAGATTAGAACATTATTGAAGGAAGAGGGTTTGGTGTGAAAAATGAAAACAGATAATTGAGCAGATGGTGGTGGTAATTTAGCAGCGCTAGCTTATCAAGACCAAAAAAATGTGAAAGTGGAAAAATAAAAACGCTAAGGAGTATTAAAAATGGATAAGTTAAAAATTTTAAGTAGAGTTAAGCAGTTGTATTTGCAAAATACCAATATAATAAAATATTTAAAAGAGATAGAGGGGGATATTTGTAATTCCATTGAAGATATTATGATTAGCTATGATTTTCAAGCTGGTACATATATTAAGGCATACAAAAAAGAATCGTTATTTATAAACAAATAT
Source organism: Clostridium estertheticum subsp. estertheticum (assembly GCF_001877035.1). Taxonomy (NCBI): domain Bacteria; kingdom Bacillati; phylum Bacillota; class Clostridia; order Eubacteriales; family Clostridiaceae; genus Clostridium; species Clostridium estertheticum. The sequence continues at coordinate 3,124,266 of NZ_CP015756.1, read as the reverse complement.
TGTTTTGAACTCGCTCAATACATTGATAATTTAGGTGAATATAACTCATTATTAGAAGTTGGGATTGGTGAAGCAACTACTTTGGCACCTTTGATTCTTTCCTTAGAAAATAAACCTAATAAATGTTATGGGTTTGATATATCTTGGTCAAGAATAAAATATGCTAAGAAATTCTTAAATGAGCTAAAAATAAGTAATGTGCAATTATTTACAGGAGATTTATTTTGTACACAGTTTAAAGATAATTCTATTGATGTAGTATATACATCGCATTCAATTGAACCTAATGGGGGTAAAGAAAAAGAAGCGCTTATGGAACTATATCGCATAACGAATAAATATTTAATTTTATTAGAACCATCATATGAATTTGCAAATGAGGAGTCAAGAGAAAGAATGTTGAATCATGGATACGTTACTAATTTATATTCAACAGCAAAAGAACTTGGATATAATGTTATTGAACATAAATTATTTGAAATTTGCTCAAATCCTTTAAACCCCACTGGAATAATAATTATTAAAAAAGACTTAAATTTTCAAGTTTTAAATCCATTATGCTGTCCTATTACTAAAACTGATTTTCTGAAAAAGAACATTGCTTATTTTTCAGAAGAAAGTCTTCTTGCATATCCAATAATTGATGAAATACCTTGTTTATTGCCTCAAAATGCAATTATAGCAACAAAGTTTTTAGATTAAAAGGAAGTTAAATTTAAAAGGATAGCTATTATGCAGAAAAAGATCATTAGCGGAAAATGTTATAAAACTACCTATCCATAACAATGGAGAATGCGTAGTATTATAAATTAACTAATGATATATTAGAAAGAGGAAGTTCGAGCATTACTTAAGAAAGAAGGCTTGGTGTAATTAATGAAAATAGCTATTAGAGCAGATGGTGGCGCAAATATTGGTATGGGACATATAATGAGAACTTTGGTTATAGCAAAAGAATTCTCTAAAATTAATGATGTTTTTTATATATGTAGAGTAGATAATCCTTTAAGTGAGAAATATAGAATAGGAATTGAAATGATAAAATCACAAGGATTTGTAGTTATGGAAATAAGAGAAGAGTCCATGTTGCTTGATATAAAAGATATACAAGCAGATTTATTAATTACGGATAGTTACGATGTAGATGAAAGGTATTTTAATGAGACTAAAAAAATGTTTAATCAGACTGTATATATAGATGATATGAATTTATATTGTTTTAATGTAGATTTCTTAATTAATCAGAACGTAGATGCTGCTGATTTTGAATATAAAGTTAATCCTAATACAAAGCTACTTATAGGGCCAACTTATATAATGTTACGAGAAGAATTTAGAGTGAATTCCAAAAAATATGTAAAAATTAATGTGAATGATATAATGATAACGGTAGGCGGTGGGGACCCACAGCATGTTACAGAACAACTTCTAGAATATGTAGAAAGGTTAGAGTACAATTTTCATGTAATTGTAGGCCCTTCTTTTGATGGAAAAGGGTTTTTGAAGAACTTTAAAAGCCCTAAAATTAGTTTTTATTACAATGCGAATATGTATGAAATTATGAAAAAATGTGATATAGCTATTTCAGCTTGTGGAAGTACATTATATGAACTAGCAACTTGCGGGATAGCGACGCTAGGGATTATTGTTGCGGAAAATCAACAAGGAATAGCTGCTAAGTTAAGTGAAATGGGAATAATAAAAAATATAGGATGGTACGATAAATTAGATAAAGATATGTTTGTAAGTGAGTTAAATAACCTTTGTAATGATTATGGGGAAAGAAAAGAAATCAATAGAAGAGGTAAAGAAGTTATTGATGGAAGTGGTGTGAAAAGAATAGTGGAGAATTTGATTAGAAAAATATGATTAGTTTAAGGGGAGTGGATATATATGAATATATTAGTAACAGGTGGGGCTGGATTTATTGGACGTTGGGTTGTAAAAAGATTATTGGATGATGGACATAGTGTAGTAGCATTAGACAATTTATCCAATGGGATGCTAGAAAACATAGAAGAATTTAATGAAAATATGAATTTCAAATTCGTAAAAGGTGATATAAACGACCAAATTATTTTACATAAAATTTTCAAAGAAAAATTTGATATAATATATCATTTAGGAGCATCTATAAATGTTCAGGATAGTATAGATGATCCCAAAACTACATTCTATAATGACACTGTTGGAACATTTAACATTTTAGAAAAAACTAAAGTTCAGATGTTTGGTGAAAATGCTAAAATGGATGGTTCTGAATGGATATTGGATATTAATGAAAATACTTATCCGTGCAAAATTATTTTTATGAGCACATGTATGGTGTACGATACAGCAGATGAAGATGGTATAGATGAAATGCATCCGACAAAGCCTATATCACCTTATGGAGCAAGTAAGATTGCAGCAGAAAACATGGTTCTTTCATATTACAATGCGTACAAGCTTCCTACCGTAGTTATAAGACCTTTTAATACCTATGGTCCTCATCAAAAAACTGGTGGTGAAGGTGGCGTAGTTGCAATATTTATAAAGAATGCATTAGAAGGAAAAGATATAAACATCTATGGCAGGGGAGAACAAACAAGGGATTTACTTTATGTAAAAGATTGTGCTAGATTTGTTGTTATGGCTGGTTATTCAGATAAAATAAATGGTGAAATAGTAAATGCAGGTACAAATAGAGATGTTACTGTAAATGAACTTTCTGAAATTATAAATAAAGGGCGAGTTGCAATAAATCATGTAAAACATATACATCCACAGAGTGAAATAATGAAACTTAAGTGTAATTACTCAAAAGCGAAGGATCTTATGGATTGGCAACCAGAATATACGCTAGAACAAGGTATAGAAGAAACTGAACAATGGATAAATATTACTTGGGAAAAAAGTAAATAGTGGCACTCGCAATGCCACTTACTATCTGGTGGGTTATTTTGAAATATAAGAAAATGGTTGTCCAATGAAATATTTCATTGGACAACCATTTATGTATTAATCATAACTTTCACATCAGGATTGTAACCATTTATTTAATATGTTATTGACATTTTCATTATTTAATCTTGAAGATAATAACATTTGATTGCTAGCGCTTTCCAAGGCATTAAATCTAACCATTTTCATAGTTGCAGTTGCCATATTTATATCTTCGATTTGTGAAAGAGATACGTTAATATTATAGTTTGCATTAGTTGCATCTGTCAAAGAGTGCTGAATAGAATTTAAGTCTGCACCTGTGCTAGTTCTATTATTAATAACTCTTATTAGAGCTTCATCAATTTTTGATATAGCATTGCTGGAATCTGTTTGGCTATTTAGTGAAGCAGTATCTAAGCCTAAAGCAGTAGTACTAGTGTCAAATAGTTTTATAGAATAACTAGCATAAGGGGTGTCTCTAGTTTGAATATCTAAATATTTATCATCGGTTAAAAGCTTTATATCATTAAAATTAGTGCTTTGTGAAATTTCATCTATACCTGCCTTCATTTGCTTAAATTCATTATCTAAAGCTTTTCTATCTTCATTTGATAATGTTCCAGTAGAAGCTTGAACGGAGGTTTCTTTCATTCTATGAAGAAGTGTTGAAATTTCTCCTAAAGCTCCGTCTGTTACTTGAAGTAATGATATGCCGTCCCCCATACAATTCTGGGCTGCAGATAATCCTCTTACTTGAGCTTTAAAGCTTTCACTAATAGCTAGCCCTGCTGAATCATCAGAAGATCTATTAATTCTTTTACCAGAAGAAATTTTTTCTATTACATTCTCACTTTGGGGTTTGTTTTTAGTTAGTTTATTATATGAATTTAGTAAGGAAAAATTGTTATTTATTATCAATAAAATCACCTCCTTGTAAAAATGAAGTATTATATAATCTTCGTAAAAATTAGCATAAACTTTAGAGAATTTTTCAAAATGATTAAAAACTAAAAAACTTACAATATTAAAAAGTAGGTTTGATAATTCATTGGGCTATAAGTATTTATAATTTAACAAGAGTTAAACATGTACAAATACAATAAAAAAATAAAATACTGAGAATTTAGAGGGATTTTAGAGGGAATATAAGCGTATACTTGGTATAAACTTATATTTTTTGTGAGGTTTAAATCATAGACTAAGTAAAGTCGTCGGAAGAGTTTAAATGAATTTATATTCTTTTAGTTGCTTTTGGATTTTGCTAATATAGCTAGCTTAAATTATAATGAATGTAGAGATAAAAAGACATACTTGTGGGATTGGTTTTGATATTTGGTGTTTTAGAAAAAAATAGTATTAAGTGATAATTTTTATTATGAGTTTGAGACAATAGAGTATTTTCAAAGATATTATAAAATAGCTATATTTGAATACAATAAACAATTATGCTGTTATAATGAAGGTAGGACATTAAAATAAAGGAACGAAATATTTCAGGTATAAAAGAAGCTATAGAATTTAAACAATCCACTAAGGTAATGGTAATTTGGGGAAAAGAGTAAATGGGAGGTGTTTTGATGGACATAGGAGTATTATCAATGGTAATGAGTCAATCAAAGGTAAAAGAATCAGCAGGTATAGCAGTAATGAAGATGGCAATGGATACTGGTAAGGAAACTGCTACTCAAATGACAGAAATGATAAAGAATGTTGCAGTAGACTCTAATGTAGGGCAGAACTTGGATGTATGGGCGTAGTATTTGTATGAAGATATAGAATTGTAGTATGAACTTCAATGTTATGGTTGGATAGAAGTTAGTAGAGATCATGAGACAAGTTGGTGTAAATGTGAAATAAGAGGGACAATCAAAATGAGCATTAGTGACTAAATCAGTAGTTGTGGTGCTTATTTTGTTGTCTTTTAATAAGTATTTATTACTATTGTAGTTTAAAACTTAAGTTGGTATAGTGAGTATATCTTTAAATTCTTTATACCTATTATGGAGTTAACAAAAGATAATAGTGTATGGGATAGGTATTTACAAAATTAAGATTTTAGCTAGGTGGGGTAAATAATATGAGTAAAAAAACTAAAATTGATAAATCAAGAATAATATTTGTAATGAGCATAATTTTTTTTGTAATATCCATTTTTACGAAAATACATAACACAAGCATGATTTTAAAAGAAAATAAAAGAAAAGTAATTTTAAATAATTCTAATCAGAAAATTCTAAAAAAAGAGAGCGGAAAACATGCAGATGAAATAAGGTATACCTTAAAGATTTCTGATACATTAGGAGAAGCTTTAACTTATATACAACTAAATTATAAAAATGGTACAAAATCGCAGGTGAAAACAGTATTAAATGATTCTATAGATGGAGTAAATAGTATAAGTAGCGCATTAAAAACGATGAATGAAGATTTAGCTAATAAAAATGTAATGGCAGAAACAAATAAGTTAGAGTCTCAACTTAAAGAATTAATGCAGGCGCTTATTGAGAATAATTTTAAAACCGAAGAAAGCATTATAAATTCAATAATTTCGGATGATTACGTGCAATGGAAAAAAGATATAGAAAATGAATTTAGATATATGATATAATAAAAACAAAGATTCTAATTCGTGTGTCACGATGTTCAGATGAAACCGTAGACAAGTTTAACGCTTTAAATTATGAGGGGTGATGTTTTGTGAGTAGTAATAGCCAAGATTTAAATCAAGTTGAGGCAGTAAAAAAAATTATTAAAGGACTAGATGAAATAAATAGTCTTTGTTTTGATTCAAATGTAAAAAACAAAATTAAAGAACTACAAAGTTTTGTTGTTAGTACTTTTGAGGTAGACAGCACATCTTTTATGGAAGATATGATATATAATAAAATGATAGAAGTTAAGCAAATCAGTCCAGATCTTTATGTAAAGTTATATATGTTATATAGAAATCTTGTTAGAGGTAAGATATCAAAAGAAGAGGCTAGTAATTCATTTGATAGTTGTTTAAGTTTGTATTCATTTGATGAGATGGTATATTAATGTTACATATATCAAATTACAAAAGTTGGAACATTGAAGGGCGTAGTTGGAAAAGGTGCTAAAGTTAAATGTAGTATCTCCGATATATTAAAATAGGTAGTTAATAAAAAAATTTAATGGAGTTGATTAAATTTATGAGAATAAATAAGAATTTAGCATCTATAAATATATATAGAGAATATAGCAAAAATCTTATTAAACAGGGTTCATCCTTAGAGCGAGTATCTTCTGGGATAAAAATAAATAATTCAAAAGAAGATCCTAATGCAATGGCTCAAAGTGAAAGATTTAGAATGCAGATAAGAGGACTTCAAATGGCAGGGAATAATGCTCAGGATGGAGTTAGCATGCTCCAAACTGCAGAAGGCAGTCTTGATGGTATAACTAGTATGCTACAAAGGGTTAGGGAGTTAGTAGTACAAGCTGGAGGTACGACAACTGATTTGGACAAAGAAGTTATTCAAAAGGAAATAACCCAAATGTTATCAGGAGTAGATGATATGGCTAATAACAATGAATTTAATGGAGTTAAACTTTTAAATGTTGGTGATGCTACAGGTGCTACAGGGGTGGCTACAGGCGCTATAGGAATGGTTACGGGTGTTATTTCAGGTGAAAAAATCGTCATACCGACGTACAATTTAACTGCAAGTGGTTTAAAACTTAGGGATGGAACAACAGACAAGGTAGATGTAGTTAATGTAGATACTGCTGTTTGTTTAGGACTTGTAGATACGGCTCTTGATGCTATAATGGGCGCAAGAAGTAAATTTGGAGCATTAGAAAACAGATTCCAAAGCTCTTCTGATTCTACAACAGAAATATCAGATAAGATCCAATCTGCTGAAAGTGGTATTAGAGATACAGATTTGGCTACTGAACTGATGGAATATTCTAAATACAACTTACTTGTAGAAGCGGGGACCGCTATGATGGTTCAATCAAATCAGTTACCACAAAATGCATTAAAGATATTAGAAAATGTTAGAAGTAGATAAAGAACTCATTTTGGGTTTTTTATTTTTTTCTTTTATAAAAATTATAAATCATATATTTAAATAGAATCAAGAGGAGATAAATTTATGAAAAAGTTATTATCAAAATTACTAATCATAATAGTATTACTATCAATTGTTTTACCATCATCAGTATATGCGGCAGAAGCAAGATCGACGCCACTAGACCCAACAGCTATAGTAGTAACAAATAATGCTTCTGGGACACCAGATACGGTAGTAGTTCAATACGCTGCTATAGGGGATATAATAAACGTATATTCATCATCAGTAGGTGGAGAATTACTTGGAACAGCAACTGCTACAGTAGCAGGAGATTTAACAGCAAGTATAACACAACTGGGGGTAGCTGCCGGAAAGGTGTATATTTCGATTACAAGGAAAGCTTTGCTTGAAAGTACTAGAACATCAGCGGTAGGATACGATGCGGAGGCAAAATCTATACCATTAGATCCAACGGCTATAGTTGTAACAAACAACGCAGTTGGAACACCAGACGCATTAGTGGTTCAAAACTTAGCTATAGGAGATATAGTAAATGTATATTCATCAGCTATAGGTGGAGATTTGATAGGAACTGCAACTGTAAAAGTAGAAGGAGATTTAACGGTAAAGATTGATCAAATTGGAGCAGAAGCTGGAAATGTATATGTATCAGTTATAAGTAAAACATTTCTTGAAAGTGATAGGACATCAGCAGTAAAATATGATGCGGAAGTAAAATCTATACCCTTAGATCCAACCAAAATAATAGTAACAAATAATGCAGTTGGAACAGCAGACACAGTAATGGTTAAAAAGTTAGCTGTTGGGGACATGGTAAAAGTATATTCATCAGCAATTGGTGAGGCCTTAATAGGAACAGCAACTGTAACAGTAGCAGGAGATTTAACAGTAAGCATACCACAAATTGGAGTAGAGAGCGGAAAAGTATACGTAACAGTGACAAGTAAAGCATTGCTTGAAAGTGATAGAACAACAGCTTTAGCATACGATGCAGAGGCGAAATCGACACCATTAGATCAACCTCAAATAGTAGTAACAAATAATGCAGTTGGAACACCGGATACTGTGGTGGTTCAAAACTTATATATAGGGGATATAGTAAAAGTATATTCAGCAGCAATTGGTGGAGCCGTAATAGGCACGTCAACTGCAACAGCGTCAGGATTAACAGTAAATATAACTCAAATTGGAGCAGCGGGCGGAACTGTATATGTATCAGTAATAAGAAAAACATTTCTTGAAAGTAATAGAACATCAGTTACATATGCTGCAGAAGCTAAATCAATACAACTATATCCAAGCAATATAGTTGTAACAAATAATGCAGCTGGAACAGCAGACACAGTAGTGGTTAAAAATTTAGCTATTGGAGATGTAGTAAAGGTATATTCATCAGCAACAGATGGACTTGTAATAGGTACAACTACTGTAACAGTTGAAGGCGATTTAACAGTAAGCATAACACAACTTGGAGCAAAGGGTGGGAGTATATATGTATCAGTAACAAGTGAAAAATTGCTTGAAAGTGATAGAACAAAAGAGATAATATACGCCTCGGAAGCAAAGTCAATACCACTAGATAAAAGCAATATAGTAGTAATAAATAATTCAAATGGAATATCAGACAGAGTATTAATCCAAAATTTAGCTATAGGGGATATAGTGAAAATATACTCAATAGCAAAAGGTGGACCTGCAATAGGAAAAGGAACTGTAATAACAACAAAAACTGATACAGTTAGAGTAGATTTATTTGTAAACATAACACAAACTAAAGCAGTGAGTGGGGATATATATGTATCGGTTACAAGGAAGAAATTGTTAGAAAGTGATAGAACATTAGCAGAAAAATATTTTTAATAGCTCCCCAGGGGTGTAAAATTTACCATTGATTTAAGATGCAAGATGCAAAATCGAAGGGAGCGATGGAAATGTTAGCTGAGAAAAATAAAGACATAAAGAAAGCCTATGGATTATTGCAAACAATAAGTAAGGATAAAAAGGCAAGAATGCTATATGAATCAAGGCAAGCAGAAATTAGCGACCAACTTACTAGGATAAAATCAGCAGAAGAAAAAGGAATAGAAAATGCCATTAATTTTCTTAAACTTGGAATAAGTGAAGAAATAGGAGCCAAGGGAACAGGCGTACCAATAGAGAAAATAATTGAAATAAAAAAGAATACCTTGCAGTGAAAGGTTAGGTCTGCAAAACTCTGGCAGTGTAAATATTTGTAAATTTGATGCTGATTCATTCATATATTTTATGGAGGATAATGAGGCTTATGTAGATATTTTGTAAATTGTATTAGAACATATATATAGCAACGTAGTGTAGAATAATGAATCGATATTGGTGGATGAAATATTATTTTAATCTTAGTTTATATATGATATAATGATAGCAAAAGATCTAGGCGGTGAATTTATGGATAAGGAAATATTAGATATTCTAAAAGAAATGCAAAGTGATATGAAATCAATGCAAAGTGATATGAAATCAATGCAAGGTGATATGAAATCAATGCAAGGTGATATTAAATTAACACAAAGTGATATTAAATTAACACAAAGTGATATCAAATCAATTAAAATAACCCAAGAAGAACACACTCAAATACTTAGAGCTTTAGAACATAAAACTGATGTTATATCAGCAGAGCAGGAAAATTTAAAGCATGAAGTATTAGAAATTAAAGGTGAAGTTAAGAGTATGAGAAAAGATTTGAGTAGTGTTGAAATTATAACAGCAAATAATTGGTCGGATATTGCAAAACTAAAGGCTATAGGATAATATTAATCATTCGCAAGCACCACAGGGGTGTAAATCTTAAGCACCCCTGTGGTGTAAATCTTTGTGGATTTGGCAATAATTAACAATACTCAAATAAAGTGGAGGTTATTGTTATGCCAACTATAAAAAGAAAATGGTATCCGGGTGCAAGCTATCATGTTACCGCAAGAGGTAATCATAGAAATGATATTTTTAAAAATAAAGAGGATTTTTTGCATTACTTAACATTGATGAAAGAAACGTTGGATTACTATATGTATGACAAATATGAGGTAATAAGTTATTGTTTAATGGATAATCATGTGCACATATTAATTAGAACTGAAGAAAAGCCTTTAGGATAATTTATAGGAAGAATACATAGTAAATATGCGAAGTACTATAATAAAAAATATAACTATATTGGGCATTTATTTCAAGATAGATATTATTCTGAACTTATAGAAACAGATGCTCAAATGCTTGAAGCAAGTAGATATGTACATTTAAACCCAGTGAGAGCTAAAATGGTTAAAAAACCTGAGGCTTATGAATGGAGTAGTTATCTTATCTATATGAGTGGTGGGAAAGAAGGGTTTGTTTGTAGCAATAGGATATTATCTTACTTTAAAGATAAGAACAGAGAATTATATAAAAGTTATGTGGAGTCTGGAACTTAGCACCCTAGGAGTGTAAAATATGGATGAGGGTTACCCCAGGGGTGAAAAAGAAAAAGAAAAAAACATGGGAATATGCAAAATTACGGTTCACCAAGGGCTGTAATTTTTTTTGCGTTTACCCCAGGGGTGTAACTCTTAAAAATTTATTTTATAATTTTGCAACTTAAACTCGAAAAATGCGTATTTAGTATTGAGTATTGATTTATGTTAAGGATGAAGATTATATTTTTAACAAAAAAGCATAAATATGACAATAAAAGCACGGATATCATATGTATGTATTAATTATACTAATTAATACATACACAAATTACAACAATAATGTATAATATAATAATAATATGTAATCAAATCATAATTTAATAAAACGTGACAATTAATAATTATAAACCTTGAGATAGGTACTTCGACAGTAAAATGGAGTAGCTTAGAATTTAAAATTGAATTTGTTGAAATTAAGTTAAAAAAAATATTCACTAAAATGATAAAATAGTATATAATAATACTTGTGAGGTGGAATATATTATCTTTAAAAACATATTACGACAATTTATGCGGGACATTAAATTGAAATTACATATTTTATATCTAAATCTAAATTAAGGGGGATGATGATTTTGAATATAATTGGAGGTTCTACAAGTGGAGATACATATAGTTTACTTAAAAAAAGTATGGATGCCTCTGCACTTAGAAGTAAAGTAAGTGCAAATAACATTGCAAATATTAATACGAAAAACTACAAAGGGCTTTATGTTACATTTGAGGAAACATTAAAGGATAACATGACAGCAGATACAATGAAAACCGATAATAGTAAAGATATTCAAGCAGGTAATAGTAATGACCAAATTACAGTAAACAGAGATGAGAGTACTAGTGCAAGGCAAGATGGTAATAACGTAGATATAGATCTTGAGATGACTAATCAAGCAGCAAATACTTTAATGTATGCTGCCCTTGTTAGTCAAGTTAATAGTAAGATTTCACTTACCAGTTATGTTATAGGGGGGGGCAAATAATATTATGAATGATGCATTTATGGGGATGAGGATAAGCTCTAGTGGACTGGTAGCGGAAAGATTAAGGATGGATACAATATCCTCTAATGTTGCGAATGCAACTACTACTAGAGGCGAAAACGGAAAACCCTACATAAGAAAGATAGCTGTATTTCAAGAAAATTTACAACAAGAATTAGATAAAACTACGAGTACATATAAAACAAGTTTTAAAGGGGTTAAGGCTGTGGGAATAGAAAATGATCCGTCTGCTTTAAGGCGTGTCTATGACCCATCACACCCAGATGCTGATAAAGACGGGTATGTGAGTATGCCTAACGTAAATATTTTGAATGAAATGGCAGATATGATTGCATCTACAAGAGCATATGAGGCAAATGTAAGTTCTATGACTGCTCAGAAAAGTATGTTTTCTAAAGCATTAGAAATAGGTAAATAGGAGAGTGTTTTTATGAACATTAATGCAAGTGCAAATGTAAGCAATACAGCGGTTCTTAATGATGTTAAAACGAATGCTGTTAATACTGAAAATTCTGGTACTAGTTTCTTGGATACATTAAAAGAAAAATTAGATGGAGTTAATGATAAACAAATTGAATCTGATGATCTCACTCAAAAGTTTATAAAGGGTGATGAAAAAGATGTACAGAAGGTAATGTTATCTACGGCAGAAGCTAAACTGTCTTTAGAAACCGCTGTACAAATTAGAAATAAACTTGTGGATGCCTATGATGTATTTAATAGGATGCAGATATAGGAAGGGAGCAAGAATATGAGCAAGCTACTTGAAGTGAGAAATAAATTCTCGCAAAGTTGGAGTAACTTAAGCAGAAATAAAAAAATAGCTTATAGCATACTTGTGGGAGTAATCCTAATAGCTATTATCTCTTTTATAGTAGCATCCTCGCAAACTAAATATGCTGTGTTATATTCAAATTTGTCAACAGAAGATTCAGGGACAATTGTTACACAGTTAAAAACTGATAAAGTTAGCTATAAGGTAAGTGGAACTAGTATATTAGTACCTAAAGATCAGATTGATAGCCTTAGAATGACGCTTGCGTCAGAGGTTAAACTTACGGATGGAAGTAAGGGATTTGAGCTTTTTGATAGTAGTAAAATGGCACCTACGGATACAGAAACTAAAATTATGTATCAAAGGGCATTATCTGGTGAGATTGAAAGAGCTATAAAGTCATTCCCAGAAGTAGAAGGAGCTAAGGTTAATTTAGTTATGCCAGAAAGCACTGCTTTTGTTAAAGAAACAGATCCGGCTACAGCATCGGTTGTATTAAAACTTAAATCAGGGACTAAACTTACTAATGAACAGGTAAAAGCAATAGTTTCATTATTAACTGGATCTGTGCAGAATCTTCCAAAGGAAAATGTGAGTATAGTCTCCGATGACTTTAAACTTTTAACTGAAGGGTTATACGACAAGGAAAAGAAGACATTAACTGACTCTACCGATGATCAACAAGCGCTTCAAGCACAAATTGAGAAGAATATGGAAGAGAAGATAATGAAAGTACTTGAGCCTGTATATAAAGACGGAGTGAAGGTATCTGTTAATTCAGAACTCGATTTTGATGCGCTTACAAGAAAATCCACAACATATGGTAAAACGGGATCAGTCGTAAGTTCACATGATACTGAAACTTGGAATGGTGGTACAAGCACCGGTTTATCAACTAGTCCAGTGGATAATGCGACGCAAAATACATCGCCAACGACTAATAAAGATGGAAACATTGTGGTAAAAGATAGTACAAAAAATTATGATGTGTCACAAACAGTTGACAATGTAGTAAAGTCTCCTGGTGCAATTAAGAAACTTACTACTTCGGTAGTACTTGATGGCAATTTGGATGCAGCTACTAAGACTTCTGTAAACAATTTAGTTGCACAAGCTATTGGATACTCTGGAGCTAGAGGAGACACTATAAGTATAGAGGGGTTGTACTTTAATACGGCTGCTAAAAAAGCTGCTCAGCAAGCACTACTTGATATAGCAAATGCAGATAAGGCGGCAGCGTCTAAAATATTATATACTCGTATTGCAATAGGTGCTTTAGCTGTTCTGATATTAGTTATAGTAATATTTGTAATTCGCAGGTCAAGAAAGAAGGAAGAAATAACTACAGAGGGAATTGACATGATGATTGGAGATGAAATTCCTCCAAAACAGGAAGAGATTTTTCCAACTATTGAATTTGAATCTAAGGATAAAAAATCTAGTATGGAGAATCAAGTTAAAAAATATGCTGCTGATAAACCAGAACAAGTTGCAGATATAATTAAGTCTTGGCTGACAGAAGATGAGAGGTGATAAGTAGTGGCTAAAGGTGAAAAACTTTCGGGAATTCAAAAAGCAGCTATATTATTTATAACTTTAGGGCCGGACGCATCATCGGGTATAATAAAAAAATTGCCAGAAAAAGATATACAAAAAATAACTTATGAGATTGCAAATATTAATTCAGTTAAACCAGAACTTAGGAAGTCAATTTTAGAGGAATTTATGGAAATGAATAAAGCTAAGGATTTTCTTTTAGAAGGTGGAATTGAATATGCAAAGAATTTGTTAGGAAAGGCATTGGGTTCGCAAAGAGCAAAGGAAATTTTAGACAAAGTTATGGAAGAAACTCAACAATATAGACCATTTGCCATAGCAAGGAAGGCAGATGCTCATCAACTTTTAAATGTTATAGCAAATGAGCATCCACAAACAATAGCACTTATTATGTGTTATATGCAGTCGGATAAGGCTGCTCAGATAATGGCAGAGTTACCCCTTGATCTGCAAAGTGAAGTATCTTATAGAATTGCAACTATGAGCAGTATTTCGCCTATGGTTATAAAAGAAATTGAAAAAGTTTTAAATGGTAAACTATCTTCTGTAATTAGAACAGATAGTGCCGTAATTGGTGGAATAGAATCTCTAGTTGAAATTCTAAATCAAGTTGATAGAACTACAGAAAAAAATATCACAGAGGGTCTTGAGAGAGAAGATGCAGAACTTGCAGAAAAGATTAAAGAATCTATGTTTGTATTTGAGGATATTATTACATTGGATGATGTTTCAATACAAAGAACATTAAGAGAAATAGATACTAAGGATTTATCTCTTGCATTAAAAGGATGTTCAGAAGAAGTTGCAAACACTATATTCAAGAATCAATCTAAGAGAGCAGCAGCATCTTTGAAAGAAGATATGGAATTCCTTGGACCAGTAAGACTTATGGATGTAGAGAAAGCACAACAAAAAATTGTTGGCATTTTGAGACGTTTAGATGAGGCTGGAGAAATAGTTCTTTCAAGAGGCGGTGAGGAATCGATTGTCATTTAATGTGATAAAAAATTCGAATGTCATAAAGCAGGGTGAGGAAGAAATAAGCACTCATTTAAGTGCAAAACCTTTGCCCAAAATTATGGATGAGCAGCAAGTTATAAAAAATGATAATATAGAAAATTATGAAACTCTTGCTAGCAATATATTACAAAATGCAAGACACGAAAGTGAGAAAATAATTTCAAAATCAGTCATTGATGCTGCAGAGGCGAAAATTGGAGCAGTTAAAGAAGGGCTTGAACAAGGAAATAAAGAAGGTTATGAAAATGGGTATAATGAAGCAATTAGCGGCGCAACGCAGGAGGCAAACGTTGTACGGGCACAAGCAGATGATATGTTAAAGCTTTCAAAATCTAAGTATGATGAGTTCTTGATAGAGAAAGAAAAGCATATAAAGGATCTAATTGTAAGTATAGCTGAGAATATATTAAAAAAAGAAGTAAAAGAGCCAGATGCAATAAATGAGATGATTTTTAATACTCTAAAAGCTGAAAGAAATATAAAATTATATATTATAAAAACTAATAACACCCATTTTGATGATGTGAAGGGCCAAGTTGAAAACTGGAAAGCTAAACTTGCATTTCAAGGTGATATATTTGTAATAGAAGATAATTTCTTAGAGGATGGAACTGCTGTTATAGAAAAAGAAACAGGGAAAAGTATTGTGAGTATATCTTATGGTATAGAAAAAATAGTTGATATGTTTAAGGAAGAACAATTACAAGTATAAAGAGGGTGAATGATTTTATGGTATCTCTAAATTTTGAGTATTTAATGAAAAAGATTCCTGATATTAACTACACTTACTGCGAGGGTGTGGTGAAAAATGTTATAGGACTTACAATTGAGGTACAGGGAATAACAGCATTTGTAGGTGAAGTATGTAACATTTATAATATATCAAACGAAGAGATACCCTGCGAAGTTGTTGGTTTTCGTGAGAAGGACGTAATACTCATGCCGCTTGGGGAACTAGTGGGTATATCACCTGGATGCCGAGTAGTGCCAACTGGAAATCCACTTAGTGTTAAGTGCTCAGATGAATTATTTGGAAAGGTTCTAGATGGGCTAGGAAATCCATTGAATGGTGATGAGATTACTAAATACACAGCATATTCTTTAAATACATCTCCTCCAGATCCTTTAAAGAGACGTAGAATAAAAGAAATTCTGCCTACTGGAGTTAGGGCGATTGATGGTTTCTTAACTTGTGGGGAAGGTCAAAGAGTTGGTATATTTGCAGGCAGTGGAGTGGGTAAAAGTACAACTCTTGGGATGCTTGCAAGAGGGGCAAAAGCAGATGTAAATGTTATTGCACTTATTGGTGAAAGAGGACGTGAAGTTCGTGATTTCCTAGAAAAGGATTTGGGGATCGAGGGAATGAAAAAATCAATTATAGTATGTGCAACCTCTGATAAAGCGGCCCTGGTAAGATTAAAAGGTGCATTTACAGCGACTGCTATTGCAGAATACTTTAGGGATCAAGGTAAAAAAGTAATTCTAATGATGGATTCAGTAACAAGGTTCGCTATGGCACAAAGGGAAATTGGACTAGCTATTGGGGAACCTCCAGCAAGTAAAGGATATACTCCGTCAGTATTCGCAATGTTACCTAAGTTAATGGAACGCAGTGGAATGTCTGATAAAGGATCTATTACAGCTTTTTATACAGTGCTTGTAGATGGTGATGATTTTAATGAGCCAATAGCAGATGCAGTACGTGGAATACTTGATGGTCACATAGTTTTATCAAGAGCACTTGCTGGTAAAAATCATTACCCTGCCATTGATGTCTTAAATAGCGTTAGTAGATTGATGTCTGAAATCACTACGCCTGAGCATAAAAAGGCTGCATCCCTTGCAAGAGACTTAATGGCAACTTATAAAGATTCTGAAGATTTAATAAATATTGGGGCTTATGTAAAGGGCAGTAGTGAAAAAATTGATAATGCAATTAAGTATAATGATAGTATAGAAGCTTTTTTAAAGCAGGATACAAATGAAAATACAGACATTAATGTTAGTTTAAGTGTACTCCAAAATATGTTTGAATAGATGTTTCAAGTGAGTCTCTTGGGGATGTTTTTATGGAAGGAGTTTTTATATGAGCGGAGCGTACAAGTTCAGACTTCAAAAACTTCTCGATATTAGACAAGATTTTGAAGATAAAAGTAAACTTGAATTTAAAGAAGCACAAAGAGAAAAAAATATGGTAGAAAAAGAGCTGAATAGTCTAAAAGAAAATTATTCGGCCCATAGGAATATTGATGCTTATGAATCAATTATACAGCAGAAAATTAAGCAGAATTATTTGAATGCTTTGAATTATTCAATAGATAAAAATACTATAGTACTTGAGGATAAAGGGAAGATATTAGAGCAAAAAAGAGAAAAATTAAAGTTATGTCAAGTTGAAAAAAAGACTGTAGAAATTTTGAAAGAAAAGCAGAAAATTTCATTTTTAAAAGAACAAAATTTAATAGAACAAAAAAGTAATGATGAGTTTGCACTTTTTGCTTTTATTAGAAATAATACAAGGATTCATGGAAATAAATAGACTTATATGTTAATGGTTATTTATTTCCATAAATGTTATTAAAGGAGGTGAGAAAAGTGAATGTTAATAATAATGTAATAAATTACAATAATGCTCCTACTAAAGTTGATACGCCAAAACAACCAGAAAGAAAAGAAGAATTTAAAAAAGCCTTAGATGATCAAACACTAAAATCTAAGAGTTTTTCAAATGACGATGTTAATAAAACAAACAACAAAGAAGAAAATTTGGATGAAACAAAGATAAAAAATTCAGATGAAACAAATAACGAAAATCAGAAGGAGAGTGTTGGTAAAACTACAGCAGAAGATAAAAAAAAGGGTTTAGATGATTCTGATACTGGTGGTAAGGTAAGTACAGATACAAACAGCACTATAGAAAAAGCAATTAAAACACTAAAGCAAAACACTGAGGAACTACCAAAAGACTCGCTAGAAGATGTTGATATTAAGATAAACAATACTTTAAAAAAACTTATTGATTTATTAAAGCAAAATATTAAGAAAACATCAGGAGAATCAGCAAGCACCGAAAAAACAACTGATCAAATGGAACAAATTCAGCAGTTATTACAATCTTTAACTGTTATGATTCAAAGTACTGATAAAACTGCAACTACTAAAACTTCAGGAACTGAACTTAATTCTATTAATTTAGAAGAATTAGTAGGTACAAAAAAATTGACACCTGAAACAAAGACTACGTTGAAGAACAATCTTAGTGAAATATTATCATTACTAGAAAACCCAAAAGAAAATACAAAAATGTCTTCTGAAATGCTTGCTATGCTTCAAAAGCTAACTACGCAGGTTAAGGATATAAAATCAGATTTGAATTTATTAAAAGTACCTACTCCTGAAACTAACAGCGATAATAGTGAGGATAAATCAGTAAAAGATAATTTAATAAAAATGTTGAAGTCGCAAAACACAAAGTCAACTTCTGAAAATATTTCTAAAAATCAAAATCAGAGTTTAAGTGATAACAAAAAAGACAATAAATCTTCTGGTAATAGCTCTTCTGAGGAAAAATTTCTTAATAAGTTGCTAAGTGGAGATAAGGACGATGTGAAAATATCAAAAGCAGTTAATTTTATGAATCAATTTCAAACTGTGAAAACTTCAGATGTTTCCAAAGTACTAAGTGCAAATTTAGTAGTTGATAAAAATAATTTTCAAGCTGATGTAATTAAATCTGTAAAATTCATGGAAATTAATAATATAAAGGATTTAACAGTGAAAATGAATCCTAGAGAACTTGGAGAAATTACAATAAAACTTACTATGGAAAGTGGAATTATGAAGGCTAGTATATTGGCTCAAAATAAGGAAACTTATAACTTGTTAAATAATAATGCTTCGGACATTCAAGATAGATTGAAAAGTATGGACATTAAAATTCAAAGCTTAGATATAAACGTATATGAGGATTCAACCTTTTTTAACAAGAACTCTAGTGGAAACAATAACAATAATAATGGAAAACAAGATAACAACTCAAAAACTAATGTGGATATAGACGATGATGTTGATATAAGTAGTAACTATGTTATAGAAGATAATCAAGTAAATAAGTTTGTTTAATTATGCTTAGATAAAAATCAATATTTAAGAGGTGATATTAATGGCAACTGAGGTTACAAAAACTTCAAATGAAGCACTAAAAAATTTAAGTACAGCACAAACAAGTTCAGCAAGGGCTACAGATCGTGGAACTGCAATTGTAAAGAAAGGTGCAGCAATGGATCAGAATTCTTTCCTTAAGATACTTTCAGCAGAACTTAGTAACCAAGATCCGACGGCGGCTAAAGACGGTACAGAATTTGTAGCTCAAATGGCACAATTTGCTGCACTAGAACAAATGTCAAATTTAAATAGCAATGTGACTTTTGGAAATCAAACTTCGCTAGTGGGTAAGATGGTAGCTTTTGATAGTTATAATGATAAAGGTGTTCAATACGGGGGAACTGTCCAAGCTGTTTATAAGAAGTCAGGTAAAAACTACATGGCAGTACAATTGATAGATGGCACTACAAAAGATTTTCCAGCTGACACTTTATCAGATGTTATAGATGTATCAAACGCTACATCAGATTATTTAAATAACAATACAGCATTTTCTGCGGCTATAAATTTAATGGGTAAACAAGTTACAACAAGAGCTTTAGGGGATGCTAAAGTAGCTTATACAGGAAATGTTAAAAGTGTGGCTAAAACTACAACAGGAATTAATTTAACTATTTCTTATCAAGAGAATAGTAAGGATGTCACTAAAGATATAAGTTATGATGACATTTCAAAAGTAGGATAAAAAATTAATTAAGATCGTAAGGTGAGGCTTAAATATGTCTTATAGAGTAGTAAATGGTAAACTATATTCAGCTGCAGACTTTACTGGGTATTCAAATGTTGCTTTACAAAATAAAAGTACTATAGTTAACAAAGATGCTAGTAGCTTAAGTAAAGATAAAAGTGCATTTAATAATATTTTAGATAAACAGGTAAAAAAAGAAGAATGTTTTACCATATCATCTCATGCAGCGCAAAGGCTTAATAGTAGAAATATAAATTTAGATGATGCTGATAGGAAGAAAATTAATGAGGGAATAAATATGGCGGATAGTAAAGGTGCTAAACAATCCTTAATACTATATAAGGACATGGCTCTGATTACAAGTATTAAAAATAGGACTGTAATTACCGCAATGGATAAAAATCAAAGCACAGGAAATGTAATAACAAATATAGATAGTGTAGTTATGATATAAGCTGGACCTTATAGGGAGCTTAACTTTGTGGAATGACGGAAGCAAAGTGATTACTAAAAAAATGGAGGTATTATTATGTTAAGATCATTATATGCTGGAATAAGTGGAATGAAAGCAAATCAGACTAAGTTAGATATTATAGCAAACAACATAGCTAACTGTGGAACTACAGCGTTTAAAAGCTCCAGAGTTAGATTTCAAGATATGGTAAGTCAAAGCATGTCTGATGCATCTTCATCATCAACAAATACAGGTGGAGTTAATGGAAAGCAAGTAGGACTAGGAGTGCAAATTTCAGGAATAGATACTATGGTAGGTCAAGGCATGATGCAGCCAACGTCTAGGAATTTAGATGTTGCTATGGATGGCGAAGGTTATTTAATAGTTGCTACTGGAGCTATTGGAGGGAGTGTATCATTGGGTGACGATCATAAAATTGATGCAACTAAATCTAGTGGATTTGATATTTCTTACACAAGAGATGGAGCTTTAACACTAGATGATGCAGGTCATTTATTAACATCAGATGGGCTTAGAGTTATGGGTTACTCTGTAGGTGGTAGCTTAACTAACGCAAGTGATGGTACAACTGCCACAATATTTGTAGATGCAAACGGCAAAACGGCGCCAACGGCAGCGGGTGGTCTTATAGCATTATCAATACCAGACACAATAGGAACAGGTACTGATGCAAAAAAGGTGAAATCTTTTTCAATAGAAAAGGATGGAACTATTAAAGCTACGTTAGAGGGTGATGGTGTAACTGTAATTGGACAGATTGCTATGGCATCCTTTAATAACCCAGCAGGATTAGGAAAGGTTGGTAAAAATTTATATACAAGTACTTCTAACTCAGGACAAGCGGTGGTTAGATCAGGATTAGGAGCTACTACTAATGACAACAGCAAAGCCTACGGCAGTATGCTTTCTGGAATGCTTGAAATGTCAAATGTTGATCTAGCTGAGCAGTTTACAGATATGATAGTTGCAAGTAGAGCCTTCCAGGCAATGGGTAAGACAATTACCACAGGAGATGAGATACTACAGGATATAATAGGTCTAAAGAGATAGAATAAGTAAAGTATCATAGGAGGGCCCATGATAAAACTTACAGGTTTAAATAATAAAGAATTTGTCTTAAATGCAGAGGTTATAGAAAAGATTGATATAATGCCAGAAACGCTAATAACTTTAACAAATGGAAAAAAATATATTGTGATTGAAAGTACAGATGAGGTAATTGCAGAGGTAATAAAGTATAAGAATAGGATATTTACTGGCAAGTTTTAGGAGGCAATTGCATGAAGAAGCATGATTTTTTGACCACTATTGGAATAGTGATAGGATTTGGGTTAACGGTATGGGGGATGGCATCTGGTGGAACTAACTTAAAAATATTTTTTGACCCAGCTTCTATAGCAATTACTGTGGGTGGATCATTTGCTGCACTGCTTATAGCTTATCCTATTTCAGCAATGAAGAGAGTTACAAAGGTTATAAGACAATCATTTAAAGAAAACACATCATCTAGTACAGAAATCATTGATTGTTTTATAAGTTTATCTAAAAAAGCAAGACAAGGCGGACTTTTATCTCTTGAGGATGACATAGCACTATTGCCTGATAAATTTTTAAATAAAGGAATTCAAATGGTTGTTGATGGTCTAGACCCTGAAACAATAAAAGAAGTTATGGAGCTGGAAACGGATGAAATGGAAAGGCGCCACGAGGATGGGATTAATATGTTAAAAGCTTGGGCAGCTTATGCGCCAGCTTTTGGTATGCTTGGTACACTTATAGGACTTATTCAAATGTTATCAAGTTTAAGTGATGCCTCGGCAGTAGCTTCTGGTATGGGTAAAGCATTAATAACTACCTTCTATGGTGCATTACTTGCAAATTTAGTATTAATTCCTATGGCACATAATTTAACCTATAAATCTAGTATTGAAGTAAATAATCGAGAAATGATGCTTGAGGGAATACTTTCAATACAATCTGGAGTAAATCCACGCAGTGTTAAGGAAAGATTAACGACTTATTTATCACCGGCGGATAGAATTAAGTTTATTGAAGAGCAGGCGAAAGTAGTTGAGGTGAGTGAGAATGTCTAGAAGAAAGAAGATTAGACCAGAGATACGAACCGATACGTGGCTCGCTACTTTTGCAGATACAATGACACTTCTTCTAACTTTTTTCGTAGTATTATATTCTTTTTCAACAGTTGATGCAACTAAGTTTAAACAAGTTGCATCATCTTTTCAATCTGTATTAACGGGTGAAACGACAAAAAGCAGTTTGAATTTTAATGTGAAAGATGGAGATGTTCCATTAGTTGGTTTACCATTACAATCTGGAGCAGCAGGTAGTGATACACAAAGTATTTATAAAAAGGTTCAAAGTTTCATAAAAGATAAAGAATTAGGGTCAATAGTTGAGATAAAAACTGACAATAGGGGTGTTATAATTCAACTTCGTGAAAATATTATATTTGAGAGTGGTAATGCAGAAATTATAGATAAAAGTAAGTCAGTATTAAATTCAATAAATGCACTAATATCTACATTTCCTAATGATATTGTAATAGAAGGACATACAGATAATGAACCAATTAGTAATTCTAAATATAAAAACAATTGGCAATTATCTTCAGATAGAGCGCTACAAGTACTTGAGTATTTTGTGGTGACAAAGGGTCAAGCACGTCCAAACCGATTTAAATCTATAGCTTGTGGTGAGTATCAACCTATTGCAGCAAACAATAGTGATGCTAATAGAGCTTTAAATAGAAGAGTAAATATTTTAATTGTTGCAAATGATAAGGAGGTCATTACGAAATGAGTGAAAAACCAAAAAAAGGGAATTCGTTAAAATTAGTTATTATAGTATTACTCGGACTAATTGTAGTTGGGGGGGCAACCTTTGGCGGTATGATGTTAGCTGGCAAAAAAGGAGCAACGCCTACTACAACAACTAAGGCAGTAGAGACAAAAGAGGCAACTTATTCATTAGATGAATGCTTAGTCAATTTAACAGATAGTGATGCAAAAAGATACCTAAAGGTATTGGTTTATGTTGGGTATGGGGAAAATGAGGAATTATCTACAGAACTAAAAGAACAAAAGCCAGTTATTAGGGATTTAGTTATTAAAATTCTTAGATCTAAGAAAACAACTGATTTTAGTGATGCTGGTGTTGATCTTATAAAAAAAGAGATAATAGCTAAAATAAACCCAGTTTTAACAAAAGGTAAAGTAGATCATATATATTTTAATGATTTATTGGTACAGTAGGTGATATTATGTTAGATAAAGAATTTTGGATGTTTATGTTTAAAATTATAATATTTTTACCTTTCATATTATTTATGTTGTATTTATCCTTAAAATATGGAGGAACAAAACTTCGTAAATTGCAAGATGGTAGATATATGAGGATACTCGATAGAATTTCTTTATCTAAGGAAAACAGTATTGCGGTTGTAAAAATTGGTGATAAAGCCTATGCTGTATCATCAAGTTTAAATGATGTTAAAATTCTATTTGAATTACCTAGCGAAGAAATTATAAAAATAGAAAAAATTAAAGAGCTACCTCAATATGAAGACATGAAGGATTTATTCAAAAAACATATTTTTAAAAAGCAAACTAAAGAGGAAGTTAGATATGAAAATAAAAAATAAAAATTTGTTTGTTTTTGCTCTGGCTCTTGCTATAACAGGTATAGCGATGATAAGCATTGTACATGCAACTACAATACCAGTACCTAAAATTAATATTTCGGTTGATAATGCGAGTACACCAAAGGAGTATGTTGATAATATTAAGTTATTATTACTTCTAACAGTACTTACTTTATTGCCATCAATTATTATAATGTCTACAAGTTTTGTAAGAATAATTATAGTGTTATCATTATTCAAAAGTGCTATAGGTATTCAAAATGCAGTACCAAAAGAGGTTATAATTGGACTTGCTCTATTTTTAACATTTTTTACTATGGCTCCGACATTTACAAAAATCAATAGTGAGGCTTTAACTCCTTATTTAAACAGTAAAATAACTCAAAAGGTTGCAATTGAAAAAGGTTCGAAACCCATGAGGGACTTTATGTTAAAACAGACTAGAGCAAAAGATTTAAAACTTTTCTTAGATGTAGGTAAATTACAGGATACAGTTAAAAATCAAGTTGATGGTAATGGAAAAGAAATACTTAAAAATGGAAAACCTGTAGTTACATATGACAAAGTACCATTATATGCTGTTGTGCCATCATTTATAATAAGTGAATTAAGACGAGCTTTTGAAATGGGATTTTTACTGTTTATACCGTTTATTATAATAGATATAGTAACAGGTAGTATACTTATGGCTATGGGGATGATGATGTTACCACCAGTTATGATTTCTCTTCCATTTAAATTATTGTTATTTGTTATGGTTGATGGATGGAATTTGCTTGCAAAAGCGCTGATTATGAGTTTTAGTTGAGGTGAATTAAATGACAGAGAGTATTGTATTATCCGTAATAAAAGATGCTATCTATACTGCAATAATGATATCTGCTCCAATTTTAGTTGTAGCTACTGTAGTAGGGCTAATAATAAGTATATTCCAAGCTACTACTCAAATTCAAGAGCAAACATTAACTTTTGTGCCAAAACTCGTTGCAGTAGCACTAATTGGCTTATTAATGGGTAGTTGGATGCTCCATATAATGCTTGATTTTACTACTAGGATTTTTGCACTTATAGCTAATATGGGAGGTTAGGTGGAATTGTTTTGACTAATATGGCTTACTATTTAGGCTTTATCATGGTACTTCTTAGAATATCAGCATTCTTTATGAGTATACCAATTTTCTTCCCCAAATCTGCCCCTGCTTTGCTTAAGGTCGGATTTTGTGCTGTTTTCACTTTTATAATTATGCCAGGAATTAATTATCAAAATGTGAATTTAATTACTAATAATGGAACGCTCATAATATTTTCACTAGCAGAGGTTGTTACTGGTTTAATGCTTGGGTACTTAACAAAGTTTTGTTTTTACTCTGCGCAAATGGCTGGGCAACTTATGGATTTCCAAATCGGATTTTCTATGATGAGTATGTTTGATCCCATATCTAACGAGAATGTTACTTTACTAGGGAATTTGCTTTATTGGGTAAGTATGGTAATGTTTTTTGTGGTGGATGGCCACCATATGTTAATTAGAGCGATTATTGATTCATTCAATAATGTTGAAATTGGGAAATTTATATTATCGCAGCAAACATCTATGATGATGCTGAAAGTTTTCATAGAGTTTTTCACGCTTGGATTAAAAATAGCAATACCGATTATTTTAATAATTATCATAACAGATTTAAGTATTGGGCTTGTTTCAAGAACAGTACCACAATTAAATGTTATGATTTTAGGTATGCCAATAAAAATAGTAATAGGACTTGCTTGTTTTTCATTAGTGCTTCCTGCGGCGATTACTTTAATAGTGAATTCTTTTTACACTATTCCAGATATAATCAAGGGGCTTTATAAAGTAATACCACTACTTGTTTTTGTCTCATCTGATAGTGGTGAAAAAACTGAAGATGCTACTCCTAAGAAGAAAAGTGACTCAAAGAAAAAGGGTCAAGTTGCTAAAAGTAAGGAATTATCTTCTACCACAACACTACTCACAGTAACAATTCTGATGATGACGCTTGGGGCATATACTCTAGACAATTTAAAAGGTATAGTAATTCTTTTCTTAAACAATTATTTAACATTTACACTTACTGAGTATACTTTTAAAACTGTGCTTTTAGTATCAGTTATGAAATTTGGTATTTTAATTTTGCCGATTGTGGTTCCTATTATGATAATGGGAATAGTTGCAAGCCTTATGCAATCTGGATTTATATTTACAGGTGAACCACTTAAACCAGATCTTAAAAAACTAAATCCTATAAGTGGGTTTAAGAAAATATTTTCCATGAGATCAGTGGTGGATTTAATTAAAAATTTAACTATAGTTACTCTTATATCAGTTATAGCTTATAAATTTGTTAAAAATAACTATATGCAAATAATGAATTACGGGAGCTTAAAAATAGAGGCTATTTTGGCGGCCTTTGGAAGTCTAGTTATAGATATATTTTTTAAAATAGCAATAGTTATGCTTATAATATCTGTAATTGATTTCGCTTATCAAAAATATAAACATAATAAAGAACTAAAAATGAGTATGCAGGAAATTAAGGAAGAATATAAGCAACAAGAAGGAGATCCGCAGATTAAATCAAAAATTAGGCAGAAACAAAGAGAAATGGCGTCTGGTAGAATGATGCAAGACGTACCTGATGCAACAGTTGTCATTACAAATCCGACCCACTTAGCTATTGCAATTAAGTATGAGCAAGGAGGGGATGGAGCACCTATAGTTGTGGCTATTGGCGCAGATAACGTTGCAATAAAGATAAAAGAAATTGCAAGTGAAAATGATATTCCAATTATTGAAAATAAACCTGTAGCAAGGTTAATATACAAGGAATTAGAGGTAGGCTCAGAAATACCAGCTGATATGTATCAAGCAGTAGCAGAGATATTGGCATTGGTATATAAACTGAAGAAAAAATAGTAAAGGATGATATTTGTGGCTGAAAAAGCAAAATTTAAGATAAAGAATAATTTGGACGTATTAGTTGCATTTGGAGTAATCGCAATAGTTCTTATGATTATTATTCCATTACCACCCAAACTTCTTGATGTAATAATTGCATTTAATATTACACTCGCAGTTGTGATTTTATTATTAACAATGTTTACGACAGAAGTTTTGCAATTTTCAGTTTTTCCAACATTATTACTTATTACCACACTTTTAAGGTTAGCGCTAAACATTTCATCTACAAGACTTGTATTAACACAAGCTTATGCAGGAGATATTATAGAAGCGTTTGGTGAGTTTGTTGTTGGTGGTAATTATGTAGTCGGAATAATTATTTTCTTAATAATAATAATTATACAGTTTGTTGTTATTACAAGCGGTGCTGGGCGTGTATCAGAAGTTTCTGCTAGATTTACGCTAGACGCTATGCCAGGTAAACAAATGAGTATAGATGCTGATTTGAATGCAGGCGTTATAACTGAGGAACAGGCAAGAGAGAGAAGAACAAAGCTTCAAGATGAAGCTAGTTTCTATGGAGCTATGGATGGAGCTTCAAAATTCGTAAAAGGAGATGCAATAGCAGGTATAATTATTACTATAATTAATATCTTCGGTGGGATAATAATAGGGGTAGTAATGCTTGGTATGCCAATTGGGACAGCTGCAACTACTTATGTTAGGTTAACAGTTGGAGATGGACTTGTAAGTCAAATACCAGCTCTTTTAATATCAACTGCATCAGGTATTTTAGTTACTAGATCTGGTAGCACTGTGAATTTGGGAACCCAAATAACATCGCAACTTACTACATTCCCAAAAGTTATTGCTTTAGCATCACTTGTGTTAGTAGTTTTGGCTTGTATTCCAGGAATGCCACATATTGTTTTCATAATACTAGCTATTGCTATGGCAACCAGTGCTTATTTCTTGAATAAGGATGAAAAAGATCAAAAGATAATAAAATCAGAAACTGAAGAACAAGAATCTTTTGAAACAGAAAATAGAGAACCAGAGGATGTAATGAACTTGATTTCTGTAGAACCTATGGAGATAGAGATAGGTTATGGATTAATACCACTTGCCGATGAAGCTACAGGTGGAGATTTGTTACAAAGAATAGCATCGGTAAGAAGGCAATGTGCACTCGAGATGGGAATTGTTGTACAACCTATTAGAATTAAAGATAATTTGCAACTAAAAACAAATGAATACGTAGTTAAGATAAGAGGTACTGTAATAATAAAAGGTGAATTAATGCCAAGTATGTTACTTTGTATTGATCCAAGTTCAGAAGACATTACTATTCAAGGTATTAATACTGTTGAACCAACCTTTGGATTACCAGCAGTATGGATAAATAATGATCAAAGAGAAGATGCTGAAATCAAGGGGTTAACAGTGGTAGACCCAACTACTGTAATGGTAACTCATTTAACCGAAACTATTAAGAATCATGCTTTCGAACTTCTAGGAAGGCAGGAAACTAAATTATTAATTGATTCGGTTAAAGAAAAATATAACACCGTAGTTGAAGAATTAATACCAGATCTTATGACTATTGGTGAAGTACAAAAGGTTCTTCAAAGTCTTCTTAAAGAAAAGGTAGCTATAAAGGATATGGTAACTATTCTAGAATCTCTAGCAGATAATTCGAGAATAACAAAGGACATAGAAGTATTAACAGAGTATGTACGTTTTTCACTTGGACGAAGTATATGTAATGGGCTAATTGACGAGAATGGTGTTATGACAATTATGACACTTTCACCTGAAATTGAGAATATTGTATCAAATAATATTCAAAAATCTCTTCAAGGCTCTTTCCCGGCAGTTGATCCAGAGACAACTTCCAAAATATTAAATTCTATTAAAGAAAATATTAATACAATTTATTTTCATAATAACCAACCAGTAATACTTGTATCTCCTAAGATAAGACCAGCATTCAGAAGGTTAATTGAAATGGTATTTCCTACAGTATCTGTGCTTTCTCTTAATGAGATACCAAATGAAGTTGAGATTAAAACTGAAGGAGTCGTGACTCTACAATGATTATAAAACATTATATAGTTAATACCATGAATGAGGCCATGACAAGAATAAGATATGAATTAGGAAGAGATGCGGTAATTATAAGCCAAAGGAAAATTAGAAAGCCAGGAATAAAGGGATTCTTTTCTGCAAA
The DNA here is from genome assembly GCF_001877035.1 of Clostridium estertheticum subsp. estertheticum. Lineage (NCBI taxonomy): Bacteria > Bacillati > Bacillota > Clostridia > Eubacteriales > Clostridiaceae > Clostridium > Clostridium estertheticum. The sequence goes on along the minus strand of NZ_CP015756.1, from coordinate 3,095,295 downwards.
AAGTATTGAAGTTACCGCTGCAGTTGAAAATGAAGTAAATGAAAAAAAACAAAATACAGTAAATGATAATGACAATGGTCGAAATAGTAATGAATTAAATAACATAGAACTAAATAGTATAGAAGCAATAAAAAAAGTTGTGCAGCAGGAAAATGAAAATGTAAACCATTCAAGAGTGGTCCAAAAACAAAATAACAGTGTACATAAAGATTCTAATCAAAGTGATAATAATTCAGAGAATTTAATGAGTGAAATGATGAAAATGAAAACTATGATTAGTGAGCTCTCTCTCGAGAGAGAACTCTCTCAAGTTGGCAAGCCAATGGAAAATCAAAAGAGTGACATAGAAGAGATATTATTTGATAATGATGTAGATAGTGAAAATATTGAGAATATAATCAGGAAAATTAAAAATGATAAGACTGAAAAAACAGATTTTGAAAAATCAAAAATTATATTAAAAGAAATGATTCATATAACCAAACCAAAACTCCAAGGTAGAATAGTGCTTGTAGGTCCAACGGGTGTAGGAAAAACTACAACTATAGCAAAACTTGCAGGTAAGCTTGCTCTAGCTGAGGGAAAAAAAGTAGGGCTGATTACTGTAGATACTTATAGAATAGGTGCAGTAGAACAGTTAAAAGCTTATGCTGATATTATGAACTTGCCTTTCAAAGTTGTATATAATATGAATGATATGGACAAGGCAATAAAAAGTATGAGTGAATGTGAGGTAGTGTTAATTGATACTACAGGACGAAGTAGTAAAAATAAAATGCAAATAGCTGAACTTCGAACATTTGTAGAAAAAGCAGATACTAAAAATATCCATTTAGTTCTAAGCTCTACAACTAAAAATAGAGACATGAAATATATTATTGAAGGATATCGAATTTTGAATTATAGTAGTATAATAGTAACTAAATTAGATGAAACTTCCACATATGGATCTATACTAAATATACTAGAAATAGCTAAAATACCTCTTAGTTTTGTGTCAATTGGTCAGAACGTACCTGATGATATTAAAGAGTTATCTGCTGATTCAATTGTTAGCCTTATACTAGGAGAGGATACCATATGCTAGACCAAGCACAAATACTCAGGCAGATGGCAAAGAAAAATGATAACAAGGTGGATTTGCAACCAAGAATTATAACTGTTACATCAGGTAAAGGGGGCGTAGGTAAAAGCAATATAGTAGTGAATTTATCTATAGCACTTCAAAAAATGGGCAAAAAAGTTATGATTTTTGATGCGGATATTGGTATGGGTAATGATGATATTATAATGGGATGTTCATCAAAATATAGTGTATTTGATGTTATAAGTAAAGGCAAAGAAATCGAGGAAGTGGTTTTAACAGGACCATTTGGTGTAAAACTCCTTCCAGGAGGTTCAGCTCTTACAAAGGTTGAGGATTTGACAGAAGTTGAAAGAAATATATTTTTAAATAAGCTTACAGCTTTAACGGGACTTGATTATATAATAATGGATACAGGAGCTGGTGTAAATAAAAGCGTTTTGGGTTTTATTGCTTGTTGTGAAGATTTAGTAATTGTAACAACGCCAGAACCTACGTCGCTAACTGATGCTTATAGTTTACTCAAGGCTGTTAAGCATTTTGATATTAAAAATTCTGCTAAAGTTATAATAAATAGGTCCCTAGACAATAATGAAGCTGATTTGACATTTAAGAAATTTAATAATGCTGTTATTAAATTTCTTGATATGAAACTTGAATATTTGGGTAAAATCGGTGAAGATAAGAAATTGTCTTATGCGGTAAGGCAACAAGAGCCTGTAATTGTAAGTTATCCGAATTCTGGGGCGGCTCAGGATATAAATAAGATTGCAAGTAAACTTGAGGGCACAAAGGATAAAGTAAGTGGTATTGGTGTAGAGGGGCTATTTAAAAGGATTTTCAGCATTTTTTCATAAGGGGTTGGGGTAGTTGATTAAAGTTGATTTTAAATTAAATAAGAAGCTAGAGATATTAGTTGACGAAAAATATTTTAATAGTAATGTTCAAGACGTAACAGAAGAGTACATAGCAATTAGCATTCCTACGAATTCAGGAGAGTATCTTCCATTGTCAAGTGGATCCATAATAGATGTAATATATTATGAAGAAGAAAATATTTATAAATTTTCATCTACAATTATAGGGCGTAAATTTGAGAATATCCCCATTTTACTCCTAGCAAAACCTGAGGAAATAAAAGAAATACAAAGAAGAAGATATGTTAGAGTACCATTAATAAAAGCTGCTAAATACATAAATCTTAAGAATGAGCCGAAAGTAAATCTTAGTACCATTGATAATAGCAAATATTTAAAGGCGGTAATTATTGATTTAAGTGGTGGTGGCATGAGGGTTAAGGTGTCAGAGGAAATTAAGGATAATGATTTTCTATTGGTAGCATTAACTGTTAACGAAGAAGAGGTACTTATTGTGGGGCAAACAAAGAGGAGAATAAAAGACGATGATGGTAGATTTATATGTGGTCTTAGTTTCGAGTTTTTAGATAACGCAACAAGGGAGCAACTTATTAGATTTATATTTCAACTTATGAGAAATCAAATGAAAAAAATTTGAGGAGGTTTTTAAATGTCCATAGCTAAAGCAGATGATATAAGAGAGCAAATTGTAAAAAAACATATACCTTTAGTTAAATATATTGCATCTAGAGTAATTATTGGAAAAACTAAATATGTTGAATATGAAGACCTAATTAGTTATGGTATGTTAGGCCTTATGGATGCTTTAGGAAAATACGATGCCACTAAAGGTATGAAGTTTTCAAGCTATGCATCAATAAGAATAAAAGGTGCTATGATAGATGAGCTTAGGCGTAATAGCCCAATATCTAAAGGAGCTATGGATAAGCTTAACAGATATAACGAAGCAATTGAGAATCTTCAGAAATGCCTATATCGGGAACCAACAAACCACGAAATTGCGAGTGAACTTGGTATTACAATAAATGAAGTTGCAAGCATTGAAAACAATATAAATTATATATCCGTAGTTTCGCTTGAAGATCTGATTTTTTCTGATGATGATGACATGCCACTTAGTGGTACTATTAGAGATAATAGGAGTCCAAGCCCTGAGGGAGCATTAGAACAAAAAGAGCAAATCGAATATTTAGCTTTAGGACTAGATAACGTTAAAGAAAAAGATAAACTTGTTTTAACCTTATATTATTTTGAGGGTCTTACACTTAAGGAAATAGGAAATATTTTGAGCGTATCTGAATCAAGAGTTTGCCAACTCCATAGCAGAGCTCTTATAAATCTAAGAAAGGCCTTAGTAAAACTTAAATATGATTTATAATATAGAGCTTATATACTAATAATTTAATTTAAGATTTGAGGTGAATTTATGACAGGGTTATTAATTTTTATTGGGTTAATTCTTATAATTTTAAATGTGTTGTCTATAAAAAAACAAAACAAGTCCTTTAATGGAGTTTTAGGGAATGCTATGGGAAATATTAAAGATGATGATATTAGGATAGGGGAAATTAGAGCGGAGTTTTCTGAAAGCATTTTAGAACTTCAAAGCGAAATAATGGAAATCAAAGAGATTATGGCTAAAAATAATAAAATACATAAAGATTATGAAGTGGATCACGATAATAAAGAGAACTCGATTACTATAGATGACATTAAACAAGAAAATACGAACATTACATATATAGCTAAGCAAGGCGAAATTGATAGTAGCATCTTAGATAAACCTCATAATAATAGTAATAAAAAAGTTGAGGAAATAAAAAGGTTATTTAGTGAAGGCTCATCTACTGACGAAGTTTGTGAAATATTGCATTTGGGTAAGGGGGAAGTACTATTAATAAAGGATTTATATATAAAATAAAAGGATTAATAGACTTTTTAAGTGATAGAAAACTCTTGATAGGAATAGGAATAGGTTTGATTATGGCATGTATTTTACTCGCTGGTTCAAAGATAAATTATGAAACGAGTAAAGGACAAATTGAAATTAAGGCAAGTGGGTATGGTATGCGTTACCCAGATGATATGCCAATAACTATTAAGGATGTGAAAAAATGATTAGAGCTTTATACACAGCAGTTACAGGACTCATAACTGGAGAAGCAAAGCAAAGTACAGTAACTAATAATATAGCGAATTCGAATACAAATGGATATAAAGCTGAGAATCTTTCTATCAAATCATTTGATGATGTTTTAATACAAAACTATGATAAGATGGTCAATGGTAAAAATACAAAAAATGTTATTGGCTCTCTTAGTCAGGGAAGTAAAGTTGATGATGTAAACACAGATTTTACTCAAGGTGTTCTACAAACGACAGATAAATCTACAGATTTTGCAATTGAGGGAAAAGGCTTTTTTACAGTTCAAAGTAATAACGGAATAACTACCAAAAATTATTATACAAGAACTGGTGATTTTCATGTTGATGGAAGTGGATATTTGGTAACAGATAGCGGAGATAAGGTTTTAGGTAAAAATAGTACAACAAATGCTATAGAACCAATATTTGTAGGTGATGGTAAAATTCAATCTGATAAATACGGAAATATTAGTGTTAACGGTAAAAAACAATATAAATTTGATCTAGTTGACTTTAAAGATTATAATTCTATTAAAAAAGTTGGAGATAACTTGTATGATGGAGCAAATCCTATTCAAAATGCAAATGTTACTGTAAGACAAGGATCCCTTGAAAAATCAAATGTTAATGTAACAAATGAAATGGTAAATATGATGGAGATCATGAGAAATTTTGAAAGTAATCAAAAGGTTATGCAAGCTATTGATACGACTTTGGGAAAAGCTGTAAATGAAGTAGGAACAGTTAAATAAAGCACTATAAAAGGGGGAGTGATTAAATATGTTAAGAATTATATGGGATAGTAAAAGTGCTATGATGGCACAACAAGAAAAGTTAGATACTATATCAAATAATATTGCAAATGTAAATACAAATGGATATAAAAAGCTTAACACAAATTTCAAAGATCTTGTTTACGAGACTATTGATAGAAAAGGATATCCAGTAAGTACGGCTTCAAAAACTACCCTTCAAAATGGTACGGGTGTTAGAGTAGGGGAATGGAAAAGAGATAATACACAAGGTGCACTTACTCAGACAGGCTTATCAACTGATTTGGCTATAGATGGTGCTGGTTATTTTGAAGTAATTCAGCCAGACAATACCAAGGCTTATACAAGGGCTGGTAATTTCCTTTCAGATGCAAGTGAAACTATAGTTGATGAGAAGGGAAACAGATTAAGTATAGTTGATGCCAGTGGCAAAAATATTAATACAGTAAATGGTCGTTATAAATTTACTGCTAATAATTTTCAGGTTGATGAAAGTGGCAATGTATCTATAAAAGGTGTAAATGGTACTGTAGGGAAAATAAAAATTTCAACTGTTGTAGGGGATAATTCTATGATTTCAATAGGCGATAATTTATTTCAGCCCAAACCTGGCACAAAGGTAGTGGATAGTAAAGATTATTCTATTAATCAAGGGTTTTTAGAAGGATCAAATGTTGATATTGCTACTGAAATGACTGATATGCTTATGACTCAAAGAGCTTTTCAGCTTAGCTCAAGTACCTTAAAAACAGCTGATGAAATGTGGCAAATGGCTAATAATTTACGTGGGTAATTAATTTATAATTGTTTTGACATGCTTTTGAAGTATGTCTTTTTTTGTTTATAATAAATAATCAAAAAATAGTTTTAATTGGAGAGAACTCCTCATATATTATTAGTAAAGTACATAATAATATGATTTAGGAGGGTGATCGTGGGAATAGGATATATAATTGGTTGTTTATTTAGCATATTACTGTGGAGAGTGGATAGGCAAAGGATATTTAATTTTATTAATGTAAAATCAAAGGATAAAATTAATAATATATATGTATTACAATTTTTATATCTATTTCTTATATTTATTATATATTTAGGGCTTGTTTTTATAAAAAATAACCAAGTATATAATGCTATTACAGCTTTTATAGTAATAGATATTAGTAATACAGAGAGAAAAAATTTAAAAAACAATGAAAAAAAATATTTTTATGACACAATATCTAGTATAACTAGAGCTCTTATATGCGGATTTATAACACCTTTATTTCTTATTATAATGTTTGGTAACGGCTTAGCAATTGTCTTTACAATATTATATAATTTAAGTGCTGATGAGGACCTGAATCTATTAGGGTTTATTGTGTCTATAGCTAATATAATACCATCAATAATAGCAGAAGTTTTTTTATATATAATTTATGTGTTTAGAAAACGAAATTTAAAGATAAAATTTAAAGGAGATTACATTAGTAATCTTTTTATAGTACCTCTCCTTAATGTTGATATTTTGGCTGCCTTTATAGAATCAGTTAATTTTTATTCTTACCATAATGGCAACAATATGCATTATCTAAAATATTATGGTGATTACAACAATAAAATTGATAACGTATGCATTAAGGATTATTTGAGCATAAGTTATTCTATATGTTTCCTAGTTTTTATAGTTTTTCTTGTTATACAGCTGATATAGAGGTATTTATAATTATAATAAATAAAAAACAAAGCAAATATTTCTCAATAAATGCTTTGTTTTTATTTAATTAAAATTTCAGTTTATTTTACTTAGGGCAACTGTGATAGGTGGTATAACTTGTTTTTTTCTTGAAACAAGACCAGGTATGTATACACCGCTATCTGTTAAATTAACATTAAAAGCTTTTGAAACAATGTCTTTGTGTTCCCCTGAAGCTATTAATACTGAACCGCCATTTAATATATCAGTTAGCATTAATATAATCAAGTTGAAACCATTTTCTGTTGCTTTTTTATTCATTAAATCTATCATGTCATCTTTAATTGCATCGAAACCTTCAATATACATTGTACCAACTTGTGATACTCCTACTTTAAAACCACTAAGCGTAAAAATTTTAAAGTCCTGATAGAAAATTTCCTCAGCTGTTTTACCTTCAAGTGAGGTACCAGCTTTAAACATTTCTTTAGCAAACTCTTCAATATTTAAGTCGGCAATCTGAGCTAATCTTTTTAAAGTGAGCTCGTCAACTATTGTAGATGTTGGTGATTTTAATAATAATGTATCAGAAATAATTGCTGCACATAAAATTCCAGCAACATTTTTTGATGGTCTAATTCCATTTTCAAAGAATATGGTTGCTACGATTGTTGAGGTGCTTCCTACAGGTTCATTTCTAAAATATATAGGTTGACCAGTTTGAACATCCGCAATTCTATGATGATCTATTATTTCTAATATTTCAGCATCTTCAAGTCCGAGTACAGATTGGGTTTTTTCATTATGGTCTACAAGTATAACCTTTTTTTTATTTTCTGATATTAAATGAAATCTTGAAATACTTCCAACCACTTTATTATTTTCATCAAGGACTGGATAACTTCTATATCTAGTCTCAATCATAGTGTATTTTATTTCATCAATAAAATCTTCTGTATTAAAAGTTACAAGATTTTTTCTAGTCATAACATAATCTATAGGAATACTTTGAGTTATCAGCCTAGAAGCTGTAAATGTGTCATATGGTGTTAATACAATTGTACACTTGTTAGTTTTTGCAAGTTCTAAAACCTCAGCTGTTGGTGCATGGTCACCTGTAATAATTACAAGCGATGCTTTTGACTTAATAAGTAAGCACTGTGAATCATCTCTATCGCCACATATTCCAATATCTCCAGCTTCAATTACTGTTTTTGTGCTATCAGGATGCATAGCAGCTACAATAATTTTACCAGTTAGCTTAAAGGGGGTCTCTGGTTTGTATAAACATTTAGCCGATAGTGTATCTAAGATATTTTCAAGGGGTGTATTACTCTTTGCAAGAATAGAATTGTCCCAAATATCTAAATAGTTTGAAGCAAGATTTGAAACTGAAGCTACACCAGCTAGTTGATCATTTTCATCTATTACAGGTAGAGTCTTAACATTCTTTTTCTTCATAATAGACCAAGCCATTTTCAGAGAAATATCCGGTGAAATTGGAGCTACAACATCAATGTCTAAATCAGAAATTTGTGTTTTAACTGTAGTTATAAGTTCAGGTTCAGGTACAGCAAAATATTTAAGAATAAATTTTGTTTCGGAATTTGTTTCACCAAGCCTTATAGGCACAGCAGTAAGTTTACCAGTTTTATTTTTAAATTCTGAATAGGCAATAGCAGAACAAATAGAATCAGTATCTGGATTTTTGTGACCAGTAATATAAACAATGTTTTTCATGTATGTCCTCCTTGTCTTCCCATAGGCAGATAGTAATTATTATCTGCGTGTCGTTTTAACTAATAATTGTTGATAACATTATTTTATATTCAAACTTACATATTGTAAAGAAAAAACCAAATATTCTTTTCATATGTAGGAAAGTAACCACATATATTAGTAAAGAATATAGAATATAGCAATGTAGTTATCTTAAAATAATAAGATGATTACGTAGGAAAGATAGCAGTATAAAATGTTATCTATTTTAAAGAGGGGTAAGGGGGAATATAAGTGTTTAATGAACGAATGTCAAATAACAATACTAAGGATAAAAATAAGTCAAGTGGACTTGGTTATGATAGTATTACCTCATCAAAGGGGCTAACAAATGCAGATGCCGAGAGTAGGCTTAAAAAATATGGGTTTAATAAATTAGAAAGTAAAAAAAAGATATCAGCTCTTCAAATATTTATTTCTCAATTCAATGACTTTATTACTTGGATATTAATTGTGGCAACGGTGCTTTCAGGTCTTATGGGTGAAAAAGCGGATGCAATAACTATATTCATAATAGTTATAATGAATGGAATATTAGGATTTATTCAAGAGTTTAAAACTGAGAAGTCATTAGAGGCGCTTAGTAAGCTTGCAGCACCAACAGCTAAAGTAGTTAGAAATGGAGGAATTTCAGTAATAGATGCAATATATTTAGTGCCCGGAGATCTCGTAATTTTAGAAAGCGGAGATAGAATCCCTGCAGATTGCATTTTGAATGAGTGTAATAACATTATGCTAGATGAATCTTTACTTACTGGAGAATCCGCTGGAGTATCTAAAAGTGCAAGTTCTAAGGAAAATACCATTTATATGGGAACAATAATCCTTACTGGAAAAGCTAAAGCAAAAGTTATTGCAACAGGAATGAGTACGGAAATGGGGAAAATAGCAGATATGCTTCATAGTATAGATAATGAGAGGTCGCCATTAAAAGAACGATTGGCGCATCTTGGAAAAATATTAGTTATACTTTGTATAATAATTTGCTTTGTTGTAACGTTTATGGGAATTTGGCGTGGACAAGATAAGTACGAAATGTTTTTACTAGGAGTAAGTCTTGCAGTAGCTGCAATCCCTGAAGGGTTAACCGCTATAGTTACAGTCGCTTTGGCACTTGGTGTATCTAGAATGCTTAAAAGAAACGCTCTAGTTAGAAAATTACCAGCCGTTGAAACTCTGGGTTGTACTTCTGTAATATGTACTGATAAAACAGGAACCTTAACTGAAAATAATATGACAGTAAAAGCATTTTATTTTGATGGACAGATTTACAATGTTGACAATGACAAAATTCCGTTTAATTTAATGATGAAAAAAGCCTATACATACTGTAATGATTGTAATTATGATTTCAGTGAAAGAAATATTGAAAAGTGTTTATTTGGTGATCCAACAGAAACGGCATTGATTAAAGGCTTTTTCAATAATTCTAAGGATTTACAGGAATTTTTAAACAAAGCTAGACGTGTATATGAAATAGCATTTAACTCAACAAGAAAAATTATGTCTGTTATTGTTAAAGAAGATGGTAGAGAAGTTTGCTATGTAAAGGGTGCCCCTGAACGGGTTATAGAAAAATGTAATTATATATTAATTGATGGACTTATACAGCCTATGCTTCCCGTTTATAAAAATAAACTAATGAGATCGGTTGAGGCTATGTCAAACAAGGCTTTAAGATGTATGGCATGTGCCTATAAGGTGACTGGTATTGTGCATAATGATGATTTGGAAAGTAACTTAATATTTATAGGTGTAGCAGGTATAATCGATCCTCCAAGGAAAGAAGTAAAGGATGCAGTTATAAAGTGTAAGATTGCAGGTATAAGACCTATAATGATAACAGGAGATCATAAAAATACAGCTTATGCTATAGGAAAAGATTTAGAAATCTGTAAATCGCCAGAGGAAGTTATAACTGGAGATGAACTGGATAAATTAAGTGATAAAGAATTAGATAAGAATATTGATAATTTAAAAATATTTGCAAGGGTTAGTCCTAAACACAAGCTAAGGATAGTTAAGGCATTTAAACATAAAAATTATATTGTGGCTATGACTGGGGATGGTGTTAATGATGCACCAGCTATAAAAGAGGCAGATATTGGTATAGCTATGGGGATATCTGGTACAGATGTAACTAAAGAGGCATCATCTATGATTTTACTCGATGACAATTTTGCGACTATTGTTTCTGCAGTTGAAGAAGGTCGCGTTATATATAATAATATAAGAAAATTTATAAGATATTTATTATCTTGTAATTTGGGAGAAGTACTTACCATGTTTTTGGCTTCTTTATTTTATTTAGAGAATCCACTTCTTCCAATTCAAATTTTATTTGTAAATTTAGTTACGGATGGACTTCCAGCTATTGCACTAGGCGTAGATCCTGCAGATACTGATATAATGCTCGAAAAACCTAGAGGAAAAAATGAAAGTGTATTTTCAAGAGGCCTTACAGAAAAGATTATCATACGTGGCTGCCTTATAGGTGTTTGTACTATATTATCATTTATTGGTGGCAAATATTATGGTATGAGTATTGAGGCATGTAGAACACTTGCTCTTGGAACTTTAGTTTTATCTCAACTAATACATGTGTTTGAATGTAGATCTGAAAAGCATTCTTTATTTGAAATTAACCCATTTACAAATATGTATTTATTGGGGGCTGTAAGTATATCGGTAATTATGTTACTTAGTATAGTTTATATACCATTTTTGCAAAGTGTTTTTCATACTATACCACTTAATTTAGGACAATGGTTAATTGTTTTGTTTTTTTCTGGTATTATTTCCTTTATAAATAGTTTGTATTTATATTTAACAAACAAGCACTAATCATCACCGCTAGGTAATTCGTCACATAGCGGTGCTGTTTGTGAATTTAAAAAGCTATATGACAAAAGTCATATAGCTTTTATTACTTAAATCGTTTATCCGCTCTTACTCTTTGTACCTTTTGAGGTGGTGTTCCTTGCTTTTGTGGAACTAAATCTTTTTTCGTAGTCATATTTCTAATGTTAACAATTTGAATATGTTCTCTGTGTTCTTTACCTTTTTTGCCTTTCATTCCTTGAATTATAACAGACTGTCCTTGAAGTACTGATATAAAGGCTATCTTTTTAAACCAACGATGTTTTTTATATATGCACTTAGAAATCGATTTGCTTCCATCAGCCTTTACAAGGATGGTTACTGTTAATTTATAAAATATTCTAAGATAATTTTTCGCTTCCACTTTGACAGATAGAACTCTGCCTTGTGCTTGAGTAAGTCTATCGCCATATCTTTTTAAATAAGCATTTGTGTAGCTATTAGTCAATTTGTCTTTTAATCCCATTAAATTACTCCTTCACAAAAAAAATTATAAAAAATATAAAAAGTCAATAAGCTTATTATATCTTAAGTTGTTATTTAACTCAAGTATTAAAAAGGGTGTATTTATAAATTTATTTTTACAGTATATGTATAAAAAGAGGCGTAATCATAAAATTAGAAAAATTATTAATCCATAATGAGAATATTTGTCCCCAAATGTGTGATTTAAGAATATTAATAGAATAAAGAATTGAAAGGAGGAGGAATATGAGTAAGGAATTAACTCCAAAGGATATAATATATGAATTTGATATTGAGAATATAGATGCAAGGGAAACATTAAATCCCATGCCACAATATTTAGATGTAATAAAAAATATTAAAACTGCTATGAGTATAGATAAAGAGGGTTTTAATGTTTATTTAATAGACGATTTTTCAAAGGAAAGTCTTAACGATATTACTGAATGTGTAGATAAAATCTTTCAGAATAATAGTAAACCAAAAGATATTTGTTATGTATTATATGAAGATGAAAAATCTCCTAAACCTATTATTGTAAGTAATGGGGGTGGAAATAGGTTAAAAGATATACTTGAGGAATTACAAGATGAGTATTTAGAGTGTACATTTCAGTTTTATAATAACTCATCAAATAAAGAAAAAGAGGGGATCCAAGAAGGAATTCAAAAAAAAAGGAATGAACTTATTGGGGGTCTAATAGATATAGCAAAAGATAGAGGTTTTGACATAAAGTCTACTAATAGTGGGTTTACATTCATTCCTTTAAGTAAAGGAAAGGAAATGTCAGAGAATGAATATGATACACTAGATAAAGAGAGAAAAGAAGAAATTTTAGCTACGGCGAAAATTTTAAAAGAAAAAGCTAAAGATACTTTAGAGAAATTAAAAGACTTTGAAGCAAGGGACTTAGAAAAAATAAAACAAATAATGGGAATATACTACAAAAATGAAATGAGCCAATTAAAAGATGATTTTAAAGATATGTTTATGGAAGATAAAGTTGTAGTGGAGTATATTGATATAGTATGTACTAGTATTGAAACAAGACTTGTAGATAATTATTCTATGAATTATGATGATGATGAAGAGCAAATAAATGAGATTATATATAAATATATTATTAATGTAATTGTGGATAACAGCAATAATAAAGTACCACCAGTAATATTTGAGCAAGATCCTAATTTAACGAACTTAATTGGGAATATAGAATATGAAAATCACAAAGGAGTTTATTCAACTAATGTTGGATTTATAAGGAGCGGAAGTTTACTCAAAGCAAATGAAGGGTGTTTGATAATTAGAATAAATAGTTTACTAAGTAACCCTTTAGCTTATAATCAGTTAAAGAAATCTTTATTAGCAGAAAAGGTAGATGTTGGCGCTAACAGTAACCATTATGAGATTATTTCTTTAAACACTTTAAAACCAGAACCTATATCCATCAAAACAAAAATTATTCTTATTGGAGATTACGAGACATACGACTTGCTTTATAATTATGATGTGGACTTTAAAAAAATATTCACTATAATAGCAGAATGTAATCCAGTACAGAATATAGATAATAATCTAAAAAACTCCTTAGTATTTGGAATTAATAAGATTTGCCTTGAAAATAATTTTAAATCACTTACAAATGGAGCTATCAGAGAAGTGGCAAGAATAATGTCTAAGAGGGTAGAAAGTAAGAAAAAAGTTTATTATGACAAACATGAGATTAAAAAATTATTAATATTAGCTAGTAATAAGGTTGAGTCAGAAAATAGATCTGAAATTAATGAAAATGATATAATTGACGTAGGGTACACAAAAAATATTATGGAAAAGGAAATTTTAAATAACTATACTGAAAAGAAAATGCTTATTGATGTTACAAATAGTAAAATAGGACAAGTGAATGGACTATCAGTAATTGATACAGGATATTTTAGTTTTGGTAAGCCAATAAAGATCACCTGTTGTTGTTATAAGGGAGCAGGTAATATAATAGACGTTCAGCAAGAGAGCAATCTAAGTGGTAACATTCATAGTAAATCTATTAATATTCTGAAGGGTTACATGAGTAATATTAATGGCGGGTTTAGTAAACTACCAGTTGATTTCCACGTAAGTTTTGAACAAATATACGGAAAAATAGATGGTGATAGTGCATCGGTTGCAGAAATCATAAGTATGATCTCTGCCTTAAGCAAAATACCAGTAAAGCAAAACATTGCCCTTACAGGTTCGGTAAATCAATTTGGAGAAGTCCAACCTATTGGAGGAGTAAATCATAAAATAGAAGGTTTCTTTGCAGCCTGCAAAGCCTTAGACACTATAAAAGGCAAAGGTGTGTTGATTCCTCTATCTAATGCAGACGATTTGGTTCTAAATGAGGAAGTTGAACAGGAAATTAAAAATGGAAACTTTCATATATACACAATGACCTCGATCGATGATGCAATTCAATTACTAATAGGGGACTCAAATGAGAACTTTGAATCTCTAATGTTAATCATTAGCAAAGAGCTAAAGAAATACAGTAGCAGAAAATAATTAGACGTTGTTGTTAATCATAACATGTTAACAAAAGTATATATTGCGTAAAATGCATTTGAGCAAACCTTAGAAATTCTTAATTTATTATATTTATGTATGCGTTAAGAAACCCACATGTTTGAGCGCAGCGAGTTTGTGGGTTTTAGCATCCATAAATATAATAAATTCTAGAATTTCAAGGTGAAGCGAAACGCAGTTGTAGCAATATATACTTTTGTTATAATGGACATGAGAAAAGCAAGAATTAATGAAAAAAAGCCACAGAACTAATTTCTTAGTATCTGCGGCTTATATTTTTTATACGTTAAATCTAAAGTTGACTACATCACCATCTTGCATAATGTACTCTTTTCCTTCAAGTCTATATTGTCCTTTTTCCTTAGCAGCAGCTTCGCTACCACATTCAACTAATTTATCATAAGAAACTATTTCTGCCCTTATAAAACCTCTTTCTATATCAGAATGAATTTTACCAGCTGCAGCAGGGGCTTTAGTCCCAACGTGTATAGTCCAGGCTCTTATTTCTTGAGGGCCTGCAGTTAAGTAACTCATTAGTCCGAGTAATCTATAACTTGAATGAATAAGTTTATCAAGGCCTGTTTCGTTAAGGCCATATTCTTGTAAAAGCTCCATTTTTTCCGCGTCGTCTAAAGTAGATAATTCTTCCTCTAGGCTTGCACAAACTACAATTACTTCTGAATTTTCATTTTTAGCAAATTCCTGAACTTTTTTAACCATATCATTTTCTGTATTACCAGACATAAGATCATCTTCACTAATGTTTGCAGCATATAATACTGGCTTTGAAGTAATTAGGAAAAGACTGTTTACGAAAATAGTTTCTTCCTCTGTAAAGTCAAGGGTCCTTGCCGGAAGATTTGCTTCAAGGTGTTCTTTTATTCTTTCCATAAGTTCATATTCCATTTTTGCCGTTTTATCTCCAGAACGAACAAGTTTTTGTGATCTTTCGAGGCGCCTCTCTAATACATCAAGATCAGAAAAAATAAGTTCTAGGTTAATGGTGTCTATATCTCGAAGTGGATCAACGTTACCATCTACATGTATGATATTTTCATCTACAAAACATCTTACTACATGAACAATAGATGCAACCTCTCTTATGTGAGATAAAAATTTATTACCTAAACCTTCTCCTTTGCTTGCTCCTTTTACGAGGCCAGCTATATCATAAAATTCAATAGCAGTGTGAATTATTTTTTTACTATCGTAAATACCTTGTAATACGTCCAGTCTTTTGTCTGGAACACTTACAACTCCTACATTTGGTTCTATAGTACAAAATGGATAGTTGGCAGATTCTGCGCCTGCCTTTGTAATTGCATTAAATAATGTGCTTTTCCCTACATTTGGTAAACCTACAATTCCTAGCTTCATATATATGTACATTCCTTTCCTGCGTTTAATATTATTCAGTTCTAATAAATTATACTCTAGATATTATTCTATTTCAAGCTAATGCATTTCAAAGATATTAATGTAATTTTAGTTAATAAATTCAAGTAAAGGATTGAAATGATTTAATTACATTTAAAATTACATTTAAAATTTCAAAAATGATATAAAATAAAGAGGAATTTTTGTTTTTCTATAGAATATTACTTAATAGTGGTTTAAAATGGTTTAAAGTGGTTCAAAGTGGAGTAATAATATAAAGTGGGGTAATATTATGTTTATTGGTGAATATCAACATGCCATTGATAGTAAAAACAGAATGATTATTCCCACAAAATTTCGCGAGGGACTAGGTAGCGAATTTATACTGACTAAGGGCCTTGATGGTTGCTTGTATATATATACAATGGACGAATGGAAGATAATGGAGGAAAAATTAAAAAAACTTCCATTAACGAGTAAGGATGCCAGAGCATTTGTGCGATTTTTTTTCTCAGGTGCAAATGAAATAACAAGTGATAAGCAAGGAAGGGCCTTAATACCACAAAATTTATGTGAATATGCTTCAATTAAAAAGGAAATAGTAAGTATAGGTGTATCAACTAGAATAGAAATATGGGCTAAAGATAAATGGGATAAATATAATGAGTCAGATATGAATTTTGATGAGATTGCAGAAAAAATGAACGAATTAGGTTTATAAAAGGAGATAAAAATGGAGTTTAAACATATATCAGTTTTATTAAATGAGTGTATTGAAGCACTTGATATAAAGGAAGATGGAATTTATGTCGATTGTACATTAGGAGGTGCAGGTCATTCACTCGAAATTTTAAAAAGATTATCTTCTAAAGGAAGGCTTATTGGAATTGATCAAGACGAGGATGCACTAAAGGCTGCAAAGGAAAAGATTAAGGAATTTAATAACGTTACTTATGTACATGATAATTTTTACAATATAAAGACAATACTAGATAAATTAGAAATTGAAAAAGTTGATGGTATTTTTATGGATTTAGGGGTTTCGTCATATCAATTAGATAATACAGAACGTGGATTTAGTTATATGAGGGATGCTAAACTTGATATGAGAATGGACAGAAGTCGCGGAATTACAGCTTTCGACGTTGTAAATAATTACGAAGAAGAGCAAATAGCAGATGTTTTAAGAAATTATGGTGAAGAGAAATTTTCTAAAAGAATTGCAAATTTCATAGTGGATAGGAGGAAGGACAAACCAATTGAAACAACGCTTGAGCTAGTGAATGTTATAGATGCAGCTATCCCTGCAAAGTTTAAGAGAGATGGAGGTCACCCTGCTAAAAGAACTTTCCAAGGCATAAGAATTGAAGTTAACGGGGAACTGAAAATACTTGATAAAGCAATAGAAGATGGGATAGATAGACTAAACTCTGGTGGAAGAATGGCGATTATTACATTCCAGTCACTGGAGGATAGAATTGTTAAAGTTAAATTTAAAAGCTTAGAAGATCCATGTAAATGTCCAAAAGAGTTACCTATGTGTGTGTGTGGTAAAATGCCAATCGTAAAACTTATTAGTAGAAAACCTATAAGAGCAACAGAAGAAGAACTAGAGGTAAATAGTAGGAGCAGAAGTGCAAAACTAAGAGTGGCAGAAAAAATATAGTTCTAAATTGTGGATGGGGTGAATAAAGTGATAGTAGCAAAAAAAGAGTTTGAAGTGTTTGGAAATACAGTTTTAGCACCACAAGAACAAATTACAAAACGAAAATATGAAGATTTAGAGAAGTCACAAAGGCAGGCTAGGCAAAGTAAAAGACAAAAGGATATTAAAAAGAAAAAAAGAGTTCTTTTTAATATTTTTATAGGGTTTGTTATTGGAATGGTTATTATTGCAAGGTACTGTATGATATATTCTTATCAACAAGCAAGTTCTAAAGCCAAAGCTCAGATAGACACAATAAGTAAACAAAATGATGCATATGAGGTAGATCTAATAAAGTTTAGAAATATAAGTTATATTGAGAAAACGGCTACGACAAAACTTCATATGGTTAAACCTAAAGTAAGCGATATACAATATTTTAATTTAAGCAAAAACAATTTAGAAGCAAATGATGATTCGAAAGTTAGAATAAGTAATAATGTAGTAAATAAAATAAAAGATTTTATGTTTTAGATAGTAAGGAATGCCCAGTTAAGTAGCAAGGGGGAAAGAAGTTGGCAAGAGGGGAGTATAGAGACAAGGTAATAGTTAAACGTAGAATGTTAATTGTCTTTTTCATACTTTTTATTTTGTTTTTTCTATTAATTAGTAGGTTAAGCTACGTAATGATAGTTAAAGGATATGATTACAAAGAAAAAGCAATTCTACAGTGGACAAGTGATGTTCGAATTTCACCAAAGAGGGGACGAATTCTAGATAGAAGTGGAAAGGAGCTAGCTATAAGTGCAAATGTTTTTAGAGTAGATTTAGATCTTAATGCGTTAAGAGAAACTACGACGAAAAATAACTTAACTATGAAAATTATTGCGCCAGAACTAGCTACAATACTTGGAATGGAATCTAGTGACGTTTTATCAACTTTGACTAAGACAAATTCAAAAGGCAAGGTTATTGGGTCAGCTACTTTGAAGAGAAGGATAGAAAAAGATACAGCTGATAAAATAAGTGATTATTCGAAAAAACATAATCTTCGTGGAATTGTGATTACTGGGGACACAAAAAGATTTTATCCCAATAATAATTTCTTATCAAGTGTCTTAGGACATACAAATTCTGATGGTAATGGATTAACAGGTGTTGAACTTTATTACAATAAGTTTCTATCAGGGGTACCTGGAATGAAAATTTCAGAAACCGATAGAAAAAGTGAGGAAGTGCCTTACACAATATCCGATTATACAAAACCAATAAATGGTAAAGATGTAGTGCTTACAATCGATGAGATGATTCAGTATTTTTGCGAAAAAGCTGCATCACAAGCTATGATTGATAATAAAGCAAAAGCAGTTAGCATAATTGCAATGAATCCTAAAAACGGCGAAATATTAGGAATGGTTAATAAACCAGACTATAATCCTAATGATCCTTGGGATCTTAGCAAAAGTTATGATCAAAATCAAAAGGTATGGAGAAATAGGGCTGTTAGTGATATCTTTGAACCTGGATCTATTTTTAAAGTATTTACAGCCACAGGTGCAATGCAGGAAAAGTTAGTTAAGGAAGATGATAAATTTAATTGTACTGGTAGCACTGTAGTTGCAGGGAGAAGAATTAAGTGTTGGAAAACTACAGGGCATGGAGCTGAAAACTTTGTGGATATATTAAAGAACTCATGTAATGTTGGATTTATGGAACTCGGTCGTAGGCTAGGACCTGAAAAATTAAATAAGTATATTCATTTGTTTGGATTTGGTCAAAAAACTAAGATTGATGTAAATGGGGAAGCTTCAGGAATAGTTAGAAAGACTAAGGATATGACTGCTCAAGATGTAGCGACAACATCATTTGGTCAAAGTAATGCTATATCTTGCATACAATATCTAACAGGATTTAATGCTATTGCAAATGGAGGAAAGCTTATAACTCCTCATATCATGAAAGAGATAGTTGATTATGGGGATACAAATACTAAAAAGGTTCTAGAGAAATATTCAAATTATAATGAGAGAAAGATAATTGAACCGTCAGTCGCAAAGCAGCTTAGGGGTTACCTTGAACAAGTTGTAGAAAGTGGTGGTGGTAAGAAGGCATTTATCGCGGGATATCATATTGCTGGAAAAACAGGAACTGCTCAAAAGATTAGTGAGACAGGTCCAGGATATGCATCACAAAAATATGTTTCATCATTTGCAGGGATGGCTCCGTCAAATGATCCTCAAATAACTATACTAATTAATATAGATGAACCAGACCCATCTAATTACTATGGTGGTCAGATTGCGACTGTTGTTGGAAAACAGGTATTTAATGATATTTTCAATTATTTATCATTAAAATCTGATGCTACTAGCGAGGAAATTGGCAAAAGTTTATTAAAAGATGTTATTGTACCTGAGGTAAGAGGTCTTAAAACAGCAGATGCGCAGAAGATAATAAAAGAAAACAATTTAAATATAAAATTAAGTTCAGATGGAGGTACTATTACTGATATGACACCAAAACCTGGTTGTACGGTTAAAGAGGGAACTGAGATTATCCTGCATACGGGCGTAGTTAAAGAAGATAGTAATACGGTTATGGTTCCAAGTATTATAGGTCGTAGCTCAGAAAGCGCTAGTGAACTACTGAGTAGTCTTGGACTAAAAGTTACATTTGCTGGGAACGGGATAGTGACAGAGCAAACGTTAGAAGGTAAAGTCGTAAAGAAAGGAACTACAATCACTGCAGATCTAGATATTATGGCTGATTAGCTTTTATCTTTAGTAATAGATGACTGACATTGTGAAATGTTATTAAATATAGTGTATAATTATAAATTAGTACGTGGCAAACAAAAACCGACAGTATTCAGCATTTGTGAACTGTCGGATTTGCCATGTTAGAGGGTAGAGTGATTTTTAATAAGATCAACTTTATTTGTATATTATTTGTAAAAGAGGTTAGTAATAAAAAGAATAATATATTTTGCTTTGAGGCAATATGTTATGAATTAAGGGAGCGATTGTATGAAGTTAAGAAAAATTATGGAGAATATTAATTTCAATTTAATAAAGGGTGATATTGATATAGATATAAAAAAAATTCAATATGATTCAAGAAAGGTAAAAAAAGGGGACGTGTTTTTCGCTATTGAAGGATATAATCTCGATGGTCATAAATATATTCAAAGCGCTATTAATAATGGCGCTGTTGCTGTTGTATGTCAGAAGGATATAGAAGATGGACTAGATATCGTTGTGATTAAAGTTGAGGACGCGAGAAGGACATTAGCTATAAGTGCGGCTAATTTTTATGAAAATCCAAGTCGTAGTATGAAAATGATAGGGATTACAGGAACTAACGGAAAAACAACATCAGCCTTTATGATTAAAGCAATACTCGAGCAGAGTGGATACAAAGTTGGACTAATAGGTACCATAGCAAATTTTATAGGAAAAAAGAAGATTCATACAGAGAGAACTACTCCAGAATCACTAGAATTACATGAGCTTTTCAAAGAAATGGTAGATTCTAATGTTGATTATTGTGTAATGGAGGTGTCATCACATTCTTTAAGTTTAGATAGAGTATATGGAATAGAGTTTTGCGAAAGCATTTTCACAAATTTAACTCAAGATCATTTGGATTTTCATAAAACTTTTGAAAATTATTTTAATGCTAAATTAAAATTGTTTAAGTTAAGCAAAACATCAGTAATTAATATTGACGATGAATACGGCGCTAAAGCCTATAATTCAATAAAAAATAGTAAATTAAGTTTTGCATTAAACCACACGGCAGATATTATGGCTAGCAATATAAAAATGCATTCAAGAGGAAGTAAATTTACTTTAAAGTATAAAGAAAGTTCTTTTGATATAGAATTAAACATACCAGGAAATTATAATGTATATAACGCTCTTGGGTGTATAACAGTTTGCTTAATTCAAGGAATAGAGATTACGGTAATTAAAAAAGCATTACAAAAAGTACAAGTACCTGGACGTTGTGAGCTTGTTGAAAATAATCATAATTTGGGATTTGAAATAATTTTGGATTATGCACATACACCTGATGGTTTAGAAAATATTTTGGAAACTGTAAGGGAATTCACAAAAGGTAAACTTATATCTGTTTACGGTTGCGGTGGAGATCGTGATAAAACCAAAAGACCTATAATGGGTAAAATAGGAACAAACTTAAGTGATTTCTCATTTATAACTTCTGATAATCCAAGAACTGAAGACCCGCTAGAAATAATAAAGGATGTAGTTCTCGGAATTGAAAAAAACAACTTTGAAATAATAGAGAATAGACGCGAGGCTATAAAACGAGCAATAGAGAGTGCAACAACTGGGGATATAATCGTTATTGCAGGAAAAGGTCATGAGGATTATCAAATACTTAAAGATAAAACTATACATTTTGACGAGAGAGAAGTCATTTCAGAGATACTTAAGGAGAAATTATAAATGGAGTATATTACTACAAATGAGATAATAGATGCAATTCATGGAGAGCTAGTTTTGCAAGGCGAGAAGACTAAACACAATAATATATGCATAGATACAAGAATTATAAAAGATGAAGATGTTTTTATAGCAATAAAAGGTGAGAATTTTAATGCTAATGATTATGCATTAGAGGCTAGTAAAAAAGGAGCTTCAATTTGTATAATTGATGATATGAAGTTTAAAAGGAGTGAGTTTAATAAAAAAACATCAGTTATTAAGGTAGAAGACACTAAAAAAGCACTTCTGATGCTTGCTAAATTTTACATAAATAAACTTAATATAAAGGTAGTAGGAATTACTGGTTCTACAGGTAAGACGTCTACAAAAGATTTGGTTGCGGCAGTGCTTAGTGCTAAGTTCAAAGTGTTTAAAACACTAGGTAATTTTAATAACGAAATAGGATTACCAATGATGATATTTAAGTTAGATAAAAGTTATGATGTTGCTGTTCTTGAAATGGGCATGAGTGACTTTAAAGAGATTCATAACTTATGTGAAGTTGCAAACCCTGATATTGCTATTATTACTAATATTGGAATGTCTCACATTGAAAATCTTAAAACTAGAGAAAATATTTTAAAAGCTAAAATGGAAATAACGGACTTTTTTAGTGAAAATGGTGTTCTAATTGTAAATTCAGATAATGATCTATTACAAGATATTACATCAAAATATAAACTTATAAAAACAGGAATTGACGCTAAGGCCGATTACAACGCATGCAATTTAAATATACTTGAAAATAAAATAAAATTTAACATAATAGATAAGGGGAATTTAATAGAAACTGGTATTGAGGTGAATATACCAGGACGACATAATATACTTAATTCGATGCTCGCTGTAGCTTGCGCAAGGGTAATGGATATGAGTTATAAAGAAATTGCGGTAGGTTTTAAAAAACTTGAAGTTACATCTATGCGCTTAAATATAATAAAAGGGAAAAGATTTACTATAATTAATGATTGTTATAATGCTAGTCCTGATTCAATGCTCGCTGCAATTGATGTCCTAGGAAATACTCGAGGCACAACAAAGATTGCAATTTTTGGCACTATGAGAGAATTAGGGGATAGTGCATATGATGCACATAAACAAGTTGGAGAATATGCTAAAAGTAAAAACATTGATTTGTTAATTACACTTGGCGAATTTAATGATGCATATAAAGAAGGATTTAATGATATAGATAAATATAGAAGCTTTGAAACCTATAACCAGGTAGTTTCATTTTTGGATGGAATTATAAAACAGGGTGATGTTGTTTTGGTTAAAGCTTCAAGATATATGAAGTTTGAGGGCATAGTCAATGAACTCGAGAACTTAAATTTTTGCGAAAATATTAATAATAAAGAGGTGATAAAAAAATGAATTTAATTATTTATTCTGTAATAATTGCATTTTTATTATCAATTATACAAGGACCACTTTTAATTCCACTCCTACATAAGCTTAAGTTTGGTCAGAATATAAGGGCAGAAGGACCTAAAAGTCATCTTAAAAAAGCTGGGACACCTACTATGGGTGGCATAATATTTATGGTTTCAACAATAATTACAATGTTATTAATTGTTAGACATACAAATGATGAAGCAATGATTGCATTATATTGTTTTATAGCTTTTGGATTAATAGGACTTATTGATGATTTCCTTAAGATAACACATAAAGAGAATGAAGGACTTAAATCTAAACAAAAGATGTTACTTATAGTAATAGTTGCAGGAGTAATTGGATATTACACCTCCATTAGGCTAGGAACAGATATAATGATACCATTTACCAATTGGAGTATAAATTTAGGAATTTGGTATGTACCTTGTATTATTATATATTTTGCGGCAACTACAAATGCAGTAAATTTAACTGATGGGTTAGATGGACTTGCAACTTCAGTTACAATAATAGTTATGACATTTTTTGCTTTGGTTAGCAATATGTTGTTTCATCCCTCTCTTGCAATATTTTGTGCAGCACTTGCGGGTGCATTATTAGGATTCCTAAAATACAATTTTTATAAAGCACAAATTTTTATGGGAGATATGGGTTCCTTAGCACTTGGAGGAGCAGTGGCAGGTGTTGGCATGATACTAAAATCACCGATCCTCGTTGCTATTGTAGGTGGTATATATGTTATGGAGACACTCTCAGTTATTATTCAAGTTTTTGTATTTAAGGCTACGGGTAAGAGAGTATTTAAAATGTCCCCCATTCATCATCATTTTGAATTAAGTGGATGGAATGAAACTAAAGTTGTTGCAGTATTCTCTATAACAACAGTAGTTTTCTGTTTAATTGGATTTCTATCATTTTCCTATTAGTGATGTAAGGAGGATATAATATGAAAAAACACAATTCTAAAATGGGACAAATAGATTTTATATTATTTGCAACAATAATGATTCTTGTGGCTATTGGAGTAGTTATGGTTTATAGTTCTAGTTCATATATTGCTGCTTTTAAATATAATGATCCAGAGTATTTTTTGAAAAAACAAATTATGTGGGCAATTGTTGGAAGTATTTTAATGGTTGTAGCAATTAAAATTGATTATCATATTTTAAAAAGATATACTGGCATTATGATGGTAATTACTATACTACTTTTACTTGTAGTTTTAGCTTTCCCAGCCATTAACGGTGCTAAGAGATGGATTCCATTAGGGTTCGCATCTATTCAGCCATCTGAAATTGCAAAATACACTGTAGTTTTGTTTATGGCTAAGAGTTTAGATAAAAAGGGAGAAAGAGTAAAAGAATTTTTAAAAGGAATGTGTCCATACTTATTAGTTTCAGGATTTTATGCAGGTCTAGTTTTGCTTGGATCAAACTTAAGTATAGCAGCTGTTATAATGATTGTTACGGTTATTATATTATTTGCAGCAGGTGCAAAATTTTTACACCTTTTTGCAATAGGTTCTACGCTTGTTGCAGCAGTTGGTGCTTTAACAATTTTTGAACCATATAGATTGGCTAGACTTATGAGTTTCAGAGACCCTTTTGCTGATAGTCAAGGTAAGGGATATCAATTAGTTCAGTCACTTCTTGCACTGGGGTCAGGCGGAATTACTGGCGCAGGCATTGGTCAGTCAAGGCAGAAATGTCTTTATATACCAGAGCCTCAAACGGATTTCATCTTTGCAATAATTGGTGAGGAACTAGGTCTAATAGGATGCACAGTTATAATGTTGTTGTTTGTAATTTTTATATGGAGAGGTATTAAAACAGCAGTTACTTGTAAAGATATGTACGGAACCATCCTTGGCATTGGGATTACATCAGTTATAGCAATACAAGCAGTAATTAATATTGCAGTAGTTACTGGGTCCATGCCAGTAACCGGTGTACCGCTTCCGTTTATAAGTTATGGTGGATCAGCTCTGGTTTTTAATATGATTGCAATGGGAATACTTTTAAATATTTCAAGGCAAACTGCAAATGAAAATTAGAAAAGGCATGCGTAGTAGCATTGCCTTTTCTAATTTTAAAATTACAATTAATGAGTATGAATTTAAATAAATAATAAGTCTAATGGCTTGTATATTTTGGCTATTATTTCTTCTAGTGTAGTTACAGAAAGTTAATATAATAAATTCTAAAAATAGGTTAAAATTCAGATGAAAATAGTTATGTTAAGTGTTATTATATATATGAGACTAGTTTTAAATAATATTGTGTAAACTAAATCTGGATCTATTTTACAATATACAAATTTTAATGTTGCATTTTAATGTATAAATTTGTAAATTTTAAATTCGTCAAGGAATGCGAGGAAGTGAATGAGAAAGAAAAGTAATAATCTTGATAAAGGGAATTACATTATAGAAAATAAAGAAAAATTATTACATAAAAGGAAAAAACGGAAAAAAATAAGGGGCTTAATTTTATTAGTTATAATTATGGTAACAACGCTTGTTACATTATGTATGAAATTGCCATATTTTAATATTAGAAATATTGAAATAATAGGAAATGTGAATGCATCTAAAACTGAAATTAATGATTTAGCTAAAACTCATTTAGGTAGTAATATATTATATGATAGTTTTAGTGATACTAATAAACAAATTATGGAGAATCCATACGTTCTAAGTGTAAAAGTTAAAAAAGCTTTTCCTAGCAAGATTATTATAGAAATTACTGAAAAAAGAGCGACGTTTTATGGAAAAGCAAATAATAATTTTTACATTATAGATAATAAAGGAAATCTACTTCAAAAAAAATCAGACATTAAAGGCATGAACTTAGTAAATCTAATTGGATTTAATTATGAAAATGCTCAAGTAGGTAGTTTAATTGGAGAGAAGAGTGATCGAAAAATTGATACTCTAGTTTCAATGGCTAGTATCATTGAGAATTATAGAAAAATTAGTAAATCAAATAAGATAATGGCACTGGATGTAAAAAATGTGTTAGATATTAAGATTTTATATGGAAATATGTATATTAAATTTGGAACAACACTAGATTTAAAAAATAAATTTAATAAGGCGATAAATATTATTACGCAACCTCAATATGAGAATGCAAAGGGGTATGTAGATGTAAGTTTTACAGGAAATCCAGCAATTTATGTAGAACACAAGAAGTAAGAAGATATCTCCCCCAGATAGTAGCAAGGAGGAAGTTTATGAAGAAGTTTATATCTCAAATATCTATTGGTATTATATGTGTATTATTAGGATTTATGATAACTTATCAATTTAAAATGATAAGCAAACAAAATTCAGCATCAACATCAGATACAGATACAAATAAAAATACACCTGAAATTATAACTGAAAATGAACAATTAAAAAAGAGTAAGGTAGAGATGCAGAAAAAAATTGATGATTTAGATGCTAAAACAAAAGAATATGAAACTGCTGCAGGGGGGAAAGACGCAGAAAGTGAACTGTTAAATAAAGAATTAGTTGAGACGAGAATACTCACTGGAGATACCGATGTAAAAGGTGAAGGGATGACAATTTATATAACTCCTAAAAGTAGTATTTTTGGAAGTAATTCTGATGATCAAAAAATAAATGATACAGATTTAGTTCATATAGTAAATGAATTAAATGCTGGAAATGCAGAAGCAATTTCTATCAATGGTATTAGATTAACCTCTCGTAGTGGTATAAGAAATGCTGGAAATGCGATTATTATAAATGATGAAAGAATTTCTTATAGTAAAAGAATAACTATTAAAGCAATTGGTAAAAGTGACATATTGGAAAGTACTATTAGTTTCCCAGGAGCAATTCCACAAACACTTAGCCAGACTTGTGATATAACAATGGAAAAATCAAATGAAATAGTAATTGCAAAATCAAATAGAGCATACAAATTTGATTTTGCGAAACCAATAGAAAAGAAGTAGAGGTGATTAAATGGTTGCTTTTGTAGGATTACTTATAGGTGTAATATTAGGAATTGTATGGAATGTTAATATTCCAGTTAAATTTTCTCCATATATTTCGGTAGCAATTTTTGCGTGTTTAGATTCTGTTTTTGGTGCATTAAGAGGTTCAATGTCTCATAATTTCCGTGCAGATATTTTTGTGTCAGGTTTTTTTGGGAATGCTGCGCTAGCTGTAGCAATGGTTTATTTAGGTGATAAATTAGGAATTCCAATTTATTTGGCCGCTATTATTGTATTCGGAGGTCGGATATTTGATAACTTTGCAATTATTAGACGACTTTTAATTGACAAAGCTAAATCCCACTCATGAGGTGATTAAATGAAAAATAATGAAGCTACCATATTTGTTTTTATTGCTTCAATAATCATAGGAATTCTTATATCAATGAATATTGGATTTAAAGGGAAAATTAATTTTTTAGATGTAAAACAGTATGATCAAGCCTATAATGAGAGAACTAAATTATATTCAGAATTAAACAATTTAAAAGAGCAATATCATAGTACAAGTGTAAAGCTTAAAAAGTATGATACTGGTGATGAAAAAACACTCCAGGTTTCAAAAGAAATTAAAAAAGAAGTTATTAATAATAATTTAATAATCGGGAATAGTGATGTTCAGGGTCAAGGGGTTATAATTAAACTAGAGGATGGCGCCGATAGTTTTGATAAGAATGTTACTATGAATCAGTTAATTCATGATTCTGATATTGTTCAAGTAATAAATGATCTTAGAAATGCAGGGGCAGAAGCAATATCAGTAAATGGAATAAGAGTTGTTTATGATAATTGGGGGATATGTTATGGTGCTAGTATTAAGTTAAATGGTGTTAATATAGTAACTCCATTTTATATTAGTGCTATTGGAAACAAGGATATAATGTATAATTATTTAACTTTAGAGCAAACTCATACATCATTACTCCAAAGAAGTGATGTTAAAATTAATATTGCCAAGTCAGATAATATAAAGATATTAGCATATAATGGTGACTTTATTTATAAGTACATGAGTTTAGTGAATAAATAATATTAAATATACGAATCTTAAAGGATTTTCATGTTTAATGAAGAATTAATACAGAAATGGGATAGGGTAATTAATAATTGTTTTGAGCCCTAAAAAACTAAGGAGGGACGGATAGTTGTCAATTGGTGAAGTTTATAATAAGATAAAGAATGAAATTCCAGAAAACGTAACACTAATATGCGTTTCTAAGACTAGGCAAATTAGTGAAATTAAAGAGGCTTATGATTCTGGGGCTAGGGATTTTGGAGAAAACAAAGTCCAAGAATTTCTTGAAAAATATGACAGCATAGGAAAAGACATTAGATGGCACTTCATAGGACATTTGCAGACAAATAAGGTGAAATATATAGTTGGAAAAGTTCATCTTATACATTCTTTAGATAGCATACATTTACTCAAAGAAATTGAAAAGCGTTATGGGGCAAAGAATGAAATAGCAAATGTTTTAATTCAAATAAATATTGGAAACGAAATTGCGAAGACAGGTGTTGCTCCAGAGGAAATGAATGATTTAATAAAGGCTTGCGAAGAATGTAATAATGTAAAAGTCAAAGGGCTTATGGCTACAATTCCAATTGGTGACGATGAAAGTTCTAGAAAATATTTTGCGAAGATGAAGGCTGTTTTTGATGATCTAAAGACTTATAAATACAAAAATGTTTCTATGGAGTTTTTATCTTTAGGGATGAGCAAAGATTTTCCAATTGCCTTAGAACAAGGAGCTAATATGATAAGACTAGGCACAAAAATATTTGGAAAAAGAGATTATAAAAAACTGGAGGCATTATAAAATGGCAAATAAAGTGATTAACAAAGTTATGGATTTTTTGGGTATGGCAGAGGAAGAAGAGGAGGAGGTTAAAGAAATAGATAATGAAGATGAAAATGTGGATATTGAATCATTGATGAGTGCAAACAAGAAACAAAGTAAAGTAGTGAATATTCATACATCAACATCTACAAAGGTAGTAATTATAAAACCAGATGATTTTGATGAAGCAACGGTGATTAGTGACAACTTAAAGGCTAGAAAGATAATTGTGATAAACACAACTGCGCTAGAACCAAAAACTGGTCAAAGATTATTAGATTTTGTTGGTGGAGTATGTTACGCTTTAGGCGGCGAACTTCAGCAGGTAGAAAAAGGGGTATATTTAATTTCTCCATCAAATATAGAAGTTAATAATGAATTGAAAAATGAACTAAGTTCAAAGGGAATTTTTAATTGGAATAAGTAAAAATGTGTATTAAAGAGATTTTTAGGACACAATAAAATATTGTTGTCTATATTTAGAAAATTCAGGAGGTTATAAAATTTGTATTTGTATAATGTAATTAATATGTTTTTTAAGGTGTTAGAGTATGCAATTCTTATTGAAGTAGTTTTGTCTTGGGTTTATGCTGGGCGGTCAAATCAATATACTGAAATTTTACATAAAATAACTAATCCTTTGCTAGAGCCTGGTAGAAAGATTCAAGATAGATATTTTGGTAATATGATGATAGATTTTTCTCCAATAATAGCGCTTGGTATTATAATGATTTTAAAACAAATAGTGTATGCTTTATTTACACTATTGTAATAAGGTTAAACACAAATGGATAAAAAACATTTTTTAAATAGTATAAATTGTGAAGATAAAAATTTAATTTCTAACATATTTAATAAAATACAAATAGCTGAAAAGACAAATAAAATCATATTTACTAATGATTTTTTACCTCCAGCTATATGGCATCAAATTCTGGCTATAAGTGAAGAGTATGAAATAAAACCATTTACAAATGGAATATTTAAAGATTCAGATAGGAGAATGTTATCATTTTCTTCTGGTGAGTCTCCTATAGAGTATCCTATAGTTTTACTTAAAATAAAAAACAAATCTAAATTTGCAAGGGTCGATCATAAGGATTATTTAGGTGCAATAATGTCACTAGGCATAAAAAGAGAAAAATTGGGTGATTTAATAATTCAAGATTCTGTATGTTATGCACCGGTTTGCAGTGATATTAGTGATTTCATAATTAATAATTTAAATACAATAAAGAATTGTCCTTGCGATGTCACTGAGTATGATTATGTATCACAGGATCTTCCAGAAAGAAAATTTGAGGAAAAAGTTATTATAACTACCTCATTTAGGTTAGATGGGTTAGTTTCAGCTGTATGTAATATTTCTAGAAATAGTTCAGTTGAACTAATATCTTCAGGCAAAATACTAGTTAATTATTTTAATTGTTTAAAGAAAGATAAAGTAATTGAAAACAATGATACATTAACAATTAGAGGATATGGAAAATTTAAGGTGGTAGAGACTGTAGGAAATACGCAAAAGGGCCGCTTGAAAGTTGTAATAAAGAAGTACATATAGGTAGGGGGGAAAGAATGAGAATAACATCTATGGATATTAACAATAAAGAATTTAAAAAGGTCATAAGAGGATACAGCTCAGAAGAGGTTGATGATTTTTTAGAAACAGTATCTGATGAATATGAAATGGCATATAAAGAAAATTCTACGCTTAAAGAGAAGATAAGTTTTTTAGAAGAGAAGTTAAATCATCATGTCAAGATAGAAGCAACAATTCAAAATACTTTAGTATTAGCTCAAAATGCAGCAGAACAAGCAAGGGTGTCTGCTCAAAAGGAAGCTGAATTGATTATTAAAAATGCAAACGACACTTCCCAAAGGATGCTAAATAAGGCTCATGATGATGTACTTAAAGTAAATGATGAATATGAAAAAGTTAAGCAGGAATTTGCAAAATTTAGGACTAAATTCAGAAGTTTCATGAATTGTCAACTTGAGATGTTTGAAGGACTCGAAAACGATTATCTTAAAAATTATAACATAGGAAATGTTACGCATGATGATAGAGTAGATGATGAAGCTGCTATTGATTCTGAATGTTCTAATTTAACACTCAAAAATATTGAGGAAAAAGATTTTCATGAAAACGGTGAAATGGAACAAATAAAAAGTTTTTTTGCTAAAGGGTAAAATCATAAAAAATCTCACTCATTGGGTGAGATTTTTTATGTAACAAACATGTAATGTATAAATTAGGATAAAACAAGGAGGAATATAAAAATGAATATAGGTATTATTGGAGCAATGGAGGAAGAGGTTCAATTTTTAATTAGGGATATGGAGTTTAAGCGGAAAGAAGTGAAGGCTAAAATGGAATTTAGTCTTGGAAGTTTACATAATAAAAATGTTGTTGTAGTGACTAGTGGTATAGGTAAAGTTAATGCAGCAATTTGTGCTCAAATATTAATTGATGATTTTAATGTTGATTACATTATAAATGTTGGTATTGCAGGCGGAACAGTCGATAACATATATCCAGGAGACATTGTGATTGCAAATAATTTAGTACAACATGATATAGATACAACTATATTTGGTGATAAGATAGGACAAATTCCAAGGTTAGACACCTTTGAGTTTAAATGTGATGTTTCTTTAATCAAATTTGCAGAGGAATCATGTAAAAATATAAAAGGGCATAATCATTTTACCGGAAGAATCGTGTCAGGTGACCAATTTATTGCAAATATTGATAAGATAAAGTGGTTAAATTCTGAATTTGAATGTTTGGCATGTGAAATGGAAGGGGCAAGCATTGCTCAGGTATGTTATTTAAATGAAACCCCATTTATTGTTATTAGATCTATATCCGACAATGCAAGTAATGGGGCTCAAATGGAATATGAAAAATTCAAAGATATTGCAGTTGAAAATTCTACAAATATTTTAAATAATATGCTGAAACTAATTTAGAAATCAATCCTTATAAAAATATTATTAAATAAATGTAATAAAATTCTTTCCATGAGAAAACATAACCATATAGAAGTTTTAAATTTTTAATATTACTACTATATTAAAACTAGAGGAGTTGTTATTATGGAAAAGAATAAAATACAATATTTTAAAAACAAATTGATAAATGAACAGTCACGGGTACTTGATCTTATTAAATTAATGCGACAGAATGGGGTTATAGATTCTAATAGTGAAATGGCAACTGAATTGTCGTTTTATGACAATCATCCATCTGATGTTGCCACTGAATTGTTTGATAAGGAAAAGGGAATTGCGTTAAAAGGAAATGAGATATCGGTATTAAATAAAATTGAAGATGCTTTAAAGAGCATTGATGACCATACTTATGGAAAATGTAGAAGTTGTGGAGTTGATATTGACCCAGAAAGATTAGAATTTATACCATATGCTACTAATTGTGTGTCATGTGAAAAATCTAGTGACAATAAGAAACCAGCAGAGCAAAACAATAGATGTGTTGAGGAAGATATACTTGGATCATTTTTTAAATATAGTAATAAAGGTGATGTAGGTGTTGATCAAGAAGATACTTATCAAGACGTAGAACGTTTTAATAATAAATTAGATGATATAATCGAATTTGATGATGAAGATGGTTATGTTGAACCTATAGAGAAAATAAGTAATCAACAATATAAAAGTCAGCTACCAGATTAACAGTATATCTAATTAGAAAAAATAAAAGAGTATATATTGCTTATAATTTTAAAATAATAAATTTAGAGTAATATATGCTTTCTTTTGTATTATTAGGGGGAAGGGTATGGAAGTTTTAATTATTTTTTTAGGCCTGGCGTTGGACAGATTAACTAAGGTTTGGGCACTCACTGCATTGAAAGATAATAATGGAGTTATATTAATTAAAGATTTCTTTAAATTGGAATATTTAGAGAATAGGGGAGCTGCTTTTGGAATACTTCAGAACAAATTAATATTGCTTGCATTAGTTACATTACTTGTTATATCGGGCATGATATATTATATTATTAAGTATAAGCCAAAATCAAAATTTCTTAGAATAAGTTTTGCGCTCATTATAAGTGGAGCACTTGGAAATTTATATGATAGAATATTTTATAAGTATGTAGTAGATTTTATTTTAATTCATTATAAAGAGGTTTACTCTTTTCCAACATTTAACGTAGCAGATACGTTAGTTGTTGTGGGAACATTGGTTTTGGCAATTTCAATAGTAAAGGAAGAGGTATAGATGGAAAATTATGATTTTAAAGTTGAAGAAAACTCGGTTGGTATGAGGCTTGATGTATTTATTGCTAATGAATTTGAGGATAAATCAAGGTCATACATTCAAGGGATAATTGAAAAGGAAAATGCTACTGTGAACGGAAAATGTCGAAAAAGTAATTTTAAATTGAAATTAAACGACACAATTGATTTGTCTATTCCGGATCCTGTTGAGTTAAATGTAAAGGCAGAAGACATACCTTTGGACGTTATATATGAAGATAGTGACGTAATTGTGATTAATAAACCTCAGGACATGGTGGTTCACCCAGCACCAGGAAATTATTCGGGTACATTGGTTAATGCACTCTTAAATCATTGTACAGACCTATCAGGTATAAATGGTGTTCTTAGACCAGGCATAGTGCATAGAATCGATAAGGACACATCTGGGGCTTTAGTAGTAGCTAAAAATGATAATGCACATAACTCTCTTGCAGCGCAGCTTAAAGATCATTCAATGACAAGAAGTTATTTAGCACTTGTAGAAGGTCTTATTAAAGATGATGAAGGCATGGTTGATGCACCTATCGGAAGACATTCAAAAGATAGGATAAAAATGGCGATAGTTGAGAGTGGTAAAAAAGCGGTAACTCATTATAAAGTAATTGAGAGATTTGAGGGTTATACATTAGTAGAATGTAATTTAGAAACAGGACGAACTCATCAAATAAGAGTACATATGGCAAAGATAGGACATCCTTTAGTTGGTGACTTGATATATGGGTTCAAGAAGCAGAAATTTAATTTAAAAGGGCAGGTTCTGCATGCAAAAAGGCTTGGATTTATACATCCAACTACTAATAAATACATGGAATTTGATTCGCCAATCCCAGCTTATTTTGAAAAATTAATAACTAAGTTAAGAAATAGTTGAAATAGTATATGACATGTGATACTATATTGAAGGTGCAATATCACATATTATGTGTATTGTTTTTAATATAATATTTATACCTTTAAATGTTCCAGAGAGAGCATAAGGATAAAGATAGTACTACTATTATACAAGTATAGTATGCCTTTACCTTTTGGTAAGGGTTTTTTTATATTAATTCCGTATAAATATATATTTGATAGGGGGCTAAATTATGGAATTTAAGTCAGTGTTATTAGATGAAAAAGCTATAAATCGAACATTAACAAGAGTTGCACATGAGATTACTGAAAAAAACAAGGGTACAGAAAACATTATACTAGTGGGAATAAAGAGGCGTGGAGTACCAATTGCACAAAGAATTGCTTTTTTAATAGAACAGTTTGAGGGAGTTAAAGTTCCAGTAAGTTCTGTTGACATTACATTATATAGAGATGATCTTACCACTTTAGATGACCAGCCAGTATTAAATAATGTGAATTTGGGCATAGATGTAAGAGGTAAGAAAGTAATTTTAGTAGACGATGTACTTTATACTGGAAGGACTGCTAGAGCTGCAATAGATGCCATAATAGATAATGGTAGACCTCAAATGATACAATTAGCTGTTTTAGTAGACCGAGGGCATAGGGAACTGCCTATAAGAGCAGATTATGTAGGTAAAAACATACCTACTTCGAGTAAAGAGATGATTTCCGTTGAACTTTTAGAAACTGATGAAAATGATTCAGTGAGTATATACGAACTGTAGCTTAAATAAACAAATGGCACCTTAGGTGGTGACTTATCTTTTAATATAGTCCAGCGAGACTAAAAGGAGGAACTAACTAATGAAAAATTTTATAGATGTTGATGAAAAATTACCCATTTTAAAGACTCTCCCATTAAGTTTCCAGCACTTATTTGCTATGGTGGGGGCAACGATACTTGTACCAATGCTTACAGGTCTTAGTCCCTCAATTGCGCTATTTTGTAGTGGTGTGGGAACGCTATTATATATATTATGTACAAAAGCTAGGCTTCCGGCATATGTAGGTTCATCATTTGCTTTTATAGGACCTATGAGTGTCGCTACAAAGGCATATGGGCAAAGTTCAATGCTATCTGGAATTATTGCTGCAGGGCTTGTATATGTAATTGTAGCTTTAATTATTAAACTTGTAGGCATTAAATGGTTAGATAGAATGTTACCACCAGTTGTTGTAGCTTCTGTTGTAATTGTAATAGGCCTAAGCCTGGCAAGTGGTGCAATAAATTGGTCTGGTTTAAATTCAACATTTACAGATCCTGGACTTAAAGGCGTAGCTAGAGCCACATGGATATTTATATCAATGACAACTTTAGGTGTAGCAATAGTTGGTACTATGTATTTCAAGGGCTTTTTCGGAGTAGTACCTATTTTAATTGCAATGGTAGTTGGATATATATTGTCAATATTGTTTGGGGTAATTCCCCATGAAGTTCTAAAGGAGATATCAACAGCAAAATTTATTAGACTGCCAAGTTTTGTTTTGCCGACATTTAACATAAATGCCATTATGCTTATGGCTCCAATAGCTTTCGTAACACTTGCTGAACACATTGGACATGTGTATGTTACAAGTAATGTTTGCGGTCGAGATTTCACAAAAGATCCAGGACTTCATAGATCAATACTTGGAGATGGTATTGCTACAATGTTTGCAGGCTTTGTTGGAGGCCCTCCTAATACGACTTACGGTGAGAACATAGGAGTTATGGCAATCACAAAGGTTTATAGTGTTTGGGTAATTGGTGGAGCTGCAATTATTGCAATTGTATTATCATTTATAGGACCTGTGTCAGTAGTTATAGGAAATATCCCATTACCTGTAATTGGTGGAGTAAGTGTAATGTTATTTGGAATAATTGCATCATCTGGTTTTAGAATTTTTGTTGAGGATAAAGTTGACTTTAGTAAAAAGAGAAATCTTATTATCTCTTCAGTGATAATAGTTTTAGGAGTAGGCGGAGGTGGCATTAATTTCCACTTTGCAGGTGCCGAGGTGCAAATTGCAGGGGTTGCACTTGCAACTTTAGTGGGTATAGTATTAAATTTAGTTTTACCTCAAACAAGCAAGTCAGGGGAGAATTAATAAAGTCTTAAAAAATCATAATATGTAGTGTCAGACTAGTTCTGGCACTTTTGTTTTTCAAAAGGACGGCTAATTTTAAAATTATAGACAATAATGGCAAATAGAGATATTATTATATGAGTGATACAATTAAAAGGGATTTTCAAATGAATAAAAAGTTAGTATACTATTTATTTAAATATTCCTAAGGAAAAGAAGAAATGGGAGAGATAATATATGACATATACTTTAATAGCCACTACAACCTTTGGGTTAGAAGCAGTTACAGCTAAAGAACTAAAGGCACTAGGGTACGAGGATTTAATAGTTGAAAATGGAAGAGTCATGTTTGAAGGAGATGAAATGGATATTGCTATATGCAATATTTGGTTAAGAACTGCAGAAAGACTTTTTATAAAAATGGCTGAATTTAATGCATTGTCTTTTGAGGAATTATTTCAAGGTACAAAAGCTGTTGAATGGGGTAATTTAATACCAGAAGAAGGGAAAATGCATATTGTAGGTAAATCTGTAAAATCACAACTACATAGTGTTCCAGATTGTCAAAGTATAGTAAAAAAGGCAGTAGTAGAATCTATGAAGAAAAAATATGATAAAGAATGGTTTACAGAAGAGGGACCTGTCTATAAGATCGAGGTTTCAGTTTTAAGAGATGTTGTAACTTTATCAATAGATACTTCAGGTGTGGGATTACATAAGAGAGGGTATAGAGAATATGCTGGTGAGGCACCACTCAAGGAGACATTAGCTGCTGCACTTGTTTTAATAAGCAAATGGGATAGTACGAGAGTACTCGCTGATCCACTTTGTGGTTCAGGAACCATCGCAATAGAAGCGGCGCTTATAGCAAAAAATATGGCACCAGGGGTAAATAGAGAATTTGTATCTGAGACTTGGCCAAGTATGGATAAGGACGTTTGGGAGCAAGTACGCGTAGGTGCAAAACGAACTATAAATCCTAATCCAGTTGAAATACTAGCGTCAGATATAGATGGAAGATTAATTAAGACAGCAATAGATAATGCAGAAAAAGCTGGTGTTAAGGAATATATAAAATTTCAGAAAATACCAATGCAAGAGTTTGCTTCAAGGCAAAAGTATGGAGTTATAATAACAAATCCACCATACGGAGAAAGATTGGGCGAGATTGAGGAAGTAAAGAGACTTCATATTGATCTTGGTGTTATGTATTCAAGCTTAAATGAATGGTCTTGTTTTGTTATAACAGCTAATCGTGATTTTCAAAAAGATTTTGGAAAGAAAGCAGATAAAAATAGAAAATTATATAATGGAAGATTGTTATGTTACTATTACCAATATATAAAAGAAATACCTAGGAAAAAGAAGGAAGACTAGAAAACTATAGACTTTCTCCTATGTGACTTGAAATAAGAGCTTGAAATGTGAAATTCAATTAAGAAATTCTAGTGTTTTGTAAATGGAAAATTCTCTGGCGCTAACACTCGACGTCCTGTCTCGGGTTCGCTAGCCTGACTTCCTGTCAGGCTCACGAGAATTTTTCAATTACAAAACAAGAATTTCTAAATTGAATTTCAATTCTTTCTGCTCTTCTTATTTCAAGTCACTTCCGCAGAAAGTCATAATATTAGTATGTGCTGCGGAAGGTCAAGGGATAAGGAGTCGCTAAAGGATTTTGTGAATTTTCAATAAAGATAAAGTGAATTCGGAAACTAATCGCTAATTTAACAAGGCTAAAGAAAAAGTGTTTTAAACCGTAGGTTCATTAGAATTGCTCATTTGTTGGTATTTAAAATGTAAATAATAAAAATGAGCATAGCAAAGCTAACTCATAGAATGTATTTATATGGAAAAACGGTGGTAGTTATTTAAAGTAAGCCAATTGTAAAGCTAATTTTTCTAAAATAGATATAAAGTTAAACTTTGAAAGTTTAATCCCGTAGGGCTTTTCACCAGTATTAATACAAGTGCCATAACCTAATGACTACATACATCAGGTATATTAGTGGGTGAAACGCCTACGGCATAAGATGAAATGTGGGAAGCTTTGAGAAATTCTATCACTTTGAAATGCTGTTAAAATGGAGTTCAGACATTAAAATAAAAGAACAAAATATCTCAGGTTGTTGATTTGAAGGTTTGCCAGTAGTAGAAAAACGTGGTTTAAGTAGTGCTTTAAGTATATCTAAATCCAGGATATATATACGGGGGCATTAAGGGTTTCCGAATTCACTAAGATAAGACAAGGGAGTTATGTTTAATACATTCCCTTGTCTTATCTTTTGGTTTATATTTCGTTGAAATAATTAGAAATATAATTATATATCTTGATAAAAGTAAGGCGCTTATATTTCTATTTTATATTTTGTATTGATAAGTTTAATTTATAATTTCCATATTTTAAAATTTCATCTAAGAAGTCTACAATTTCAGCTTGAGTAGAGGCTGTTAATTTTAGTATATAGCAGCCATCTCCGCTTATTCTGTGAGCCTCGGTTACTAATGAATTATTATTTATGTATTTTTTAAATGATAAATGGTCAGTCGTTTTCATAAAAACAGTTATAAAAGCGGTTAGATTTTTACCGAGTATTTCGGGATTTATATTTACAGTATAATTTTTAATTACACCTGATTTTTCCATTTTGCTTATTCTGTTTTTAACTGCTTGTCCAGTTAAATGAACTTCTTCACCAATTTCTTGCCACTGCATTCGTGAATTTTTTGTAAGAAGACTTAAAATTTGAGTATCTGTTTGGTCAAGCATAATTACACAAATCCTTTCATGATGGGGTCATTTTGACTCTTATGATTTATCTAATCAAGTAATATCTAATATATAATAAGTATATCATAAAGAATTGGAGGGATATACATTGAAAATTCAATTAATTCGTCATGCCACCTTAATAGTATCAGTAAATAATAAAAGAATACTTGTAGACCCTGTATTAAGTGAAGCAGGGTCTATGGTTCCTATTGAAAATGTGCCAAATCAAAACTACAATCCATTAGTTGCATTGCCTATAGATATTGATAACATTACTAATTGTGACGCTATAATTGTTACACATACTCATAGAGATCACTTCGACGAGGCAGCAGCAAAATTACTTTCTAAAAACATCCCTGTGTTTTGTCAACCTGAGGATGAAATAAAATTACAATCCTATGGGTTTATTGATGTGCATCCTATTAATACCACTTTTATTTGGAATGATATTGTTTTTAATCGTACAAATGGAAAGCATGGACATGATGAACTTGCTATAAAAATGGCACCAGTATCAGGGTTTGTTATGACCCA
The DNA here is from genome assembly GCF_001877035.1 of Clostridium estertheticum subsp. estertheticum. Classification (NCBI taxonomy): domain Bacteria; kingdom Bacillati; phylum Bacillota; class Clostridia; order Eubacteriales; family Clostridiaceae; genus Clostridium; species Clostridium estertheticum. The sequence continues at coordinate 3,055,710 of NZ_CP015756.1, read as the reverse complement.
ATGTGGGGAACCTACTGTTTATATAGCAGGAGATACAGTCTGGTGTAAAGAAGTTGAAGATACAATAGATAAATTCAAGCCTGATATTGTTGTTTGTAATTGTGGTGGTGCACAATTTGATCATGGAGAGCCTATTACCATGACAACACAAGATATAAATGAATTATGTCTTAGATATTCAAATCTAAAGGTTGTTGCTGTACATATGGAAGCATGGAACCATTGCAGACTATCAAGAAAAGATTTAATTAATTATATTAATATCAATAATATTAATACTAATGTTCTTATACCTCAAAACGGACAAGAATTAAGTTTTGTATTTTAAATAATATTTTAAAGGATTATAGAGATATCTGTAGAATAACTATTCAAATATGTTATGTATCACTGGTGTTTTATAACAGGCTTAAAATTAAAGTTACAGGGGGAAATAGGAAAATGGAAAAAATAGCACTATTAGTTATAGATTTTCAAAATGCATTAGTATTAGCAAAACCTTTTGCAGTGGAAGAGGTTATAACTAATATAAAAAAATTAGTTATAACATGTAGAGAAGGCAACGTAGAGGTGATTTATATTCAACATAATGATAAAGTCGGGGATGAATTAGAGCCTAATTCAGAAGGATGGAAGATATACGGGGAAGTAAGTCCAAATATAAATGAAAAAGTAATAACTAAAAATTATAATTCTGCTTTTAAGGAGACCATTTTAAAAAAGTATTTAGATGATAAGGGAGTAAAACAATTAATTATTACAGGTATGCAGACGGAATATTGCTTCGATGCTACTTGTAAAGTTGCATTTGAATATGGGTTTAAGGTAATTATTCCAGAGAAAACAAATACAACATTTGATAATGGAAATATATTAGCAAAGGATTTATATGAGCATTATAACTACAATATATTTAATGGTAGATTTGCTATTGTAGAAAGCATGGGGAATACAATGGAGAGATTAATAAAGTAATATATATTTAAAATTGGAGGTATAATCAGTTTGGAATTTAATAATAGGGCAACGAAATTTCAAGGAATGGTTAGAGATCAATCAAATGATGAATTAGGGTTATTTGAAAAGTATGATGAGATTTTATTTGACGTAAGAAGTAGGATAATTAAATATAAGGCTGTAAGTGTGATTGACATAGGCTGTGGAACAGGTAATCTATGCGGTGAATTAAGTGAAAGAATGGATATAACCGGAATTGACCAAAGCATGGAAATGATATTATTTGCTGAAAATAAATATAAGAAGATGAAATTTAAATTAGGGGGTTTTCTAGATGAGCCTTTTAGAAAAAACGATGTAGATATTGTTGTAACAACATATGCTTTCCATAGCCTAAATGATAATGAAAAGAAAGAAGCAATTAAGTACATGTTAGGATTTTTAAAAAATGATGGTAAAATTATTATTGTTGATTTTATGTTTGCCGATGATAATGAAAGAAAAAAATGCATAAAGAACCTATATAGTAAAGGTAGAGAAGATTTATCGAGTGTAATTGAAAATAAACACTATACTAATATAGTAGAATTAGAAAAATATATTAGAGTTTTAGGTTGCATAATTCATAGTGAGCATATCGTGAATTTTACATGGATAGTTGAAGTTGAAAATAAGGGTTTATTTTAAAATTATCGACTTTATAAGACAAATAGTCTCTTCAAATCTTTCTTATATATCATAGTAAGAAAACCCATATCATTATATTTGATATAGGTTTTAATATATTAGTTACTACATACGCAGCCTGTCGGCTAAAAGATTTTTTTGTGGTAATTATTGGAGTCTATTCTATTCTTTCTAGAGTACTTTCAACAGGAGTTACATATATGGTTTTATTTGTTGTGTAAATAACCATTCCAGGTTTTGCTCCTGAAGGTTTCTTTACATTTCTAACTTGCGTATAATCCACCGGAACACTAGAAGAATTTTGGGACTTACTATAAAATGCTGATAAGTTCACAGCTTCAAGTAAAGTATTTGCTGGGATATCACCAATGTTTTTAATAATAACATGAGAACCTGGTATATCCTTTGTGTGGAGCCACATATCATTTTTATTGGCAAACTTTAATGTTAAAAGATCATTTTGAATATTATTTCTACCAACATAAATATCAATTCCATCACTTGATATGAAGTGTCTTGGTTTGGTTGGTTTTACTTTTTTAGTTTTACCGTGTTTTTTTATTTTAATATACTCGGTTTCTATTAGTTCATTTTTAATATCTTCTATTCCACTATAGTTATCTACATTTAATATATTAGTAAGCACGGAATGAAGATATTTTAATTCATTTTGGGTAAGATCCATTTGAATTAAGGCCATTTCCTCGCCTATTTTAAATTTATTATATTTTTTGTAATAGTATTGGACATTTTGTGATGGAGTTTTATGTTCATCTAGTTTGATTTTAATATATTCACCATTATCGCTGTAATAGTTCACAAGATTTGCAAATTTATCGCCCTTTTTAAGTGAGTATATATTTGCAGTTAGGAGTTCGCCGTGTAATTTATAAGTACCTTTAGTGGAACAATCTTTCAAAGTTGCGTTAAGTATTCTCATTTTCTTGTCACAACGGCTAATGTTGGTATTAATTATTTTTTGAAGGTTAGAACTTTTAGAGTTTAACCTATCATGTTTATCTTTACGGAAATAAAAAGTCTCTATAAGGTTAGAGGGTGAATCATATTGTTCTATTTCACAATCTTTTAATGAGGTAAGCTCAACGGAGTGAAAATCTTTAAGGACACCTTTTTTAGCATAGGCTGCTAAAAATTTATTTTCATGCATGTTTTTAAAAAGTTCTGTTGTGAAATCATATATATTTTTAGCGTTTTCTAAGTTAAAATCTGCATTTTTATTAAGGTATCTATACACAAGTTCGGAGGAAAGGTTTGAGCTTACGCCTGTGAAAGTACCTGTGAAAAATTTCTCGGTAAATTGTATATCTTTTGTAGTTATATACTTATAGAATTCATCATATTCAAAATTAAAAGCATCTAATTTTGTGGAAACTGGTGGATAGATGTATTCAACGCCGGTATATAAAACACGGAAACTGTTGACATCTGCGCCAACATGTTTAATGCTATCCATAATTATATTATCTCGCGTACGAACGAGGCTGATGTTACTATGTCTACCCATTATTTCAATTATTAATGAATACATACTATCAAAGCCTAATTCATCACTGCTTTTAAAGTCAATAACTAGTAACCTATCCGAATTTAGTTGTCTAACATCTAAGACAGTGGCTGTATTTAAATATTTTCTTAGAACCATGCAAAATATAGGGGCTTGTTTTGGGTTCTCTAGGTTAAAGTCTGTAAAGTGAATTCTAGGATAATTGGCTCCTGAACTTATTAGCAACTTATGTATTTTTCTGTTTTTCTTGAAACTTAGTATGATTTGATCTTTCTCTGGTTGGTTTACTTTATCAACTCTACAATCTATGATTACATCTTTTATTTCCTCAATGAGGCTAGATAAAAAAATTCCATCCAATGCCATATATATATCATCCTTTCAGTTTGTTTTATCATTATAAATTTTATTTTTACTTTGTAAATAATACATTATATTATATACTATTATATATAATATATTATCTTTTAGGTAAGCTTTATGTATTCAGCGTAGTATGAGATATATTACTAATAATAGTATACCATTAAAGAAAATTAATGAAAAGTCACGGTATACGAGGAGGAGTTATATGGAAATTATAAATTTTACTAAAATGCAGGGAACAGGAAATGATTTTATTGTTATTGAAGATTTAGAGGAAAAATATAATGATCTAGGGGTACTTTCTAAAAAGCTTTGTGATAGGCATTATGGAATAGGTGCTGATGGAATTTTAGTGGTTAGAAAAAGTACTATAGCGGATATTCAGATGATAATTATTAATGCTGATGGTTCTTATGCTTCTATGTGTGGAAACGGTATTAGGTGCTTCGCTAAATATATATTTGAGAAAAAATACGTATTAAGTGAGAACATAAAAATTGAGACCGGTGATGGAGTAAAGCTTGCAAGTATTTGTGTTTGCGATGGAGAGTTCAAAGGTGTTACTATAAATATGGGGAAATATAATTTTAATCCTATAAGCATTCCAGCTTTATCATCTAGCGAAATAATAAATAAGAAGTTAGACACTAATAATAAGGACTATTATATTACATCATTACTTATGGGGGTTCCACATACTATTGTTTTCGGAAAACTTGAAGATTATGAAGTTTGCGAGGGGAAAGTTATTGAGAATAACAGTCTATTTCCGCAGAAAACAAATGTAAATTTTTGTGAAATAGTGGACAAAAACAGGATAAGAGTTAAGACTTGGGAAAGGGGTGCAGGACCGACGCTTGCGTGTGGTACTGGTAGTTGTGCGGCAGTGGTAGCAGCCAATAGATTAGGATATACAGAGGGGAAAGTCGAAGTGCAAGTTCCGGGTGGAATACTTAATATAGAAATTATTAAAGGTGAGGTTTTAATGGAAGGCCCCGCAGAAACTGTTTTTAAAGGACAATTTTTAACGACATAACTTATACGCAACTGTCTATGTAATAATAGTACAGTTGTTTTTTTATGGAAATTATTTCTGAAGAAGTGAATAAAATTCCTAAAATTGACAATGATTACAAATAGAATAGCATTTATAAATTTTACGGATCAGGAGAGGTAAAATACCATGAAAAAAAATTTGCTTCAAATATTATTAGACAAAAAACTTATTAACACAAGGCAATACAATGAAGTAAAGCAAGTTTCAATTTTAAATAGGTGCAGCGAAGAGCAAATTATTATGAATGACGAAAAAATAGATCTAAAGGAAGTTATTTCTGTAATGGAGATTAATTTTGGAATATCGTATATCGATTTAGATTCTGCATGTATAAAGGATGAAGTCTTTAACTTAATATCAAAGGAGGTCGCTACTAGGTACAATTTAATACCCTTTTATGATAATAACAATGAGGTATATGTTGCCTTTTCAAATCCATTCGAGATAACAGTTATTGATGAACTAAGATTTATAACAAATAAAAAGATTAAGGTCTTTTTCGATCTGACTAGTCATATCGCAGAGGCTATTGAGAACTGTTATGCAAAACAAATTGTAGATGTTGCAGTTGAAGAAATGAAAAAAGAATATAATTTAGAAAGCAAACAGAATAATGAAGATAAGTCTTCTACATTTGGGGCTGAGAACGCGCCGGTTATAAGGATAACGAATTCTTTGTTAAAGAGGGCCATAAATGCAGAAGCTAGTGATATTCATCTAGAGCCTTTTAAGGATTTCGCTTTAATTCGCATGAGAGTAGATGGTATCTTAAATGAAATAAATAAAGTCCCTAAAAATGTATATAAATCCTTATGCACAAGATTAAAGATAATGGCCAACATGGATATAGCTACAAAATTAACTCCGCTAGATGGGAAGATGACAGAAAATATAGACGGTATAGATTATGACTTTAGGGTATCTTCATTGCCTACAATGTATGGCGAGAAGTTAGTTATAAGGGTTTTATACAAAGTAGAAAGATTTATTAATTTGGACTCATTAGGTTTTAGTAAGGAGAAGGTTCTTCTTTTAAAAAATGTATTAAAACTTTCTCATGGAATGATAATAGTAGCAGGACCTACAGGAAGTGGAAAATCAACAACATTATATGCACTACTAAATGAAATTAATAGTAAAACTAAGAATATAGTTACAATAGAGGATCCAATAGAATATAATATGCCTGGAATTAATCAAGTAAACGTAAACAACAAGGCAGGCCTAACTTTTTCAATAGGGCTTAGGAGCATTTTAAGGCAGGATACTTATATAGTTTGTTAAGCACTGAATTTACTGGGGTTTAGATACATTCGTCAAAAGATTCGTCAAAAATAAAGTGAAAAAAAATTACTTAAAAATTTTGTCTATTCTTTTAGCAGCATTTTTAAGCATATCACTTGTTACATGGGAATAGGTTCTATAAGTTTCTTGAACATCATGCCCCAACAACTTAGCAGCTGTTTTAAAATCCATCCCATCCGCTATCAACAAAGTTGCATAAGTATGTCTTAACTCATGTAGGCTAATATCAGCAAGTTCTCTCAACTTAGGATTTAAATATTTAAAAATGCTTGCACTGTTAAATGGTGCTATCCTATTCTTAAGATCAGTAGGGTTATTTTTTTTGTAAAATTTTAATGCATTTAATGTTTTACTTGATATTGGTACTGTCCTATATGAATTTTTGCTCTTTAATGTGCCAAATGTAGAGGGTTTATTTTTTTCAAGTACCTTCCATTGCTTATTAACATCTAATGTTAGATTTATTTCGTCTAGATCATTCCAAGTAAGACCAAGTATTTCACCTAACCTTATTCCTGTATTGGAAGCTATAAAAGCTACTATATAAAATTTATTGTTTATTAAATCATTTAAAAGTTTATCAAGTTCTGGTTTAGTAAGTGCTTTTTTATTAGTTTTATTTTTTTCCTTAGGTACTTTTATTTTTTCGGTCGGTAAGTTTACAATTATATTTAGATCTTCCTTAACATATTTTAAAAAAGTATTTAACCTTACTACATGTGATGTAATTGTACTTTGCTTTAAACCTTCTTTAACTAATTTATCTACGACACCTTGAATATCAATTTTCTGTATATCTTTTATTTTAATAGAATTTAGACACTTAAATTTAGAAAAGGTATTTTCAGAAGCCTTCACTGTATTATATTCCTTATATAAATTGCTATGCTTTAAATACATTTTAGAGACTTCCTTAAAGGTTTGATTTGCACCGTCTACATCTACATTATTTTTAATGCTAGACTCTAAATCTTCTAACATCTTTTCAGCAATAGGTTTGGCATCTCTCTTAGTTTTAAAGCCTTGCTTGCTTTTCTGTTTCCACTTATTATCAATATCTTTATAACTTATTATAAATTGCCAACCTTTGTCTTTTTGTCTATAAGTAATATTATGTTCCAAATAAATTAATCCTCCTTAATAGCTTCTTTTTTTATTTTTTGCTTTTCTAATATATGTGTCACATCTGCTTTCATTGCAGCAATTAAAACTTCTTCAACAGAAGAACTAAAATCTTTACTACCGCTTTTTAATAACCCAATATTGCTTAATTGATTTATGGCATCCTTTAAACATTTAAACTCTTCTCTTTTTTCTATTAGTTCCACTTCATCAGTTATTCCATATTTCCAATATTCCTCAGGAAGCTTAGATAAAACTACTAATCTCTGTAAAACGTTTTTGCTCACTGGCTTCTTACCACTCTCAATTGAACTGTAAAATGATTCACCTATTTTTAATAGAGTAGCCATTTCTTTATTGTTCTCTAAGCCTAATTCGCTTTTAAATTTTTTTAATCTATCAACTATTGTCAACACAATCACCTCAATTACCATTATATATGATTTTACATAAATGTAAAGTAGGCAAACTAAATTTGCCAAAAAGAAAATGTGATTAAATTCGATATAATCCGAGCTTATTAGAGAATGTATGCGACAATGTGGTTAAATGGTAAAATATAAGAGTTTGCTAAAAAGCAAATTACAGTTATTATAAATGTATCGGATGAAGCAAAGGAGGGGAACGAAATGGATCTTAAGCAGCTTAGGCTAGACAACGGGATAAAATTAATGAAATTAGCTGAAATACTTGAAATCAGCAGGCAACAGTACAGCAACATTGAAAAAGGGAAAGGAAAGATGAATGCAGGAAGAATTGAAAAGCTTTCAAAAAAATTCAATATTGAACCGTTACTAATTTTAAAAGCATGGGAGGAGACAAAATCAAATGAAAAAAGATGTTGAATACACTGAACTACTACTTAAATTATTGGATAGTATAAAAAATGAGGGCAAGTAATGGACAGGCTTTTAACTAAAAAGGATTTAGCGGAACGATGGCAAGTAACTGAAACATCAATAGATAACTGGAGAAGAGAGGGAACTCTAACAGCATGTAAAGGGATGCCGGTAATAAGATTCTCACCGCAACATATTGCAGAGCTAGAAGGTACTAAACTTGAAAAGTTTTCTCCATTACAAAGAAAGAAACTTGAAAAAGAGTTGGAAAGTAGAAACATAATAGTTGAATTGAGGGATAAAGAAATAGCAGATTTAAAATTAAAAATCACAAGAATGTTATCAATAGGTGCAGAAGGTATCTATTCAAAGGAAGCATAGTCATATAATCATATCTTGATAATTCTAACCCAGTTACACCGCAAGGGTGTACAGGCTCCCCAACAGAGGGCAATAAAAATATAAAAAAAAGAAAAGTAATGAAGATATAAATAATAAATTTCTAATTAAACACACACACTATTGAAAACTTAATAGGAGTGTGAATTATATGGATATTAGCAAGGATGATTTAATAAAAATTATTAATGAGACTATTAAAGAAGTGTTACCAAAGGAAGGAGTGGAGTATAAATTGCTAACACAGCAAGATATTGCCGGTAGATGGCAGTTAACTGTAAGAGCGGTAGAGAATTGCAGAAAGGCTGGAATCATAACAGCGGTAAAAGGAGTTCCTGGGATAAGGTTTAATCTTCAACAAATTGAAGAACTGGAAGGTACTAAGTTAGAAAGATTTTCCCCCATTGAAAGAAAAAAATTAGAGCGAGAAATCGAAGCACTAAAACAGAAAATCGCAACATATGAAGATGTAAGAGCAATCATTTTGAGTGCATCAACAAAAATGATAAATCTATAGTCAAATAATTATATTTTAATAAAGATAACCACATAGCATCGCAATGGTGTATAGGATCCAACAGGGCAATAAAAATATAAAACAAACAAAGTTTTAGAAAAAATAAATTAAAAAACAAATTAAAAGGAGAATGTTAATTATGAAAAGTACAGGAATAGTAAGAAAAGTGGACGAGTTAGGAAGAGTAGTTATTCCAATAGAATTAAGAAGAACTTTGGGTATAGCTATTAAAGATGCTTTAGAAATATATACAGAGGATGATACTATAATTCTTAAAAAATATACACCTGACTGCATACTTTGTGGTGAGAACAATAATGATCTAGTTAACTATAAAGGAAAAAATATTTGTAAAAGTTGTTTGAAAGATATTGGCAAAAGTAAACTTCTATAAAACTTGGGGGAGGGAATATATAAATGAACATCATAATTGAACAATTAAGAGTCATCCAATTTAAAGGTATTACTGAACAATTAATTAAATTTGGAAAAGTTACAAATATCTATGGAGAGAATGGAACTGGAAAAACAACTATACCTGATGCATTTACTTTCTTATTATTTGATAAAGATAGCAAGGATAGCGCTAAATTTGATGCACAACCATTAGATTCAAATAATAATCATATTCATAACCTTGAAACCGTAATTGAAGCTACATTGGATATAGATGGTAAACAAGTAGTTTTAAAAAGGATATATAAAGAAAAATACACTAAGATTAAGGGTACTTCTAAGTTAGACTTCAAAGGCCACGAATCAGAGTATTACGTAAATGATGTTCCAATGAAGGTCACAGAGTATAAAAAGTATATAGGAAGCTTACTAAATGAAGATACTTTTAAATTGCTTACAAGTCCAACGTATTTCGCTAGTTTAGATAAGAAAAAAAGGATGGAAATTATAACTGAAATAGTTGGAGATTTAGACAATATGACTGTACTTGATTCTAAGAAAGAACTTGAATCACTTCGCAAACATTTAATAGAGCATACAGTAAATGAACTTATGAAAATGACTAGGAGCAAAGTTAATAAGTTAAAAGAAGACCGAATAAAATTGCCAACTAGGATTGATGAAGCTACTAAGAGCATCCAGGAGTTTGACTTTGATGCATTAGAAATTCAAAGAACTGATACTGAATCCGCTATAAAAAGTATTGAAGCTCAATTACTAGACAAAAGTAAAGAAAATGAAGGCCTATATACTTTAAAATCTGAATTTAGGGAAAAAGAATCTGAGTTATTGGATCTTGAATATAAGATTAATGCTAATAAGAATAAACCAAGAGAAATATTAGAAAGTGATATACGGACAAAAGAATCTAGTGTAAGACATTCAAATGGGGTTGTACTTGAGTATGCAGATTCTATACGTGTAAAGAAAAATAAAATAGCTAATATACTTGACCCCAGATTAAAGAAATTACTTGAAACCTATAAAGCTATAAAGGAATTAAAGTTTGAATTTGATGAAAATAGTTGCACTTGTCCAACCTGTCAACGGAAATTTGAAACTGAGGATATAGAAGCCGAAAAAATAAAGCTAGAAGGTAACTTCAATTTAGAAAAAGTTAAAAAAATAGAAAAAAATGTTATTGAAGGTAAGGCAACTAAAGCAGAAATAGTAAGATTAAATCTAGAAATTACGAAGCTGGATGAAGAAATAGAAGATCAAAAAGGAGATCAGGCACTAATTCAAAAATCATTAGATGCAAAAAAAGAAGAATTGCAAGAACTTAAAACTGCACCAGTAGGCGAATCTTCTGAAACTAAAGATATTAAAACAGAAATTGAAGGCTTAGATAATAAAATTAAAAATTATAAAGCAGCAGATACCACGGAATTAAATGCTAAGAAAGTTGAGTTAAAAACAAGCTTAAAAGAAGTTGAAAATCAACTTGCGTTTAAGGATGCTAATGAAAAAACTTTAAAAAGAATTGAAACGCTTAAAGCCGAAGAGTTAAAGGTAAGCGAGAAAATAGCTGAATTAGAGGGCATAGAAATATTATCTGAAGAATTTATAAGGACTAAGGTACAACTATTGGAAGAGACAGTTAATTCTAAGTTCAAATATGTAACTTTTAAAATGTTCAGGAACCAAAATAACGGCGGACTAGAAGAAGTATGTGAGCCTTGCATAAATGGAGTTCCATTTACTAGCAATCTGAATACTGCTGCAAAGATTAATGCTGGATTAGATATTATAAATACACTGTGCACCCATTATGGTGTCAATGCACCAATTTTTATTGATAACAAAGAATCTGTAAATAAAATAATTGATGTAGATAGCCAGGTAATTAATTTAATTGTTAGTAAAGATAAAAAGTTAAAAGTTGAGGTGATGTAAAAGTGGATATAAAAACACTCCAATACATGCAAATAAGAGTTAGAAAAGCTCAAGAATTATTTAGGAAACTAGCTGTAATAAATGAAACAATTGAATTAATAAATAACAGTAAGGCTTTAAGTGAGATTAGTATCGAAGTACCTGGTGGCGCTAAAGACTTAGTAAGACGGCATGCAGGTATTGAAAACAGTAATAGCAACGGTGGAAATAGCAATAGAGAACTTTATGAAATACTCAGACCAGTTCTACTTAATGAATTTATAGACAAACGTGTAAAACTTCAAAAAGAACTTAATGAAATATAAGAAGTTGAGGTGAATTATAAATGTCAAAGCAATTTGTAAAAGGCAATGTTTATGTTTTTAGCAAGAAAAAGCTTTTAAAGAATATGCGAAAGATATATCACAATAATAGATCGTCATCAAGAAACACATGGGCCAACAAGGTAAATGGAAATATTGTTACAGTTTCTAATGCAGGGAATGCTTGGGTTAAAAACTATAGTGATGAGAATTATGTTAAGACGTACAGTGTTGATCCTGAATGGTGCAAATGTATAAAAAATAATAATCCCAAAATTGAAAGCGAGGAAATATAAATGACAGAAAAAAATAATACCAAAAGCAGTGCAGTAACATTATTGGAAAAAGAAATGGTATATACAGTTGGAGACGAAGAGGTTAAATTAACCGCCAATATAGTAAAAACATTTATAGCAAGAGGAACTAAAAATGTTACAGATAAAGAGCTAGTAATCTTCATGAACTTATGTAAATATAGAAAACTTAACCCATTTTTGAATGAGGCATATTTAGTTAAATTTGGTGAGGATGCACAGATAGTAGTTGGTAAAGAAGCACTTATGAGAAAAGCTGAAGAAAGTCCAAGATATAAAGGTCATAAAGCCGGAATAATAGTGGTCAGAGAAAAGGAAATATTAGAGTTAGAAGGTTGCTTCAAGCTTAAGACTGACGTTTTAGTAGGTGGATGGGCACAAATTTTCGTTGAAGGAAAAGATTATCCAGTTGTTGCAAAGGTTGCGCTAACTGAATACAGCACAGGTAAGAGCATATGGACCAATAAACCAAGCACGATGATTAGGAAAGTTGCACTAGTCCAAGCCTTAAGAGAAGCGTTCCCTACAGAAGTAGGCGCATTATACGCTAAAGAAGAACTTGGAGTCGATGAAGATAAAATAATCAACGTACAGCATGAAGTTAAAGAAGAAATTAAAAATGAAGCTAATAAAGATGAACTTGATATAAATGAAACACCTGAAGATGATACGGAAGTAATAGACGCTGAAATAGTTGAGAATAAAAATGATGAAAAAAGTGAGGAGAAAGGTGATGATCCTTACTAAATGATTAAAGTATTAGCCTCAGGAAGTTCTGGCAATTGTTATATTATCGAATCTGGATTAGAAAAGTTAGTTATTGAGTGTGGAATAGATTATAAAAGTATTTTAAAAGGTCTGAATTATAGCATAAAAGGGGTTGTGGGATGCTTAATATCTCATAAACATGAAGATCATTGTAAAAGTTTAAAAAAGATATATGAAAACTTTCCAAAGATAGCTGCTCCAATGGAAGTTTTAGTGAAATTCAAATATGACAATTATCATAAAAGCATATTAGTACAGTCTAAAAGTACCTTTAAAATAGGTGAATTCACTGTAATGCCATTCAATTGCCAGCACACCAATTCTGATGAATCTGAGTGTGAAAATCTAGGCTATATAATACAACACAAATTAATAGGAAAAGTTTTATTTGCAACAGATACTTACTATTTAAAATATAAGTTCAAAGATATAGATCACATATTAATTGAATGTAATTATTCAGAATCAACTATAGATATGTTAGATCCACGGGACCAAAGGACATTTAAGTCTCATATGAGTTTAGAAACTTTAAAAACAACTTTAAGCACTTGGGATTTATATAAAACTAAAACAATAACATTAATCCATTTATCTCATAACAATGGAGAGCCTGAACGATTTAAAAAAGAGATAGAAGCATTAACTGGTATACCAACTTACATTGCTATAGAGGGACTAGAGGTGGGGTAAAAATGACTCCTGAAAACAAGAAAAACTTTATGGCTTATGTAAACAAAAGAATAGAAGAAAAAAGGCTTAAAGAGAAAAATAATGATAAAAATGTTGATGATTATAATACGACTAAGACGTGGAAATTCAGAAAGATAAGGGAATATAAGCGATGATGGGCAATAAAAAGGAGTGGATTAGGATGAATAAAGTAGCTTTAGTCGGAAGATTAACTAAGGATCCTGAACTTAGATTCGCTCAGGGGACAGGAACTGCAGTATGTAAATTTACGATTGCTGTAAATAGAAGATTTAAAAAAGAAGGACAACCAGACGCAGACTTTCTTCCAGTAACCGTGTTTAACAAACAAGCCGAGGCAACCGCAAATTATATGAGAAAAGGGAGTCAAGTAGCTATAGCTGGAACTATACAAACATCTAACTATATGAAGGATGAAGTGAGAGTATATAAAACAGAAATTATAGCAGATGAGGTTGATTTTTTAGATAATAAAAATAAAGATAATAATTCTAATGGTGGGAATAATACTGGAACCAATGCTGGGGATAATGATTTTGGAAGCGTAAGCGACGTAACTCCGCTGGACGATTCTGACATTCCGTTTTGACAAATAATGGGATGAAACAAGGGGGTTTTTATGGGATATGTACATGGCATTAGGTGGAGTGATGAACTTATAGAAAATAAAATCTATGAAGTTATGAGGATATTGGATATAAATAGAATGCCTAGCGCATCGGAAACAGAATTAATTTTAAGAGATTCTTCTCTTTCGAATAAAATTGCTAAAACTGGTGGATTTAACGAATGGGCAACTAAGTTGGGACTCAATATAAAGAAGTCTGAAACACAGCTTGGTCATATATTCGAAGATAAAGCTAAAATATTAATTGAAAATATGGGTTATACGGCTGAACAAATGAGTTGTAAATATCCATTTGATATACTGGCAAATGGGAAGATCAGTATCGATGTAAAATCATCAAAAGTTTATATATCACATGGAAGTCGAGTTCATACTGTAGGAATAAACAAAAAATATGCAACATGTGACCTATACTTAATATTTGCACTTGATGAAGATGAAAATATAGAACGAACTTTTATTATACCAGGATGTGATTTAAGAGTTACCTCAATGAATTTTGGCAGGGACAGTATATATAATATTTACCTTGATAGATGGGATTTATTAAAAAAATATAATGATTTTTATAATAATTTAGCTTCAGTGGCGAAGGTATAGTTTCAGAAAATCACCCAAAGAATCTAAGTCAATTGATATTGTCACATTTTAAAAGTATCAATTGACTACCAAATAATAAAGGGGGAATAAGCATGAATATTAAATCAGTAAAATTAAGGATTGCAAACAAAAGATTGAAATCAGAATTAAAAAAATGTAAACATAAGATTTTATATGAAAATGCTCATGTTAAATTAGTTAATAGCCTAGAAGATGCTTATGAAAATGAGCAAAATGAAAATCAATTTTTGAAAAAAACTAATAAAGAATATATCTATAAATACTATATCTTGTTACAAAAAGATGAAGTACTTGAAAAAGATCTATCACTTTGTAAAAGAAAATTATTAGCAGCTGAAACTATGACAATAGATTATAGATCATTACTTAAAGATTATAAGGATAACATTCAGAGGCTAAGTAAGGATATTGCAATTTTGACAACGAAAAATGAATATCTTGAAAGCTCTGGTACCGGAATTGCTAATAGGATTAAAAATATATTAAAAAGAGGTAAGTGAAAATGAATTATAAGTTTACAGAAACAGAAATAAAAAAATTATTGAAAGAAAATTTCATGATTTTATATGATACACGAGAACAAATAAATAAAAATCAACATATTTTAGATTATTTTGACAAGAAAAAAATCAGTTATAAAAGGCAAAAAATTGATGAAGGTGACTATACCGCAATTATTACTAAGTGTGAAAAGATGGGCATATATAGAGATTTATATTTCCCTATAGGAGTTGAACGTAAAAATTCTGTAGATGAATTGGCTGGGAATCTCGGTGAGGAAACTGATACTCATGATGATATAAGACTTATAAGAGAGTTACGAAGAGCTAAAGAGAAAGGTATTAAAATGTTTTTATTGATAGAGGATGAACATGGGAGGGAAAATATAAAGGCTGGTAAGTATAGAAGTTTATATCTACCAAAATCTTTTATGGCCAGATTAAGAAGTCTTCAGGATCAGTTTCTTACCAACACTGTATTTATAAATAAAAATGATTCAGGGGAAGAGATATTCGGAATACTCCATTATGCTGTAAGAAACTTTTTAAAGGGTGGATACATGGATATTGGACCTGAAGAAGTAGATGTATAAAATCTAAAAGTTGAAGGGTGAGATTAATGGCCAACGTAAAAACAATTGATGTTAATAGAGCAATTGAACTTTATGAAAAATATGGGTCTATGAATAGAGCTGCATTAAGTTTGGGCTGTTCTCCGGTAAAGTTGAAACAGATATTAATTGAAAATAAAATTGAAATTAAAATATATAAAGCAGCTAGATGGGATACAAAAGCTAGAGCAAATAAAGTAAATGCATAGGAGGAGGTTCACTTTTGAAAAAATTATTTATAGATACTGAAACAAGTGGATTTAAGCCAGGACAAATATGCCAACTCACCTATACGATTACCGAGGATGATAAGGTGACGGTGGCTAAAAATTTCTTTCTTAGTTGTGATTATATTGATCCAGGCGCAGAAAAGGTGCATGGGTTTTCGGTAGAAAGATTGAAGATCCTCTCAGGTGGAAAAACATTTAAGGATATTGCTGCAGAAGTTGCAGATGATTTAAAAGATGGGATTTTTATAGCTCATAATGCTCCATTTGATGTTAATTTTGTAAAGACTGAAATAGAAAGAGCCCAATATCCTTTTGAAATTAGAGAAAGCTTTTGTACAATGAGGCACTTCACCAATATTATAAAGTTAAAAGGCAAATATGGTAAATACAAGTTTCCTAAATTAGAGGAGACAATGCAATTTTTAAAAATAGATAGTGAAAGTAAGCAATTTGATAGAGAATTACAAAGGCTTTATGGTGACGATGGTATATCGTTCCATGATGCCAGGTTTGATGTGTGTGGGTTGATAATGGTGTATTACAAAGCAATAAAAATGGGATATAAAATGTGAAACATGCAGCATAAGGATGTGATACGGATAAATGGATATTGAGGATATAGACTTAAAATCATTAATAGAAACTGAAACTGGACAACGATTTAATAGAGAAAAGAAAATTTGTTGTGTGTTTCATAAGGATAAAACTCCTTCACTTGCAGTTAAATTTTTAAGCAATGCAAATAAGGAGAGATATAAGTGTTATGGATGCGGTGAAGAAGGCGACGCGGTTGACTTCATTATGAAAACTAGAAACATGAAGTACCCAGAAGCTAGAGAGTACCTTGGAATTCCATTAGAAAAAACTTTACAAGAAACACAAATTGATGAAATTAGAGGTTATATAGATTGGGAGATCAAAACACTTGCGTTTAAAAAAGATTTCAAGTTACTAGCAATATTTAATTTTGTAGATAGAGATAATAATCCTGTATATTATAAAGCTAAATTTATGAAACCAGATGGGAAAAAAGCATCATCATATTATCATATTGATAATGGTAAAGTTATAAATAAAAGAAAAGGTGATGAATTATTATATAACCTATATAACGTAATTATTGGGTTAAGACAAGATAAAATAATAGTTGTAACTGAAGGTGAGAAAGATGCTAACACCTTAAACTCTATACTTAAAAACAAAAATTATGTAGTTACAAGTAGCAAAGGGTTTAAAGATTTCTCAATGTTACGGGGTGCTAAAATTTTCATTTGCGGTGACACTGGAGCTGCAGGTACAAAGTATATAGAAAATATTAAATTTGAGTTATTAGAAGATTCTCCATCCTTTAAAATAATTAATCTTCAAGGTATTAAAGCACTTGGAGATAACAAAGATGTAACGGACTGGTTAGAATCTGGACACACTAAGAATGACTTATACCAGGCATTTAAGCGAAGTTTAGATTTAAAATGTAGATTTGAATTACAACAAGATTTCAATGGAATCTATAAAATGGTTAAAAGCAAAGGTGACGAAGAAGTTTTTAATAAAATATATATAACAAATTTCAACTTATTAGAAGCTTCAAGAATTAATTTCATAGATAAAGATAATGAAGGTGTAAAACTAGTGATGAGGTCTTTCACAGGCTCTAAGATAGAGAGACTGGATGAAGTAAACGTATTTGATGATATTCGAGCATTTAAAGGATTCCTAGGTACTATGGACCTTTCCTTTACAGGGAATATTAATGATTTAACAATGTTAAAGACCTGGGTTAATAATTATTTTGCCTTAGATGTAGAACAAGTTCATACCGGTGTAAAATTCATGGATCAAATGCTTATAACGAATGATGGTTCATTTACAAAAGGGAAAATTGATACATCCATTAAATGTGAAGATGGCGTCGAACTTAATTTAGTTAATATTGAAAATATAAACTGTGAAGAGTTAACTGAAGTAATGGAACATTTATTCACATTTGCCACGCTTGAAAAAACTTTTAGTATCATTGGATCAATAGTTAATTTCTTAGCTGTAGGACAAAGCCAGGCATTAAATTTAAAAAATCATTTTCTCTTTATTATTGGAGAAAGTGGAGGAGGTAAAAGTACCATTCTAGAAAAGGTTATAGCTCCTCTGCTAAATTATCCTTTGTCAGATAAAAATTCTATTGGTGATATAACTCCTTTTGCTCTCATTAAAAATTTGAGTGAAGGTAATTATCCATCATTATTTGAAGAGTACAAGCCTAGTCAAATGGATAATCATAAAGTTTCAAAATTGAGTGGAATCTTTAGAAATTTATATGATAGGTCCACAATTTCTAGGGGAGATAAAAGTTTTAAAAATAAATGTTTTCAGCTTAATAGATCCATGGTTTTAGTTGGAGAAGAATGTTTTCCGAATGCAGAAAAAGCTTTGATGGAAAGATCCTGTATAATTTATTTATCTAAAAAGGAAAGAACCCCAAAACATACTCAAAACATGGCTTGGTTGACTAACAATGAACCATTATTAAATAAACTAGGTAAAAGTTTAATAGAAACTATATTGGGATTAAGTACAGAAGACTATAAAAGTATAAGAGAAGCCGCAGCTCTTAAAATAGATGGATTAAGAGATAGGACCTTAAATACTGCAATCAATGTATGTTCTGGGATAGAAATATTCAATTTACTTCTAAAAAAGCTAGGACTTAAACAAATAATTAAACATGTAGAATATATTGTTAGAAATATAGAAGAAGAAGTTTTGGACGATGGGAACGAAGCTTTGTCTCAAGTTGAACTAATGCTTAAACAATATAATTCTATGATAGAAGATAATAGAATTCGCGAGATTGAGACGGTTATACAACGAAGGGATGATTGCCTATATCTCAAAAGTTCAGAAATGTTAAATCAAATAAATGAATATTTAAGAAGTGTTAATAGTAATTGGATCCCGTTAGACTTAAAAGACTTTAGAAAACAGGCTATGAAGGCAGGTTATTTGACTGGTAAAGGAAATAAATCTATAAATCTAGGTACTTTAGCAGATAGAAAAACGGTGAGATATGATACCTGTGATGTTGAAATGTTCCGAAAACTTGATGTAACGAGGATACTTCCTAATGAATTAGAAGAAATAAAAGGATATGACAATATAATCCCATTCAACTAAGAGATAGTACGGAATTGCTAAAAATGACGAAATACGATAGTTAGAAATGGAAAATGAAAAGTTGCTCAGTGGAGCAACCTTCATGTAATTAATCATTTTCGCTTTTAAATTTTTCGTATTCATAAATCATTGCTCCTGCTATCTCGGCAGACATGATGGCTATGCTATTAAGTAACTCTTCTTGTAGCTTATCAGAGTTACCTTCAGCAGTATGTTCTTTAATGACTTTATCTCTAATAACGATTAATTGTTTGCCTAATGTTTTAAGTTCCAATCAAATCACCCCCTGATTTACACATTAAACATTACCACTTTTATAAAAATATTACAAGGCAAAAGTTTGATGTTGAGTGAATCTATAGTACGAAATAAAATAGTTCTTTGAAAATTGAATAGCGGTATAAAAAAATATCAAAATAATGTTATAATTTCAATATAAATTAATATGTAATTTTGTAATAGTATCTAATGTCTATACAAGGGGGAATTATTAATGTATGTAATTACAGATGAAGAGTATTTAAGTAGATTAAAAGACCAATTCGATTTCTTAAAAGTAGAATTTAGTGAATATGAAAAAGGTAAGGGCCATTTTGCTTTAAAAATGGCAGCTACTTTAAGAACGATTTTTCATAAAACAGATCAATCTCTTTCCATACTGCCTGATTTAGCGACACGAAATGGTATAGAAATTTATTTTAAAGGCAAAGATCAGACCCGTATAGATGCATATACTTCGTTGTATATTGGGTTTACAATTGGACAAAAGAGACCATGTCTTGATGCACCATTTTTAATAAAAAAAGCATTTGAAGATTATTGGAAAGAGATAGTATACGTCGAAGGTAATATTAGATATACACGGAGTCAACTAGTTCTTTGGGCAGCAAATAAATTAGGTGGAGTCCACGTTGATCCAAGAATACAAGATAAATTACTGCATGTTATTGATGGGTCTGTGAAACTAGTATCTGGTCAGTATGGTGAAGAGACTATTATCAATCAAGTTGTATACGAAATGGCATGTCAAGTGTTAATTGTTTTAGAAGAACTAATTCCTAAACTTGAAAGTACAATAAATAATAAGTCATAACTGTAAAATTTCAATTTAAAGACTTTCTACTTAGTATAATAATTAATATAAATACCGCATTATTCATTTACTGAATTATGGGGTATTTTTACGTCGCACTGCAAAAACATTCTGAAGGAAGAGAGGTTTAAAATGTTAGCAAATATTATAATGTTCTTATGTTCTATTTATTCTAAAAAATATAACAAACCAATTGCGTATATCAAAGGAACTGGGAAGCAATATCCATGTTATTTATTGTATACAGAAAGTAAAAAAGTATATGAGAGAATGGATAAATTTTAAATATGCAGTTCAAAAACATCGTGAACTAACAAAAATAATTAAAAGAGGTAGAAAATGAGAAAACATAAAAAAATAATAATAGGATTAGTATTATGCATAATGATGGCTTTACCTTCACAATTAGTAATAGCGAGGGGATCCTCAAGTAGTCATTCGAGCTCAGGAGGATTTCATTCATCTTCAAGTTTTCATTCATCAAGTAATAGTTCCCATGTAAGTTCTACGCCAAAGAGCTCATCAAGTAGTTCTGGATTTAAAAGTAGTAGTTCTTCAAAAACTAGTACACCAAAAAGTAGTAGCTATAAAAGTTCTGTGCCACATAATAGTACAAGTTCTACAACTTATAAAATGTACAACACTTATAGGACTACACATATAAATACTAATTATGTACATCCAACTTATCATACTTATTTTACACCAGCTTATTATAGTTTCAGTTCTAGCAATAACTTTTGGTCACATTACTGGATGTATCAGGCAATATCACAACATTCTATGTATCCCAATAATATTGTAACTACTGGTCAGTCAAGTACCTATTCAAGAGGGCGTGATGTAGCAACAGTTATTATATTAATTATTATAGGATATGCAATTTATAAATTTGTAAGAAAGAAAAAATATTAAATAGTATAAGTAAGAATACAACAATATCCTAAGAAAAATAATGAGCCAGTAATCTTGATTTTGCTTGATGCTAGACAGTGACTCATTCCAATGCACCAGCACCAGAACCACCCGGAAGACAATATTAATATTCCTATACAAAAGGAGATTGAAATGGATAATAATAAAAAACAAAAGGCAGCTGATACAGATATATACAAAACTACAGTTAACGCCCTGGCATTAAAACAAAGCCGAGAGACATTTATTTCAGAACTACCACAGTTTATAAATACATGCACAATGATAGCACAACTCCAAAAGGTCTACTATGATGAACTCATAAAAGCTGGTTTTACAGAAGAACATGCAATAAGAACTGTAATAGCCCATGGTACATGCCCAGGTAGACAAATGAAAGAAAGTGAATAGTTAAAAATGAGTTCAAATTTAATTAAATTTAAAATTGGGGGAAGCAATGGATAGAGTTGAGGCTATAAGTGCATTAAAAGAAATTAAAGCTGAATGTAGTAAACATAAACATTGTCGTGAATGTCCTTTATTTGTTTATGGAGAATGGGAAATATGGTGCATAGTTAACTGCTCTGACCTTCCGGAAAAATGGGAGGTGGTAACATTAAATGATAATTGATGAAAAGATTATAGAAGAACTCAGGGAAGAATATGAAGGATTAAATTTAACTGATTCTCAGATAATAATGGTTAAAGGTATTGGACTCAATAAAGAGCAAATGTCAGAATTAATGATAAATTTGAGTAAAGCAGCGAAAGATCTCTGTGATGCGTTTAGAAATGTAGTTGATTCAATTAGACCTGCTTTTAAAGAAATCTCTATACTATTAAGTGAAATAAATGAAGCTCAGGAGGAATTTATAGCTGAACCAATCAAAAATAAGAAGGGTAAAAAGCTGAAATGCTGGGAAAATAAAAGATTTTATCAATAAATTACAGTATTTTAGGGTTGTTACACCATAGTTACGGTTATTTTAGAAAAGTGTAACACCTTCAAAATCCATATATACCAAGGGTTTTGAACCTCCTTATATATATATAGTTACAGTATTACAGTAAATATATATATATATATAGATAAGGTATAGAGAGACACTAATATATATATACCTCTTTCTATACATATATACATTGTTTTTTTAAAAGTGTAACAGTGTAACATGGAGTTCAAAGCTAGGCTATGACAAGGTTTTAAGGCGCTACATGTACTCGTATAAGTGTAACAAGCTTAAAAGGCAATAAAATGCTATCAAACGTAATGACTGCAACGGTTATAAAGCTTTTAAAAAGTGTAACGCCATAATTTCAAATAAATTAAAAGAGGTTAAATAATGGCTAGAATAGATTTTAAAGATATGTACTTAGGAAGAATAGATCAGCTTAATATAGACATCAAAGTAGCTATTAATAGAAAAGATTGGAAGATATTAGCTAAATTAGAGGCTAAAAAGAAAATAAATCAAGATTTCATTAAGAAATTAGAATGAACGTAAGACTAGGGGGGCATATAATTGAGTTTATATAAAGCAACAGAATATTATTTATATAACTATAAGACTATGAAAGCAGAGGTTAAGAATATTGATCTTGAAATAGATCAAATGGAGTATGTGGGATGCTCTGGTATAAGTTATGAAGAGAAGTCAGCACCTACAAATAGTTTTAACAGTTCTGTTGAGAATGAAGTAGTTAGTAGAGAAAAAAGAATTGCCACTTTAAAAGATTCTAAAAGAGAGACTTTGATTAAGATCAATAAAATAGATAATGCTTTAGAAACATTAGAACCAAGAGATCTTGATATAATAAAACTCAGATACTTTGACAAGTTAAATAATAGATTGATAGGCATTAGATTGGAATTAACTGAAGAGTGGATATGTACTCTTAAAGCTATAGTTATAAACAAATTATCAACTCTAATAAATATTTAACAATTCTTTATATAAAGTTTAAAGTAAAATTAATTAATGTTTAAAGTGAACGTTGTATAATATCATTATTGAAAGAGTATCCAATACAGGGTGCTCTTATTTCATTGTAAAAGGCATAATATGAGCCATATACAAGCAGATTAGAGAAATAAACTTGTATAGGTGTAATTGCATTAAAATAAATTTAAATAGCTTATATGAGATGTAGAGTGTCTAATAGATAGGAGGTGTTAATATATTAGATGAAAGAAAAATTAATGCAGCACTTATGAGAGCACAGGGTATTGATGTTGTTAAGATTGCATCAACTATTGGCATTAATAGAGCAACATTTTATAATTGGGAGAAATCGGAAGAATTCGCGGCTGAGGTCGACAGATGTAAGCAGGAGTTTTTAACTCAGAGCAAGAATAGGATATCTTACTTATCTATTAAAGCAGTGAGAGTGTTGGATGAGCAAATGGATTCGGGCGATGAGAAAAGAAGTTTTGATGCTGCATCAAAGATACTCGATAAGTCACATAGCAATGCGACAAAGATAGAACTGAGTGATGGCAGAGATACCAAGGACAATGTACCAGTTGATGTACTGGATGAAGAAATCAAAGAATTTGATAAAGAACCTAATATATAGTTCATTTAAGGCATGCTTTAAATGAATACATAAGAATACGTTAAAACTATTCGTATAGAGTTATTTTTGCAATTAACGAATATTTATTCGTACAAGTGCTTGACGACAAACGAACACATGTTGTATAATGTTGTTAAGAAGTTAGTCGAGGGAGCGTGCGAATAATGAATATTGCTTATGTAAGAGTATCAACAATTGAACAGAATGAAGCAAGGCAAGTAGATGGATTAAAGAAGTATGATATAGATGAATGGTTCACTGAGAAGGTCAGTGCTAAGGATACCAATAGACCTAAGTTACAAGAGGCAATTAAGTTTGCTAGAAAAGGTGATACAGTTTATATTCATAGTCTCGATAGGTTGGCAAGAAGTACTAAGGATCTGTTGGATATAGTAGAGCAACTCCAAGCAAAGGGTATTCATTTAGTTAGTAGTAAAGAAGCAATAGATACTTCAACAGCAACAGGTAAGTTGATGCTGACAATGATAGGGGCTATCAATACGTTTGAACGTGAGAATATGTTAGAGCGACAACGCGAGGGCATAGCAATAGCAAAAGGTAATGGAGTATACAAAGGCAGGAAAGTCATTGAGTATCCAAGCAATTGGGAGGATGTATATACTAAGTATAAGAATAGAAAGCTACAAGGTAATGAAGCAATGGAACTGTTAGGGTTAAAGCGAACTACATTCTATAAATTAGTAAAACAGTATGAAGAGGGTTAATGATACCTTCTTTTTTTTATTAAAACACTAGAGTTGTATTCTATTGTATAAAAATATAAAAGACCCCCACCACCCTTATTTTGAAAATGCTTTTAAAATCGTGGGGTTGCCTATATATTTTCCCCAACATTTTTTGACCTTGAAAATAATGTGCCCTTCCCATAAGACATTGCTCGAATAAGAGTGGTGTCTTATTTAAATATAAATATAGAAGGAATAAATAACAATAAAATTGACAAGAAACGGAGGAATTATTATGAAAATTGAAGAAGCAAAAGTTCTCGTATTAGATACTGCTGTAACTGTAATTGATCCAAACACAAATACCGAAGTATCTGCAATAGTCAAAGGTATGTATGAAGATAAAGACGGTGTTATTACTGTTACTGCTTTATATCAGACACCCGCAACAAACCAGTTTCAATTAAAAGATGTAAACCCTGAAGCTGTAGCAACTGTTTAATTTAAAAAATAATAATCAGCAACTAACATTCGCTATTTAGTGGGTGTTTTTCTTTTGCAAAGGAAGTGAGTTCATGGATGAGGGCAAACAAAATCGAAAATTATTATATATATATTTAGTTAAATTATATGGCACTGAAAAATCAAAAGAATTAATGATGAAATATAAAGATACTTTATTCTCATATCATGGGCTTGCATATTCTTTAGGTAAAAGATCCTTAGAATTTTTTTGTCTCTATTTCCTTCAGGACGTATTTCTACCCAAAGAAGATAATGCAGCAGCGCCTATAGCAAATGTGCATAGAGAAATATGGAGCGAAATTCAAGAATCAGTTATCGGAAATGGTAATGAGCAAATTGGAAGAATAGAACCCAGGGGAACTGGTAAGTCTGCATTTGGAACATTTGCTACTGCAATGTGGAGTCATTCTTATGGATTCAAGAAATACACACTAATATGTTCTGATATAGGAAGCACAGCTGAGAAATTTGTTAAGGATATAAAAAATACATTTTTGAATAATGATTATATATATAAGGCGTTTGGTAAATTACTTGATGACAAGGATAAGAGATATGTTTGTAATACAACTCAACTTGAATTTACAAACAAGACTTATATAGAGGCTATATCTTCTAATTCAAGTATGCGTGGTAGAAAATATGATAATTGTAGACCTGACTTAATAATTTTAGATGATTTCCAAAGCATAGATGACTGCAGGACTGATGAAGCTAGAATTAAGAAGTGGACCAGGTACTCGAATGATGTTAAGTTTGCAGTACAAAAAGCGGTAAGACGTAAAGGTAAGATAGTAAAAAAAGGGACAACTCTTATAGCTCTAGGAACTCTCCAACATAAAGAGTGTTTTTATTCTAGGCTAATTAAACAGCCCACGTGGAAGTTTAAAAATGACAGAGGTGTTCTGATTGATGATTTTATAAATGAAAAAGGTCAAAATGTTAATGGACTTGATTATTACTTTAACACTGGTTTATGGCTTAAATTTAAAACATTGTTATTTAATTTTAAAAATGAAAGTCATTTAGAGGATGCTAAGGAATTTTACTGGGCTAACAGGGATAATATGCAATACCCAGTGCTATGGGCTGAATTTTGGGATTGTTTAGATATGGCCCTAAGTTACTACGAAAACCCAACTTCTTTTAAACAAGAAGTCCAGGGCGATGTAGATTCCATAGGAGAAAAGAAATTCAAAATTATTGCTACAGAATCAGAAGGAATAATTGAAAGTCATGAATTTATAAAAACTATGCTTTGCGTAGATCCTTCAGGTACGAAAACTAAAACCAAAACAAAGAATAAGGATTATTTTGCTTTTGCTGTTTGTAGTGTGTGCGAAAATAGTCTTAAATATATTAGAAAAGGTGAGGTTTTCAAGTTTGAAAAAAATAGAGAGTATGAGGATTACATAAATCATACTATTATGTTATTGAAAAAATACCCGGATATAACTCATTTAGGGGTGGAAAAGAATACATATGGTGGTGCAGATTGTGTTCGTTTTGAGGAATTAATAAAAAATGATGTTCAATTAAGTGCCCGTTATATTAAAATCGTCAATTTCCCTCAGACTAGAAATAAAGATGATAAAATCAACACCATAGTGGCAAAGGTAAACATGGGACAGATAATTTTCAATGAAGAGGATACTGAGGCTATTGAACAAATAAAAGATTTCTCAGGTTGCGAACATAGCTTACATGACGATTTTCCAGACGTTGTTGCTGAAGTAGCCAATAGAATTGATGAAATAGAATATATTAATGCTAAATATGATGATGAAGTTTATAACAAAGGGATGGGGCTTAAACAGAATATACTAGCAAAATATGAAAGAAAGGGAAGGAGGGTATTTTAATGGGTCTAAGAGATACAACAGAGAAATTATTAGGCTTAAATCTTAAAGAAAAAATAGAAAGAAAAAAAATATTGAAAGATTTATTATTTTATCGTGGCGAATGTGAAGAAGAAAACAAGGAAGCTGCAGTAATGGATAATGATTTGTTAGGACAAAGTTGGATCAATACAGATGACTTAGACTACGTTCCTTCGCAGGTTATAGATAATAAGGTTAAACCCCTTATAGGAAAACAAGCTAGGTTTATGTTTGGTAAATCTCCTGATTTGTTATTAAAACCATTCAATAAAGAAAATAAAGAATCTTGTGAAAAATTAAGGCAATATATAGATGCAATACTTAAAGCAAATAGGTTTTGGAGCGATACTTTAAAGGCCTTTAGACTTGCAACTGTAACTAAAAGGGTAATGTTAAGGCTAGAGGCTAATCCTGGACAACCTATAAAATTATATTATCATGATTTCAATGATTTTAGTTATGAGCTAAGTGCCAATGATAGCATTAAATTAAATAAAGCAATGATTGTAAAACAAGATGCATCAACTATAAATGCAGAGGAATCAAAACAAATATGGAATAGATATACTTATTTTATGTCAAATAAAAAAGGTGAAGAATCTAGTTGCTACCTGAAAACTGAAACTTTTAACGGTGACAATTTAGATAAGCCTATAACTTCAACAGAACAAAAGACTGGACTCAGAAAAATCCCTTGTTGGGTTATTACAAATGAACAATGTCTTAGTGATCCAAGTGGGATTAGTGACATAAAGGATTTAATTCCACTGCAAAATCAAATAAACAGAAGAACTTCCGACTCAGCAGATGCAATTAGATTTGATATGTTTGGATTAAATATAATAAAAGATGCTACGGAAGACAGTGTTAATAACGCCAAAATAGCTCCTAACTCTTTACTGGCTCTAGTTTCTCTAAGCGGTAAAACAGCAGATGCAAAGAAAATTGAAAGTACTTTTCAAAATGCAGCGGCGGCTGAAAATTTTATTAAAAGATTAGAAGATTCTATGTATGAAAAATTAAGCATTCCAAAACCGGAACAACTAAAAAACGTTCCGTCCGCCAAAACTTTAAAATATGTTTATTCTGAACTCGTTTCTCGCTGCGCCGAAAAATGGCACGATTGGGAGCCGGTTATCAGAAGTATGATAAGGCTTATAGTTGAAGCCAGTGGACAGTTTAAGTGCTATGATGATTGGGACGTAACGTGGAATGACCTCCAATATAATATGGTAATTAGAAAAAATTATCCTGTTCCTGAAGATGAGGATGATAAGCGTAGAATTGCAATAGAAGAAGTAAAGTCCAATGTTAGAAGTCACAGAAGTTATATAAAAGATTTTACAGATGAAGAAGATACCAAAAGTGTAATGCAAGAAATAGCAGAGGATATAACTACAATTTCAGATGCAGAGCAGGGGCAGATGGAGCAATTATAAATTCCATTCTTAAGAGGTAATTAAAATGAATAATGAATATTTAAATTTAGTTCTTGCAGCACAAAATAAAAGAATAGAAATAACAAAAGATAGTATAAAGCAAACTAGAGATTTATATAAAGATGTTGCAAAAGACTTGAATAGAAGGGCAAAAACTGCGAATAAAGGAAGTTTGAATGAACGCTGGCTAAAGGATTATGAAAAACAATTAAAATTAGATATAAAAGAATTAAATAAACTTTTAAAACCCAATATAGAAAAATCTATGCTTAAAAGTGCTGAGTGTGCTAATTCTATTCAGATAGATTTTTTCAATATGCTAGGTATAAAGTATAATTTAAATACTAAAGAAAGTTTTTCAAGCATGTTCTCTAATATACCAAAAGACGCACTGGCTGAACTAACTGGTGGTAGATTTTATAAAGATGGGAAAGGACTATCCAAGAGATTGTGGGTCCATAATGGCAAAGCTAATGCAGATTTTGATTATATAATTGAGAAAGGCATAGCCGAAAAGAAAAGTGTGTATGACTTGGCAAATGACTTAGCTGATTATGTTAATCCAGAGGTAAGAAAAAGTTGGGACTTTAAAAAGATATATCCTGGTGTTGGCAATAAAAAAGTAGAATATAATAGCCTTAGGCTTGCAATTACGTCAATATCTCATGCTTATCAATTAAGTTTGCAAAGGTCCTGTAAAGCTAATCCATTTGTGGAAGGAATCCAGTGGAATATATCTAATAGTCACAGAGGAACATGCGAGCTTTGTAAAAGTAGAGATGGGAAAGTATACAAGCCCGATGACCTCCCACTCGACCATCCCATGGGAGTATGTTATTTTACTCCAGTTATTGAAAAATCCATGGAAGATATAGGAACAGAACTGAATAGTTGGGTTAATGGTAGGAGTAATTCAAATTTAGATAGCTGGTATAGCGAATATGGAAATGAATTTATTTGATAAATTATATAAATTATACCTTTTATGTTACAATATTAATTATAAATATTGTAAGAAAGAGGGGACAAAAGATGAAAAAAATAATTTTAGGGTTAATAGGCGTGATTTTAATACTTAGTTTAGTTGGTTGCGGTGAAAGTGAGGAAAAGAAATTACCTGCTATTCCTCAAACTGCGATTGATACCGCTATGCAAGAAATGAAGAAAAATTCAGAAGTTTCTGATGGGTATATAAAAATAAATGGTAACGAAATTGTATTTGCCATTACTGTCAAAAATGCGTCTATTAGTGAAGATAAAGCTAAAGGTTTAGCAGATAGTTTTATCAGATTATTAGGTAGCCAAATGTCTATTAATAACAAAGATATGGCTTCTCCTACAAAAGATAATTTGGGTGGGTTATACGATTATTATGGCATACATGTAGGAATTGGAGCCAGCGCTGATAATATTATGTATCAAGGTACAAAAGTAGTAGGTGTAGATAAGCTTACATGGTAAAAATAATTTTTTTAAGAAAGCCTTAGTTTAAGGCTTTTTATTTTGTCTAAAAGGTGGGTTAGAATGATGACACTAAGTAAGTTGCATGATAAATGTAAAAAATGTTAACATAGAGATAACTGTGATGATAAAAGAATGGTGGCTTGTGCTATAGCTGGAAGATCACAGCCTATTACAGGTAGCATTGGGTTATCAAATACAATGCCAGCGGCACAACTATTAGCTAGAAAACATACCCCAATAACAATTAATATTGGCGAATATGGGGCTATTAATACTAGCATGGAAGAAATAGCTGAGCAACTAAAAAAGAATCTTTACAAAGATATAAATTGTGCTTTTAATAAGTCTTAGAAATAAGGCTTTTTATTTTGTTTAAAATTAAGGAGGAAAGGTAATTATGGGATTATTAGAATATTTAAAAAAGATTTTAGGGGACGTAGAGGGACAAACTTCATTTGATAAAATACAAGCGGATAAAGAAAATACATTGCTTGTTGATACACTAAAGAATCCAAAGTATGCAGAGAAAACGGACTTAGATACTGCAAATAATAGCATTATACAATATAAAACAGATATAGCGAAAAGAGATGCAGATCTATTGGTTTTACAGGGCAAAGTTAAAGATAATGCGGAGCTGACTACAGAAATAGAAAATTTAAAAACAGCTAATTTAAAGGCTAGTACGGAGTATGAAGCAAAATTAACTCAAATAAATTTTGATGGTAAATTTGAAAAAGCTTTAGGAACTTATAAACCTAAAAACTCAAAAGCTCTAAAAGCTTTATTAGATATGGAGAAAGTAAAATTAGATGGAGAAGCTTTCTTGGGACTAGAAGACCAGGTTAAATTATTAAAAGAATCTGACCCTTATTTATTTTCGGAAGAAAATTTAGGAGGCACAGGTAGTTTAGGAGGTGGTGTAGCGGGGACATTAGGAGGAACAGAAGGACAAGAGGGCGGACTAGGTTCAAGGCTTGCGAAAGAAAAGGCTGAGGCTGTAAAAGCAACAGAATCACAAAATACATTTTTTAAATAGGAGGAAAAATAATGTTAGAAACTAAACAAACTTATATGGGTGAAAATAAAACTATTCTACAATTTGCGGGGGAGCTATTCCAAAACGTTTCAGTTAAAGTAAATAAATCAGATGTTGCAGAGGTTACTGGTAAGAGAATATTAAAGGCTGGGAGTATTGTAGATACGGCTGGTAAAATCGTAGCTGATGGGACTGCCTTTGGGTTAGTTTACAGAGATGTTGATTTTACATTATCAAATGGAACTGAAAACATTTCAGTAACTATTTTTGGATTTGTTAAAACAGCAGCACTACCAATAGTACCTACTGAACTAGTTAAATCAGCACTAAATATGATTAAATTTTTATAATAAAAAGGAGGAATTACAATGGATTGGAGAGACATTATAAACGTAAAAGAAATAGCAACTTATATTAGAGAGCTGCCAACACAAATGCTTATAGGGGAAAGCTTATTCCCACGCACAAAGCAATTAGGGATGGAACTGAAATATATTAAGGGGGCTAAACAAAAAGCTGTAGTGCTTAAACAAAGTACTTTTGATGTAGCTGTAAAGATTAGAGCATTAAAGGCACAGGTAGATGAAATTACTAAACAAATGCCATTTTTCAAGGAGTCAGTACTTATCAATGAAGCTGATAGACAACAGTTGTTACTTGCAATGCAAGCTCAGAATAAATCTATTATTGACATGATAGTATCAAAAATATACGATAACTATTTAGCGCTAGTTGATGGTGGAGATATGCAAATGGAAAGAATGAGGATGCAATTAATTACAGATGGTACTATTAGCATAATTAGTGACGATGGTGATGTTGTGTTTGATTTTGGAGTACCTAGCAATCACAAGGAAGTCCTTACTGGAACTGCTAAATGGGACAATCCTGATGCAGATATTGTAGGTGATATTGAAAGATGGAAAAAAACATTAAGAGATGATGGTTATTCAGTCCCTACTAGAATGACATTGTCTTCTAAAACTTTTGGTTATATTGCTCTTAACAAAGCCATAAAACTAGACATAGACAAAGATGGAAGAGTAATAATGACAGATGCAATGGTAATGAGTTATCTAAAAAATAAAGTTGATTTATCAGTGGCAATAGTATCTGGATCATATAAGTTAGAAGATGAAACAGAGCAACCTTACTTTCAAGACAATAAAGTATCATTACTTCCAGATGGCAATTTGGGCAAAACTTACTATGGAACAACTCCAGAGGAAGCCGACAAAATGTTTGGGGAAGGGACTAATTGTGAGGTAGTAAGGACTGGTATTGCCATTATGACAATGAAAAAACAAGATCCAGTAACAGTACAAACTAAAGTGTCTCAGCTAGGTATGCCAAGTTTTGAAAGAGCAGATGAATGTTTCTTTGCTACAGTAGTATAATTTAGAGCATCCCATGTGGTTGCTCTTTTAATTTTGAAAAGAAAGGATTGATTTTAATGGCTAAAAAAATAGAAGAGGCTAAAATGATAAACGTTAAAGCTCTAGTGTATTTAAAATACAATAAAAACTGCTACAAAATAGATGATGAATTCCAAGTCAATGAAGATGATTTAGAAGAAATGGGAGAGAAAGGATTGATTGGGCCAGGGAAAGAGGTACTCAAAGAAGACCTAAATGATGCCCCTGAAGAACTAGGAGCGGATGTACTTTCACCTAAAGAAGGTGAATAATTATGGATAGGCTGCCAATAGACTTCTTGAAATTTAACCTTCAGGAACGAGAATATCCGTATTTTGAGGATGATGAACTTGAATTATTATTAGAGTCTAATGATGGTGATATTAAAAAGGCTAGTCACCAGGGTTGTATATTAAAAGCAGCTGCAGATGATAAACTTGAAGTAGCTGGAATAAAGCTTAGTTCTAATAGGGAATATTGGCTAACTTTAGCGGAAACTTTTAACGTTACAGCTGAACCCGGCAATGGATATATAACCAGTATGAAAAGAGTTGATGGCTGGTAATGGCAGGAATAAATAGAACAAAAATAAGTGAGAAACTATATAAGCAACTTGACAAAAAGGGTTTATTGAAAGAAATTAAAATATTGAGAATTGGGAAAAATGCCTACAAGGAAAAGCTGAATGATTTATATGTGTGCACTGTAAAAGGGTTTTATTATAGAAAAGAAACTAGAATAAATATCAGTGCAACAGAGAGCGCTACCTTAAATTCTAACTATAGCGAAAGAGTACTAATTATCTATGATGAAGAATCTAAAAAGATTAAACAAGATGATTATTTCACATTAGCTGAAACCAAATACAAGATAATAGATACTGGAAATGCAGAAAATATTATTTATGATATGCAGTTAGATAGGAGTTGAAATTATGAGTGGGTTTAGTATAGACATAAAAGGTATATTAGAAGGGTTAGCAGTATTTGAATTAAAAAGCAAAGCTGCAATCGGCTTGTATGCAGATACAGCAGGTAAAAAACTCGAGGCAGAGGCTAAGAAAAGTGCAACATGGATAGATCGTTCAGGGTTAGCACGCAAGAACATTAAAGGCGGAAAGGAATGGCAAGGCGACCAATGTCGAGTGTACGTATGTGGAAATATGGTGTATTCGCCTTATCTTGAACTTTGTAATGATAAAAAATACGCAGTGCTTAAACCCACTGTAGACAAGCTTTCACCAGAAATTTTAAGAGGCCTAAATAATTTATTGAGGTGATGCAATAGTGGCTACCTTTAATTATAAAATTGTAGGTAAAGAACTGGATCAGGAAGATATAGAAAATGCGGTACCACAAACTTTGTGGCAGAAGATATTTCTTCATTTAGAGAAAAAAGGATATGAAGTATATTCTCAAGGACAAAAAAGAGATAAATGTGAATCAGCTTACGTGGTAATAAAAGAAAACGGAATACATGGACAAGACGGTAACCAAGTTGGATATAAGTTATTTGATATTATCTTATATTGCCCTCTAACCAATTATTCCGATATGGAATTTTATGCAGAAAATATTAAACAAGCTCTAAAGGAAATGAAGGAACTCAGACCTACTGGAGTAGAGACACCAAGCATCATAGATGATGAAGTTGAGGGATATACATCATCTATAGAATATCAAGCATTAAAAACATTGAGGAGGAGATAAGATGACAGAACTTGAAGGTATGCCTATTGCAAATATTGTATTAGGTGAAATCATAGACGAAGTTACACAAAAAACTTATATTTTCGACACAGCAGACAAAGCGGATGTTAAACCTGATTTGTCTGCAGGTAAGGAAGATATTTTAAGAGTGAAAAACAGGATAATTGCTATGAACCGTACGGAGGATATTTGTATTGGATATGACATAAAGCTTACAAACAATACATTTCCAACAGAACTTATGGCAATCATTGATGGTGGCATAATTACATCAGACGGCTATGAGGGCCCAGAAGTTGGGAAAGTTATAGAAAGGCATCCATTCACTTTGAATCTGTACAGCGAAGAAAAGGACTATGACAGTGAAACTTTACAGTATGTGCAGTTTGCTTTTAAACACAACAAGGGTAAACCAGTAGAGTTCAAGTTTGAAGATGGTAAGTTTTTTGTACCTGAATTTGAATCTCATAGCAGACCTAAAAAGGGTGAGAAACCTGTTTACATAAAGTTTCTTAAGCAGTTACCTACGGGCGATACTGTTCCAGTGACTCCAACAGGTACAGGAGACATGGCCGTAGTTGGCGGAACAGTAACCCAAAGTAATTCAGATGTCGGAGTTACTGTTACTTCTAATGTAAAATGGACATTTGTAAAAGCTATAAATCAAGATGATGTAACTGCGGGTAATTTTGTAGTTAAAAAGAAATCTGATAGTACTGTAGTAACTGGCAATGTAACTATTGATTCTACTAAAAAAATAGTTACATTTATACCGACTAGCGTTGAAAAAGGTGTAGTTTATATAGCTGAAGCTAAGGCAGTTAATCTATTGGATGCAAGTGGTACAACTACTGCTATTTTAGTAGAATTTACAACTATGTAGAAATAGGTCTGGGAGAAAATATTATGGATAATGAACAGTGGGCATTGGAAAATGGCAGACCAACTGCTAAATTTGTTTCGATAATAAAACAAAAATATAGGAGTGAGAAAATGGAAGTAACGAATCTAGAACAATTAAAAAAAATGGCTGAAGCGGATATATTGGAATTGCCAAGATTTAAGAAAGATATACCCTTTAACGTGAAAGTTAAGAGAGTGTCTCTTTTGAATTTAATAAGCAAGGGCGTAATACCTAATACTTTATTGAGTGCAGCAGAGGAGCTATTCTACGGTAAGAAATCGAGTAAGAGTGTAGATTTAAAAGAAATGACTAAGGTAATGTTTATACTGGCTGAAATTGCACTAGTAGAGCCTTCTATTAAAGATTTAGATAGTGTAGGATTAGAACTTACAGATGAGCAGATAGTTGCGATTTTTAATTATACACAAGAAGGTATAAAGGAAATAGAACCGTTTCGTGAAGAGTCAGAGAATAATGTCGATACTGATAATGGCAAAGCAATATTACGAGTCACCGAGTAGTATCATAGGGCTTAAAAACGATTATGAAGCTTTTTGTTTTGATGAAGCTTGTACTTATATTTTAAATGAACTAAGTCAAGAGAAACCTAAAACTCCTAATTGGGAAGAATCTAAAAATCATGAAGAAAATGATGATAATAAAAATACAATTGAATGGATGAAGAAACATTCTAAAGAGATTAACTAAAGTGCTATTCTAAAATGAGGTGATACAATGGCGACTGTTAAACATCAGATAGTGGATTGTGATGAATGCAAACATAAATTTAAATTAAAACCTAGCATATTAAAAACAGAAAAAGTAGGTGAAGAAGTTGAAAGAACCTATTTTAAATGTCCTAAATGCAAGCATAAATTTATAGTTGTATATAAGGATAAAGAATTTAATAACAATTTAATTGAAATAGATAATATTCGTAAAAAAGCTACTAAAGTGTCAGCAAACAATAAAGATCTTAAAGAATTAATAAATTTACAGAACAAATTGCACGAAAGAAATTTAGAAATTTCAGGCATGTATAAGAAAATTTATGGAGCATAGAGATATGTTCCTTTTTTATTCCTCTAAAATGGGAGGTGAAAATACATGGGGGTAAATGTTGGATCAGCAGTTGCCTACTTAACACTAGATAGAAGCCCCTTCCGCAATGGGTTAGCTAGTGCTGGAGCAGAAATGCGAAGCTTTGCGAGTGGTGGCGGAGTGCAATCATTGGGGAATGCAATGACAAGTGTAGGAAAAGGTATGGCACTGGGAGTAACCGCACCGCTTGTCGGCATAGGTGTAGCAGCAAGCAAAGCTAGTATGGATTTTGAAGCTCAAATGTCGAAGGTTAAGGCAATTAGTGGAGCAACAGGGGAAGACTTTAATAAATTAAGAGAACAGGCGATTAAGCTAGGCGCGGACACGAATTTTAGTGCTAGTGAAGCCGCGAATGGAATGGAGAATTTAGCATCAGCAGGATTTAAAAATACTGAAATAATGACTGCCATGCCAGGAATGTTATCTTTAGCAGCTGCAGGTGGAGTTGATATTGCAACCGCTGCCGATATTGCTAGTAGTTCTCTTCGAGGATTTGGGCTTGAAGCCGATAAAACTTCACATGTTGCGGATGTACTTGCAAAAGTTGCAGGTGATACTAATGCGGGAATTACAGATACAGGCGAGGCAATGAAATATATAGCACCAGTAGCAAAATCACTGGGCATAAGTTTAGAAGATACTAGTGCAGCAATAGGACTTCTTTCTAACGCGGGTATAAAGGGAAGCCAAGCGGGAACTACGCTTAGAGGAGCATTAACCAGTTTAGCAGCTCCAACAACTAAATCAAGCAAAGAAATGAAAAAACTAGGAATGAATTTCTTTGATGCACATGGCAAAATGTTACCTTTAGGACAAGTAATACAACAATTAAAAGACAAAACTAAAGGACTTACAAGTCAGCAAAAAGCATCAACTATGGAAACACTTTTTGGAAAAGAAGCAATGTCAGGAATGCTTACGTTAGTAGACCAAGGCCCTCAAAAATTTAATCAATTATCAAGTAGCCTTAAAAATTGCGATGGCGCTAGTAAAAAAATGGCTGATACTATGCAAGACAACTTAAAAGGTAGTATTGAAGCCATGAAGGGTAGTTTAGAAACAGCAGCTATAAGAATTGGAGATGTGTTGGCCCCTTCTATTAAAAAAATAGCGGGGTTTATAGCAGATTTAACTAATAAATTTAGTGCATTACCCAAGCCTGTACAAACATTCATAGTTAAAAGTGCGGTATTGGTGGCGGCAATCGGTCCAATTATGCTAGTTTTTGCTAAGCTTATAACTAGCACTAGAACAGTAATGAGTGTTTTTAGTGGGATATCAAGTGCAGCAAGAGTATTTACTATGTTGCCCGCATTACTAAGTCCGCCCGTTTTAATCGCAGTGGGAATAATAGCAGGATTAGGATTTATAGTATATGAAGTAAGAAAGCACTGGGATGGGTTGTCGGCATTTTTCACTAAAACTCTTGGGAAGATTAGTAGCTTCTTCAAAAAATGGGGGGTGGAAACATTAGCCGCGTTTGTAGCAATTATAGGGATCCCACTACTAATATCAAAGCATTGGGGGTCTCTATCTAAAAGTTTAAGTAACATATGTAATAAGATAAGTCATACATTCAAAACATCAATTGAAGGCTGGAAATATGGATTTTCTGAACTTGGGAAATTCATGGGCAAGGTAGGCGATTGGATTTGTGATGGACTCTTAGGAGGACT
Source organism: Clostridium estertheticum subsp. estertheticum (assembly GCF_001877035.1). NCBI lineage: Bacteria > Bacillati > Bacillota > Clostridia > Eubacteriales > Clostridiaceae > Clostridium > Clostridium estertheticum. The sequence goes on along the minus strand of NZ_CP015756.1, from coordinate 3,018,305 downwards.
TGGAAAAGGCTTTAAAAAAGTAACAGATTTTGTAGGGAAAATGGCAAATGGAATCAAAAATACATTTAAAAAGATATTAGGAATAAACTCACCTTCAGTAGTTTTTGATTCTTACGGTGGATTTATAGGAGAGGGTCTTGTTGGTGGTTTGGATAAGCAAGACGGTGCTATAACCGCTAAATTCAAAGGACTAGGAAATAAAATAAAAGGTTTGGGAAATATAAGGCCTGATTTTTCTGGACTTAATAACACCGCTTTACATGGTCCAACTAGCGGTGGTAGAGATGGTATTGGTGGAATTGGCAATGTAAGTAATAATAGTAATGAAAGCACCAAAAAACTCAATTATAGTCCAAACATAAAAATGTATGTTACTGTTGCAGATACAGGTGTGAAAGGTACAGGACAGTTAACAAATGAACTAAATGGTATGGCTAAAACTGCTATGAAAAATAGCATGGTTGAAATGTTTATGAATGATGCAATTAAAAGTTTTTAGGAGGTGGACTAATTGGTATACAACGAGCCAAAAATGTATTTTAGCAATACAGATAAAACAAAAGGTACAGAAGTATTAGGGGCAATAGCCAATTATAAGCCTCCTTGCCCTGTACTTAACAATAAAGGTAATAAGGTATTACTGGGTTACACACATTTTCAAGAGGGCATAAAGGCAGATACACAAATTAAATTTTCTATTGTATTTGATATAAATACAGTAGAAGATATTAATAATTTTAAAGAATTTAGAAGTAAATACAATGAATATTTTTATTTTAAAGATGAACTAAATACGCTTTATAAAGGTAAACTCGTGGGAAATTATGAAATAGATTCGCCGATTGAGGGAGATATTTATTACATAGCTTTAGAAATGCTATGTGGACATGATGTGACGGGATGCGATACAAATGGAAATTAGAATAGAATTATATGAAAAAACAATAACAGGTGGGTATTATGCAACCCCAAGGATATTGAGAAATGATGAAATAATGAATATTAATATTAGCAGGAGAATTTTTGAATTAGGTACTTGTAGTTGTCTTATAGATAATACCGCTAGAGATAAGAATTTAACTGATATAGTAAACTTTACTGGACTAGGGTTTTATGATAATCATAATCAAGTTAAAGTGTATATAGATGATGAAATAGCCTTTATTGGTGTACTTAAAGAATATAAATATGATGAAGATAATAACACTTATTACTTTAGAGCAGAGGACATGTTATATAAAATATTTAGAACTATTGATGCTACACCATCATTAATTTATGAAAATACTACCGCAAAACAAGTAATAATACATTTATTTAAAAATGCTGGTATAAGTGATGTTAGATTTTCGGACGAAGTAGTCGACTATGATGTAAAAAAAATAAAAGTAGAATATAACAATACGTATGTAGATGTGTTAGATAAATTTTTTAATGTTATGTATGCGCGGTTTAATTGCAACAGGGACGGTAGCGTGGATATTGTAAAAGCATTTAAAAATTATGATGGTACTCCAATAATAAAATATAAACTCGAAAGTATGGATTTCATTAGTACTGGCGAGTATAGCAGAAATGAAAATGATATAAGAAATAAAGTGATTGTCAAAGCAAACGATAGTGATGTACAGGCGTTTGTATGCCCTTATCTTGTAGATCACATGAATAATGAAATATATTTAGATGTAATTGATGAAGACCTGGCTAACACTTTAGAAAAAAAAAGAAATGTAGCACGAAGGTATTTTAGGGATAAACTAAGACATGCAAAAAAATTCAGTTTAACAACTATAGATGGTAGTTTAGATAGAGACGTTGGGGATATGACAAGAATCTTTATGAATCAAAACAAGGTGCAAGGCTGGGCAATCGTGAATGGCATAAACACAAGCATTCAAGACGGCATTTGGCAAGATACATTGGAAATAGAAGTAGTAGTTGGAGATAAATGGATAGAACCATTAGCAGTAGGTGGTAATTATATTATTAAAGATTAGGGGGGGAAGGATATGGCAACTATAAACTTTAGAGAACCAATTGAATATATTATAAAAAGTTATGACAGAAAAAAAAATACAAAAATAACTGTTGAAGATGATGCCAGTAAATCTAAAGTAGAATTACCTGAATATCCTTGCCGACTTGTCAGAAATGAAGCTAAAAAAGTAATTAGCGTAATCTATTCAGAAGGTACAGCCTCAGAATGGTCAGAGGAATTAATAAGAAATACAGAGGGCGAAGTATTTCAAATAAAAACAATATATCCTGATAAGAGTTTTAAGACAATAGAGTTGTTTAAGAATACAGATAACGGGGTAGAAACAATAAAATATGTATAAAGCAGGTGGACGTCATGGGATTACCAAGTTATGTAGTCAATTTTGATGAATTAGTAGATGCCATAAAGGGCTATTTAGAAAATGGGATAAAAGTAGACGTTGGAGATATAACCTTTTCTACTGCGGATATGGAAAAATTATTAGCTGAAATTAGAGATAAAATACAAGGCATAGATTATGGCAATTTAATAAAAGCGTTAAATGATCTAGGTGTTAAGTTAACGGGTTTATTAACAGGAGACGATAGTGGAGCACAACATATGTACGGAGAAATGATAGAAATCCCAGCCACGATTGGGGATTATGTGATTGAATTTAAGCCACGTAAAAATGGCAGAATTACAGGTATTACCTATTCTCAATCGACCTGGAATTTTAAAGATAACTGGGATTTATTCTATGGAAATTCTGTTTTATTTGATAAGGTGAGAACTAAGGAATATGGAGAACATAAATATTTTAATGTATTTCTAGCAATAAGAGCGGGCGAATCATTAAAATTTATTCATCATAATGATAGTGGTACAAGTAAAGTTATATGGGTGGATTTTGAGATGCTGGAAGGATACACTGAGACACCTCAACCGAAGCCCGAAACTGGTCCTGTTCAAATAGTCACCGAGAAATTTGTTAATTCAAATGGTGATATTTCTTTAGAAATCCTTTATGATGTTGTGTGGACATTTGCAAAACCTATTAATTTTAACCCGTCAAATTTTAGTATTCAACTTGTTGATTATGTCCCAGCAAAATTTGTGGAAGGTGATTTATGGGTAGATGCCACGAGCAAAATTGTTATGTTTAGGTCGAAAATGTTTAAGTACAGTACTAAATATATTGCTTCTGCAGGTGCAACCAATCCTGATGGCGAATGGATTGGCTTGGAGTCCACTTTTGTAACTGCAGATTTTATTCCACTATAGGTAAATAAAAGGGGATAGCAAGATGGATACAGTAAAATATGTATTAAACTTTGAGGAATTTTCAGATGATTTTAAAACGAAAATAATTAAATTAGTAAACTCGGAGTTGGAATCTTTATATTATCCACCATCCAAATTAAATGATATAAACAAATTATTAGAAGAGATAGAAAAAATATTACCAGCTGAAAAATACAAAGAATTATTAATAAAGGTAAATAAGCTTATAAGTTTTATGTTTGGTAGGATCCAAAAAATATCATCAAGAGTATTAGATTTGCCACCTTTGAAAATGGGAACCACAGAGGAATTTAAATTTATTAAAGATATATATTTAACAGGGTTACATATATATCAAGATGGTTGGAAAAAGAATGATAATTTTGACTTAACAGTAAATAATCAAAAGTTAATATCTAATAAAGGATTAAAGGAAATAGGGGAACATGTATATTTTAACCCAAGCTATAAACTGGTAAATTCGCTTGATCCAATATTATTTAAGATAAACAATAATAGTGGCAACAGTAGACACGTAATGCTCGATTTAGAATATTTAGTCGAAAAAACAGACTTGGAAATAAAATTGCGTTTTGAAAATGATCAACCGGGAATACCTCAATATAGTAGTGGTGGCCCTTATGGCTCTAGGGAAATTGATGGCAGAACTTTTATGTGTCTTTTGGGATATTTCCCTCATTTTGACGCCAATGGCGGGAACAGAAGTTATTTCATCGGCGCAATGAACGCACATCAGTTTGTAAAAGATGAATTTTTAGATAATTATAGTTATTTAAATTATGGCCCGTATCAATTGCCTACACCTGACGATGCCCTAAGTGAAGAGTCTATATTTTATACAGATGGGTATCATAATCCAAGTGCAGATGGTGCAACAGTAATGGAATCTACCCTATATGTTCATGGATACGAAAACAGAATACTTCAGATATATATTGATGTGATCCAATACAGTCCAGCACTAGAACGAGTCCCGGCTACTGTAGATATATATTTAAAAACTAAACATGGAACTAAAAAAATATTATTACAAACATATAATGTCGATTTTACAAAATATAATGGCGAAGGAACTAGAGGAGTGTGCCAAATAAATATGGATACATTAGAAATTATTCCTATACAAAATTGCGAGCGGAAATATATACGCGATGGTGATGAATGGGAGAATTATTCATTGGATGGAGAAACAATTAAAAAATAGGAGGGTTACAGTATGACAATTACAGAAAAATTTTATTATGTAGAAGGAAATACAAGTGTTAAAAATTTAGTTAAAAGTTTAGTAACTGAAATAACACAAAATGCAGATATATATAAATGGGATTTAATATATCCAGCAACAATTGATTTAGTAGGGGTCTCAGGTGCTTCTAGTGAAATAGATCTTATAACAGATGCAAGTGTAACTGATAAAGTTGATACAAAATTTACGGTTGGAAGTAGCAAAGATATGTGTATTTTGAAAGCTTCTACGAGTTACGGAAAACAATTTTATTTAAAAATGGATAGATTAAAGTCAGATTTAACGAAGGAGGAAAAGCAGGCATTAATTAATTTTAAAAATTTACATACTTACAGTATTGGGATGGGGTCGGTTGGAACTAGAACAGATGCAGAAGTTTTAAATATGATGGCTGGGATAGGAGCTGTAAATGGGAATAGTGATGCTTATAATGCGTATGTTAGCGCTATGACTAAAAGTAATTCACTGAATAATATAGTGTTACAAATATCAGGAGCATTAAATAGTGCTGGAACTGATTTAGACATATCGTTAGCAATACAAAAAGAATATAATTACAGACTTGCCTGGTACAGAAAAGTGCAATCAGGGATTAAGGATTTTCTACCAGTTGAATATTTTATCAATCAGACTAAAGATGCAATTAATATTGTATTAAGAGGAGACCCTTCAGCAGATGTTGAACCCTACGAAAACTGGTTAACAGGTCATGCATATATAGGTGCGTTAAAGCCAGTGGAAGATTCAGCTACTACGGACGATATGTACAATTTCGGTATAACAACAAGTTCAGACATAGAACCTAGTTATGCAAGTCCCTACGGCGAAAGAACTGCAACTGGAATAACAGACTTTTGTATGATAGCAAATAAAATAGGTATGCCTTATCAACCACATTATCCGGCATTTTACGCTACAAACCCCTTCATGGATAAATGCAATATAGAAGGCAGTAGATGGAATCACAAAAAGCACCAATTTAGTGATATTACATTGGTTCATCCAGTAGACATGGAAAGGGGTAAAATGATTAATATTTTAGCTGGTGATGCTAGTGCAATTCACGATATGGATAAATTAGCTTACAAAAAGGATACTACTGATGAAGAATATTACAAGAAGTTCAAGATTACTGCACCATATAATTTTTTAAATAATAGTGCAAATATTAATTACTGTATAGCTATTAGATGCCCTAAAACAGTAGAGTAGAGGTGATTTAAATGCCCTTGCATACAATCCCCTTGTGTAACTTCAAATATGCAAGGGATACCCTTTCCAGTGCCACTTTTAAATATGACACTGAAGAAAATATATTAAAAACAAAAGAAAAAATGTTTTATAAAGAAGCAATAATTGAAATAGAAAAGGTTAAAGAAAATAAACATTTGTATAAAGGATTTGCAAATATAAAAAAAGAAAATACCAAACATTTATATAAAGAAGATTCTGCTATAATAAGAGAAATTGGGAAAGAATTAACACTACAAGATAGAGAAATAAATAAAAGTAAAGGTAAAGAAATACAGGAAATAAAAGATAATGATGTAGTATATATAGAAAGCAATAAAAATCTATTGAATATAGAACTACCGCAATTAAATAAAAATGGTAAAGTCATGGGTTTATCCAATGAACTTCTACAATTAAATAAATTTGAAAGTATATTTACACATTTAGAAGTCAAAAAAGAACTGTCTAAATGTGGAGTTGAACAGGGTTTAGAACTACAGAAAAATATAGGCATAGAAAAACATGTAATGAATTATCTTGAAAAGATTCATTCCAAGGAAATTGATACAAATAAATTAAAATTTGTTGAAAGGTATGGAACTAAGGGCATAGATAAAAATAAATATAGGTTTATAGATAGAAGCAGTCTAAAAGAAACAGATATTACCAACAATCTAATAATGCTAAATAGAGATATTGTAACAACTATATATGTAGACAAAAACATATATAAATTAAATCCGATAGGTATTAAAGAAATATCTAAAGATTGTAAAACAATATTAATGTATAATGCAGCATTGAAAAATATAGAAAAATATAGAGCTAAAGATGGATTATACAGAATAGCAAACAAAGAAATATTTAAAGATAATGAAAAATATTTTTATAGAATTGGATTAAACTTTATATTTAAAGATAAAGAAAAGTATTTAGACAGAGAAGCTATAACAACTATGTTTAAAAGCAGTGAAAAATATTTTGATAGAGAATATATAACTAACATATTTAAAAATAATGAAAAATATTTAAGTAATGATCCTTTAATAAATATTTATAAACAAATAGAAAAAGATTTATTAAATACAAGTATAATAGAAATTTTCAAAGATTATAATAAAAATTTAAATACAATTGAAAAAGAAATATTTTTACCTCACAATAATAAATTTATTGAGGTAACTAAAAGGTGGTGGTGGTTATATCCTACCTCTCCAATAGATAGATTAGTTGTACCTAATAAGGACTATGCAAGAATGAAAGATCTTTTGGAAAATACCGACTTTGAATATTTAAGATACAATAATCACCCCATAGAATGGGGCGAGAATTGGGGAATAGATTATAATATCCCACCTTGTTCGGTATCGATAGAAATAATGTTGGATTTAATAAATATATTGACAATGGTATGGCACAAGAACACACAAGGATGGCTAAGTATAACCGGCAAAGAAGCTATACAATTATTAATGGAATTGATTTATGATTGGTACACTTTAGATACTTCCAGTCCTAATACTGATTATTTAAGAGCATATAGATGGATTAGGTGGGAAGCCGAAAAGGTATATTTCTTAAATATTGAAAATGGACTGCAATCTATAGGCATATTGATGGCAAATTTAATAGATTATATGAAGTATCATCATTTCAACTTAGTTCCAATATGGGGAAATGTAAAGGCTATGGATATAGAAAGAACTTTTAACAGAATGGCCACAAATGGTGATTTAATGAAGGCTACAGATAAATTAAAAGGCAAAAGAAATTATATAATAGAAACGCAAAGTTTTGAAAAGAAAAATATTTTAGGGAGGTAAAAAATATGATAGAAAGCACAATAGATTTTAAAAAACCCAGACAAAACATGTGGGGTATATTAAAAGACAAAACTTTAACACAGCTACCATTTGGGCATGAATCTGACAATCTAGGAGTAGAAAAAATGTCTTATGCAACTAATTGTTACGCAGACGCTTTAGAAGAGGCACATACGCTAATAGCGAAAGGCTCAGGAACTAAAAATGTGCAAATAATTGAGTTCGTACCATATGATTACATGATGCAACCTAGGGTTTAGAGGTGATTTAAATGAAACTTATAAAAGTTAAAAATGGATTGTTGGAAGCTGAGAACTATTTCTTAGCTTCTTCTTTTTCTGATTTTGCTGGGAGTGCAAATATAACTAGAGATATTTCCTCAGGCAAATTGAAGCTAATCTCAAATAACAAAATAGAAAGAAAATTTGAGTATAAAGAGTTTGTTATAGAGTTAGAAAAAGAGAATTTTAAAACTATGGATATAGACGATTATTCTATGATTTATTTAGGTAATAAGGATTATAGCTTCGGAATTAAAGATACAAAAGCAGATACACAAAATAAGTTTTGGAAGATATTAAAGCAAGATAATTATATACAAGCTTATAGTAGCAAAGATGGAGATGCCTATATAAATATTGGAGGCATGGAGTTCTCAGATTCACTTACAAAACAAGGATTTACGAAATCTAACACAGATGATTTTATATTAAATAATTATAAAGTATATGCTAGTCCATATGTTACCCTACAAAATGCACCAGAGGGCTTCATAGTTGAGTTTTACAATTCAAAAGATGAAATAGTCGTCACTAGAAAATTCAATGCTGAGATGGAATGCAAGGTGTTCCTAGATGCTAAAATTCAAGGATATTTTATATTTAAAGACTTAGATAATAAAGAATATTATAAGTCTGAATTATTGGAGCTTGGCTATGGAGATGCTTATGTTTTAAGTCCTTACAATTTTGAAATCATATATCTTGGCAATGTGATAAATAATATTGATTCAGCATTGTTACAGGACTTGGAGGAACTTATCACTATTAAAAACATAGGGAATAAAGATTATATGAATATAAATATAGGCACTCAATCAAACGGTAATGACCTAATTCAATTATCCCTGGATAATGTAACCTATACAGACAATATTGCATTAGATATAGCACAAGGAACTCAAAAAGAAATATTTGTAAGGATAATTAAAAATGCTGATAATCATAGTTTTAATGTTAGAGATTTTCAGCTAATTGTAAATGAGTAGGAGGTGAGAACATGAGTGAGTTTTTTAATGTAACTCTTGATGATGTACTGCTTGATGACAGTATAGTTTCTAGTAAAATAGGATGGTCAAGTGAAAAGATACTTAGGGAAATTATAGATAAAAGAATTACTAAATTTGAAGAATTGTCAGATGTGGATGTAGTAAATAAAAAAGATAAACAAATTGTGGTTTTTTCTGGAGATACAAATAGGTTTACAACTATTGATTTAAGGCAAATTGGTGACGAATCGGGATTAAGTTTAAAACAAATATCCAAAATGAGTGTAATAGGAAGCCCTACAGTGCCTAAGGTAGTAGATATTCCTATTAATACTATAGATTTTAAAGTACCTAGGGTAAATGTTCTTAGATTTCAACTCGGAGACCAAAATGTTATAAAAACAGAAAATAGTTTTAATAATGGGGAATCAAATGATTTTGTACTAGATAATAAACTAGTTTTTGATGGAACAGTCCATCTAAATAATAATTACGAATATAAAATGAAAGTTGAAGAGGTTTCAGAAAAATATGATATCTACTCTGTAGAACTTGATTTCAGTGACTTTAAGGCTATTAAAGAAATAGTTCAAATAGATAAAGGGGTGGATAAGTATGTGTCAATTAAATCTATCCCAAGTGATAGATTAATGATTCCTATAGGAGATATGAATTTATCAAGTGTTCAGCATATAGATAAATTCCAATTAAAATCCTTTGGTAAAAACGGGAAAATCATATTAAGTTCGGATTGTGGGGAAACGTGGGCAACTTGGTATGGAGGGACATGGAAAGATATTAATCTATCATTGGATAATGTAAAGACATATGGAATGAATATAGATACATTTAATAGTGTAGGCGAACATTGGAATGATATAAATACTGCTAAAAAGATAAGATTTGCTTATCTCTTACAACAAGATGATATTGATTATAATGAGAGTTATGATGAACTTACAATACAATATGATAGTCAAGGACAATGGATACAAGCAAAAGAAAATGAGTATGATGTTGTATATGCATCTAATACATTATTGCAAGTGAAAATATATTTTAGTGGAGATGTTAAAATAAATTATTAAATTCTTAGGGAGATGATATTTTGAAAAAGGTGGATGCAATACCGCTATTAAAGAACGGAGTTGGAGATAATGGAATATTAAGCCCTAGCAATGCTAAATTTTATTCTATGTTTGATAAAAATCTATCAACATCATCAGATGCTAGATTTGGAGAAAATTCCAATTTTGGATATATAGGATATAAGTTTAATGCTCCGATAGTTATATGTCAATATAAAGTAGTAGCAACTTCATATAATTATTCTCCACAGTCATGGTTATTTAAAGCTAGCAATGATGGTGTAACATGGGTAATATTAGACACACAACCTTATATATCAGTGGCTAATTGGAAAGAAAAAATTGGTACAATGACGATTGATTTAAATAATATTAATCCATATTTATATTACGCTATCCTACCAACATCAAAATCATCAAGTTATAATGGTGCCATGTATATAAATGAATTAACTATGATTACACTTGCAACTGAAACGAAATATCTTATACAAGATAAAGACAATAATGTATATAAAGTAAGTAATGGTTTGTTGACTAATTTAGGTAAAATTCCTCCAGTAGGTGATTTGGTTATGAAAGAAGGATTTGAAGATTTAGCTGCCTTGAATAATTTTGGTAGCCAATTATTAGATATTTCTAAATGCAAAATATTCATGTGTAAAGAAAAATAATTTATAAAGTAAGTGAGATGTGGGACTAGAAATAGTCTTTTTATTTTGTTTATTTTTATAAGGGGGCGTAAATGAAACACTTTATTGAGTACTGCCAAGACTACTTTACAGGCAAAACCGCAGTTATTGGAACTGCATCAGCTGGACTTTTTACATGGTTGTTTGGCTCATGGGAAATAGGACTACAAGCTTTGTTTTACTGTATGATTGCAGATTACATAATGGGGATATTATGTGGCAAAAAGGAAAACAAATTAAGTTCTGATATAGGCTTTAAGGGGCTTAAAAAGAAATTCACTATATTGATTATACTTACATTAGCAGTAATGTTAGATAGATTACTAGGTCAAGGTTGGGTATTCCGAACTTTAGTAATATACTTTTACATTGGTATGGAAGGAATAAGTATTTTAGAAAACGCAGCACGATTAAACGTACCTATACCTAAAAAACTAAAAGATGCTCTTATCCAATTACAGGAAGGAAATAAAAAAGAAATTAAGGATCAGGACACTATTGATTCCAAGTAAATAAAAATTAAGCAGTAGATTTAGGCTTTTTATAGGCCTTTTTTTATTGCTTTTTAGAAAAAACGAATGAAAAGGGGATATATACGTATGAAAAAAATAGATAAACAGATGGAAACTATGCTAAAACCACCTATTACAAGAATGGGTGGAAAATCAAAGTTAAGAAAAACAATTATAGAGATGATACCTGAACATACATGTTATGCCGAGTTATTCTTTGGAGCTGGATGGGTTTATTTTGGCAAAGAGTCTTCAAAAGTTGAGGTTATTAATGATATAGATAAAGAATTGATAAATTTATTCAGAATGATTAAATATCATGCTCCAGAGATAGAAAGAATACTTGAATATGATTTCTCAGGTAGAAATATTTTTGATGAATATAAAAATGCTACTATCGAGCACCTAACGGAAATTCATAGAGCTACGAGGTATTTGTATTTAACAAGCCAAAGTTTTGCAGGAAAAGGGGGTCACTATGGTTATGGAACTACTACAAGACCATCACCACAAATATTTTATAAAGATGCATTACAAAGCTTAAAAGAAAGACTTAGAAATACTTATGTCGAAAACTTGAGCTTCGAAAAAATCATTGAAAAGTATGATAGACCTAACACTTTTTTCTTTTGTGACCCTCCATATTGGGAAACTGCTGGATATGGAAATACTTTTGGAGAAAAAGAACATCTTATATTAAGAAATATGCTCAAGAATTTACAAGGAAAATTTCTTCTAACGATTAATGATCATGAAAAGGTTAGAGAATGGTATGAAGGCTTTAATTTTAAGGAAGTGGAGGTTAATTATTCAGTTTCAAAAGACAAAAAAGCTAGGGGTAAATATAAAGAATTAATAATAACAAATTATAATACTTAAAAAATAATTTATCAAAACTATGATTTTTTCAAGATGAGTCTTTTTAAGGCTTCTTTTTTATGCAGTTCAACAAAATATATTTAAATAGGAGAGATGATAAAAATGTTAAATATTCAAAAGTTACTTATCAATTATAATTTTTCGAATAGAAATGAATCAATTAAATTTATTGTTATACACGATGTAGGAGAAACAGGTTCTACAGCACAGAATAATAGAGATTACTTTTCAGGAGGAAATAGAGGAGCTTCAGCTGATTTCTTTGTGGACTCAAATAACATAATTCAGATAATAGACTATATCAATAATTACAGTTGGGCTATTGGCGACGGACATGGAGCATTTGGTAAAACTAATGGAAATTCCGTCTCAATAGAAATGTGTTTAGAAAGTAATGGACAACCTTCAGAGAAAACTATACAAAACACATTAGAATTAACAAATTACTTAATGAAACAATTAGATATTGGTATAAGCAATGTGGTGAGGCATTATGATTGTTCACATAAATGTTGCCCGGAATCATTTAGCGATAATAACTGGGCTAAGTGGAATCAATTTAAAGCTAGGTTATCTACTCCAACTCCTACAATCAAATTTCGTAAAGTGTTAAAAGTAATAAAATCTAATGCATTATGCATCAATCCGATAACTGGAGCACTAGTAAAAAAATTCAAGGTGGGAGATTTACTAACAGCGATAGATTCTGATTCCGTTTGGTGGGTATTAACGATAGGAGAAATCAGTAAGGCTAATTGCGTAGAAGTTATTACTCCAATAAAAAGCACTACTATTACTTCAACTCCAACGTTAGGGACTGTAACAGCAACTACATTGAATGTTCGAGAATCACCAAATGTTAATAGCAAAATTATTGGGCAATTAACTAAAGGCGAAAAAGTTAAAATTGATTGTAAAAGAGGCAATTGGTACTCAACATTCTATGGAGATCATGGTGGATATGTATCTGCAGACTATATAAAATAATCAATTAGGTATCTATCTTGTAGATATCTTTTTTTCATTATAAAAATAAATTCTTGGAGGAATGTAAAAATGCAAAATTTATTAAATGTAGGCACAGTTTTAGGGGTAACTTTAGGGGTAGTAGCAACAATGTTAGTTTTATTTCCGTTAATTAAGAGAAAAGATGTAAAAGTAGATGAAGTATTACAAAAGGTGGACGTGGCACTAAATGGAGCGGGTGCAGTTATTGCAGTCGCAGATAAAATTATGCCAGTTAATCCTGCTTTTGATATATTAAAAGTAGTAGAAAAATATGTTCATGTAGGGGTCCATCAAGCAGAACAGCTATGTATTAATAGTAAATTAGGTAAAGATGAAAGAAATGCTAAATCCAAAGAAATTATATATGCTGCACTAAAATTGCTGAATATAGAACCAACTGAGGAGATAGATACTATTATAAATGGGACTATAGAAGCAGAAACGCTTGCACTTGGACATAAAGATTTAACCGAAGTGGAAAAACAAGCACAGTTACAGAAAGTTCAAGTACGAGCAAGTCAATTACAGGTCGAAAATGTACAACTTAAACAGACTATAGCGACCATACAAGGAGCTGTACAAGTAGCACAATAATTTAAAGCCTAGACTCAGTAGAAATACTGGTTCTAGGCTTTTATTTTTTTGTGAAATATATTTTTAATATTGCTATTATTTATGAACATTTAGTTGACACATGACAAGCGAAGTGGTATAATTATATTAAAGAGGAGGTGAGAAAGTGATAGATAATTTAGGTAAAATGATAGCCTTAGTAATCTCAATACTAACAATACGCCAACTGAACTGCATGAACAGAAAAACGAAGTTAGAAATTGAAAAGCTAAGGCTAGAAATTAAAAAGTTGAGAGGTGATTAACCTCTCTCCTCTTTACCTAATAATATATCACAATAAATATGAAAATAATATACAGTATTTTAGTTTTATTACTAGGTGTAATTTGTATTTTATGGATTAGGAATTTATTGTTAAAAATAACTAAGAAAAAGCTTCAAGCTGAAAAAGATGAATTGTTAAAAAGAAAGAGGTAATATTATGAAATATGAATTTGAAACAAAGGACGAATTAATTAAGTTCCTAGCCTCAGAGGTGTTAACAACTCCTGAGGCTAGAGAATTATTAGATTGTTCAAGACAGTATCTATCTCAGTTAGTATCTAAGGGCAAGATAATACCCATTAAAGTATTAAGTAGAGAAAGCTTATTCTTTAAAGAAGATTTGGAAACATTAAAAAATAAGAAGAACAAAATAAAAGAAGAACAATCTAGCTAAACCTCAGGGAGAAATCCTTGAGGTCTTTTTTATTTTTTAAATTTCAAAGTTATTATAAAAGAGAAGTAGATAAATTTGTTGGCGCATAGGATAATTAGAAAAGTGATTTTTTAAAAAAATAGAGAGAAATTATTAACAACAATATTTATTTGCAAAAAAAAAGGTTAAAATACAATATGTGTCGAAATAAAATAAATAATGTTAATAATTTTTGAAAGGTTGGTATTATAAGTCATGAAAATATTATATGTAGATAATTATCGTAATTTTACTAAAGCATTTATTCCATTAAAACAAGTAAATTTTTTAGTAGGTGAAAACAGCACTGGAAAAACATCAATTTTATCATTAATTTACCTATTGAAAAGTGCTCATTTTGAATATAGTTTTGACTTTAGACTAGATGAAATAAATGTTAGATTCTTTGATGAAATAGTAACAAAGGGTAAAAAATCATTTACCGTGGGTATTTTGAATGAAATAATTAAAAAGGGTGATCGAGATCAAGATCAATTAGTTGTTAAAGAAGAAAGTGTAGACCAAGAGTCAACATTGTTTACGTTTATTAACATTGAGGGTATACCCACAATTAAGTCAATACATATACTTAAAGATAATATCGATATGGAAATTACCTTTTATAATAATTCCTTAAAATATAAGTATAGTAAAATCACAGAAAAAAATATAGATATTAATTTTTTAAGAAAATGGGCTGATAACTATTATTTACAAGGAAAGCGCAGCTATATAACCAATGAACTAGAAGGAATTGATAGGAATGGTTTGTTTTTTATTGTTAGAAAAATTAAGCAAGATATTAATAGACGTATTAGTGAAACTAAGAAAAATAAAGGTGAAGTATTTGATTTTGATTATTTAACGCATTCCTCAAAATCAGTGGAATGGATAGGGCCGATTCGTGCAAAGGCTAAATACATTTATGATAGTTATAGTAGTCTTAATAGGCGTAATGATAGAAGTGAACTAATGCCATATTTTTTAAAAAAAATATTATCTAAGAATAACGCGGATAAATGGAGTGAGCCAGCAATAATAGAGTCTATAAACAGATTTGGTAAAGAAAGTGGATTATTTGATTCACTAGAGATAAAAAGTTATTCAAGAGGGAAAATATCTCCTTTTGAGGTCAATATTTGTTTTAACAATAAATCGTATAAGATTGCCAATGTAGGTTATGGGGTATCACAGATATTACCTATTATTGTTTCGGCTTTAAATGATGAATACGAGTTACAAATTATACAACAGCCAGAAGTGCATTTGCATCCAAGAGCACAAGCTGCATTTGGTGAATTTATATATAATATGTGGTCGGAAAATAGGACATTTATTGTAGAAACTCACAGTGATTTCATAATTGATAGGTTTAGAATTTGTACAAAAATGCATAATAAAAATAATGATTCACAAGTTTTATTCTTTGAAAGAACTGACGCTGGTAATAATGTTTATAATATAGATATTGATGAAAATGGTAATTATTCTGACAATCAACCAGATGCTTTTAGAGACTTTTTTATAACAGAAGAAATAAATCTGTTGGGAATATAATGATATGTGTATAATAATTGACACAAACGTATTTGCATCAGTATTTAATTGTTCATCGGCAGAACATGAAGATTTTAAACCAGTATTAGATTGGATAACGAAAGGTAGCGGGAAAGCGGTTATTGGTGGAAATACATATAGGACTGAATTGAAAAAAGCAAAAAGGTATTTGAAGTTATTTACGCTTTTGGCCTCTTGTAACAAAATTATACATGTGGATGACGCAGAAGTAGATCAGATAGAAATAAATTTAAAAAAGCAATTGGTACATAGGGATTTTGATGATCCTCATTTAATAGCATTAACTATAGTTTCAAAGACTAAGCTTATATGCTCAGGTGACGCAAGAGCATATAAGTATATAAAGGATCCGAATCTTTATCCTAAATGCTTTAACAGACCTAAGATATATAAAGGTAAAGAAAATAAAAATTTACTGATTGATGAAAATATTCCTGATAAATACAAACCTGTAAACAAACTAAATAAAGCTAGGTATGATTCGCTAAGTACTAATTTTAGTAATATAATTTAAATTAATCATAACAAAGTTGGTTAAGTTTTAAGATTGGTAATAAAGTTAAGTACAGGTCAAAGGCATTATGAATGTATTTGAGAATTTCTAAGGTAGTATAGAAAAGCTATGGGTTGGCAAACGGCAATTCATGACTTTTTTAATTTAATTTACTTTTTTAAAGGCAATGCTAAAATTGTATGATTATAACTAATATGGTACTATATAAAAGAAAAAAAGAATATAAGGGGGCATAATTTTGGAAATTAAATCTATGAATAAATCTTATAAAAAGGGGTGGACTTGGCTAATTGCTATTGCAATGGTTGTAAGTATGGCTACTGGGTGCAGTACGAATGAGGCAAAAGTAAAAACTGATGCTAAAGTTGCAGCTGTAAATACTACTAAAACCGAAACATCTAAAGTAGCAGTCTCTGGTGAACTAAAAGTACACTATATTAATGTAGGACAAGCAGATAGCATTTTAATACAACAAGGTTCAAGCTCTATGTTAATAGATGCTGGTAACAATGCCGATTCACAAACAGTTAAAAAATACATAACTGATCAAGGGATTACTAATTTAGATTTTTTAGTAGGAACACATCCGCATGAAGATCATATTGGCGGACTTGATTATGTAATAAATAGCTTTAAAATAGGCAAAATCTACATGCCAAAAGCTACTTCTACTACTAAAACTTTTACAGATGTAGTTAATGCTATTAAGAGTAAGGGTATGAAAGTTTCAGCACCGACTCCAGGAGAAAGTTTTAAACTAGGTGAAGCTACATGCACCATATTAGCTCCTAATGGAAGTGGATATAAAGACACTAATAATGATTCTATAGTTATTAAAGTGACGTTTGGAGGTAATTCATTCTTATTTACTGGAGATGCAGAAGACGTATCAGAAAATGAGATGTTAGCAAAAGGTTACGATCTTAAGGCAGATGTGTTAAAAGTTGGCCATCATGGAAGTAATTCTTCTACTACACAAAAATTCTTAGATGCCGTCAATCCTAAGTATGCAGTAATAAGTGTTGGAAAAGGAAATGATTATGGTCATCCTGTACAATCAACAATGGATAAATTTAAAAATAAAAATATATCGGTTTACAGAACAGATGAAAATGGTACTGTTATTGCTACATCAAATGGTAAAGATATTAGTTTCAATGTAAAACCAGGCAGCTATAATGGTGCTAAAGAAAAGGTAGCTGCTAAGACAACTACCACTACCAAAAGTTCAAATATGAATAGTGTTAAAGCAGCTACACCAAAAGTAGCCGCACCTAAAGTAACTCAAGAGGTAGCTCCAAAACAAAGCAATAGCGGCACAATGGTTTGGTTATCTGCAACAGGGAGTAAATATCACTCAATAAATAATTGTGGTAAGATGAACCCTAACAATGCTACACAAGTTACTTTAGAAGAAGCTAAAAAAAGTTATAGTCCATGTAGTAAATGTGGACCACCACAATAGGAGGACATATTATGAAGGTAGTTATAGATAGATTCGAAGGATCTTACGCAGTTTGTGAAAAAGAAGATAGAACTATGACGGATATATCTAAAGATAACATTCCTCCTGGGGCTAAAGAAGGTGACGTACTTAATGTCAATAATAATATAATTACTATTGATATAGAGGAAACTGAAAAAAGAAAAAGAGAAATTGAAAAATTAACTGAAGATTTATGGGAATAGAATTAACCTTGGTGTAACAGCTGAGGTGCTTTTTTATAAAAGGAAATAGAATAAGTGTTTAGAAAGTTTGTTGAATAATATTATAATTAGACGACGTAACTATTAAAATTAAATTACGAGCAATGTTCTTTGAAAGCAGAACAATACAGTATTAAAAGATAAAAGTAATACGTAATTTTATTGAAAAGAAAATGTAGTAATTGTAAGTATATGATATGATTACCTTTAGCCTTAATATAAATACTAATGATAAGTATTCGTATATGTTTATATAAATACTTAGAAAAATAGTGAAGCGGTGCCAAAAATACAAAATTTAGCAAGAGGTGATAATGATGACAGACAATAATTTGTTTTTTATACAATTAAACAAAATTTTGCAAGTGTTTGTAGACGATCCATTTGAAAATATGAAGCTTGCATATGATATCCAGATGTCTTTATTAGATAGAATTTTAAAAATAGAAAATGAAATAAAATCAAATAAAGGCAAAATCACTCGTAATAAGGGTATAACTAAAGATAAAAATACTACAAATGATACTAGACGTAAGTTGAGTACAGAATCTAAAAATCTTAAAGATGAAAGTATAAATCTTAAGGAAGATATTAAAAGACTTCGTGAGATAGGGGATTCTTTAGCTTTTGCATATTTCAATAAACATGATTTAAAAACTCTTTGTTGGAAACAGACAGCTGGCTTTATTGGTGGTAAAGAAGGTTTAAAAAAAGAACTTTACGAACTAAAATCTATTTTTGAATCAGGTAGGTTTGCAATTCTAAATGATATAACTAATTCACTAAGATATGGAGATATAACAATTGAAAAAGAGGGGAAACCATACCTGTTAGAGATTAAATCAAGTGATAATAGAAATAATAGGATCATTAGACAAGAAAAAGGGCTTGATGAGAAGATGGAGGTAATTCAAAATGATTATATAGAAAATTTTGAGGAAACCAATCAAACATTTAAGCGAGTACATACAAATAAACAGGAAATTAATTATAAAGAAGATTTGCAACTCTTAATTGAGGAAGCATTTCTAAAAGGCAAAATAATTAAAGAAATGGAAGAAGGTTTAACATATGCTATTTACTATAAATTAGAAGATTTTGATAGTTTTAAAGAAGTGTGTCAAAACATAAATGAACCAAGAGTATTTTATATAAATCAGATGAAGTATATTAATGAAAATTACACTCCCTTTCCAATAATATTTAAGGATGAAAAGTCTTTGATGGAATTTTATAATGGTAATTTGATAATATTGGTAGTAATTGATTTGAAAGTTTTGAGAAATAAACTAAAACAAAAAGGATATATTTTTAATCATAATGAGAATGGTGAATTTACAATTACTTTCGAACATGATGGAGAGGATATAGATATGGTTGCATCTAATTATCATGTGACTAGAATTGGCCGTGAATTTATAAGTCTAGAATGGTTTATTAATGGAATTGAAGATGTGGTCAATAGTGTTAGCAGTTAAAGTTTATATGGATTTCCATTAAAGTTCTGTATCCCTAAATTAGTGTAATCATTTTATGCAATACCGTATTATTCAGGAATGAATTTTACGGTATTTTTACGTCGCATTTCAAATATAATTGTAAATAGGAGCTTCAGTTCCTGACAATTGGGTGAAACAGCACTTAAAGTCTAATATGTAAATTATGTTCTTTGATAACTAAATAATACGGCATTAAAAGTAATATTTATTAAGTTATACAAATTAATGGATTTTAAAAGGCTGGTATGTTATAATCTCCATGTAAATTAACAAATATTTAGAGTGTTGTGGTCTAGAATAGAGGAGAATTTTATGGGGGATAACAAATCAAGAATCATTTATGAACCGTCGTTTGTAATACAGAATCCTAAGGTTTTGACAAGTCTTTGTATGTTTTATGATGAGGTGATGTTATTCAATTCAAAACCTATAGACGATGAAATACAAAAATTAGAGGAGTTAAAAGAAAAAGGATTAATTGATACCAAGGGTATTGCTAAACTAGATTTTATTAACGGACCATTGAAAATATTAAGCAATGAGAATGTATTGAACGTATATGATGCTAAGAAATGTAGTGAGGTGTTTGTTGAAGCTAATGAATTAGATTTAGATTTAGAGCTGATAGATAAACCTGGTCATTTAGGTTTTAAAATTCAAAATTCGAAAATGAATAATTTAACTAAAAATATAGTACAAGCTATTCTCTCAGGAAATAACAATAAAATTACAGTTTCTGAATTAATAAGAGCAGCTAACATATATTCTGTTGCCGAAGCTTATAGTATTCCAATATTTTCGGGACATGAAAGCTATAATTCAGGTGTGAAAATTGATAACAAAGACTATGTAAGTTTCTTGTCGGAAAATTTAGCAATAATGTCAATTTGTGAATTAGCACTCCCAGAAATGGTTACTCAAAATCCAGAAGATATTTTAATTGCCAGGGAAAAGTTAAAAGATGAATTATTAGAATTTAAAGCAGGGATATTAGAATTAACTTATTTGCTACATCAAAAAATAGATAGTAATCGATCATCGTATAACCAAATTGCAAATGAATGTACAGTACTAATAAATACAAAAATAAAAGCTTCATTAATAAGTTTAGAGAATAAGATAAATAAAAATAAAAATAAAAGAATAAAGAATATGATTGTGATAGGGGCTAAGTTATTACTTTCTGGAGGAAATATATTTACTTGTGCAAATGAAGCAAAGAGCATTATAGAAAGTGGTATTAGTATTGCAGATAATTTATCTAGTTTGATAAATATAGATAAACCTGAGCATAAAATTGCATCGTATATATTTAAATTTAATAATCGCTTTAATAAATAGCAAGTTGGTATATTAACTAAATAATTTATGAAAATACCGTAATATTCAGGATCGAATCTTACGGTATTTTTACGTCGCAGTTCAAAAAAAGTCTTCTTAAATTACATGGAAAACAAATATATAATCTTTATTTTAAGCATATCATTACCAACATATCAATAACCATACGTTTGAAACCCATATGTGGCTATCGTACATACTTAATAAGAATATAGTTAATAAGACTTTATTAATAAGACTATATAAATAACTCTTATACAAACAACAACTACTATATACCTAAAGGTATGCTATAAAATAGGGAATCGGGGTTGTTTTGTCAAGTAGAAATAGAAATTTAAATAAAAAAATAAGGTAGCCAATTTTATCGTTGGTTACCTTTTGCCATATTCTTTTAATAATAAGACCAATGCTTTATCGAATAGTTTTGAAGCGGGTATTGAAGTTTCGTTTGACAAATCTTTAAATTGCCTTAATAAGTCTTTATCAAATGTGCTAGAGTATCTTTCTCTATTAACTAAAGTATCTTTTTTAGTTTTCATAAAAACCTCCTAAACTTAGAGTATACCTATATTATAACATATAAATTGATTAATTATAATCAATGTTGATTAATTAATTCATAAAAAAGGTTGATTAACATTAATTAATGTTGTATACTTGCAATAAGTTAATCAATGTTAATCAATGTTAAATAAGGGGGTTCCACAATGGCTACTAAAGGATTTACCAAAATAAACAATTCAATAATTTTCGATTTAAACCTATCATGCGAGGCCATCGGTCTTTATGCCAAACTACAATACTTATCTACCATGGATAACTTTTCTATTAGAAGAGAACATATAAAATCTATTAGTGGTTATGGAGAAACCGCCTTCAGAAGGGTTTGGAAAGAACTTAAGGATAAAGGTGTACTCATTGAAAACAAAACAAGTAATAAAGGTAGATATGAGTATATATACACTTTGAAAAACAATGAAGGGGCTACAAAAGTAGTTGCTCCAGTAAAGAAAAAGAAACTTAAACATCTAGATAGTAATTGTGATGCTCCACTGGATGGACAAATACATATTGATGATGTTTTAGGGTCAGAGCAACAAGAAGTAGTTAGCATAAATGAAGATGTTAGGGCCGTAGCAGAAGTTACAGGGTTAAAGGATGTAGATGTAGCTGAACTTTTAAAAGTGGCTAGTAATAATGTCGCTAAGGTTATTGAGTGTCACAATTACAGTGTGGCCCAGGAGAATGTAAAAGATATTTTTAACTACACAAAATGGGCAATAAAGAACAACAAAGTTTTGAAATGTAAAAAAGAATATTCTGCCAAAGGTACATTTAATGATTATCCACAACGCACATATGATTTTGAGAAATTAGAGAAGGCACTGTTATACGGTGAGCAGTATGAGTTGCCAGCGTAGAAATAATGATTAGAGAAAATGAGTAATGTAGAAGCGGTGGAACAGATAATTTGCTGTAATATTAATAAATTAAATGGAGGTTTTAATAATGAATAAAGTAGCACAACATACAATTATAGACGTTGGTAATTATTTTATAAAGTATATAGGTGGAAATATGGGCAGTTTTAGTGCTAAATATACTACGGACTACCAAAGTTATCCTGATAGCTTTCAAAGGGTTGAGATAGATGAATTTACCACATATTTAACCATTGGAGAGTTTAGCAAAGAATATGACAAAACTAACAAAGAAAACTTTATACCACAACTCATGTATGCTATATGCAAAGCTAATAGTGGTGACGTTATAAAAACTAATTTATGTTTAATGTTGCCTATAATGCAGATGGCTAGTAAACAAAAGTTAATAGATATAGTAAGCAAAAATAAGCATACAAAATTAAAGTTTAATGGTGTAGATAAGGAGATTTTTATAGAAGACACATTAATATTACCTGAAGGTTATAGTAGCTATTTTAGCCTTAGTAAGGAGCAGAAGATGGGTGATATTTGCATAATAGATTGTGGTAGCAGAACAATAAATTTATCTATCCTTGAAAATGGGAAAGTAGTTAAGCTCCAAACAATTAAACTAGGAAGCTATGATCTATATACTAAAATTAAAAATATAGAGAATAAGGATTATAGCGAAGAGGACATACAAAGACTTATAGATAATAAGATAATCACGGTAGAAGAAAAGGAGTACACTTTATTTTTAAGTAATATATTAAACTCTATAAAGCCTTATGCCAATCTTAATACCTATAAAGTTTACTGGACTGGAGGTACAAGCTTAATGTTAAAGGAGTATATAAAGCAATTATCTTTAAAGGCGAGTTTTGTATTGAATAATGCAAGCACAAGTAATGTAGATGGAGCATCAGAGGCGTGTAAGAAGGTGTGGAGCAATGGCAATAAGCAAGAATAGTGTAAGAGTCCAATTCACGTTAAACTTGGACAAACCTAAAGAAAAACAAATAGTAGAGTTTCTTGATGGATGCATGGACCCAAACAGCTCTATTAAAGAAATAATTTATAATTACATAGTGAGTAACGGTGGTGTAAAGTTGCCACTAGTTACTCCAATAAAAGTAAGTGAATGTGATACAAAGTTACTCACCGTAAGTAAAAGTGATAATGTAAATAAAAATATAGTTACTCAAAGTGATGAAAAGCCACATGAAGTAAGCGAATTAGAAATGAATGAGCTAGAGGAATTGAGCAAGTTTATTTAACTTGTATAAGGGAATAGGATCTATATCCAAGAATGATATTGGACTCTCTCAGGGAAGGTGACTATATAATGAAAGAAAACAATGAAAATGGGTATAACGACCAGAACGAGGATGAAGAATAACAAAATTGACAGAGTTGAGAATAAGAAAAATGGTCTTATTAAATTTTAAATGATTAAAATTAGTAAGCAATCCGGAAATTTTAATAAAATACAGTAGAATATAAGAATTAAAAAGTTTTGAAATAATATAAAGAAAAATACAAAAAGCGAAGAAAAAATACGAACATATGTTCTTTACTTTTATAAATTAAAATGTTATTATTAAACCATTAAGGATACATTTAACAAATTATATTTCCATTACGGAAGGGGATAAAAACATGGGGGAAACAGATTATATAAGAGATGTTTTTAAAAATGATATAAAAAAGGACACACAAATAATTTCAAGACTATTGGAATTAGAGATAGATTATTTTATTAAAATTGAGAAAGCGCTAAATCAATAATAAGTTGGTTTAGCGCTTCAAATCTGTATTCGTCAAAAATTCGTCAAAAATTATATTGCAATTCTTTATAATTCTTTATAAGTATTTAAAAATGTTTTTATAAGAACCGTTGATATTGCTACATTATATAAGTATATTGCATTGTATATAATATTGATTCAGATAAGTAGCATTCTAAGGCAGGACCCTGACCTAATAATGATTGGGGAGATAAGAGATGAGGAGACAGCGAAAATAGCGGTTAGGGCTTCAATAACTGGACATCTAGTATTGTCGACACTTCATACAAATGGAGCGATGGCGACCATATCAAGGTTAATAGACATGGGTATTCCATCATATTTAGTTGCGGATTCATTAGTTGTAGTATTAGCTCAGAGGTTAGTGAGAAAGCTATGTCCTTATTGTAAGGCGGAATATAAAGTTATGAATGAGGAATTTGAACATTTAGGATTTAAAAGAGGTGAGAAAACATATAGTGCAGTAGGGTGCAATAAGTGTTGTGAAACTGGATATAAAGGGAGAACTGTAATATATGAGTTGCTAGAAATGGATAGTAATCATAGATCAATTATAGTAAGAAATGGGATAAGCGATGAGCTTTGGAAATATTGTAATGAAAATAAGTCGAGTTCACTTAAGGATAGTTGTAAAACTTTAGTGCTTAATGGGATAACATCAATAGAAGAATTTATAAGTGCTACTTATAGCTATAATTTTAAATAAGGGATCTCTAAACAAATTAAAAATGACGGGTAATAGGTGAATATAACATGAGATATAAATATGTTGCTAAAACATCAAATGGAGTTTTAATAAAGGGAAGTACGCAAAGTGATAGTATTGAAGAATTAGCTTTAAGATTACGTGAAAAAAAAGTATATTTAATGAAAATTAGAAGTGTAAAAAATATAGGTGAAATTTCGAGTAAACCTAGTTTGAAAACAATATCAATGTTTTGCAAACAATTTTCTTTATGTATTAAAGCTGGTATTTCAATATGTGACATTCTTAATTTGCTTAATGAGCAAATGACGCATAAGTCAATAAAAAAGAGTCTAATTGATATTTGCGAAAATGTAAAAAAGGGTAATTCACTCCATGAAAGTATGAAAAAAACTATAAATGTATATCCTAGATTTATGATAAATATGATTTATTTGGGTGAGGAGAGCGGTAGGCTCGATATAATTTTAGAAGAATTAGCTGAGTACTATGAAAAAGAGCATAAGTTGTTAAAAAGATTTACTAACTCTATGATTTACCCATCTATAGTATTCATAACATTAATGATTGTGTCCATGTTTTTGATGATAAAGGTAATTCCAGTATTTATTACAAATCTTAATTCTCTTGATGCAGAAATCCCACTAATAACACAAATAGTTCTAGGAACAAGTAGTTTTCTTCAGCACAATTTATTATTGATTTTACTTGTAATTTCAAGTGTAGGTTTTATTTTATTAGAATATTTTAAGACTGAAAGAGGAAAGATTATTTTTTATAAATTTCTATTTATGTGCCCAATATTAGGACCGGTTTATAGGAGAATTATATACACAAGGTTTTCTAGAGGACTTAATATACTGCTAAGTAGTGGAGTTGGGTTAATTAGAGCATTTGAAATAATTAATGATGTTATAGGTGATAGGTATTTTAAGCTAAAACTTAAAATAGTTTTTAATGGTATAGAAAAAGGGGAAGACTTATCAAGTTCAATAAATGCAATGAATTTATTTCCACAATTTTTTATTGCTATGATAAAAATTGGTGAGGAAACTGGCACTTTAGATGGAATGTTTTTAACTGCCGCAGATATCTTTTATGAGGATGCTCAGGAAAATGTAGATAAGGCTACAGTATTACTAGAACCAATTTTAATAATATTTTTGGGACTTATGATTGGAATAATCATATTAGCAGCTATGCTTCCGATGCTAAATGTTATGGACTCTGCAGGTAAGTTGTAATGATATTAAGGTTGCAGCTTTGTGTAGATAATTTAGGGGAATATGAGAGGGGAATTTATGCGTAGAGGGTTCACATTAATTGAGATGATTTTAGTATTGTCTATTATGGGTATAATTGGTGGAACTAGCGTTGTGTCTGTTAGATATTACAACACAATAAAAAACAAAGTGGATGCAGATTATTCTTGCAATGCTATAGTAAGTTTTATTAATAATTCGAAAATGTATTGTAGAGAGAATTCTTGCAGTGGAATTATAACTTTTGATGTACTAAGGAATGAAATAAAGTTGCACGATGGTACGACAGAGATTAACAAATTATCATTATCTAATAAAATAAAATTATATGAGGTTATAGGGAGGAGAAGTGATAATGATATTGTAAGTGATGACAAGGGTTATAGTAATGACTCATGTACAATAATTTTAAAAGATAACAATTTGATAGAACATAGAATAACAATGAGAGTAGGTACAGCATATGTCAAAATCATTAAGTAAAAAGGGATTTACATTAATTGAGGTATTATGCAGCCTTGGTGTATTTTCCATCATTTTCATTTGTATGATGTCATTTGATAAAGCTTCCATTAACATGAAAAAAGATATTAAAAATATAAATAACGATGTGCTAATAATGGAAGCTATAAAAAACAATATTATATACTCAATGACTTTCAAGGAATTAGAACAGTTAGAAACAAGTAAAAATTTCTTTGTGGATAAAGAAAATATGAATTTCAACAAAATTAAAACTAATGTTATGCAGGTGTTTTCGGATCATACTTCCACCCAGAATCCATATATAGAGTTAAGTTTAATAAAAGATGAATTAAATGTTTATAAATTGAAGCTTTTGTTGCATTCTGGAAAAACGAACAAGAGAGAAGAGATACAGTGCAATTTTTATAAAGGGTGTCATGAATGATTAAAAAAGGATTTACACTTGTAGAAATAACAATTGTTATGGCTTTGGTATTTTTAATGCTTGGAGTAGTAGATGGTATATTTATCTCTTATGTAAAAACTTATAAAAGCAGTGTAGTACAAAATAATGGGTTTAATTATTTAAGTGAAGCAATAGCCATAATAGAAAAAGAGGTGAATTATCTGGCAAAAGATGTAATAACTGAGGAAAATGTTATCAAAATTAGTAATACAAATGGAAATGATATAAAGTATATAAAGTGTATAAATGGTAATCTATATGTTTTGTATGGCACAATGTATAAATTGCCTAATGATAGTTCTAGTAAGGCCTTAATTGTAGATAATGTGAAAGAATTTGTTGCTGTAAAATCCGGGAAAAATATTTATATTAAAATAATTTGGTATAATGGCCAAAATGTTGAGAGGTGTTTGGTTCTAGAAAATGCAAACTAAAAAAGGATTTATATTAATTTATACAATTTTAGTAGGACTTGTTTGCTTAACTATTATGATGTATATATTTGATGTTCAATTGTCAGAGGTTAAGTATGCAACAAGTAATAAAAAACATGTGTTAAAGGATGACAATTACCAAAGAGACAAAGAGTATTTAATGACTTTATTTTTTAAGTACATAAATGCAAATAAAGTACAAATAAAGCAGGAGGGAATAAATAAGTTTTCGTTCGATTCTTTAAGTAATACTGTAAAGTATGGTGGTGCTAATGTTAGTCATACTGGATCGACTAACCAATTCATTTTTACAACGCCTGATGTAAAAAATGAAAAAAGATATGATTATTTTATATTAGAGGATAGTGGTGAAAAGTTTAAGCTGATATTTATAAAGACTGAATATCATAATAAATAAGGGAGGGGAAAATGAAGTTCAGGAAAAATATATTTTTAGAAGTTACGCAGCAGAAAATTTCAAGTATAGAATTTTCTAAACATTTGATTTTTAATAAGTTATACAATATTTCTAATGAAAATACATATTATAAGGATGATTCCAATACAAAAAAGTTTCAAATTGATATAAAAAATAAGAATTTATACGTTTTGGTTGAAGGTGAAACAGTGTACATACGATTGGTAACATTGCCAATAGTTAGAAAATATTTAATAAATGATATGATTAAAAATGAATTAAGATATTATTATAAGGATATAAATAATATCTCATTCACCTATAAATTAATTAAAGAGAATAAAACCAATATGGAGATATTAGTTTTTTGCTTAAAAGGAAATAACCTAGATATGTTAGAGGATAGTATTAATAATGTTACTTTCAAAAAAGTAAACCTAATCCAATTTTATTTTAAAAGCTTTTATGCAAACAAGATCAATGTGAAAAACTATATAATGGTATTTTATTATAATAGCAATTTATATTATTTAATATGCAACAATAATGAGATTGTAGCTAATAATAGTGTAAGTCTTAAGGAAGTCACCTTATCAAAATTTTCAAAATCAATGAATGAATTTTTAGAACAGTATAATGATTATGCAAAATCCTGCGAAAAAATATATTATTCAAACATATCACAATTAGATATTGAATCAGATATTAAAAAATTTGAATATCTACAATTGTCTCATCAAATACTAGATGAGTTAAAGAGAGAAGAATTGTTGAAATATATAATATTAAAGGGGTAGATAAACATGAGAAAAAATACATTTATTCCTAATTGGTATATTGATAAAAAGAATAAAATAAATATGAAGATAATAAAAATGGGTATTATGCTATTTTTCATATTAGATATCATTTTGCTAGGGCTTATATTAAATCTCACAAATAAAACAGGAAATATAGAGGGGAAAAGTATTAGTACTCAAAAGAACAGTGGTATTGAGCTTAGAACAAAACAAGATACAATTATTATTGAGAAATATACCAAACTAAATAATTTTTTAAAGGAAAATGGTTTGAAGTACAAGGATATTACAATAACTGATAATAACTTTAAAATGAATATAGAAGTTAAAAATTATGAAGAATATATCAAAGTAATAAGTTGCATAGAGAATAAATACCACGTAAAAAAATTAACCCCTAATATTAAAGATAAAGATAAATTTACCTTTAATATTGAATGCGAGGTATAAGATGTATAAAAATCGACAGTCTGAATGGATGTTAGTAATACTTATGATGATAATGGCTATTTTATCTTTTGAATTTATAATTTCTAAAAATAAATTTATAACATATAATGATAACAAAGTAATTAGTAGTATTACTGCTAAAAACATGAGAAGCGCTGAGAAATTTGGATATAGTGATATTTTAGAATGCTTAAGCAAAAATAAAGATTTTATGGTAGAGTCCATTAATATGTCGGATAATGAAAAATGTAATGTTGAAGTTAAGTATAAAGGGGATTTAAATTTATTATATAGTTCATTAGTTAAGTTAACTGAAAGCAAAAATTTATTAAATGTAAATAAAATTATTATTCACAAAGACACTGAAGTTACAAATATAGAGATTGATTTTAAAAAGAATAAGTGATTAATTGAAATATTCGCTCCAATTTTAGGGAGTGAATATTTTAATTAATGATTTTTGTTAAAATATATACACTTTAAATGGTATACTTATAAAAAAGACATAAAATTATTCAAAAAATATATATTTATATTTGCAAATATCCTTAAGTTTTGATAAAATAACATTGTTCCACTGTAATGTTTACATTTAGTGGAGTGCAAACGTAATGATTGGTATTAATTTACCTAATAAGGTTATAATATAAATGGGTTAATTGAATTATTTATAAATTTTGGAGGGATACTTAATGATTTCAGCAGGCGATATAAGAAAAGGAACAACATTTGATGAAGGTGGACAAGTTTACACAGTTATAGATTTTTTACATGTAAAACCGGGTAAGGGAGCTGCATTTGTTAGAACTAAGTTAAGAAACGTTATAAACTCAGGGGTTACAGAAAAAACATTTAATCCTACTACAAAATTACAAGAGGCAGTTATAGAAAGAAAAGAAATGCAATATTTATATGCAGCTGACGGACTATACTACTTCATGGATCAAGAAACTTTTGAACAAATACCACTTAACTACGAAAAAGTTGAAGAGGCAATAAAATACTTAAAAGAAAATATGTTTGCTATAATAAAATTTTATAAGGATGAGGCTTTCTCAGTGGAGGCTCCAAACTTTGTAGAATTACTTATAACTAGTACTGAACCAGGTGTTAAAGGTAATACATCTTCTAGTGTAACAAAACCAGCTACTGTAGAAACAGGAGCAATTATTCAAGTGCCAATGTTCGTCAATGAAGGTGAAACTATAAGAATAGATACTAGAAATGGAGATTACATGTTAAGAGTTTAAATTTCTATTTAAAAAGAACCGATATCATATTGGTTCTTTTTTTTTGTTCTTTTTTTGTTAACTAATACATATATTATGGAAATGAACCCGAATTTAAATAATATGATTTAATTTATATGGAATATTATGCAAGGCAAAGAAATACAAATTATATATGGGAGGATGAGAAGATGTTAGGTACAAAAGATTTATTTGAAATACTACCTAAAACTATTAGAAATATTCTTGAAAAAGTTGATAATGTGCAACAACTTGAAGAGATTAGAGTAAAGGTGAACAAGCCTTTGTTTATTCACATTGGCAGTAAAGAAAAAGTCTGGGAATATATTGCGACTCCAGAAGATTTAAAATACATAATGCAGAGGATAAGCAATTACTCCATATATGCCTTTGAAGACGAGATACGGCAAGGGTATATAACTATAAAAGGCGGACACAGAGTTGGATTATGTGGGATTTGTGTAATTGAAAATAATAGCATTAAAACCATTAAAGACATTTCGTCTATAAATATACGAGCATGTAAAGAAATTATTGGATGTGCGGACAAAGTTATGCCATATATTATTAATAATAATTCAGTATACAATACAATAATTATATCTCCTCCTAAATGTGGCAAGACAACTCTAATAAGAGATATTTCGAGGCAGATATCCAATGGTTATAAAGATATGAGTTTTAGAGGGAAGAACGTCTCTATAATTGATGAGCGCTCCGAGATAGCTGGTTCTTTTAAGGGAATACCACAAATGGACGTTGGAGTGCGTACTGATGTACTAGATAATTGCCCTAAGAGTCAAGGAATTATGATGGCGATTAGAAGTATGTCACCTGATGTGATAGTTTGTGATGAAATTGGTACTAAAAATGATATGGAAAGCATTTTAATGGCATTAAATTCTGGAATTAGTTTAATTACAACTATTCATGGTTTTGGAATTGAAGATTTGTATAAAAGATTAGTTTTCAAGGATATTGTTGATAATTACGTATTTACCAGGGGGATAGTGCTTAGTAATAAAAAAGGAATTGGAACAATAGAACGTATCTATGATTTTACTAAGGGCATAGATGTATGGAGGTCGTAATATGATTAAAATAGTTGGGTGTCTTGTAATCTTAGTTGCGTCAACTATGGCTGGATTTATATACAGCGAAAGGTTAAAATATAGGGTTTTTCAACTAAATGAAATTCAAAGAGCTGTTTATCAACTTCAAAATGAGATAACTTATGTACATGCTCTTTTGCCAGATGCTTTTAAAAGTATAGCAGGGAAAAGTAAAGAACCGATAAATGAACTATTTAATAAAACAAGTGAATTGTTAACTAACAACGAATACGAGAATGTATATGAAGCTATGAATAGTGCAATAAACCTAACAAAAAATAAATTATATATAAATTCTGATGATATAAATGTTATTTTGGATTTATCAAAAACACTTGGAGAATCTGATATTCAAGGTCAAAACAGTATGTTTCTGCTTACTATAGCGAATTTAAAAAAACAAATTACGATATCTGAAGAATATATGAATAAGAATATAAAAATGTATAGATGTTTAGGCTTTTCTTTTGGGGCAATGATTGTAATAGTACTAATATAGGGAGGAGGTTTTTATGTGTTAGATGTTAGTTTACTGTTTAAAATAGGGGCAATAGGTATTCTCATTATTATTATTGATAAGATTTTAAAAAGTGGTGGCAAGGATGATATCGCTGTAGTTGCGAATTTAGCTGGAGTAATAATAATTCTTATGATGGTGATAAATTTAGTAAATAAACTGTTTACTTCTGTAAAAACTTTGTTTCAGTTTTAGGATGAACAGATAAAAATCAAAAACTTTTATTTACTGGCAGAGTCTATCGAGGAGGGTGTTATGGAAATAATCAAAGTTGTTGCATTCGCTTTCATAGCATTATTTATTGTGCTTATATTCAAAGGTAGAAGAGATGATTTAGCTATTCAAGTTAGTATAGCAGCGGGAATATTGATATTTTTATTTATGGTAAACAAACTTACAATAATTCTGGGGTTTTTACAAACGTTGGCAAATAAGGCTAATATTGATGTCGTCTATTTAAATACTGTTTTTAAAATACTGGGAATTGCCTATTTAGCTTCTTTTTGTAGTGAGATTTGCAGGGATGCTGGTCAGAGTAACATAGCAGGTAAAGTTGAATTTGCTGGAAAAGTATTTATATTAGTTTTGGCAATACCAATTTTAATGGCAGTAATGCAATCTATTTTGAAAATAATGTAGAGGTGTAGGATGAGGATATGTAAAATGAAGAAACGAAATATGAAGAGACTTAATATGAAAAAGATTTTACTGATTTTATTATTTTTATTATCTTTGAACATTAGTGTACAAGCTGCTGAGATAGGTAAGATAGGGGAAAAGCAACAAACTGAAATAAATAATTTATATGACTACATTTCTAATGTTAAATCTCAATATGAAATATTTAACGATATGCAGCCACAAACTTTTGTGGAGCAATTTATAAAAACTGGTGATAATGGTTTAAGTTTTAATAAAACATCAACTTTCATTATTAGATATACGTTTAAAGAGGTTATTGCATGCATGGAATTAATTGGGAGTCTTATGATTATTGCTATTATTTGTGCGATGCTAAATAATCTTCAAAGTGCTTTTAATAGAGAGAGTTTATCAAATATTGCTTACCTTGCGTGTTATGGTGTAATGATTTTAATGATAACTAAAAGTTTTTATGTAGTAGCAGAGCTTGCCAAAAATACGATTGTCAGTATGTCTAATTTTATGTCAGCACTTATCCCAGTACTCATGATGCTCCTAGCAAGTGTTGGTGGATTTGCAGAAGCGACGCTGCTAGACCCTGTAATTATGGGTTTTGCAACGGTAAGTTCTAGGATATATGTAGATATTATCATTCCTATAATATTTATGAGCTTTGTAATGCAGTTTGTTAGCAGTATATCTAGCGATTACAAAATAAAAAATCTAACAAAACTTTTAAAACAAACTGCCATTTGGATACAAGGAATAGTTATGACAGTGTTTATTGCGGTAATTACAATACGAAGCATTGCAGCAAAAACATTAGATCAAGTTACTATAAAAACAGCAAAATTTGCGGTAGATACATTTGTACCTGTAGTTGGAAAATGTTTATCAGATGCAATTTCTACAGTAGCTGGATACTCACTTCTTTTAAAGAGTGCTATAAGTGGGCTTGGGTTAATTGTTCTTATGGTAATAGTAATACTTCCTATTATAAAACTTCTGATTATGGCTTTTTTATATAAAGCAGCAGCTGCACTAATTGAACCAATAAGCGATAATCGCACAGTAGAGTGTATAAATTCAGTAGGGGATTCTATTCTTCTTTTAATGTCTTGTGTAATATCGGTAAGTGTAATGTTTTTTATAATGGTTGCGATAGTAGCGGCTACTGGAAAAGGTATAATATCAGGATGATAATTACCATATATTATACTTATATGGTGAATTTGATTCTAATCATAAAGGAGGTGGTGGTAATTTGATTGAACTATTAAAAGTCTGGGTAACAAATATTACTATAGCTATATTTTTTATTACTGCTGTAGAGATGATTTTGCCAGACAATAACATGAAAAAATATGCAAAATTTGTATTGGGTTTAATGTTGATTGTTGTAATAATAAAGCCTATAATAAAAATCTTTGATAAGAACTTTGATTTGAATTCTTATTCTAATAAAGCAACAAGTTACATTGAGGGAAGCACTCAGCCTTCAGACATGAAGAAATATAAAGATATTAATATAGTAAATACAACAGAAAATTTTAAAAAAAATTTACAAAAAGAGTGTATTACAAATTTAGAGCAGACCTATCCAGAAAACAAGTACAATGCTGATGTCGATGTTGTTTATGATAGTAAAAATGGAGTTTTCAATATTAATAGGGTAAAAATTGATGTTGTTGATAGCGGGGTTCAAAGTATTAAAAGTATAAAAATTGATACACAAAGTGTGGATGCTTCTAATAACAATGTTTTAACAAACACTCAAGGGAAACAGATAAAGAAGTTTTTAAGTAATAAACTTAAAATATCTGATGATGTTATAACTGTTTATAAAGTAAATTCATAAAACACATGATTATTAATTGATATATAAATAAGAAAAGAGGGGGATTTCTATGAACAATGATAATTTACTTAGTAAATTTACTGAGTTTATTAAAACAAAAATTAATAGAGGTAATGAAAGTAGCAAAAATGACAAAAGCAAAAAGTCTGATAAACTATTAGGAAATATAGTATTACTGATTTTAGTGGCAGTTGTAATAGTATTAGCAAGCAGTTCATTTAAGTCATCAAAGCCAACTTCAACTGCACAGACTACAATAGATACAGAAACACAGAAAAATGCAACTGCGAAGGTAACCAACACGGCTGCAGTGAATGATTATGAAGCACAACTAGAAAGTAAACTTAAATTAACCCTTGAAGGGATGGAAGGGGTTGGAAAGGTACAAGTGATGATCTACTTTGAGAGTGGAGAGGAAAGTGTCCCTGCAGTAAATGTTAATGATTCTAAAAGTGTTACAAAAGAAGATGATAAAGCTGGTGGAACAAGAAATATAACTCAAGATAATAATGGGAGCACTGTAGTTATGGAGAATAACGGGAGCGCGAATGAACCGTTAATTGTAAAAAAAATAAAGCCAATTATTACTGGCGTATGTGTAGTGGCAGAAGGATCAGGTGTGAAAATTACAGAACTTAGGATTAGACAGGCAGTGATTAATTTATTTAATTTGCCTGAGAACAAAGTTAATGTATATCCTATGAATAAGTAGCATATAATTTCTTAGAAAGGCAGATGGGGGGAAATATTATGAATAAAAAACAGTCAGGTATAATTGTTACGTTGGTAGTGCTTATTGTGTTTGCAGGGTATCTTGCAACGAAGGTAAATGGTCCATTGTATGTAAATGACAGTGATTTTAGCAATGAGAAAAGTGCAATATCTTTAAAAGACACCAAAACTGCTTCAACTGCTTCGACTTATTTTGTAGAAGCAAAATTATCAAGAAATCAAGACAATGACAAAACGCTTCAAACTATTAAAACTTTAATTGATGATGCCAATACTCCAACAGATCAAAAGAAAGTTGCATCTAAGCAATACTTAAACATATCGATGGCAGCTCAGAACCAATCAGACATCGAACTAGCATTAAAAGCTCAAGGGTTTGAAGAATCAATGTGTAGTATAGTTAATGACAAAGTACAAGTAGTAATTAAAACTGATAAAAAACAACTTACAGATGAACAGCTTCGAAGCATTAAAGATATTGTCATGAGTAAAACAAAACTAGAAAAAATTGAAGTTAAGATTAAACAATAATATTTGTAAAAGAAATATTTATCTGCTATAATAAATATAGCATTATCATGTTTTACCTAAGTTAAATAAGGGGGTATTACTATGGAAGATAAAATTTTAAATGAAACTGAAATGGGTGTTGTTAAAATATCTGAGGATGTAGTTAGTGTTATAGCGGGACTCGCTGTTGCTGAAATACAGGGGATTGTTGGAATGAGTGCAAGTCTTGTTGGTGGAATAACTCAAATATTAAGTGGAAAGAAAAATTTATCTAAAGGCGTTAAAGTCAATGTTGGAGAAAATAGTGCAATAATTGATTTACACGTTGTAGTTGAATATGGTATTAAAATTCCAGAAGTAACTGAAAAAGCACAAATAAATGTTAAAAAATCCGTAGAGCTTATGACAGGACTAGTAGTATCAGCAGTAAATGTGTATGTTCAAAATGTTGTATTACCTAAAACAGAAAAGCTTGAGGAAATAGAAGCATAGTAATAAACACCCTCTCTAACCGGAGGGTGTTTATTTATATGTTTGTTATTCTTATGATAAGGTATAATATAGTATGGAAAAATTAGGAGGATTACTAATGAATAGAAGAAAGTCGAGAGAAACAGCAATGAAATTACTTTTTGAAATGTCAATAAACAAAGAAAAATATGAGGATATAATTGAGAATTTTAAAGAGAACACCGATGTTGATTTAAATGACCTTGATATGTCATATATCACGAAGGTGTTAGCTGGTATTCACGAAAATGGTAAAGATATTGATAAAAACATTGAAAAATATTTAATTAAATGGAAGCTTGCTAGGTTATCAAAAATGAATTTGGCTATATTAAGAATAAGTACATATGAAATATTATATGAGGAAGAAATACCTAATAGGGTTTCTGTAAATGAGGGAATAGAACTAGCAAAGAAATATGGTGAGGATAGTTCTCCAGCATTTATAAATGGAATACTCGCGAAGATGATTTAAAATATTATATAGTAATAGTAATAAGATAACTAGTCAGTATACTAGCCTACATTGCGACTTACTTAACCAATTTAACATCTGATAGTACTAACTATTAGCTGTTAAATTGGCTTTGTAATGCAAGATCTGAGGGTGTATATTTGATTAGTTTTTTATTTTTAAAAAAAACAATTAAAATTATGTTAAAATATTCTGGTACTAGTTAATATTTTAAAATGTATAAAAGGAGAGAAGAATATGGGAATTAGAGTTAATGGTAAGTTAATAGTTGAGACTTACAGAGATGAGATTAAAAATATCATAAAAGATGGCGTTGATAGGGGGCTTAGAGCACCATCAATTAAAACTATATTGGTAGGCTCTGATGGAGGTTCTTTATCATATGTAAGAAGTCAAAATAACTTGTGCAATAAATTAGGAATTTCATACGCTTGTACTCAATTAGAGCAAGATATAAGTCAAAAGGATATCATAGATATTATAGAAAAATTCAATGAGGATAATAGCGTAGATGGAATAATAATTCAATTGCCTTTACCTAAAAACCTAAATGAGAAAGAAATCACTTCTAAAATCTCATATAAAAAGGATATTGATGGATTAACAGATGTAAATATGGGTAGATTTTATAAGGGGGATAAAAGCTTTATTCCTTGTACTGCATTAGGGGTTATTGAAATGATTAAAAATACGGGATGTAATATTAAAGGCAAACATGCAGTTGTTATTGGTAGAAGCAATATTGTTGGAAAACCGGTAGCTCAATTGTTATTAAATGAAGATGCAACCGTAACTATATGTCATTCAAAAACAACGAATTTGAAAGAAGTTTGTAAAACTGCAGATATAATAGTTGCGGCTATTGGTAAACCAGGCTTTGTGACAAGTGAATTTATTAAGAAGGGAGCAATTGTTATAGATGTTGGAACTACAATGATAGATGATAAAATTACTGGAGATGTAAATTTTGACGATGTTATTAATCATGCAAGTTTTGTTACCCCAGTTCCAGGTGGAACGGGACTAATGACTACAACGATGCTAATAAAAAATGCTTGCGCTTCGTGGAGGGATAATGTTTATTAAAGTAATAACAGTAACTGCCCTTAACGGGTATATTAAAAAAGTAATAGATAGTGATTTTATATTAAATAATGCTAATGTTAAAGGAGAATTGTCTAATGTAAAATTACATAGTAGTGGACATATATACTTCTCATTAAAAGACGAATTTGGAAAAGTAAATTGTGTAATGTTTAAATCACAGGCTCAAAAGCTTGTTATTATACCCAGGGATGGTATGAATGTTATAATTAGAGGGCGAGTTTCGGTTTATGAAAAGGGTGGTGCATATCAAGTTTATTGTGACTCTATGGAGACGGATGGAGAAGGGCAATTGTTTTTAGCTTTTCAAAATTTAAAAGAGAAGTTACAGAAATTAGGATTGTTTGATGAAGAACACAAAAAAATCATACCATCATTTCCTAGGAGAATAGGTATAGTTACATCACAAACAGGTGCTGCTGTTAAAGATATTATTAATGTTGCAACAAGACGTAATGCTAATGTTAACATGTTAATATATCCGACTCTTGTTCAAGGAGTAAGTGCTAGTTCTGAAATTGAACAAGGTATAAAATATTTCAATGACTCCAAAAATGTAGATTTAATTATTGTTGCAAGAGGAGGAGGCTCAATTGAGGAACTATGGGCATTCAATGAAGAAAATTTAGCTTATGCAATATATAATTCTAAGATCCCTATAATTACTGGTATTGGTCATGAAACTGATTTTACTATAGCAGATTTTGTTTGTGACCATAGAGCTCCAACGCCATCCTCCGCTGCAGAAATAGCAGTGAGAAATTTAAAAGATTTAAATAATGAAATTAAATCTCTTAGGGAACTTTTGTTAAGATCTGTGGAATTTAAGTTTACTAAGGAATATAATAAAATTAATTTACTAAGTAAAACTTTGAAAGTAAATAATCCATTGAATTTTATAGTTAACCAATATACGCATATAGATAACTTAAGAGAAAATTTAAATTATAAATTTAATGCAAAAATTTCAATGGAAAAGCAGAAACTTTCAAAGTTGAATGCTCTAATGAACGCACATAACCCTTTAAATGTATTAAACAGGGGGTATGCCGTACTTCAAACCCATGAAAATGAGGTTATTAGTGAAATTAGTATTTTAAGAAATATTAAAGATGTAAAGATTATATTAAAGGATGGCACTGCTAGATTTAATATAAGCAATTTGGAGGAGTTATAATGGCAAAGAAAAAAGAATCTTATGAAACAATGATGGAAAGGCTTGAAAAAATTGTAGAAGTGATGGATTCAAATGAAATAACACTAGAAGGGACAATGGTAAATTATGAGGAAGGCGTCAAGATATGCAACAATTTGTATAAAATTCTCAATGACACAGAAGGTAAAATAAAAATATTAACTGATGAGGGCGAAAAAGATTTTACGCCTCATGTGGAATAGATTAAGAATTAAGTATCCGAAGGTGAATTAATAATTATAATGGAAAGAAGGGATAAAATGAATATACAATTGCTTAGAGAGTCTGTAGAAAAATGGATAGATGATTATTTTAAAGGTAAGTCTGAAAAGAATAGTAAAAACTTTGAGGCAATGAGTTACAGTATAAAAGTCGGAGGAAAAAGAGTTAGACCAATTTTAATGCTTCTTACATATGGTATGTATAAGGAGGATTATAGAGATATATTACCTTTTGCTGCGGCCCTTGAAATGATTCATACATACTCACTTATTCATGATGATTTGCCTTGTATGGATAATGATGATTTACGTCGTGGAAAACCTACAAATCATAAGATTTATGGAGAGGCGATTGCGGTCCTAGCAGGGGATGGGTTATTAAATGAGGCTATGGTAATAATGCTAGATCAATGTTTAGATGGAAATTTAAACACAATTAAGGCAAGTAATATTATAGCAAAAGCTTCTGGGGCAGAGGGTATGATAGCTGGGCAAATTTGTGATATCTTAAGTGAAGGAATGAAAATATCAGAAGAAAAATTACTGTATATGCATAAAAACAAAACGGGGGAACTAATAAAAGCGGCGGTAGTATGTGGTGCAACCCTTGGAAATGCTGATGAGACTGATTTATGTTATTTAAAAGAGTATGGTGATAAATTAGGTTTAGCATTTCAAATAAAGGATGATATATTAGATGTAATTGGAGATGTTGCTATTCTAGGAAAGAATACAAAAAGCGATGAATTTAATAATAAAACTACTTTTATAACAATGTATGGTTTAGAAAAATGCAAGCAAAAGTGTAATGATTTAACTCAGGAGTGTTTTAAGATATTAAAACAAATTAAGGTGAACACTAAATATTTAGAAGAAATTACGGAATCTTTATTGAGAAGGGAATATTAAAAATAAAACAACTATTTTAAATTATTAAGTATCTTTTGGATGTCATTAAATGGGTTTTATAGTCGAAATAGCTTTTGAATTAAATAATATTATATGATATAATATTTCCATAAATGTGGGTGAAATAATATATTTTATAAAAGAGGATAGATATATGAGTAAAATACTAGATAATTTTAATGATATAAATGATATAAAAAAAATGACTATACAAGAGTTGAATGACTTTGCAAAGGAAATTAGACACTTTTT
The DNA here is from genome assembly GCF_001877035.1 of Clostridium estertheticum subsp. estertheticum. Lineage (NCBI taxonomy): Bacteria > Bacillati > Bacillota > Clostridia > Eubacteriales > Clostridiaceae > Clostridium > Clostridium estertheticum. The sequence continues at coordinate 2,977,803 of NZ_CP015756.1, read as the reverse complement.
AGTTGAAAAAGTCTCTAAAACGGGAGGACATCTAGCTTCTAATTTGGGCGTAGTGGAATTAACATTAAGCTTATATAATGTTTTTGATTTGGATAAAGATAAATTAATATGGGATGTAGGACACCAATCATATGTACATAAAATTCTTACGGGAAGAAAAGATAAATTTGATCTACTTAGAAATTATGGTGGATTAAGTGGCTTTCCGAAAAGAGAAGAAAGTAAATATGATGTATTTGAAGCCGGACATAGTAGTACTTCTATTTCAGCAGGGGCTGGCATTGCAAGGGCTCGTGATTTACAAAAGGGAGACTATAATGTTATTTCAGTTATAGGTGATGGGGCTCTTACGGGTGGTATGTCTTTTGAGGCATTAAACGATATAGGATTTAGAAAAACTAAAATGATTATTGTGCTAAATGATAACCAAATGTCTATTTCTAAAAATGTGGGAGGCATGTCCAAATATCTAAGTCAATTTAGGATTGACCCAACTTATAATAGAATTAAAAAAGAAATAAATTCTACGCTTAGAAAGATACCTAATGTAGGTGATGGAATGATTAATTCAATTCAAAAGATAAAAAACGGAATTAAACAGGTAGTGGTTCCGGGAATGTTGTTTGAAAATATGGGTATAACTTATTTAGGACCCATAGATGGACATGATATTAAAGAGGTAAGTAAGGTCTTAAAACTTGCAAAAAAAACAGATGGACCTGTGATTATCCATGTAATAACTAAAAAAGGCAAGGGTTATAAATTTGCTGAAGAGCAGCCAAATAAATTTCATGGTGTGGGTCCATTTAATCCATCAAATGGAGAATTATGTAGTAGTCACAAGGAAAGTTATTCTGAGGCATTTGGGGATCAGATTGTAACTCTAGCAAAGGAAAATAAAAATATAGTGGCAATAACGGCGGCAATGCCTGAAGGCACAGGGCTAGAATCGTTTTCAAAAAAATTCAACAATAGATTTTTCGATGTGGGTATTGCAGAGCAACATGCAGTTACTATGGCTGCAGGGATGGCTTCACAAGGACTTAAACCGATTTTTGCAGTTTACTCTACATTTTTGCAACGAGCATATGACCAAATTTTACATGATGTATGTATTCAAAATTTACCTGTTATTTTTGCAATTGATAGGGCAGGCATTGTTGGACAAGATGGGGAAACGCATCAAGGAATATTTGATTTATCATATTTATCGCATATTCCCAATATGACAATTATGGCTCCTAAATGTATAGGAGAACTTAAGACAATGCTTACGTTTGCAGTTAAACAAGATTATCCAATTGCTATAAGATACCCTAGAGGTGGAGATAACCCAAATGTTAAAATGTCTCCTATTAATGACTTACAGCGGGGGAAATGGGAGACTCTGCTTGGCGGTGGTAAAATAGCATTTATAGCTACAGGTAAAATGGTACAAAATGCAATATTAGTTAGAGAAAAATTATTGAATATGGGAATAGAAGCTACTGTAGTTAATGCATGTTTTATCAAACCTATTGATAAAACACTATTATTAGATCTTGTAGATAAGAAATATTCGTTAGTTACTATTGAAGATAATATAGTTCATGGTGGATTAGGTTCTTTAGTATTAGAATATGTGAATTCATTGAACAAGAAGGCGAAGGTAATTAATTTAGGATTTAATGATGAATTTATTCCACATGGGTCAGTTGATATACTGTATAAGTTATATAAACTAGATGTGGATGGGATTTTTGATAGTATTTTAAAATTAGTTTAACGACATTTTAGTAGTGATTAAGGAGTTTTTTATGATAGAAAATAAAGAGAGATTAGATGTTATTGTGGTTGAAAGAGGCATTTTGTTTTCAAGAGAAAGAGCAAAGGAAAATATTATTGCTGGAAATATATTTGTCGATGGTATTAGGACTACTAAGTGTGGAAAAAAAATTGATGTTACATCTAGTATTGAGTTTGTTGGTAAAGACATCCCTTATGTTAGTAGGGGGGGGCTTAAACTTCAAAAGGCTATAGATGCCTTTAAGATTGATCTTAAGGATAAGGTTTGCATGGATATAGGCGCATCTACAGGAGGGTTTACAGACTGCATGCTCCAACATGGAGCATGCAGAGTATACTCGATAGATGTTGGAACAAATCAGCTAGATGATAAATTGAGAGGGGACTCTCGAGTAGTTTCTATGGAGAAAACAAATATCAGATATTTAAATAAAGACAGCATTTGCGAACTTGCGGATTTTGCAAGTATTGATGTATCATTTATATCACTTGAAAAAGTTATTCCTAATTTATTAAATTTATTGAAAAATGATGGTAGTGTTGTGGCATTACTTAAGCCACAATTTGAAGTAGGTATAGGTGTAGTGAATAAAAAAGGTGTGGTTAAAAAAACTAGTGACCATATCGACGTAATACTTGGAGTACTAAATTTACTTAAAAGCCTTAATGTAAAGGTTATTAATGTTGATTATTCATCAATAAAAGGACCTAATGGAAATATTGAGTATCTAGTTTATTTTACTAAATCTAAAAATAGCTATGTTGATTATGTTGAAGATAACGTAGCTTTATTAGTTAGTGATGCTCATACAAGTTTAAATTGTCTCAAAAGGGAATAATTTATAGTGTTTGGTACAAAATGGTAAGGAGGAAATATGAAAAACATTGGCATTAATATAAATACCACTAAAGATAAGGATGGGAAAATTGGTAAATATGTAAAAGATATTATTGGCCAATATATTGATGATACTAATATATTTGTGTTTAAAGATTCCATTGGACTTGAAAATATTAAATATAACTATTTGGATATTATTGTTGCTTTAGGTGGAGATGGGACTATATTAAGAACATCTCGTAATTTAAATAACTCCAATATTCCAATACTAGGAGTGAATATCGGAAATTTAGGATTTCTATCTAGTGTGGAACTACTAGAATTTGAAACTGCTATGAAAAGATTTATTAATGATGATTATTATGTAGAAGAGAGAATGATGCTAAATTGTACTTTGCCAAATAGGAATGAACTTGAAAAATATACGGCACTTAATGATATTGTTGTATCAAAGGGAACACTTGCGAGAGTTGTTAAATATGAACTTCATATAGATAATAAGTTTTACATCGATTTTACAGGTGATGGACTTATAATAGCTACACCAACAGGATCTACAGCATACTCCCTATCAGCAGGAGGACCTATAATATATCCTAACCTAGATGTTATAGAGGTAACACCTATTTGTCCATTATCGTTATCTATGAGAACTATAGTGCTAGATAGTAAAAGTGAAATATCTGTAAATATAAAATGTGAACATGAAAGCATATTTTTGACATTAGATGGTCAAAGAGCAATAAAATTAAATAGCTATGAGAAAATACTGGTAAGTGTTTCAGAGCAAAAATGTAGATTAGTTAAATTTAATGATTATAATTATTTTGGTATACTGAGGAAAAAAATAATTTCTAGAACAGCAGATTGTGAAGGAGAAAAAGATGAAGATATCGCGTCATGCAAAAATAATTGAGATCATTCAGTCAAAAGATGTTGAAACTCAAGAACAGTTAGCACAAGAATTAAAAAACAATGGGTTTGATATTACTCAAGCAACTGTTTCTAGAGATATAAAAGAACTAAAATTAATTAAGGTTATGAATGCACATGGAACTCATATATATTCGACTAGTTCTCCGGGTGATAGTTTTTTATCAAATAAATTGGTTAACATTTTTTCTCAAACCGTTTTGTATGTTGATAATGTAGATAAATTTATAGTACTTAAGACAATATCAGGAGCTGGCGCTGCCGCAGCTGAAGCCTTAGATTCTTTGAAATTCAGTGGGATTGTAGGGACGGTAGCTGGAGATAACACTATTTTTATTTTAGTTAGAAACGAAGAAGACTGTAAAGATATAATTCAAAAGGTTAAAAAAATGATTAGTGAATAGGAGGAATAAGTATGCTCCTACAATTAAATATTATGAATTTTGCCCTAATTGAAAAATTAAGCATTAATTTTGAAAGAGGTTTTAATGTTCTTTCAGGTGAAACTGGAGCAGGAAAATCAATTTTAATTGATGCTATAAATTATGTATTAGGGGGTAAATTTAATAAGAGCTTAATTAGAACAGGGGAAAATAAAACTTATGTAGAGGCTATTTTTACCATAGATAACCAAAACAATAGGGATGTTTTAGAAGAGATGGATATTGATTATGAGGATACAGTATTCATAAGTCGTGAAACTTTTCAATCTGGGAAAAGTATTGCTAAAGTTAATGGTAAATCATTGCTACTCTCAAAAGTTAAATATATTAGTAAAAATCTACTAGATATTCATGGTCAACATGATAACCATAATTTATTAGATAAAGCTAATCATATATTTTATGTGGATTCTTTTGGTAATGAGAGGCTTAGAACGGCTATAATTGAATATAATGACCAATATACAAGAATGATTAGTATAAAAAATAGAATTATTAAACTTGAAGGTAATGAAGGAGAACGAGATAAGAGAATTGATTTTTTAAATTATCAGTTAGAAGAGATTAAAAATGCTAATCTCAAAATTGGTGAAGATGAGGAACTTTTAGAAAAATATGCAATAGTTAGTAATTCTGAAAACTTGGAGAAGCATTTATCAATAAGTTATCAATTATTATACACTAGTGATGAGGAAAATCCATCAGTATTGTATAATTTAGCTATTGCCATAAAAGAACTTCGAACTATTGAAAAACATATGGATAAAATAAAAGAAATTGCAGATTCTATTGAAGAAAGTTATTTTAATATTGAGGAAAGTATTACAGAAATTAGAGACTTAAAAGAGTCAATTTATTATGATGAAAAAGAATTGGAATATATGAATAGTAGAATAAGCCAAATTAATAATTGTAAGAAGAAGTATGGATCTACTATAAAAGAAATTTATGAATATAGAGATAAAATTGATGTTGAGTATGAAGAATTAACTAATAGTAGTGAAATAATCACTTCTCTTAAAAAAGAAAAAATAGCTCTTGAGGGTGAAATGAGAATTATAGCAGATGAAATTCATGAAATTAGATGTGAAACAGCAAAAAAACTTCAAAATAAAATAAAAGATGAGCTTAATTATATTGGACTTGAAAAAAGTAAATTTTTTATTGAAGTAAAACTTACAGATGAATTTTATAAAAATGGTTGTGATAAAGTTCAATTTTGTATAGCTACCAACCCAGGTGAACCATTAAATCCTTTAGAAGAAATAGTATCTGGGGGAGAATTATCACGTATTATGCTTGCACTTAAAACTGTGTTCGTAGATAAGGATGAAATACCCACTGTTATATTTGATGAAATAGATACTGGCATTAGTGGCAGGATTGCGCAATGTGTTGCAGAGAAAATGTATATAATATCATTAAACCATCAAATTTTTTGCGTAACACATTTGCCACAAATAGCTAGTATGGCAGATATAAATTATCTAATATCCAAAAATGTTATAAATGATAAAACATATACTAATATTATACGAATGAATGATAATGAAAAGCAACAAGAAATAGCTAGAATGATAGGCGGCACAGAGGTTACTAAGTTAACATTAGAAAACTCTAAGGAAATGATAAATTTGGCCAATAATCGAAAGAAAAAATAGTTTTAATTTTTATAAGAATTAGTAATAAATATTTATTTAATAGGGAAAAATAAAGTCATTATATGTGGCTTTATTTTTTTGATTTTAAAGTTAGTGGCATTATAAACTTTGTTATTTTTAATAATTATATAAATTTTATAAAATTCTAAATGTGGGTAATATTATAATCAAATTTAATGAAATGTAATTTATCATAATTTAGTTTTGAATCTATGTCTTTGACTATTTTTGAATTAATATTATAGCATAATATGAGATTGTGAGGGTAACTTAAATTTATAACTATAAGAGAAAAGGAGATAAAGCTTATGAAAAAAAGATTGAATATATTTTGCTTACTTATAACACCAATACTAATAATTGCTTTAGGTGTCTGCAACCAAAGTATAGCTGTTTCTGCATTTGACAAACCAATACAAACTTTATATTCTAACAACATTATAAATGCAAAAGTAAATACAAATAATGTTCTTTCAAATCATTATATAATTGAAAAAGGCAAAAAAGTTAAAGAAGATACAGATAATATGTTAAAAGCAAAATTAACTTTTGTAACGAAAAATAAGGATATAATGGTTTATCCAGGAGGGCAACCAATTGGTGTTAAACTAAATACTAAGGGCGTTTTAGTAGTAGCTTTATCTGATATTGATGGTGTTAATGGTAAAACACAAAGTCCTGCTTCAAATGCCGGTGTAGAAATAGGAGATAGTATAATAAAAATAAATAATATTGTTATAAATCACGCTGAAGATATAAGTAGATTTGTTAATAAAGAAAAAAATCCGGAGCTTACTCTTAAAATACAGCGTAGAAATGGTTCAAAGATTTTTGATATAAAGGTTAAACCTACTATTGATTCCACAGATGGTAAACAAAAAATTGGGTTATGGGTAAGAGATTCTACCGCTGGCGTTGGGACGTTAACATTGTATGATAGTAGAACTAACAAGTTTGCAGCGTTAGGCCACCCGATTACAGATTCTGATACTGGAACAATATTAAGTATTAATAATGGTGTAATAATATCTTCTAATATAGTTTCTATAAAAAAAGGTACTAGAGGAACACCAGGAGAGTTAAGAGGACTTTTTATAGATGAAAATAAAATAAAAGGTCAATTAATAAATAATACACAATGTGGTATATTTGGAAATGGAAGTGAAAGTCTTATAAACAATAAATTTAATAAACCTATGAAAATAGGTCTTAGAAATGAGATAAAAGAAGGCGAAGCGCAAATTTTAACTACTATTAATGGTAATGAACCAGAATTATTTAAAATAGAAATTCAAAAGCTATTATCACAAGATATACCAGGCTCAAAAAGCATGATAATTAAAATAACAGATCCTAGACTTTTAGAGAAAACAGGAGGCATAGTACAAGGTATGAGTGGTAGTCCAATAATTCAAAACAATAAAATTGTTGGAGCGGTTACACATGTTTTAATTAATAAACCTGACGTTGGATATGGTATATATATTGAATGGATGTTGAAAGATGCAGGCATTTTATCAAAATAACTAGCATTATCTAAAAAAAAGAGGTAAAATAGATATAATGAGATATAGAGTAGCATATGTTATCTTTATACATTACAAATAAATGATAATTTATCATTTATTTGTAATATTTTTTTTAATATAAGAAGGAATTGTAATTCTTTTGTCGAATTAATATTTGTTAAGATATGGGAATTTATTGATAAAGGGGAGTTAGAATATGGAAGAATCAAGAATTAGTGTGCTTATTGCAGATGATAATAAAGAGTTTTGTAATATTTTAAATGATTATTTGTTAAGCCAAAGAGATATTATGGTTACAGGTATTGCAAAAGATGGAATAGAGGCTCTTAAGTTAATAAAAGAGAGAAAACCTGATCTAGTAGTATTGGATATAATAATGCCACATTTAGATGGTCTTGGCGTCCTTGAAAGATTAGGCAGTATGGATCTTAATCCAATACCTAAAATAATAGTTTTATCTGCAGTGGGACAAGATAAAATAACACAAAGGGCTATAGCACTTGGAGCAGATTATTATGTAGTAAAACCATTTGATATGGAAGTTTTCACAAAAAGAATAAGGCAGATGTTTAACAATACGATTTCTAGTGATAACAGTAATAAAAAACCAATTTCGTTTATTGATACTACTGAAGTTAGGAAAAGCAACCGTAATGAACCTATGGACTTAGAAGCTGAAATAACAAATATAATACATGAAATTGGAGTGCCAGCCCATATTAAGGGATATATGTATTTAAGAGAAGCAATTACTATGGTAGTAAATGATATTGAACTTTTATCTGCAGTGACAAAGGAATTATACCCATCTATTGCTAAAAAGTTTAATACTACTGCTAGTAGGGTGGAGAGAGCAATAAGACATGCTATAGAAGTAGCATGGGGACGTGGTCAAGTTGAAACCATAAACAAAATATTTGGTTATACCGTTCATAATGCTAAAGGTAAACCAACTAATTCAGAATTTATAGCAATGGTTGCTGATAAGCTAAGATTACAAAATAGGGTTAGCTAGTCTTAGGTATATCAACGGGTAAGAGGTAATTAGAAAGCAATAAACTTTATAAATATCGTCATAAAAATACGGTTAATTGTTAAAAAAAGTGTATATGTTCTTAAAAGACAATCAATAGACCTTTTCTATTTATAGATGAAATAGAGGGGGTTTTTTTTAATGCGAAAAATTGAGTATACAATTGATGAGTTATGAACAAACACTTAGGTTATTTTCTAAATATATGCAAGAAGAAAAAAATATAGAATATGTTATTAAAATCACAGAAAAAGACATTAGAGATTATGTTGTATATATAAAAAACAGAGGTAAATATACGGTAGTGATAGATAAAAAAATACTAAAAGGTAATATTCCCGAGGCACGATGAGATTATGGAAAACAAGTATCTATTACCATAGTAAATAATTATATCAGAAATATTAAAGTGTTTTTTAATTATTCCAAAGAGCAGGGTGTAATAAAAAAAGACGTAGTAAAAAATATTAAACAATTTAAAAATGAAAGAAAACCTAAGCAATTTATAACAGATGGAGAATTTGGAGAATTGTTAAGACATATAGATACTACTAAATTTCATGAATATAGGGATTATATTTGTGTACTATTTTGTAGCACAAAAGGTAATATTGTTATGATGCGAACCTTTGAAAAAAAATTAAAAGATTACGGATAGGATTAAAGGTTATTACACCTCACCAATTACGTAATTAGGTCTTTTTGTCGTTCAAATAATTATCTTTAATTATTATTTACATAGATAAATTCAATGAATTGCAAACAGTGAATGCTAATTACTCATATATTAATAAACTAAAATATCTGAATTTTCGTTATAATTATTAACGAAAGGTGGGATATTATGACAAATATGAATGAAATAACACAAAAGATTGAAGACTTAAGAAAAGCGATGCACCAGTTAATCAACGAAAAAGACAGATTAACTGACCCAAAACTGGTAGAGCTAAGCCAAAAGCTAGATGGACTACTAAATGAATACGATGATCTATTAGATTAAGATTTTCGAGTTATCGTATCAAATTGATTGGTTGGGAGAGCCTAAGGGCTCTCTTCAATATTAAATTTAAACTGTAAATCTCGAAATCCAATATTGTTAATACAACTTGCTCTATTTGAAAGAAGGGATATGGTTGAAGGTAAGATTGATAATATTATGCTAAAGGTAAACCAACTAATTCTGAATTTATAGAAATGGTTGCTGATAAGCTAAGATTACAAAATAGGGTTAGCTAAATGGATAGATTAAGAGTGTCTTTAATAGATGCTCTTTTATTTTGTTTAATAGGAAGGCTTAAGAAAAATAATAGGATGTAAGCAAAAGCTTACATCCTTAATATTAATTAGAATTATAGTTATTAAGATATTCTTCAAAAGAATCGTAAATCAAATTATCATTAGAAATTGAATCTTCCTTAGAATTAAGTTTAGTAGTTAAATTTTTATTTGGTAGTTTTTCTATTTTTTTAGTATTGATATTGATATTGAATCACCTCTATACAAGTATTATAACACAAAATATGTAATCCGTAAAGGTGGTTTCCTTTTTATAGTGAAATTTATGGAGAAGAGGTGAATTAATTCAACATACGAACCACTTATAGAAGTGGGCGATTGTAAACCTCAAAAGCGGTCCAGTTCTCATTGAACTAAGAACAGTAAGAAACAATATCCTTGTAACATAGAGCTTGTTTAGAATTCTAAACAAGCTAATTTTTATAATAAGCTACAATTATAATTATTTCATGAGTAGCTCATAATTAATGCACCCCTATCACGTAAGTGCCTTCACTGCGTAGCAACCTTAGATTTTAGGGTAACTATAAGCTATAAAGCCATTTTTTATTTTTATATTGAAGTAATTTATCTGAATAATTTAATTAAAACTAAACTTTATAATAGGCTTTTCTTTGAAGACAGTATAATTGCTTACTATAGTATCTTTTACAAAAGCTTTTAAGTCTGTGTATCCGAAGGTGCTTGAAATTTTATATAAATAATGTATTTTAAGTGTCTTTAACTCTTTGGACAGTACCCTCCAATTAGTTGTAAATGTTCTATATATCAAAGGTATTTTCTCTTTATACCCAAGAGCTCTACGAGCTATACAATATGCAGCGGATACATGAATAGATATTCCTTTAGCTTTCATATATTTTATTTTACCCATTTGGCTAGTGTATGCTGGATTAACATAAAATACGGCTAAATTTTCTTTAAAAGCCCTAGAACTGATTGCTTCAATGATTTTTTTATGCGCAAACATACTGATTTTTATATTTCGTTTAGTATTCCCATAAGTTAATTTGGATTTACTGATGTTTTTAATATCCTCACCAGCAAGTGGTTTATTTTTATCCCTGGCTATTTGAACAAGTCCTAAGGCACCCTTTTCTAAAATTTTTGAAATTTGCCCTGAAGTTTTATTTGCTATATTAAAATGTATAGTGCCAAAGTCTAATAGGTTGCCGATACAATCAGTTTCACTCCATGCAATATGGTCGTAGTTTATATCATAGCCTACAATTCCATTTGCCTTAGAACAATTAATTTGACTTTCATCTTTAAATAGTTTATAAGATGGCTTAAACAAAAAGTAATCTCCTTTGTCTTCAATTCGTAAGGAAACAGGGGAATTTTTAGTGTTTAGAGCTTCTATTAATAAGTCTTTATGGTAAGGAAAATCAACATTTTCTACTTCAAACCATTGTGAACTATGATATGCACCTATTTTATTTTCATATGGCAGTTGGATCTTTAGTAAATTCGTTTCGTAGTTGTATTTAACACAAGCATTTCCTTGTGTAACTGTTTTAAGTCCTTGAAGTTCTATAGTTTTATGTCTAGCTTTATAGAAGTCTTCTTTCCATTCAAAATGCTCGTTATATAATGTATGCTGGGCTTTGAATAGTTTCTTAGTACCAAAACATGATTTTACTGCACTTGTATTAAGTCTTGCAAGTTTTTGTTTTTGATAACCTATACCACGCTTAATCATATTCAGTTTATTAGTTAATCTGCTAATTTTTTTTACGACAAGAGCATGTTCAAAATCGTACATATTATATATAATTGTTTTATTTTTATAATTTGCCTCAACAAAAATCTTATCATCTGACATATAAAAATAATATGGTCTATAATACTTAAATTTGGGGAGGCTTTTACTATTTTTAATAGCCTTAGATATATCGATAATATGAGTATGAATTTTACTCCAAAATTTAATTTTATTAGTTAAATCCTTAGCTGATTTCTCTCTATGATTAATGTTCTGCTTTAAATCATCTATGTACATTTTGTTTAATTCAACATTAGAAGATTTATTCCATTTAGCTTCGCAAACAGCATAGTTTGTATAATAAGTATTAAGATTAAACATATTTTTAATAGTTAAATGAATACTCTGAGAAAGACCTTTCTCATGATTGTAAACAAGAATTGAATAAGTTTTAATTTTAGCTTCATTACCAATATACAGTATATTCGATAGATTGTTGAGATTTTCAAAGCTAAGCTTATCTTTATATATTCTTGTAGAAGAATTAGTTTCTATTCTCAAAATATTCGCCACCTTTTTTATAATCTCTAATATATATTATGCCGTAATAGAGCCTATAATATTAAGTTATATAAAAATAATTTTGCAAATAAAGATAAAATTGTAATGTGGTTATTAATGTTAAATTAAATATGCATATAAACTCGTTTGTTATCATAAATATTAATTAAGATATTGTAATTATTTATGTTCAATTTTATCTTAAATAAGGTGAAGTCTAGCATGAATATAACGTGAGTGGATTTTAATAACATATTATGAGTAGCTATAAAAAAATATAATGATTAACAAGGGGGAAAAATTATGTCATCTAACACATTGGTAAGTAATGTAAATAAACATATACAAGAGAATTATTGGTTGTATATTATAAGTATTTTGTGTGTATTTACAGGTATAATTTTAGGGATTTATAGTGTGAAGTATATGGGTGAATTTGAACACAAGGATTTAGTGAATTATTTAGTTAATTTTATTGATCCTTCAAACACAAGTGGGATTAGTTATAAATTAATATTTTTTCAATCAATAAAAAACAATTTACCAGTAATTATTTTTCTATGGTTTTTAGGGTTAACTATTGTGGGTTTACCAATTATTGTGATCATTGATTTGTTAAAAGGATTTACAGTTGGGTTCACATTTAGTTTTATGATTAGTGGGCTAGGAAAGAGTGGTATTGGTATTGCAATGCTAGGGGTATTACCTCAAAATTTAATTTATATTCCATGCACTATTTTTGCATCGGTGATATCAATGGAATTTTCTATAATGTTATTAAGAAACAAGTTCAATAAACAATGGACAAGTAGTATATCTAGCAGAATAATATATTATAGCGTTATATTTATTGTAATAATTGCTTTCTTATTTATAGGGATAATTATAGAATCATATATAGCACCTTATTTTGTTAAAAATCTTATTAATAATTTGGGAAGTCTAAGCAAATGAAGCATAAGGATTTATTCCATTTTGTTATATTATCAATTAAGTGTTTTATTATTTTAATAGTAATGGGTATTTTTCTCCCCAAGTTTGTAGATTTTTCTCTCTCAAGATTAATTAATAACCCAAAGAGATATATAAACAGTGTTATGGTTTACAAAATAGTTGATAATAATTATAAATTAGTTTATAATTATGTTCTTACATTTTATTTATTTTTTAGAGTCTAACGTATGTAAAGTATTAACATTCCCTATAATATAGGAGAGAAATTATGAATGATTTATTGACGATTTATATAAAAAAATTACAAAATAATAAGTTGACGAGAAATACTATTGACGCCTACACGAGAGATGTAAAACGATTCATTGACTTCACGGAGAAGAGAAATGAAACCCACGAAACAGTTGATAACATAACAATAATGGCTTATTCTGAGTATCTAAAAAAAGAAGGCAAAGCGAATAGTTCGATAGCAAGAAGTATTGTTTCTATTAGAAATTACTATAAATATCTTATTAAAAACAACCTTGCCCAAAATGATCCAACAGCTTATTTTTCTCTCCCAAAAATCAAACGGAATATACCTCAGATTTTATCAATTGAGGAGATAGATGAATTATTAAATCAACCAGAGCAATTAACAATTAAAGGATGTAGAGATAAAGCAATGTTAGAATTAATGTATGCAACAGGCATGAAGGTCTCGGAACTTTTGAGTTTAACAGTATATGATATTAATTTAGATTCGTTATACATAACATGTAATAATGGTAGAAAAAATGAAAGAATAATTCCAATAGGTACACATGCGATTAGCTGTACGTCAGAATATTTAAAGATTAGAAATAAAATAAACTTAAATAACTTAAATTTACTTTTTTTAAACACAAAAAGTGAGAAAATGACAAGGCAAGGTTTTTGGAAAATCATTAAAGAATATGCTAAAACTACTAGCATAAAAAAAACAATAAATTCTTACACAATAAGACATTCATTTGCTGTACATTTATTACAAAATGGTGCAGGTATAAGTGCAGTTCAGGAGCTACTTGGACATAATAGTATGTCCACAACTCAAATTTATTCAACAGTAATTAAAAAAAATAAAATAGCAGAGATTTACAAGAACACTTTTCCTAGAGCATAGATATACATTTAGAAAATAATTTAAATAAATTAATTAGTTTTCATATCACAAAGTGAACAGAGAAAAATAAGAATTCGTCTTTATAAATAAAGACGAATTCTTATTTTTGTTCTATGGATAAAATAAATTTTTTAATTATTATAGATAAATAGTGATAATATCAATATGTTTTGGTAAAAATAATGTTATGAATTTTAAGCAGTGCAGATGACTTTTATGAATTGTCATCTAGCATAAAGGATTATGAGGAGGATAAATATGAAAAGAAGATTTAGAAATGTATTATGTTTAATGTTATCATTAATTTTTACCACGCAGTTTTGTAACATGCCGGCCAAAGCAGAAAATAAAGATGACAAAGGGATTGTCGTTCAGGCAAAGTCAGCATTATTAATGGAACCAACTAGTGGCAAAATAATATATGAAAAAAATTCTCATGAAAAATTTGCTCCAGCTTCGGTAACTAAAATAATGACTATGTTACTTGCTATGGAGGCAGTAGATTCTGGTAAAATAAAATTAACCGATAAGATAACTGTAAGTGAAAACTCGAAAAAAATGGGTGGAAGTAGTATGATACTTGATACAGGTGAAGTTAGAACTGTAGAAGAAATTTTAAAAGGAATTGCTATTGCATCAGGAAATGATGCAGCCGTTGCAATGGCAGAGTACTTAGCAGGTAGTGAAGGGGCTTTTGTTAATATGATGAATGCAAAAGCTAAAAGTTTGGATATGAAAGATACTAGTTTTAAAAACTGCACTGGTTTAAGTGCAGATGGACATATTACAACAGCATATGATATTTCAATTATGTCTAGAGAATTATTAAAACATCCTAAAATATTAAAATATTCATCAACATACATGGAAACTATTTCTGAGGGAAGGAAAGCTCCTATAGGTCTCGTAAACCATAATAAGCTTGTTAGATTTTTTAATGGATGTGATGGACTTAAAACTGGATTTACAAATGAAGCAAAATATTGCATATCAGCTACTGCAAAACAAAATAATGTTAGAGTGCTTGCAATAATTATGGGTGCACCAACTTTTAAAATAAGAAATAGTGATGCAAGTATGTTAATGAATTATGGTTTCTCTAAATTTGAAACTAAAAAGGTAATAGTGAAGGATCAAAATTTAGAAAAAGTAATTTTAAATAAAAAGGGTGACAAGTTTCTAATCGCTAAAGCACAAGAAGATTTTCTTCTAACTCTTGAAAGAGGTAATAAGAATATAATAACTAAAAAACTCGTTCTAAAACAAGGATTGATAGATTATAAAAAAAATGTAGTTATTGGATCTTGTGAAATATATGTTGATAACAAACTATGTGGTAAGATTAATATTTGTAGTGATAGAGATATTAAAAAATCTAGGGTATGGGATAACATTATAAATAATTTTACAGACTTATTTGATAAAGCAATTTAACTACCCAATATTTTAAAGATAAATAAAATAACTTCTAAGCAAATAAATATTTGCTTAGAGGTTATTTTTTATAAAATGTATCATTTTATATATTTTAATATTATACTTAAATTAAACTTGATATAAAGAAATTAAAGTAAAATGAATATTTCTTTATAATTATTTGTTTATATAGGAGAGAGCGTACATGCCAGTAAGTATAAAGGTAACTAATTTTGAAGGCCCGTTTGACTTATTATTGCACCTTATAAAGAAAAATAAGATGAATATTTATGATATTAACATTGTTGAAATTACGAATCAGTATTTGGAGTATCTTAGAAGTATGAGAGAAATGGATTTAGAAATGACATCAGAATTTATTGTTATAGCTGCAACTTTAATTGAAATTAAATCAAAATATTTGTTGCCCAAAAATAAAGAAGACATTAGTACTGAAGATGAATATGATGTGGAAAAGGAATTAATGGACAAACTAGTGGAATATAGAAAATATAAAGTTATAGCTGAAAATTTGAAGATTATGGAGCAAGAGACAGGTATAATGATTAGTAAAAAACCAGAAATAATTGAAGAAGATAATCAGAATAGTAAAGAAGTAGATTTTTTAAAAAATATTACAATTTTTGATTTGCATAATTTATATAATAGTTTAATGGAAAAATATAAAAATAAGATGAATACAGATATTATTGTAAATAAAGAAATATTGATAGATGAATATAAAATAGAAGATAAGATGGAGGAATTAAAACAAAAGCTAAATCATTTTGGAAAAATCCACTTTACAAACTTAATCTATGGTTATTCATCTAAAATAGAAGTTATTGTTATGTTCTTAGCGTTACTTGAGTTAATTAAGATTAGGAGTGTACGAGTATTTCAAGAAAACAATTTTAAAGCTATATATTTAGAAAGGGTAAATTAATATGAATGAGTTTAATATTAAACAATTAGAAGGCAAGGATATTTCTACTAATAATATATATTATTCTATTATTGAATCGTTGCTATTTGTTGCTGGAGAATCATTGAAATTAACAGAAATTGCAAATATTTTAGAATGCAGTATTGAATTTACGATGAAGTTAATAAATGAATTAAAAGTAAAATATCAGCATGAGCAGAGAGGCATTAGAATTATAGAAACTAATGATGAATATCAACTTGTTACAAAACCATGTAATAGTGAATATGTCCAAAAGCTATTAAAGATAAATGTCAGGCAATCTTTATCTCAAGCTTCACTTGAAACTTTAGCCATAATTGCTTATAAGCAGCCAATGACGAGAGTGGAGGTTGAGGATATAAGAGGAGTTAAGAGCGATAGAGCAATTTACACCTTGTCAGAAAAAAGATTAATTAAAGAAAGTGGACGAAAAAATGTTCCGGGAAGACCAATCATATATGTAACCACAGATGAATTTCTTAAACATTTTAATTTTCTTAATCTAAATGAAATGCCTTCTTTAGAAGAGTTTAACGACATTTCAGAAGGAAAGTCTCCACTTTTATAAATGGAAGTTACATACCATAATAAATAGAAAACTTCAGTGGAAATATAAATTTACTTCTGAAGTCGTTAATATTGCAGCGACCCAGGAGATGATTTAACAAAGAAAATTTGCAGCCTGATGTTGATATTAATCAGGTAAAGTAAATATTTAAAATATCAATTATACATATAGTTGTAACCCCAGTCGAATAAAGTTTTTAAATTAAAAAACTTTATTTGGCTGGGGTTAATATTTTAACTTTATAAGTTGTTATAGAAATTCAATAATAATTATTCATCGCACTTTTGTTTATTGTCTGATTCTTTATTTTCAGGTTCTGTATCATTAGCACATTTATCTTTAAACATACCTTTAATAATATCGATAACTTGTGGTACGGTATCAACAATTTTATCATATGTGTTTTGCTGATCTACAGATAATAGCCTAATTGAATCATTCTTAACAACTAAAAACGCGACTGGTTTAACCGTGACTCCGGCGCCAGAACCACCTCCGAAAGGATATTTATTAGTTGAGTCAGCAGTATTAACATTATTAAACTCACTACCCCCAGATGCAAAACCAAAACATACTCTTGATATAGGAATAATTGTAGTTCCATCTAAGGATTTTACAGGGTCTCCTACAATGGTGTTAACATCTATCATATCTTTTATACTCTCCATGGTGCTCCTCATTAAATTTTCAATTGGATGATTATCCATGTACATTTCCTCCTCTATATTTTTTGAAATTTGTTTTGTTATGTTTTATGTTTATAAGGCAAGGTAATATTATAAATGCCATATAAATAATTTTTACAAAATTGATGTATATTATACTCGAAATTTCCATATTTAGATTATTTTCTTTAAATTGAGGCGTAACTTTAAGATCAATGTTTTTAATTTTAACAAAATTTATTAATATCAAATACAAAAGACTGTAGGTTGAATGAATTAAACCAAATACTATAGCTACCAAGGCAGCATCGTCGAATCCATATTCTAGTTTAGTATTTAAAGTTAATGTTGGCTTAAACTTTAACTTTTTAAATTTATGAATAATTAAATTTATATCACTTAAATTTATATCACTTAAATCTATATCTCTTAAATTTAATGGTTTAAAAAATATTTTTGTAGGTTTAGCCTTTAATTGATCCTTTGAATTGCTTTTTAAGGATTTATTTACCTCTAGTTTCTTTTTATATATATAAATTTCCAAGACTTTGTTTGTGTATTTAAGAGTTATTTTTAAATGGATTGGAAATAATACAATTGTTAACACAAAAAGAAACACTATTATAAATTTAAACATCACAACCTCCAATCTATCTAATAATTGGTATTATGCTCAGAAATCAATAAAAAAATCAATAAAGGACATAATATTTTTTAAAAGAAGGAGATACTTTAAAAGTTATGAAAATTAAAAGAGGTGAAATCATGACAAAAAAATCTAAAGTGTATTTATCATTATCTTTAAGCTTAGTTTTACTATTTTCCACATTAGTTCAAACTGTCCATGCTGAGGATCTATATGTTAATGCAATTAGTGCTATAGCGTTAGATTGCGATTCAAAAGTTGTTTTATATGAAAAGAATGCATATACTCCAATTGAAATTGCAAGCACTACAAAGATAATAACTGCACTTGTTGCAATTAAATGTGGTGATTTAAACAAGAAAATAATTATATCAAAAAAGGCAGCAACTATACGCGGTTCCGAAATAGGTTTAAAAGAAGGAGAGGAGATAACTTTAAAAGAATTATTATATGGACTTTTAATGAGGTCTGGAAATGATGCAGCAATTGCAATTGCTGAAGGGGTAAGTGGTAGTGTTGATGAGTTTTTAAAACTTATGAATGAGTATGCCCTAGAAATTGGATTATTAAATAGTAATTTTGAATCTCCTCATGGATTGGATAGTAGTAATCATTATTCAACTGCATATGATTTAGCTTTAATAACTGCAAAGGCAAAAGAGGTTAAAATTTTTAATGATATAGTAGGCTCAAAAGATATTATTGCAAAGGACTATGATTTTACTAGAAGTTATCACAATATCAATAAAATTTTGTCTGTTTTACCAAATTCAACGGGTGTAAAAACAGGATTCACAGGCAAAGCAGGTAAATGTCTAGTGACTTCTGTCAAAATTCAAAATAGAGATATTATTATTATAACATTAAATTGTACTCCTAGATGGAAAGAAACTGAAAAAATAAATAACTATATTGAAAAAACTTATAAATATAAAAAGGTTGTAAGTAAAGGTGATATTCTAGGAAAAATTATTTTGAAAAATGGAGATAGCAATGTAGAAATAGTAAGTAAAAAAGATATTATAATTCCAGTTAAAAATGATCAAAAAATTGAAATTAAAGTTAAAAAACCATTATATGAGGTTTATGCACCAGTACATCAAGGTGAAAAAATTGGAAGGTTAGATGTATATGCAAATAATAAACTTCTATTAACAGAAAGTTTGGTATCTAAGAGTAGCGTTTACAGTAAAACTAATTTCAGATTTAGATTTAATAAAATTATAAACTTCATTTTACAATAAAAAAGAGCCATAATCGACTCTTTTTTTGTTTGTTTTGTAAAAATACATAGGTATATGTATTTAATATAGCATATTTTAAACTCTTAGAGCCAGTATAAGAGGGAATAAGCTTCAATAAGCATATCTTATAGAAAAAACAATTACACCTTCTTAAACGGCGTATATCCCTTTTTAGTGACGTTTGGCAATTACAGTTTTAGCTAAAAGTTGTAACCAATTTGAAGTTGGTTAGTTTTTATGGTAATTAAATAATATTTATAACTTTATTTCAAAAAAATCATTGAAAGAATTGCAAATTTCCGTTAAAATAGTCTTTGAAGAAAGGACTGATTGTTTGAAAAATCTTTTTAAAAAGTTATTACCATTAGTGCTTATAGGTTGTGTTCCTTTTTCTAATTTGTTTTATTGGACATTAAATAGTACTCATAGAGGCGTTTATGATCTTACTACAGATTTGGATAGATCTATGCCCCTCATAAAAATTTTTATAATACCTTACATGACTTTATGGTTTTTTTTAGCCTTTTGTTTTGTTTATTTGTGTTTTAAAAACAGAAAGGTCTATTATAAAATTATGATTACTTTATTTCTATGTTATGTTGTTGCATTTATTACATACTACTTTTTTCAAACTACAGTTATAAGGCCTATAGTTACCGGTAATGATATATTGTCAAAGATGATTTTATTTACCTATAATTCTGATGAGCCATATAATTGTTTCCCAAGTATTCATGTCATTACAGCATATCTAGCTGTTAAAGGGATTAATGCTACTAATGCTAGAAAGTCAATTAAAATACCAGTTAACATAATTGGATTTCTTATTATTATATCTACTGAATTCGTGAAACAACACGTGATAATGGATATATTTTTCGCAATGTTCTTATGCAGTGGAATTTATAACTTGCTTATTTATCTAGAGCAAAAGTATAATATGTCAAAAATATATAATTTGGATAAACAAGAGATTGAACAATAACAAAGTAAAAGCTACTGAAAATTATTCAGTAGCTTTTAACGTTTATACTATATCTATTTTATCATCTTTTAATTCTACTGATATAGTTGATCCTTCACTAAATTCATTTTGGAGATAATGCTCTGCAATCTCATCTTCAATATATTTTTGAATAGTTCGTCTTAGTGGTCTTGCTCCATATTTATCATCGTACCCTTTTTCTAATATAAAGTCGGCTACTGCTTTTGAAACATTCATTGTAATATTCTTTTCGCCTACCTCTTCAATTACCTCCGTAATCATTAAATCTACAATTTCTCTAAGTTCTTTCTTTTCAAGAGGTGTAAATACAATGATTTCATCTACTCTATTTAAGAATTCTGGTTTAAATGTTTGTTTTAATGCATCCTTTACACGTGCCTCTAATATACCGTAATCACCGTTAACAAAGCCAATGTTGCTTGATTTAAACTCAGTTCCTGCATTTGATGTCATTATTATTACGGTGTTTTCAAAGAAAACAGTTCGGCCTTGACTATCTGTTAGTATTCCATCATCAAGAATTTGAAGTAACATATTAAATACATCAGGGTGAGCTTTCTCTATTTCATCTAGTAGAATTACTGAATATGGTTTTCTTCTTACTTTTTCAGTTAATTGTCCACCTTGATCATATCCTACATAACCTGGTGGGGCACCAATTAGTTTTGACACTGTATGTTTTTCCATATATTCAGACATATCAATTCTTATTAGTGCGTCCTCACTTCCAAAAAGCTCACAGGAAAGTGTTTTAACAAGTTCTGTTTTTCCAACACCAGTTGGTCCAACGAAAATAAAAGAGGATGGCTTTTTCTTTTTTCTAAAGCCTGAACGATTTCGCCTTATTGCTCTAGACAAACTCTTAATAGCTTCATTTTGACCTATAACCCTTTTGTGAAGCCTGCTTTCTAGATTTAAAAGTTTTTTCGCTTCTTTTTCTGTAATTTTTTGAATCGGAATTTTAGTCCATGATTCAATAACGAAAGCAATATCCTCTATAGTAATTTGAACCTCAGCACATGTTTTTTGAGTTTCACTAATATCTTCTTTTACTTTGCATAACTTTGTTCTATATTCAGCAGCTTTTTCAAAATTTCCATTAGCCTCTGCTTCATCTTTCTCTGTTTGAATCTTGATTGACTCCTCTTTGAGTCCTAAGAGTTCAATGAGTCCTTTATTTTTTAGATTTGCTCTAGAACCAGCTTCGTCAATTACATCAATTGCTTTATCTGGCAAAAATCTATCTGTTATATATCTCTCAGATAAAGTTACAACTTCTTCAATTACTTCATCTGATATTTTGACTTTATGATAATCTTCATAGTAGCTTCGTATTCCTTTTAAAATCTCTATTGTTTCAGGTACACTAGGTTCCTCAACTAGAACTGGCTGAAATCTCCGCTCTAGTGCTGCATCTTTTTCTATATATTTTCTATATTCTTCAAGAGTTGTTACACCAATAACTTGTATTTCACCTTTTGCTAAAGCAGGTTTTAAGATATTAGCTGCATTCATTGCTCCGCCCTGAACTTCACCAGCACCCATAATATTGTGAACTTCGTCAATAACTAATATTATATTTCCATTTTCCTTAGCTTCTTCAATAATTGATTTCATACGACTTTCAAATTGTCCTCTAAACTGTGTTCCTGCAACTACAGCTGTTAGGTCAAGTAAATAAACTTCAGCATTAAATAATTTTTCTGGAACTTGTTTTTCTATGATTCTTACAGCAAGACCCTCAGCAATTGCTGTTTTACCTACACCGGCCTCGCCGATTAGGATAGGATTATTTTTACCTCGTCTATTTAATATTTGAACCACACGATCAATTTCTTTATATCTTCCAATTACTTTGTCTACACCATTTTGTTTTGCTTTGTCTGTTAAATTTATACCATATGTATCTAAATGTTTTCGTTTCTTCTTAAACCAGTTCTTTTTTGATTTATCATCTGATGCACTTTTAATTTTTGGGGAAGGTTCAACATCACCGTCTATAAAATCATTACCTTTATCTACAGATGAGAACAGTCCATTAAATATATTGCCAATAATATTTTTCTCTTCGCCATTTTTAATATTCTTATCTGATGTGTTTGAATCATCATTATTTACATCTTCTAAATTCATATCATTAAACATGGTACCCATTTGTTCATTTAAGCTTTCGATATCCTCTGAGGATAATCCAGCTTGCTCCATTAATTGATCCATTACCGGAATGCCCTTCTTTTTAGCACATTCTATACATAATCCTATAGTTTCAGTTTTGCCGTTTTCAATTTTTGAGGTTAATATCATTGCTATATTTTTTTTGCATATTTCACATAACTTCATTTAAATCATCTCCATATTTTATGATGTATTGAATATTATTATTATAGTATATCATTTATTAACAAAATTTGTTCAATATATTCGTATTGTTTACTTTTCATTATCAAATATTATTCTTTATTACCTTAAAATAGCACTCCATACTTTATTCTATTCTCATATATATATTCCTCTTTAAAATTAATAAATTATTAGTTTTTTTAATCTTAATATATTATAGTATGCATTTTTGAGAGCAGTGTTACAAAAATGGGAATAGTTAGATATATTTAATATGCACATTTATTTGCAATTTTACATAGTTTAATATAATAGTGCTTAAGGAGGTTATATTATGAGTTATGAGCCCTACGATTGTATTGATGTAGGAAGTGAATTTTGTCCGTGTCATCTTGCTGAAACAGGAGATTGTATATTATGTTCACAGCTAGCGGGGAAGGACTTCTGTGACTGCTGCAACTTTAATGGGGTATGTATTTATCAAGAGTATGCAACGAATGGTTATAAAGCTAAAGAAAGCAGAAAAAATTATAATTGCAAAATAATAGAGAAAAATAGATTTGAAGACAATGTAATTGTACTTACTGTTTGCGCAAGTGATAAATTGGTAAGTGAATTGGTTCGTGTTGGAAGTTACATTTTTGCTCGAAGGCCGAGTGCAGAGGCTAGGTTTGATACACCAATATCAATAATGGATACTGATACGACAAATAATACAATCAGTATTGCGATAGAATTAAAGGGAGCTAAAACTAAAGCGTTAGATACGTTAAAGATAGGAGACGAGCTACTCATAAAAGGGCCGTTTTGGAATGGTACTTTAGGATTAAAAAACATAAATGAGATAAAAAACAGTAAGTGCTTAATTGTAGCAAGAGGTATAGGGCAGGCACCTATGATACCAGTACTTAAACATTTACATGCAAATAACAATGAAATTATAGTTGTGATTGATAATTCACCATATAAGAATAGCTTTGCATGTGAGTATATAAAGAAGTATGCATCAAAGGTTATAGAATGTAATATAATAGCCGGGAATGGCATAATGACAGAGAAATTTAATAATTTATTAAAAGAACTAACTATTAATAATGATATTAGTTTAGTTCATTGTGATGCTGTAGATATCCTAAATTATGAACTGATGAAGAGTGTGGAATATATAGATAAAAACATTAAATATTCTTGCTGCAATAACGCAAAAATGTGTTGTGGAGAAGGCGTGTGCGGTTGTTGTACAAGAACTAATAACGATCTTAAATTAAGAAGACTCTGCAAAATGCAGACAGAGCCCAAATATGTATTAGAAGGGAGGAGAACATTTTGAAGGTTATCGTAATTGGTGGTGGATGGTCTGGTTGCATGGCAGCAATCACGGCAAAAAGAGCAGGAGCGCAGGTCGCATTATATGAGAAAACTGATATGCTTTTAGGACTTGGAAATGCAGGTGGTATAATGAGGAATAATGGGAGATATACTGCAGCGGAAGAGTTAATAGCACTTGGGGCAGGTGATTTGATACATGTAACTGATGGGAATAGTAGACATAAAAATGTTGAATTTCCTTCACATAAAAATGCTTGGTTTTATGATGTAAATAAAATTGAACCAGCCGTGGTTAAGTGTTTAAAAGATATGGATATAGAATTAAACATGATAACAAGGGTGGTAGATGTTGAAAAAGAAGAAAATAAAATAAAAGGAATATATTTATCAAACGGCGAGTATGTAGTGGCAGATGTATTTATAGAAACTACAGGTTCAACAGGCCCAATGGGTAACTGCTTGAAGTATGGAAATGGATGTTCGATGTGTGTGTTAAGGTGTCCAGCATTTGGCCCAAGAGTAAGCATAAGTTATAGAGCAGGTATTGAAGATTTAAAAGGGGAAAGGGAAGAGGATGTATATGGAGCATTCAGTGGGTCGTGTAAACTAGCTAAGTCTTCTTTAGGTGATGAGGTTATGAAAGAACTTAATGAGAGCGGAGTGGTTATTTTAAAAGTACCAGAGGAAGATGTGAATTTAGATAAGCTTAAAGTGAAAGTATGTCAGCAATATGCACTTAAAGAATTTGCTGAAAATATGATTCTCTTAGATACAGGTGATGCAAAGCTTATGACGTCATATTATCCACTGGATAAGCTTAGAAAAATCAAAGGTCTTGAAAAAGCAAAATATATAGATCCAATTGCAGGTGGGAAGGGAAACTCCATAAGATATCTGTCTGTAGCTCCAAGGACTAATAATATGAGGGTTGTAGGTCTCGATAATTTGTTTTGCGCAGGAGAAAAGTCAGGTCTATTTGTAGGTCACACAGAAGCCATGTGCACAGGTGCTTTGGCAGGGCATAATGCCGTTCGAAATTATCTAGGAATGCCTCTTTTAATATTACCAAATGCTCTTGCTATTGGTGACTTAATATCATATGCAAATGAAAAAATGAAATCCAAAGAAGGGAGAAGAAACAGATATACATTTGCAGGAGCAGAGTATTTTAAAAGAATGCAGGAACGTGGACTTTATATTTTAGACATTGATGATATTAAGAAGAAAGTTGCAAAATTAAATTTGACTGATATATTTAAAGAAAAACTTATATAGAATTATTAGTATATTTTAAAATGTAACACACACAATATCATTATGTGGAAGAAATTTATTATATATGGACTTTTAGGTCTTTTAGGAGAGGTTTTTTGGAATGCTTTTGGCGCAATGATTAATGGAGATATATTACTTAGGGGCACAACTTGCATTTGGATGTTTCCTATATATGGTCTTGCTGTGTTTCTTGAACCAGTCCATAATAGGATCAGGCATCTTCCGCTTATAGTTAGGGGAGGCATATATATGGTTCTTATATTTGCAGTAGAATTGATTAGCGGACTATTGCTTAGGTTGGTTTTAGGGGAGTGCCCATGGAAATATGTAAATAAAACATTATCAATATGCGGAATAATCACATTAGATTATGCACCAGTATGGATTGTTTATGGAATTTTGTTCGAAAAAATACATGATGTTATAGCATGTATTGAGAAAAGAATTAATCGTAATGATAACTAGGGTTATATTAGAGATTGCTAATTAAAAAAATAATGTAGTAAGTTTAATTTTAAAAACACATTAAACTTACTACATTAAATTTTACATTTTTTTATTGTTAGAAGTTAAATTTAATAATAATGAATTAACATTTTCCTTAAGAGTAATTGCATTCTCAAGTGAAAGGCCTGTAGAGCAAAAGATTTCTTTTGGTATACCAATAGCCATTTTTTTCAATTCAACACCTGCAGGAGTTAAGGTAATATATACATTTCGCTCATCTACAGTATCTCTAGTTCTTTTTACTAAGTTCATACACTCTAATTTTTTAAATAGAGGGGTTAAAGTGCCAGAATCAAGATGCAGTTTTATTCCAATTTCTTTTACGGTTATATTATCTTTTTCCCATAACACTAATAGAGCAATATATTGGGTGTAGGTTATACCTAATTTATCCAATTCTGGCTTGTAAAGTTTTGTTATTTCGCGGGAACAAGCATATAGAGCAAAACACAATTGATTATCTAATTTAAGGGATTCATCTGTCACTCATAATCATTCCTTTTCATTTAAAGTAAATTTAAAGTTGATTTTATTCAATCATATAAAACTAAATTGAATAAAATCTATTTACATGTTAAACATATCATTTTAGTTAGAGCATGTCAAGTATTAGTCTTGTTTGGTTGCTTAATTCCTAATTAGAGGGCTTTGAAACATTAATTTTATGTGTCATGAATCCTGAGACATAATCAAATTGATGCCATTTTTGAATTTGAATTTTGTCACCTAAGTAACTAGATTCTACGGGTGCCCTACTATCAAGATAAAGATTAGCGGTAGAGTTAAATAAGAATAATCCATCAGCACCGTCTTCATATACATCATAAGCTCGTAATAAATACTGCTCAATATCTAAATATTCCTTATTATGTATATATAATCCTTGTTTTACTAATTGCTCTTCTTCTTTTGTTATATCATGTCCGCTAACATCTGCAGTAATACCTATGTATAGTTTTACATTTGTATTTTTAACCATGTTTACATAAGATGAAATTTCGAAGGATTTGTTGTCTTCATTACCAATGCTTGAAGGTACTAATGTATCAAGCAAACCTTCCTTAACCCAAGCATTGACATCAAAGCCATACTGAATGGGATTTTTCCAGGGAACTCTTATAGTAATTGTTTTATTTTTTGGCAGTTCTTTTCGCAAAGTTCGTAAAAATTCATTCATAATTAATACTTTTTGATCATTTGGAGTTTCACTTCCAAAAACCTCTGGATACCTACAAAAATCTAATGTCACACCATTTACATTATTAAAAGAACCTGACTCTAGAAGTATATTTTTCATATAATCTCTAACTTCTGTGTGATAATAGCTTAGATAAAAACTACCAGGTTGAGCAAATTGTTTGTATTTATTATACATATCCCCATTTTTAAACCCATAAACAGTTGGATTGTAAAATGAATTCATTCTAAGTGAAGCATTGACCTTTATGTCCTTATCGGCACCTCTATCAGCTATGATTTCTAGGGGTGACTTCCCAGAACTTAATATATTTAGTATTTGAGATTTTGCTAACCTGTCTCCATCTCTAAACTCAGAATCGAATTCGTCAGTGCCATCATATGCATTACCTGCATATTTACTATTATAATTTAAAGCACCAGTACCTCCTAAAGACCAATTTATTGTTCCCACATTTCTGCCGCTAAATCTATCCACAGCTTTATTTTTAAGCGCTTCTACAGTGGGATATCTTCCATCAAAGAAATCAGAATATCCATCAAAATCATAAATAACAGTTTTTTTATTCTCATTTTCCTTTTGATATAAAGTAACTTGATCAGCAGTCAATCCTATTAATTTAATGTAGGCAATTCTAACATTTTTATTAGGAATTGGATTAATTTCAATTGAATTATTATCAAATTTTGATATTATTGTAGATTTTTCATTAATCCATTGCTCACCGTATAAGTTATTTGACTTAAGTGAAATATCACCATTTATTTGGGTTTTTGAAGAATCATTTGTTGCACCTATTCTAAAACTATCAGTTCCAGTCACATAACCTACATAAACTCTAAACCAACCATTTAGGGTGACAGGCATTTTTATTGTTAGGGGATTTTCACTATTCTCAATTATTGATCCACTTTTATTGCTTTCAGAATCTACGTATGATCCTAAATTCCACCCAGAATGAACAGCATCATTTTTACCTGTCGCTGACATCTTATCCATTTGATTATATAAATACACGCTTCCTGGACTTGAATTTACAACCTGACCTGGTTCTAAATTAGCAGTTGAAATATTCATGCTTATAGTTTTTGTTGTTTCTTCAATTACCTGATTGCCTGTAACAAGCTTTAGTACAAGCTTCATTTCTCCAGATTGGGTTATATTATTAAGCGTTGATAAAATTGTTTTCTTATTGAGTGGGGTTGAGGTCTCTGCTATAATCTTATCGTTTTTATATAGATACGATTTTATACTATATTGCTTAATACTTATAAGATTTTCAGCATCAATCGCCATGGTCGTTGAAATATTTATAGCTTGATTTTTTTCATCAGGTATTACAGTAGAATTTTTTATCGCTAAAGAGTTTACTACTGCAAAATTATCAATATACACATTATTGTAACTAGAAAGTGTATCGGTCATGTCATTGTAGAAAATAACCCTATCAGTAAGTCCAGCAGCATCTAGTTCGGGATTGGCGAAGCTACCAATAGTTTTACCATCCAATAATACTGATATAGTTTTATTTCCATCATTTACGATTGACCATCTATGAATGTCATTATCCTTAGGTAAATATGTATTAATTGTTTTAAAAAGGTCGGTTCCTGAATTTTTACTCAATAAGTTTATTTTTACTTTATTGTCAGAGTCTTTGCTATTAATACTGATATGGTATCTTTTATTATTAGCAATTATATCTAGCGCAAAACCTCTCCAACCTACATTTGTAGCGGGAGTTTGTAAATCTGTTATCTTAGCATCAAATTCTACATTGAAAGGACCGGCGCCTATTTTTACGTCTTTACTTATTTTAGATATTGAATTTTGAGTGGTATTATAAAACAAATATTGTCCATATGGAATATGTGTATTATATTTTCCACTTTCACTAGAATCTGCTATAAATGAGTCGTTAGTATAGTTATCACCTTTGCTCCAACCACTAGTAATAAGGTTATTGCAGTTATCATTAAAGATTGACTTAACATTTTCATTATTTTCTATAAGTATATTATTATTGACTTTAAAAGTCATTTGTAAAATATTTTGCAATTGTGTATTGTCTGTTGAATAAATTTCTTTATCCATTTTCAAAGTATACGATTCACCAAGAGTATATCCTTTTACTGGTGGATTAATTAAGATAGATTTCTTATCTAGTCCGAGCTGTGTTGTTATAGCTGACGATTTTCCTGCACTATCCACTATAGTTATAGAATTTTTTAATGCATCATCAAATTTAAGTTCTTTATTAAACTGGATATTCCAGACTTTATTTGCACTAACTACTTGATTATTAGTTGGTTCAAATGCATATGAATTATGAGTAGATATTAATAAAAAGCAAAATAATAGAATAAAGGTAGTTGTTAATAGTTTTTTCATTTCTTGTAATCCCCCTGTTTAAACTTTCTTTTATATTCTTCTGTATTTTAACACAATTTGCCTTATTATATAACAATATTGGGAAATATTAAAATATAAATTATTCACTTAATATATATTTTATCTAAAACTAATTTAATATACCTTTTATTTAAAAGTTGATAATTAATGAACTGAAATAAATAATTTAGTAAAATGTTTTTATCCAATTATATAAAAATAAGGTTTAGCTTATTACTACGTATAATATATAGATCTAGAGAGAAAATAATAAAGTAAAAGATTTTAAAATTATTTTAATTAAAGGGGGTTTTAAAAATGCCTGATCATCAACATGTTGGTGGTAGCAAAAATAGTAATATTGATATTAAACGTGATAATGTTCATAAACCTAAGAAAAGTAACGGAGATAAGAAAAACCAACCTTTGTATAAAAATTTTAATGGGGAAATTCTTGATTAGGGTTACCTTGAATTTAATGTGTAAATAAAACATTTTAATAACTTTATTTAAGGGAGTGACGATGATATGCAAAAAGGCAAGGAAAGTGAAACCAATAGTAAAAAGGTTAATATCGGCACTAAAAGAACAGAACCTAGTGATAGGCAGAAAAAGGGAGAAAGAGAAAGGAAAAATCAAATTTAAATCTAAGGTATATATCTGTGGATGTTAAAGGAGAGTGATTTAATGGTTAACGAAGGTGAGTATTTTATAAATAAGGGTTATAAAATAATGAAATTTGAGAGAGATATTGATAAAATTACTGGGCAAGAAATAGGTACAATTGAGGTAAAGGCATTGGATGGTCATAGGCAATATATAACATTTGATGATAACGGTGCGGATGAAATAGAAAAAAGTTTATTCGAATATTTAAAAAACAAATAGAATCATGAAAATAAGGCATGCTAATAATTTGTATGCCTTATTTTCATTTACTGTTATTTATAAAATTTTATAAATAAAAGATGTAATTTTTGCAGGTATATTGTAGAATAGAATTTGTTTCTTAAAAATTAAACATAAATTATCGAAAGTGAATTTATCTTTAATTTTCCAGAATATACGGAAGTTAGAACAGATTAGTTTATTTTAAAACTAAGATTAGGAGGTAATTTAAATGAAAAAAGTTGCGGTTATTTTTAATGGCGGCACAATTTCTATGACCCTAGATCCAAGAATAAAAGCGGCAGTTCCAACTCTAAGTGGAGAAGAAATAATGTCTATGGTTACAGGAATTGAGAAATATGCTCAAATAGAATCATATACTTTTTCAAATCTGCCTGGACCTCACATGACGCCAGAACTTATGATGGATTTGTCTAAATACATACAAAAATTCTTAACTCGAGAGGATATATGTGGTGTTGTGGTTACTCATGGTACAGATTCACTTGAGGAAACAGCATATTTGTTACATCTAACTATCAATAATCCAAAGCCTGTAATTGTTACAGGCTCAATGAGAAATGGCTCGGAACTTGGGTATGATGGTCCTGCAAATTTATCTGCTGCTATTTGTACTGCTATTTCAAAGGAAGCGCGTAATAGAGGAGTATTAGTGTGCTTAAATGATGAACTTAATTGTGCTAGTGAAGTTACTAAATCACATTCAATGCATCTAAACACTTTCCAGAGTCCAGAGTTTGGGCCAATAGGAATTATAGACAACAATGAAGCAATATTCTATAGAGATAGTTTGAAAAAAGAACATATAAAAACAGATAAGGTAGAAACTAGAGTGGATTTAATAAAAGCCTGTGCAGGTATGGATTCAAAACTAATTGATTTTTGTGTAAAGGAAGGTGCAAGAGGAATTGTTATTGAAGCCATGGGAAGAGGAAATATTCCACCGGAAATGGCAGAGGGTGTAGAAACTGCTATTGAAAAGGGCGTAGCGGTTGTTATGGTGTCTAGATGCTTTAAAGGAAGAGTATTAGATTCCTATGGATACCCAGGTGGTGGAAAAGAACTCAGGAATGCTGGCGTTATTTTTGGGGATAGTCTTCCTGGACAAAAGGCTAGAATTAAACTTATGTTGGCACTTGCGAGTACAACAGATTTGAAGGAAATAAAACACATGTTCGAAGATGGAAGGTACAAAAGCCGAATTTAATGAAGAAAATATAATTTAACATTCGCCATGGCATTGACGAAAACTTCCGTTTTTGATATTATGTTTGTATAAAAATAAAATACAAGATAGGGGAGAAACATGAAATCAACAGAAAATATTGAAAAAAGTTCTATATTTGAGAAGCTTTTTAAATTAAGAGAGAACAAGACAACAGTTAAAACAGAAATACTTGCGGGTATAACTACATTTATAACTATGGCATATATTATAATTGTAAATCCTAATATCCTTAGATTTGCTGGAATGAATCTACCAGGTATAAAGGGAGAAGGGGCAGGAGCTTTTACTGCGTTAAATGATCCAGTTGTAGCATCAGTTTTTGCAGCTACATGCCTTACTGCAGCAATAGGTACTTTCGTAATGGCTTTTTATGCTAACCTACCTTTTGCACAGGCACCCGGAATGGGATTAAATGCATTCTTTACTTATAGCGTATGTTTAGGCCTCGGATATACATGGCAACAAGCGTTAGCTGCGGTTTTTATATCAGGAATTTTATTTATAATAATAACACTTACATCAATACGAGAAAAAATAGTAGATGCCTTGCCACAAAATTTAAAACTTGCTATTTCAGGTGGTATCGGATTATTTATAGCCCTTATAGGTTTTAAAGGTGGCGGAATAATTGTAAGTAATAAAGAAACTTTAGTAGCTTTTGGTAGTCTTACATCTCCAAGTGCATTAGTGACACTAATAGGCATATCTATTACGGCAATATTCATGGCTAGAAAAATAAAAGGATCTATACTAATTGGAATTGTTATAACTGCTATAGTGGGGATTCCGTTTGAAATTACAAAACTAGCAGGTGTTAAGATATTTAGTGCACCACCATCTCTTGCACCGACATTCATGCAGTTTGATTTTGCAGGTCTCTTAGGATCAGGGGCTGGCAAGGGAGTATTTTCAGCGATAATGAGTGTAGTAATGGTTGTAATAACATTTAGTTTAGTGGATTTATTTGATACAATAGGAACACTCGTAGGAACAGCAACAAAAGCTAATATGCTTGATGAGAATGGACGAGTAAAAAATATGAATAAGGCATTAATGTCAGATGCATTAGCAACTACTGCAGGAGCGATTATGGGAACAAGTACTGTAGTAACTTATGTAGAATCCACAGCGGGAGTAGCAGAAGGTGGAAGAACAGGTCTTACATCAGCTACAGTTGGAGTATTATTTTTAGCTTCATTATTTTTTAGTGGACTTGTAGGAATAGTACCATCAGAGGCGACTGCCCCAGCACTTGTAATAGTTGGAGTGCTTATGATGAGTTCAATTACAAAAATTGATTTTGAAGATTTTACGGAAGCACTCCCAGCATTCTTAACAATAGCAATAATGCCATTTAGTTATAGTATAGCAAATGGAATAGCAGCAGGAATTATTTTTTACCCAATAGTAAAAGTAGCAACAGGTAGGTATAAGGAAGTAAGCCCTATAGTTTATGTTTTAGCAGGCTTATTTATAATTAGATTTATTATATTACCTTAAGGCTGAAGTGGCATTAAATTGGTACCTATAAAATAGATATTTTAAGATATCTATTTTATAAGTACCAATTTTAATTTAAGATTCTTTTTTATTGTAAATTAGACGAATGTAACAAAGTTAGTATTATCTGAATAATATAATAAAAACTATATAAAGGATGATACTATGAAAATAAATAATAGACTGTCTAATGTATCCGAATATCATTTCAAAAGGATTGATGATATTAAAAATAAAGTGATAACTGACCGGAAAAAAATTATTGACCTTAGTATAGGAGATCCAGATTTATCAGTCAATTCAAAAATTACAGATGCCCTAATAGAGGCCCTAAAATGTGAGAAATATAATAACTATCCTCCTTATGATGGAATAGATGAACTCAAAAAAGCAGTTATAAAATACTATAATGACGTTTACGATGTATGCCTAGATTTAGATGAAGTGATAATTCTTATAGGATCAAAGGAAGGTATAAACAATATAATTCCGGCTGTATGTGATATAGGAGATTGTGTAATAGTGCCTGAACCTGCATATCCAGTTTATAGTATTTGTTCAAAACTATGGGGTTGTGTACCATATACTGTGGCATTAACACAAAGCAATGGATATATGCCAAGGCTTGATGCTATTCCAGAAATCATTGTTAATAAATGCAAATTGATGTTTATAAATTATCCTAATAACCCGACAGGTGCAGTAGCAGGTAAAGAGTTCTATAAGAATATTATAAATTTTTCTTATAACAATAATATTGTTTTATGCAATGATTCGGCATATAATGAGATAATTAAGGAAGATAAAGAACCAATTAGTCTTATGCAATATGATGTATTAAGGCAAAACGTGGAATTTGGAACTTTATCTAAAACTTATAATATGACAGGATATAGAATAGGGTATGCTGTAGGTAATGCTAAAGTAATAAATGCTCTTTTAAAAATAAAAAGTAATTGTGACTCTGGTCAATTCATACCAGTTCAAAAGGCTGCAGTTGCTGCTCTTAATTTAGAACGTGATTATGTTCATAATATAAGAAAAATATATGATGAAAGACGTGAAGTTGCTAAAAGTATTTTAATAGAAAAAAATATAGAATTTTTTGATGCTGAAGCTACTTTTTATTTATGGTGTAGAACACCTAAAAACTATACTACAAATGAATTTTGTGAAGAATTGCTGATTAATTATGGAATTGTGGTTACACCAGGCAATGTTTTTGGAAAAATTGGGTACGATTACTTCCGTATAGCGCTTACAAAAGATAAGCTTATTCTTGAAGAAGCTTTAAAATCTTTAAAAAAATGTGGTGATTAATAATATTATTGGTATAATATAAGTTATATAGGAAATATTTTATTAATAGTATGAGCTGTTTTTAAATCTATAAAATTACAGCTTGATGGTATTTTTTTTATGAAAATCGTGATAAAAGTAAAAACTTATAATTTTAGCTTGAAATTAAGGTAATACTTTATGTATACTTATTACGAGGTCACAATGAACAATGGAAGGATGTCTTGTTATGATTAGGAGTATGACTGGGTTTGGGAGAGGAAACTCTGAAAAAGATGGTAAAAGTTTTACAATTGAGATTAAAAGTGTTAATCATAGATATTTTGAAACTAATATAAGAATGCCTAGAGTATTAATATCTTTTGAGGATAAAATCCGTAAAATAATTGGTGAAAAAGTAAAAAGGGGAAAGCTTGATGTTTTTGTAACTCAAGGCAATTATGATAAGGAAGATGTTGAAGCATATTTGAATGAAAATTTAGCAGCAAGTTATATAAATTGCCTTGGAATCTTAAAAGATAAATATGGTCTAAGCGATGATATATCTGTTGCGGCGGTAGCTAAATTACCTGAAGTAATAACGCTTAAGCAAAAGGAAGAAGATGTTTCAGAAACATTTGAGCAGATTGATTTAGCATTAACAAAGGCGCTTAGGGCCCTTCTTTTTATGAGAGAAAGAGAAGGTAGAAAGCTACTTGAAGATGTTATAATTAAGTGCGATTTAATTAATGGATTAGTTGATAAGGTTAAGACAAGGGCACCTCTTGTTGTTTGTGAGTATAAAGCTAAGCTAACTCAAAGGCTTGATGTTTTGCATAAGGAAATTGATTTTGATGAAAATAGGGTTGCTATGGAAATTGCAATTTTTGCTGATAAAGCAGGAATTGATGAAGAAATTGTAAGATTAAATAGTCACATAAATCAAATGAGAGAGACTCTAATTTTAGACGAACCAATTGGTAGAAAGCTTGATTTTATTATTCAAGAAATGAATAGGGAAACTAACACTATAGCATCAAAAGCAAATGATTTAGAAATTTTAAACACAGTAATTAGTATGAAAAGTGAAATAGAGAAAATTAGAGAACAAATACAAAACATAGAATAAACTGGAGGCAAACGATGAGTATAAAGTTGATAAACATAGGGTTTGGAAACATTGTTTCAGCAAATAGATTGGTAGCCATAGTCAGCCCTGAATCAGCGCCTATAAAAAGAATAATTCAAGAGGCAAGAGATAGAGGAATGCTAATTGATGCTACATATGGAAGAAGAACCAGAGCAGTTATAATCACTGATAGTGATCATGTTATCTTATCGGCTGTTCAGCCTGAAACTGTTGCACATAGATTATCTGTTAAAGATGATGATCATTTAGACGAGGTAGAGGAATAATGAGGAGTAAAGGACAGCTAATTGTAATTTCAGGACCTTCCGGTGCTGGTAAAGGGACTGTATGCGAGGCGCTTCTTAAAAAGAATGACTTCTGGATTTCAGTTTCAGCAACTACGAGAAGCCCAAGAAATGCTGAAATAGAAGGTATAAATTACTATTTTATATCTAGAGAAGAATTTCTAGAAAGGATAAAATCAAAAGACTTTCTTGAGTATGCAGAGGTTTATGGAAATTGTTATGGTACACCTAAATCTGAGGTTTTAAAAGTGCTCGAGAGCGGCCGTGATGTAATACTTGAAATAGACATTCAAGGCGCTCTTAAAGTGAAATTGGCTTATCCAAATGGTTTATTTATTTTTATTCTTCCGCCATCTATGGAGGAATTAAGAAACAGAATTACAAATAGGGGCAGTGAAACACCAGAGTCATTAATGACTAGATTTGCATCTGCTCATGAAGAAATAAGTTTTGTATCAAAATATGATTATGCAGTTGTAAATGATACTGTGGATAGCGCATGTGAGAAAATTCAGAGCATTGTCATTGCAGAAAGATGCAGAGTCGATAGAATGAATGGAGATTTTTTAAAGGAGGAAATTATAAATGAATAATTCAATGATTAGTCCATCAATAGTAGATTTGTTAGAAAAGGTTGACAATAGGTATTCTTTAGTTGTAGCAACATCAAAAAGAGCAAGACAAATAATAGAAGGTCAAAGTCCACTTGTACAGGTGGATTCGACAAAACCGGTTACTATTGCTATAGAGGAGATTTATGAGGGAGCTATTGTTGCCATCACAACTCAAGAAGGAATAAAATAGTATGAAAAATACAAAGACAGTAGTTTTTGGTGTTACAGGTGGAATAGCTGTATATAAGGCTCTAGATGTTATTAGTAGATTAAAAAAAGAAAATGTTGATGTGCATGTTATAATGACAAAAGCGGCGTTGGAGTTTGTAAATCCAATAAGCTTTCAATCACTCAGTCAGAATATGGTTATACATGATATGTTTGAGGAACCTAAAGCATGGGAGATACAACATATATCTCTTGCTAAAAAAGCAGATCTATTTGTTGTAGTTCCAGCAACTGCTAATATAATTGGTAAAATTGCAAATGGAATCGCAGATGATATGATTACTACTACTATTATGGCAACTAAGGCACCCGTGATTTTTGCTCCAGCAATGAATGTTAATATGTATAATAACCCAATAGTGCAGGGCAATATTCAAAAACTAAAGGGTTTTGGTTATGAGTTTATTGCTCCGGTATCAGGAAGGCTTGCTTGTGGTGACATAGGAGAGGGAAAACTTGCACAAACTGAAGATATTTTTGAAGTGATTATGAGTAAATTATATCCTATAAAGGATATGATAGGTACTAAGGTGTTAGTTACAGCCGGACCTACAATTGCACCTATTGATCCTGTAAGATTTATAACTAATAGATCAACAGGGAAAATGGGTTATTCAATTGCGAGAGAAGCAAGAGACAGAGGGGCGAATGTAACTTTAATATCGGGACCATGTAATGAAAAAGCACCTTTTGGTGTAAGCATAATTAAGATAAATACTAATGATGAGATGAGGACCGCTGTAATAAGCAATTATGAAGATAGCGACATAGTTATAAAAGCAGCAGCTGTATCTGATTATAAACCTAAGGTATACTCTAGTTTTAAAATCAAGAAAAGTGAAGATATTTTAAACTTAGAGTTTGTACGAGATAACGACATTTTAAAAGAGCTTGGATTACATAAAAAGAAGCAAATTTTGGTAGGTTTTGCAGCAGAAAGTAATGATTTACTTAAAAATGCAAAAGAAAAATTACTTAAGAAAAATTTAGATTATATTATTGCTAATGATATAACAAAAACAGATAGTGGGTTTGGAACTGAAGAGAATAAAGTGATTATTTTAAGCAAAGATAACGATCCAATAGTATTAGACATAATGTCTAAGAAACAAGTTGCTAGGGAATTGTTTAATTTAATAAATAAAAAGCGCTAATGCGCTTTTTTATATTATAGAAAATTATAAAATTAAAAGGGTGATTAAGTGTATCAGTATGCTGGAGTTGTAGTGAATAACGATTCAGTTCAAGTGGATAAAATTTTTACATATAAAATACCTACTAGTTTATTAGGCGTTTTACAGTTAGGATTTAGAGTTAAAGTGCCATTTGGTAGAGGAAACAGAACATTAGATGCTTTTGTACTAGAGCTTTATGAGCAATGTGATAGCGCTATTAATATTAAGGAAATAGCTAATATATGTGATGAAATGCCTCTTCTTAAAATAACCGATATTGAACTTGTAAAAGTCATGAAAAAAAAGTATCTTTGCACCTATCTAGAGTGTATAAAAGTTATTATTCCCAGGGGAATAACAAAGGGAATAAAAAAGAAGACCTCACTATTATTAACTATAGGTAAGCAAATAGAGGGCAAATTTTTAAATGAACCCTATAAAAACATTTATGACTTAATAGAATTAAATAAAATGAAATATAATAAAAATGAATTTAGTAAAAATTTTAAATTATCATTATCGTCAATTAATACAATGATTAAACATGGGTTCTTAATTTCACAAGAGGTTACAATTAATAGGTATAATCAAAAACATTATGCTAAGTACGAAGAAAAAATACTGAATGAAAAGCAACGCCAATCAGTGGATTTTATAATGAATTCTAAGAAAAATAAATTCTTAATTCATGGAGTTACCGGTAGTGGAAAAACTGAAATATATATGAAATTGGTTAGTTATATGTTAAAGGAAAATAAGCAATCTATAATACTTATACCAGAAATATCGTTAACGCCTCAAATGGTTGAAAGATTTAAAGGGCGGTTTGGTCCTGAAATCGCAGTTTTTCATAGTAGATTGTCAGATGGCGAACGTTTTGACGAATGGATGAGGGTAAAGCTTGGAAATGCCCAAATTGCCATTGGAGCAAGGTCAGCTATATTTTTACCTTTTGAAAACTTAGGATTAATTGTTATAGATGAGGAGCACGAGGCTAGTTATAAATCAGATAGTGATCCGAAATTTGATGCTCGTGAGATAGCATATATGAAATGTGAACTTGAAAATTGCAAACTAATACTAGGATCAGCTACACCATCAGTTGAGAGTTATTATAGGTCTACCATAAATGAGCTTTCATTAATTACTATTAATGAAAGAGCAGATGGTGCAGCAATGCCAAAAGTAGAAATCGTAGATATGCGGGAAGAACTTATGAACAACAATCGTTCAATATTTAGTAGGTCACTACATGATGGCATTACGCAGTGTTTAAGTAAAAATGAACAGGTAATTTTGTTTCTAAATAGAAGAGGATTTTCAACATTTGTATCCTGTAGAAAATGTGGGTATGTTTTTAAATGTAAAAAATGTGATATCTCATTAACATATCATAACGCAGGTGAATACTTAACATGTCATTACTGTGGTGAGAAGGAAAAGATTAGTAAAGTTTGCCCTAGTTGTGGCAGTAGTTATGTGAAATATTTTGGTGTTGGAACAGAAAAAATTGAACAAGAAATTAATAGAATTTTTCCAAGTGCAAGAACATTAAGAATGGACTTTGATACGACACGGAAAAAAAATTCTTATGAATATATATATAATACCTTTAAAAGTAAAGGAGCAGATATTCTAATTGGAACTCAAATGGTTGCTAAAGGCTTAGATTTTAAAGATGTTACATTAGTCGGAGTAATAGCTGCTGATTTATCACTTAACTTACCAGATTATAGGGCGTTTGAACGGACATTTCAGCTGCTTACTCAAGTCTCAGGAAGATCAGGGAGGGGTAGTAAGGAAGGTAAGGTTGTTATTCAAACGTATAGTGCAGATGAATTGACAATTAAGTATGCAGCCAGTAATGATTATGATAGTTTTTATAAAAATGAAATTATGATGAGAGAGGCTATGGATTATCCGCCTTTTGCAAGTATTTTAGTTATAACTATGAGTTCTGAGAATGAAAATATGTTAATAAAAAATATCCAAAATGTTGGCGAAAATTTAAAATATAAAATCAAAGATAACAATAAAATTATACTTCTGGGACCATGTACTTGTGGGGTTTCTAAAATTAAAAACTTCTACAGATGGCAAATTATTATTAAAGGTGATATTAACCAAACAATTGCTTTAGAAATAAAGAATTCAGTTTATGAATTAGTAAAAAATGTTTATAGCAGTATAAGAGTTAGTATAGATATTAATCCAAGTAATATGATCTAGCAGCGAAAAGATTATAATTTAGTTAGAAGGAGGGTAACACATGGCTACAAGAACAATTAGAATATATGGTGATGAGTTATTAAGGAAAAAAAGCAGAGTCGTAGGTGAAATTAATCAAAGAATTTTATTATTAATCAAAGATATGAAAGAAACTATGTATATTTCTAATGGGATAGGACTTGCGGCGCCACAGGTTGGCATTTTAAAAAGAATAGTTGTTATTGATATTGGGGATGGTCCTATAGCATTAATAAATCCAGAGATCATTGAAATGGAAGGTTCACAAATCGCAAGCGAGGGTTGTTTAAGTATACCAGGAACACAAGAAAATGTTGATAGGCCCCAAAAAGTAAAAGTATCCGCATTAAATGAGTTGGGAGAGAAGATAGTAATTGAGGGAGAAGGTCTTCTTGCAAGGGCGCTCTGCCATGAAATCGATCATTTGGATGGTATATTGTTTATAGACAAAGCAATAGAGGGTGAGGAATAATATGAAGATAATTTTTATGGGTACACCGGAATTCTCAGTGCCATCTCTGCAATCACTTATAAATGAATTCGAGGTTTCCGCTGTTTTTACTCAGCCTGATAGACCAAAAGGAAGAGGAAAAAAATTAGCTATGTCGCCGGTTAAGCAGTTAGCAGCTTCATGTAATATACCGGTATATCAACCTTTAAAACTTAAAAATAATGATGAAATGATAGATATAATTAAGAATTTAAAACCAGATTTTATTGTAGTAGTGGCATTTGGACAATTACTTCCAAAGGAAGTATTAGATATTCCTAAATATGGATGTATAAATTTGCATGCATCTTTATTGCCAAAATACAGGGGGGCAGCACCTATAAATTGGTGTATAATTAATGGTGAGAGTACTTCTGGTAACACAACGATGCTTATGGATGTTGGCCTTGATACTGGTGATATTCTTTTAACAAATGAAGTTGGAATTACTACAGATATTACAGCAGGTGAACTTACAGACATTCTTAGTATTAGTGGTGCTAAGCTATTAGTTGAAACAATAAATTCAGTAATAAATAATGTAATTAAGCCAATCAAACAAGAAGATAGTGCTAGTTCATATGCGTCTAAGCTAGGTAAGAAAATGGCAAGTATTGATTGGGAATGTAGTAATGTTAATATTCACAATTTTATAAGAGGGTTAAATCCAACACCAACGGCATATACCTATTATGACAATATTGTAATGAAAATATATAAGTCGAAAATATTAAATGAGTTATCAAGTAAGCAAGCTGGATGTATTATAGATGTTTCAAAAGAGGGGCTAAAGGTATCAACTGGAAGTGGGGTTTTACTTATTGAGGAGATTCAATTTCCAGGTAAAAAGCCTTTAAAGGTAAAAGATTATATAATAGGTAATAAAATAGATGTAGGCATGATACTTAAATAAAAGGGAAATTGAGGTAAGAGTATGAGTAATAGTAGACTGGTAGCAGTTACAATTATAGAAAAAGTATTAAATGACAATGCTTATTCGAATATTGTTTTAGGATTAGAACTTAATAAATCAGAGCTAAGCGATAAAGATAAAGCTCTAGTTACAGAAATAGTTTATGGAACGTTAAAATACAAATATACTATAGATAAAATATTGCAACACTTCGTTAAAAATGGTTTTGATAAGTTAGAAAGTTTTGTTTTAAATATATTAAGAATATCAGTTTATCAAATTAGGTATTTAGATAAAGTTCCGAGTTTTGCAACTGTAAATGAGGCTGTAAATTTAACTAAGAAAAAGAGCAACATAGGAGCATCAAAGCTTGTTAATGGTGTACTTAGAAGTTACCTTAGGGAAACAGAGGCAAAGTATTACAATGGAGAAAATGATATTGAAAGATTATGTTTTGAGTATTCATTTACTAAGTCGCTAGTTAAACTCTTTATAAGGCAATATGGACCTCAAAAGGCTGAAGAAATTCTTAAGGGTTTAAATTATAAGCCTGATGTTACAGTTAGAGTTAATACTTTAAAATTAACTTATAAAGAAATATGGGAAAAACTTGTAGAAAATGGCTATAATATAGAAGAGGGTTATGCATCATCTGAAGCAATCCGAATTATTAAAGGAAAAAATATAGAGAATAATGTTTTATTTAACGAAGGTAATATAACGGTTCAAGATGAGAGTGCAATGCTTACGGCACCATCTATGGATTTAAAACTAAATATGAAAGTTTTAGACCTTTGTAGTGCACCAGGTGGAAAAACAACACATATAGCAGAGCTTATGAAAAACACAGGTAAGGTTCTCGCGTTCGATGTGCATAAAAACAAATTGTCTTTAATCGAAGAAAGCATAAAGCGAATAGGAATTGTAAATACAACTTGTGAAGTTCAAGATGCCACTGTATTTACCAAAGATTTATTTGAATATGCGGATAGAGTACTTATAGACGTACCATGTTCAGGGCTAGGAATCATCAGAAAAAAACCTGAAATAAAGTGGAGCAAAAATATAAAAGATATAAATAATATAATAGACATACAAAGAAGTATAATGGATAATGCTTCAAAATACGTAAAAAAAGGCGGAGTACTTGTATATTCAACATGTACCTTAAACAAAGATGAAAATGAAGGTAATATTGATTGGTTTATAGAGTCGCACTGCGAATTTAAGATAGAACCTTTATTTTTTGGTGAATTTGATAATATAAAATATAGTGACAAAGGGTATGTTACTATATTTCCAAATGAATACATGGATGGCTTTTTTATAACCAAACTTATAAAGTCATAGTGGCTTTGTAAAACGCGTGAGTGTATAAAATGATTGGGTGTGTAAAATGATAAATATATTAGATATGGATTTAGAGGAACTGAAACAGTGGATGAAAAGCAATGGGGAAAGTAAATTTAGGGCTAAGCAAGTATTTGACTGGATTTATAAGGATATTTGTGAATTTGAAAATATGAATAATATACCACAGAGTGTAAGAGGAAAATTGCAAACTTATTTTTATATAGGAATACCTAGGCTTATAGAAGAATACACATCAAAAAATAATGATACAAGAAAATACCTTTTTGAGCTGGGTGATGGTAATTTAATTGAATGTGTT
The DNA here is from genome assembly GCF_001877035.1 of Clostridium estertheticum subsp. estertheticum. Classification (NCBI taxonomy): domain Bacteria; kingdom Bacillati; phylum Bacillota; class Clostridia; order Eubacteriales; family Clostridiaceae; genus Clostridium; species Clostridium estertheticum. The sequence goes on along the minus strand of NZ_CP015756.1, from coordinate 2,934,672 downwards.
GTTATGAAATATAAACATGGAAATTCTATATGCATATCTACTCAAGTAGGATGCAGAATGGGTTGCAAATTTTGCGCATCTACTATAGGCGGAATGATTAGGAATATATCGCCGGGAGAAATGCTTGCCCAAATACTAAAAGCACAGCAACTTATTAATGAACGAATTTCTAATGTTGTACTAATGGGAAGTGGGGAACCATTTGATAATTTTGATAATGTAATGAAATTTCTTGAAATTGTGAATTCAGAGAATGGACTAAATATTGGACAAAGGCATATAACTATATCTACATGTGGTATAGTTCCAAAAATCAAAGAGTTTGCGGATTTTAATATGCAAATTACACTTGCTATTTCGCTTCATGCGCCTAGTGATGAAATCAGAGTGAAGAGTATGCCAATTGCAAATAAGTATTCTATTGCAGAAATTATTGATGTTTCTAAGTATTATATAGATAAAACTAATAGGAGAATAACATTCGAATATGCTCTTGTTAAGGGTCTTAATGATAGTAAGCAAGATGCAGAGAAACTAAGCGCTTTGTTAAAAGATATGTTATGCCATGTTAATTTAATCCCGGTCAATGAGATTAAAGAAAATGAACTGGAGAGATCTTCAAATGATGATGTGACTGAGTTTAAGAGGGTTCTTGAGGCTAATAATATTCAGACAACGATAAGACGAGAAATGGGGCTAGATATTAATGCTGCATGTGGACAGCTTAGAAGAAGCCATATTAAAGGTGAAGAACTTAAATGAGGGGGTTTAACAATGCTTGGGGTTTTATCAGATGTTGGGAATGTTAGAAAAATAAATGAAGACTCTGTAGGTTATTTAGAAAGTAGTGAGTACGATATTTATATTGTTGCGGATGGCATGGGAGGACACAATGCCGGAGAAGTAGCAAGTGATATAGCTATTAAGGTTATAATGGAATATATAAAGAACAATCACAAAGGTACAGAACTTAAAAAAGTTCTTTCAGAAGCTATAAAAAGTGCAAACAAGGAAATTTATGATATGGCGAGTCAAAACGATTCGCTTAAAGGGATGGGCACAACTATAACAATTTGTATTAGAAAACAGAATGAAATGGTTGTTGCAAATGTAGGGGACAGTAGTTGTTATATTATAGATAGTAAAAGAGAATTAGTAAAAGTTACAAGAGACCATTCTCTAGTGCAACAGCTGTTAGATAATGGGTCTATAACTGAAGAAAAGGCAAGAAATCATCCCAATAAAAATATTATTACAAGGGCACTTGGAACAAATGAGTTAGTAGAAGTTGATTTGTTTGACCTTGATTTGACTAATGTAATCAAATGTATTTTATGTACTGATGGTCTTACTAATGATGTGACTTATTCTGAAATGTATGATATTATTGTTGGAAATGATAATGATACAAGTTGCAAAATGTTAGTTGACCTAAGCAAATTTAATGGTGGACGTGATAATATATCCGTTATCGTATTTGAAGGAGAGTGCAGAGATGATAGGAACCCTATTAGGGAATAGATATGAACTCCTTGAAAAAGTTGGAGAGGGTGGAATGGCAATAGTTTATAAAGCTAAGTGCCATTTACTTAATCGTTTTGTTGCTGTAAAAATACTAAAAGAAGAATTCTCAAATAATATAGAATTCATGGAAAAATTTAGAAAAGAAGCGTTGTCAGTAGCTAGCCTTTCATCAAATAATATAGTTAATATTTACGATGTTGGAAGTGAAAGGGATATTAACTATATAGTAATGGAATATATAAAAGGAAAAACCCTGAAAGAAATTATAGTTGAAAATGGTAGCATGAATACTGAGTTAGTATTAGACTATGGTATGCAAATAGCAAAAGCACTTGAGTGTGCCCATAAGAATAATATTATACATAGGGATATAAAACCTCATAATATTCTAGTAACTGAAGATGGAACAGTTAAGGTTACAGATTTTGGTATAGCAAAAGCGGCTAGTTCAGTTACTATAACTAACACTAGCACTGTAATGGGATCAGCCCATTATTTTTCACCAGAACAAGCTAAAGCAAGTTTTGTAGACTGCAGAACAGACATTTATTCCTTTGGAATAGTGCTTTATGAGATGGTTACAGGTAGAGTGCCTTATGATGCGGAAAGTCCAGTATCGGTAGCCTTAAAGCATATACGAGAAAAAGTTGTTCCACCTAAGGAAATAAATAATAAGGTCCCAGAAAACTTGAACAAATTAATATTAAAAGCTATAGAGAAGGAACCTATAAAGAGGTATCAAACTGCTAAAGAAATGTATTTGGATCTTCAAAGAATACACAATAATAGTGAGTATACTATTGCTAGTAATAGCATGGATAATGAGTACACAAGAGTTATGGCACCTGTAAATATGGCTGATTATGAAAAAGAAGAAGACGTGGCTGAAAGTCCAGAGCCAATGGTCAAGAATGAAAATAAAAACAATAATGAAAATAAAAACAAAAATAAAAAAAAGACAATAATTACTGCTTTAATAATTTTATTAGTTGTTATATGCAGTGCGGTAGGGTTCGTATATATAAAATCAATTGCTAACAATGCAGCAGTTGAAGCTAAGATAGTAGTCCCTAAAATAATAGGGCTCGATAAGGCGGCTGCAGAAAAATTAGTAGTAGCAAAAAAATTAACTTTTGCAGTAGATAAAGAGGTAAATAGTGACGAACCCAAAGGTGCCGTTACAGCATGTTTTCCTGATGAGGGAACAGAAGTAAAAGAAAATTCACAAGTAAGGGTTTATGTGAGCAAAGGGCCAGAGGGGTTCAAGATGATTTCGGTTAAAGGAATGGATAGACCTTCAGCCAAAGCTAGTATAGAAGAAAAAGGGTTAGAACTTAGTAATGTTAGAGAAGAGCCTAGTGATACCGTTGCTAGTGGTATTGTAATAAGTCAAAATCCTAATGAAGGTAGCTTAGTTCAAAAGGCTGATAAAGTAGATTTAGTGATAAGCACGGGACCAAAAGTTAAGGTTACACAGGTTCCAAGTATACTTGGAAAAACGCTAGATCAAGCATCGACATTATTGCAAAATAGTAATTTGACATTAGGCGATAAAAAACAAATACCAACTAATGATAAATCACAGGATGGCAAAATTTCTAGTCAAAGTATTGATCCAAATACGAGTGTTACGCAGGGTAGCTCTGTATGGGTCGGCATTTATACGTATAAAGCACCTGAAAAACAGCAAGTTGATGTTCCAGACTTTAAGGGGAAAACTGTTAAAGATGCAAGGAATATGGCTTCTCAAAACAATGTAAACATAGCGGTATCTGGTAATGATGAAGATATAATTCAAACTCAAGATAAGGATGCTGGAACTAAGGTAAGTGCTGGAGATACTATAAATTTAACATCTAAGGCAATGACTCAGGACCCAACTAAAACTGATCCAACGACAAATAAAAATCCCAAAACTGGTCAGTAAAAACAAATATTAAATTAAAGGTGAATGGTGGAGGATATATGCAGGGAGTAATCACAAAAGGTATAGGTGGTTTATATTTTGTAAAAGTAAAAGATAGGGTAATAGAATGTAAGGCAAGAGGAAAGTTCAGGTACACTGGACTTTCTCCTGTTATTGGTGATAAAGTAGAAATAATGCTCGAGACAGATGATACCAAGGGTGTAATTGAAAAGATTTTCACAAGAGATACAGAGATGATACGCCCAGTAGTTGCTAATGTTACTCAAGCATTTGTAGTTTTTGCATTTAAGAAACCTGATTTAAATATGGAACTTCTAAATAAATTTTTAGTGCTTTGCGAGCATTATAGACTAAAGATAGTTCTTTGCTTAAATAAGTTGGACTTAATTGAAAAAGTTGATGAGGAGCTTATAAAAGAATTAGAAAGTGTTGGATGTGATATAGTATTTTTAAAAGCCAAAGAGGGAGAGGGCCTTGGAGAGCTAAGGGCGAAGATAAAAAATAATATATCTGTTTTTTGTGGACCGTCTGGAGTCGGAAAGTCAACTATACTTAATAGCATACTTGGAAGAGAAGCTATGAAAACTGGAGACATAAGTAAAAAATCGCAAAAAGGTAAGCACACCACACGTCATAGTGAACTTATTGAGTATGAGGAAGGATTTTTATTAGATACTCCAGGGTTTTCATCATTAAGTTTAGATTTTATAGAGAAAGAACAATTACAGCATTGTTTTCCTGAATTTGAAAAATACAGGCATGAATGTAGGTTTTCTAATTGCATGCATTACAAGGAACCTAATTGTGGAGTTAAGGAAGCTGTAGAGGTTAATGAAATTTACAGAGATAGATATAAATTTTATATAAAAACTTTAGAGGAAATTATTGCTAGGGGGAATAGAAAATGATAAAAATAGCACCATCAATACTGTCAGCAGATTTTTCAAAGCTTGGAGAACATATTAAACAATTAGATGCATATGGTGCTGATATGATTCATATTGATGTAATGGATGGTATGTTTGTACCTAACATTTCTTTTGGTACTCCAATTATTAAGAGTATTAGAAAACTAACAAGGATACCATTCGATGTACATCTTATGATAGAAGAACCATCTAGATATGTAGAAGAATTTGTACATGCAGGTTCGGATATTATAACTGTTCATTATGAAACGGATAGGCATATTGATAGAACTATTAACTATATAAAAAGTTTTGGGGTTAAAGTTGGAGTTGCATTAAACCCTGCCACTCCTGTAGCTTTAATAAAGCATTTAATAAGTAATGTTGATATGGTGCTTATTATGACAGTAAACCCGGGATTTGGGGGACAGAAATTTATTGAATACTGCTTGGATAAAGTTAAAGAAGTTAGAGAACTTGCAAATGTTTATAATAAGGATATTATGATTCAAGTGGATGGTGGAATTGACGAATCTAATATTCGTGGTGTTGTGAGTAGTGGTGCTAATGTGATTGTAGCTGGATCAGCTGTATTTAAAAATGATGATATTGAAAAAAATATAAAAAAATTAAGAGCTGGAATTTAATAATTTTTATATGATTAGCAGCTTCGAAGGTGATGATTGACATGAAAGTTATAATAATATCTGGAGGGGCACCTCCCTCAAAGGAATTACTCATAAAGGAAATGACAAAGGACATATTTTTAATTGCAGCTGACAGTGGTGCTAATTGTTTATATCACTATAATATTATGCCTGATTTACTTGTAGGAGATTTTGATAGCATAGATAAAGAAATATTGGGTTATTATAAAAAAAACAAATGTACCATAGATATTTATCCGACAGAAAAGGATTTTACTGATACTGAAATTGCAGTTAGGAATGCTATAGGTATGAAGCCAAGTGAAATAGTGCTTTTAGGATGCACAGGCAGTAGAATTGATCACCTGCTTGGTAATATTGGGATGCTTAAGATTTGCTTAGAAAACAAAGTTAATGCAAGCATTAAGGATAATAATAATATTATTATGTTAGTTAATGATTCGACACTATTAAATGGCATCGTAGGTAAGATATTTTCAGTACAATCTTATGGTGATGAAATAATTGGATTAACAATTGAAGGAGCGAAGTATCCTTTAGATAATTACAATTTAAAGATTGGGGAAAGCATAAGTATTTCAAATGAGTTTGCATGTCCTCAAGTTAAACTAAAATTTAAAGCTGGAATGCTGATGATAATATTATCAAAAGACTAATATTTATATAAAAAACTATTTTTTTATTGATCACTTCAATAAAAAAATAGTTTTTTATTTTGTAAACATTATTAAAAGTAAATCATATAATACTATTGGAATACTTTGAGAGGGGAATAACTTATGAAAAGGTGGTTTAGGTGTTTACAAAGACAACTTGGAGTAATCATAGCATGTTTAGGAATAGGAATCATAACAGTAGTAATAGTTCCATTTTGGTGGTGGATAATCGTTGTGGGAGGAGGAATTGTTTATTTTGGTTTTAGTATAATGAATCATAACGATCATTGTTAGGATATGTAGAATGTATGGAAAGTATTTCAATAAATTAATAAAGCTTAGTGATTTTAGTTTTTAAAAGATTATAACTAAATATTTTTATATATTATGTTTGGGAGGTAAGGAAATGAAAATTGTGGCTATTAAATTACCGAAATTTATGTCCCGAATAATCAAATTTTTTTTAAAAAAATAACATAGAAGAGTAAAAATACAAGTTTATAGTTGTATTTAAATAAAAAGTGCAACAAATAGTTGGATTTAAATAAAAAATGCAACTTAATAGTTGGATTTAAATAAAAAATGCAGCTAAAAAGCTGCATTCTTATTTCTTAATTATATAGCACGTTGTACTTTACCTGAACGAAGACATCTAGTACATACATGTATAGACTTAGGCGTTCCGCTAACTATAGCTTTAACTTTTTGAATATTTGGAGCCCATTTTCTTTTTGATTCACGGTGTGAGTGACTATATTGGCTACCTGAAACAACACCTTTATCGCATATTTCGCATTTTCTTGACAATGAAAACACCTCCTTAAGACTATGAAGAAAAAATTCTTCTCAATTGAAACACGCATTATTGTAACATAGATACTACTAATCTTGCAAGTTAAAAATTCTATAATTACTAAGGATAATAAATATAGAATTATTTTGTTGAATAAATTAGTGATATAATATAATATAATCTATATAGCTTTATAAGGAGGAATTACAATGATAGGTAACATTACAAACGAGAATGGTATTATATATTATTCAGAGGAAGCGTTAGCTAACATAGTTGGCATTTCTACAACGGAGTGTTATGGCGTTGTGGGAATGGCTCTTAAAAATGCCAAGGATGGATTTTGGCAATTAATAAAAAGTGATGGTTTAAATAAAGGAGTTAAAATTAATTCTAAAGAAAATAAACTATTTATTGAATTATATATAATTGTTGAATATGGAACAAAAATTTCAATAATAGCAAATAACATAATTCAAAAAATAAGATATAACGTTGAAAATTATACAGGACTAAAAGTTACAGAAATAACTGTAAACGTACAAGGTGTAAGGGTTTAAGGGGGCATGGAGAGTGGAATACTTAAAGATTAATGGACGTCATTTTCGAAATATGGTAATTAACGCATCAAATAGGTTAGAAGATGAGAAAGAATATGTGAATTCGTTAAATGTATTTCCAGTTCCAGATGGAGATACAGGTACTAATATGTCAATGACATTTAAAGCAGCAGTGCAAGAAATTGAAAACATACAAACCGAATCTATTGATGAGATAGCTAAAATACTAGCTAGGGGCGCGCTTATGGGCGCAAGGGGCAATTCGGGAGTAATATTATCGCAAATATTTAGAGGCATTGCAAAGGGCCTAGAAGGCATAACAGAAGCTACGTCTGAAGAATTTGCTAAAAGCATTTTGGAAGGATCAAAGTTTGCATATAAAGCTGTTATGAGACCTACTGAAGGAACTATTTTAACTATTATTAAAACTGCGGGTGAAAGCGCAGTTAATAGTGAGACTTCAGATATTGTAGAACTTATGAATGAGGTTTGCAAGCAGAGTGAAATAATGCTAAACAAAACTCCAGATATGCTTGCAGCATTAAGAGAAGCAAAAGTAGTAGATGCAGGTGGTATGGGGCTTCTGATATTGTTTAAAGGGATGAAGGAAGCTATAAGTAACAACATCGAGGCTGAAATTTATAATACAAACAAACAAAGTAATAAAAAAGAAACTATTGTATCTTCAGCAGTAGAGGTTCCTGTAGAAATAAAATTTGGATATTGTACTGAATTATTAATTATAGCGAAAGATGTTGATACAAATAAATTAAAAGAGTATTTAGAAAAAATTGGAGACTCAATGGTCGTAGTTTCACAAGATGAGTTTCTGAAAATTCACATACATACAAATGATCCAGGGCTTGTGCTTTCAAAAGCAGTAACACTAGGGGAATTGTCTAAGGTTAAAATAGAAAATATGAGAGAGCAACATAGAAATTTATTAGGCATAGCTGATGAGAAGGTAGAAAAATCTTTAGAGAAAGATATAGCAAAATCAGATTTAATAGAAAGTAAAAAATATGGATTTATATCTGTTGCTCTAGGAGAAGGGATCAAAAATATTTTTGAGGATTTAGGTGTGGATGTTGTAATAGAAGGCGGACAAACTATGAATCCGAGTATACAGGATATAATAGATAGCATAAGTAAAATTAATGCTGAAAATATATTTGTATTACCTAACAATAAGAATATACTTATGGCAGCGCTTCAAGCAGCTGAATTGTCAGATAAAAATATAGTGGTTATTCCATCGATTACTATCCCACAGGGAATAACTGCTGTAACAATGTTTAATCCAGATGTTAGTGTAGAGGAAAATGAGGAAAAATTGAAAGAAGTTATAAAAAATGTTGCGACTGCTTCTGTAACATATGCAGTTAAAGATAGTGAATCCGATGGAAAAATAATAAAACAAGGAAATATATTAGGCTTAGTTGAACAAAAAATTTGTGAGGTTGGAACCGATATGTATAAAGTTTGCGCTGATATTATTGGAAGCATGGTAAATGATAATAGCGAACTTATAACAATTTTTTATGGAGAAGATTGTGCTTTAACCGAAGTAGAAAAGCTTATTTCTAAGTTAGAACATAAATACCCAAATTTAGACATTCAACAATATAATGGAAAACAGCCATTGTATTATTTTATTGCTTCAGTTGAATAAAAGCCCTCGGGCTTTTTTTCATGTGTCTTAAACCGTAACAAATGAAAGGAATAGAATTAGTAATAAAATATTATTTTCGGGGTGGTATTTATGGATACTTATAGCGATATAAAATATGTAAAAGGTGTTGGCCCTAAAATGGCAGAGAGTTTGAATAAGTGTGGGATTTTTAATGTGTTAGATTTGTTATTATATTTTCCAAGAGATTATGAGAATATATCTGTCCGTAAAAGCATCTTAGAATGCGCAAAAGCTGAGAAAGTAATTATTGAGTGTACAGTTTTAAGTGTGTTAGGAGACATTAGGTTAAAAAATAACAAAACTCTTTCTACCATAATTTTCTGTCAGGGAGATAATGAATTTAAAGGTAAGTGGTTTAATCAAACTTATGCAAAGAATAGTTTTAAAATCTCAAGCAAGTACCTTATCACAGGTAAAGTGGATAAATTTAAGGAAGAAATCACAATTATGAATCCTAAAATAGTAAAAAATACGTCAATGGATGAAAATGAAATTATTGCTACGTATCCTCTTAAAAATAATATTACAAATAATTTTTTTAATAAGATTATTTCTGATGTACTCTGTAATATTATAATAACAGAGAATTTGCCAAAAGGTATAATAGAAAAATATTCTTTTTGCTCTTTAAATGATGCAATTCGCAGTATCCATAGTCCTAAAAGCTTAGAACTCCTTAATGAAGCCAAAAGAAGACTTAAATTTCAAGAGCTCTTTACATATTCATTAAAAATATTAATGTTAAAAGAGTTTATAAAATCTCATAATAATGGTATCCAATTTAAAATGGCAAAAGAACTTACAACTTTAAAGGCGATACTTCCTTATAATCTTACAAAGGCACAAAGCAAAGTTGTAAGAGAAATTTTAATAGATCAAAAGAAGGATATTGGTATGAATCGATTGCTACAGGGCGATGTTGGAAGTGGTAAAACTATAGTTGCTATTATTACTATGTTTAATGTTGTAAAAAATGGTTATCAAGCAGCTATGATGGCACCAACTGAAATTTTAGCAAAGCAGCATTATGAAGAAATTAAAAATATATTAAAGGAATTTTCATTAAACATACAAATATTAAGTGGAAGTACAACAGCTAAAAACAAACAATTAATTAAACAAGATTTAAAGAGTGGAACTATTGATATTATAGTTGGGACTCATGCACTTATTGAGGATAATGTGGAATTTCAAAATTTAGGTATGATTGTTACTGATGAGCAACATCGTTTTGGAGTATCGCAAAGAAATAGATTTTCTAATAAGGGAAAAAATATAGATATTCTTGTAATGACAGCGACTCCTATCCCGAGAACTCTATCTTTATATTTATATGGTGATTTAGATGTATCTATTATCGATGAATTACCACCAGGTAGGCAGAAAATTGATACATCTTATGAGAGTATGGATAATAGTTCCAAAGTGTATGGATTTGCTTTAGAACAGATTAATAAGGGAAGACAAGTCTATATAGTTTGTCCACTTGTTGAGGAAAATGAAGAAATGAAGTTAAGCTCGGTTGCGATGCTTTATGAAAAATTGAAAAAAGATCAATTTAAATATATAGAAGTAGGAATGGTATACGGCAAAATGCCTAGCAAACTTAAAAACGAAATTATGGATAAATTTAAAGCAGGAGAAATTAAAGCTTTGGTTTCAACTACAGTAATTGAAGTTGGTGTAAATGTACCAAACGCTACAGTCATGATAATTGAAAATGCAGAAAGATTTGGACTTGCACAGCTTCATCAACTTAGAGGAAGAGTAGGAAGAGGTGAACATAAATCTTATTGCATACTACTTGCAAATATAAAAAACAATATAGTAAGAAAAAGACTTGGAATACTTATAAAAAGTAATGATGGCTTTTTTATTGCAGAAGAAGATTTGAAAACTAGGGGTGCAGGAGAATTATTTGGCATAAGACAGCATGGCGAATCAGGTTTGATTTTATCAGATGTAATTGATGATATCAGTATTTTAAAACTCGCAAATAGTGAAGCGAAGAGGTTGATACAAAGTGATGATGCATGCGATGTTATGGTTAAAAATGAGATATTACAAAAAATTGAGTTGACTTCTAGTTATATTTGCTTTAATTAGGTAAAAATATCTTTGTATAAAATACATATCTATGATAAAATATTATCGAAACTTGCTTAGATGGAGGAATAAACATATGAGAATTATATCGGGAAGTGCAAGAGGAAGAAAGTTATTGTCACCTGTTGGGATGGGAACGAGGCCAACATTAGATAGAATAAAAGAAGCTATATTTAATATAATTCAAAATAGAGTACGTGATGCTGTAGTTGTGGATATGTTCTCAGGTACAGGTAGCTTAGGACTAGAGGCAGCAAGTAGGGGAGCAGCTAAATGCTACCTTATTGATATGGGTGATACTACCTTTGAAATGTTACAAAGTAATGTAGATAATTTAAAGTTTAATGATATATGTAAATGCTTAAAAGGTGATACGTATAAATACATGGAGCAGTTTGCAAATGAAGGAATTGTGTTTGATTTAATTTTTATAGATCCACCATATGCAAAAGATATGATCCCGCCTGCTATTGAAATAATTTCTAGCAATAGTCTTTTAAGTAAAGAGGGGCTTATAGTCTGTAAAATAGATTCATCTGAAGAAATATATGAAGGCAATGGTATTATTCATCTGTCTGATTCAAGAAAATATGGAAACACTACTGTATTGTTTTATAAATATAAGGGGACTAATAATTAAAATTATTAGTTTCCTTTAGAAAATACAGGGGGATAATTAATAATTGTTATCTAACCCAGAGGAAAACATGGAGGCATAACATGAAAAAAGCAATTTGTCCTGGAAGTTTTGATCCAATAACAAATGGACATTTAGACATTATTGAGAGGGCGTCAAAAGTATTTAATGAATTGATTGTAGGAGTAGTGGTCAATCCTGCGAAAAAATGTCTATTTTCAGTAGATGAGAGGGTAGCACAAATAAAAAACGTAGTGAAAGATTTGCCTAATGTACGTGTGGAGAAGTTTAGTGGTTTACTTGTTAATCTTATGAATAAAGAGGATGCTAGGGTTATTGTTAAAGGTCTTAGAAGTGTTTCTGATTTTGAATATGAGTTTCAAATGGCAGCAATGAATAATAAGCTTGATCCAAGTAAGGAGACGGTGTTTATGATGACAAAAACGGAGTATTGTTATATAAGTTCTACGTCAGTTAAACAGGTTGCAATGCTTGGAGGATCTATTAAAGGGTTAGTACCTGAGGAAATCATTCCAGAGATTATTAGGAAATTTAATTCTAAATAGGGGGCAAATATGGATGTTATAAAGCTTTTAGAATATCTTCAAGGAATTATTGAGAGTTCGTCTAAAATACCTGTTACAGGTAAAGCAGTTATAAATAAGAGAGAAATATTAGATATAATTGATCAAATTATAAATCACTTGCCAGATGAATTTAAGAAGGCACAGTGGGTTTGTGATGAAAAAGAACGAATCTTAGTTGATGCAAAAAAACAAGCTAAGATTTTTGAGGAAGAGACAGTTGACAAAATAAGAAGAAGAGTTGAAAAACAAGATTTAGTTAAAGAAGCATTAAATCGATCTGAAGAAATTATAGCTTCAGCCCAAAGAGATGCTAAAATCATGAGACTCGGAGCCAAGGATTATGCGGATGAAATATTATCCCAATTGGATAAAGAAATTGAATTAAAAGGACAGAAAATGCTTCATGAAATTAAAGGTGATGTTCAAGACTTCTTAATACTTATGCAGGGGGAAGTTACCAATACTACAACATCAATAAGGGAAAATGTAAAGGAATTAAGAGGTATGAAATAATTTAATTATAGTTATAAGTAATGATGGTATAATTAAAATTATTAAAATTATTAAGTATAAATCACAATTTTTATATAGACTCATATTATTAAAAGTAAAAATAGATGAAATATTTAAAAAAATATAATATAATATTATTGTTAAAATCGAAGAGATTATACCTTGAAAAAATTTTCTCGTAATATATTTTTTTATTGATACAGTATATTTATATGTATAGCTATACACTTGAGAAATAATAGATAGACCACTAAAAGCAATTAAAAAACTCAAAACTGCAAGTTTTACATAAAGATTAGAATGGCTAGAGGATATTAAATAGCATCCATTGGTCATCTCAAGCATTCCAAGTAATATACCTTCTATAAAATTACTTGAAGCACCAATAATTAAAGACAACTTATTTATGACAATGTTAAATATGACATTGTCTTTAATTATGCCTGTTATTACTGAGAATATCACAATAAAACCACCTATACTTAGCGTGTTTTTAATAGCATCTTCAATACTGTTTTTTAATATAATACCGATATTTAGGCTGCTTGACTCAGCTTTAGAAAAATTACTACCTCTATACTTGATTTTAAAAGCATAATCTTTCGAGGGAATAATCAATCCCATAAAAATACATGACAAAATATTAGATAACAATAGTATATAACCCAATTTAGGATTAAACATCATAGCTGTGCCTACTGATCCTAAAATAAAAAGTGGGCTTGCATTAGAAGCAATATTTAATAATCTTTCACATGAATTTAAATCAATTATGTTTTTTTCATATAAATCGCAAGTATACCGTGCACCCAGTGGATATCCACATAATACACTAACTAAAAGTGCAAAGTTACATTCTTTTGGCAATTTTAATGGCCTACATATTAAATTACCTAGTAATTTAGAATAAATGTGAATACCGTCGTAACCTATTATAATATTTATTACAACTAAAAATGGGAAAAGAGATGGAAAAATTGCATTGAAAAATAATTTTGCGCCAGAAATAGTGTATTGAATACAAATATTCGGAGCTAATATTATTTGAACAATAATAAGGGAACAAATCAGTGTCACAGATAAATTTATTTTTAAAGTTTTAAATAACTTAAATAATAAAAATAATATAGAGATTAATAATATAACTAATAGTAATTTCAATTTTAAGCCCCTCCTTAAAGTACTACTATACTAAATATATTTGAATTTAATAAACTTATGTATTAGAAATACTAATTTTAAATATAATAAATGCGACTATCGAATTACGATAGTCGCATTTATTATTATTTTATTATAATGGGGGATATTAAATAGTCGCTACTGGGATCTATGCTTTTATTTAAGATGCTGTAAGCCATTGTAGATCGAATGTCAAGACTTAAGGTGTCATTAAATTTTTTAGAGATCTTAGTATAAAGTGGAATGCTGCTGTTTGATTTTATAGATTTTAAAATTGATTTTCCTTTTGAGTTAAATCCTAAAACTCGAGCATAAGGGCAAGGCTCTGATCTTAGCCTCGTAGTATCAAAATTATCAAAGCCTATAAAATATTGGCATAATATTCTGCTGATTCGGCTATAGGTGTAACGTTTGCTTTTTATATCTTCGAGCGCACTTTCGTAGGTGAAATTATTTTGTAAGGATTTAATAATTTTATTATCAAGCCCCTCAGATACATCTGGCAAATTTATTAAGGAGTTTTTTGATGTAGCCGATTTATATTTAATGTACGGGAACATAGAATCTTCAAATATAAACTTGTTATCTTTTGAGTATAGATCTTTAATTTCAGTTAATACTGATAGTGGTACATAATCTTTCAAATTTGTTGAAATACCATTTTCTTTTACAAATTTTCTTATAGCAGTTGCACTTGAAAATTCATTATTTATAAAATTACTGTTGTAAGATGCACCTTTTCTTTTTAAGGTATAAGGTGTGATTGAACTATTGAGCTTTATTAAGCTTTTACAATACTCGATACCTAGTATATTATTAGAAGAATTTAAGAAATTACCTAATAATAAGTTTGATATGATCATGTTTGAATTTTTCAAATAGTCATAAAGTGCATTAGCTCTTGCTAAGGGGTAGGTAATACCTTTGGATAGATATATTTTTAACATTAATTTAAATTCAATAGGTTCATTAAGTAGTATATTTGCAATATTATATATATCATTAATGTCACCATGTTCACTACCAAAGCAAATGTTATCTACTATTCCTAAGCTGTTTAAAAGACTGACAGCTCCCTGTGCAAAAAATTCTGCTGAAGACACACTGTAGATAGCTGGTAATTCTATTACTAAATCTATTCCGTTGTTTAAAGCCATTCTAGTTTTTGTCCATTTGTCAATACTCGATGGAATTCCACGTTGAGTAAAATTACCACTCATAACACCAATTAAAACATCGCAATTTGTAAGTTCCTTGGTTTTATTAATATGATATACATGACCATTATGCAGTGGATTATATTCAACGATTATACCTGAAACATTCATTAAATCACCTCTTGGAAGCTCATATAAATTATAAGCTAATAATTTATGTATAATAAAAGTGTAAGAATTTAATATCTCTTTGAAATATATATTGAACCTAAAATTGAAGAAATCTTCACATGTCCTATATATTATATAATATATGATGGATTATTAAAAGTAGATATATTTTAGTATAAAAAGAAAGAAAAGTTACACAATAAAAAGAAATTATTATCTACATGATTGAAAAAAAATTTACGTTATTTTTAAGTTTTATACAAATTAATATTGGATGAATTACAAAAATGTATGAGAGTTAAGACAGTAAATATTATATAAAATAATTAGAATAATTTTGGTTTAGAGTAAAGGTTATTTTGTTGGATTCTTATGAAATATAGATGAATTATGTTAATAATTTATCTATATTGAAATGTACAGATTAAATAGTGTATATTATAAATGGATACAAGTTGATAGTAATTGAGAGGAGATAAAACAATGACATTTATAGAAAAAATGCATAAAATGGCACAAACAGACATAAAAAGGATAGTACTTCCAGAAGGTGAGGAAGAAAGGACTATAAAAGCTAGTGAAATTCTTAAA
Organism: Clostridium estertheticum subsp. estertheticum; assembly: GCF_001877035.1. NCBI lineage: Bacteria > Bacillati > Bacillota > Clostridia > Eubacteriales > Clostridiaceae > Clostridium > Clostridium estertheticum. Next base: position 2,918,999 of record NZ_CP015756.1, on the reverse strand, counting down.
AACAATTCATTAGCCGAAGTAATATTAATAGGTGATGCAAGTATAATACAAAATAAAGCCGCTGAACTTTCAGTAAATATTTGCGGTATAGAAATTGTAGATCCAAAAAATTCTGAAAAAACTGAGGTTTATGCAAAGGAATTTTATGAGTTAAGAAAAAATAAAGGAATGACTATAGAAAAAGCGGCTGAGACTATGAAGGATTGTGTGTATTTTGGAACTATGATGCTTAAGATGGGAGAAGCTGATGGAATGGTTTCAGGAGCAGTTCATTATACAGGAGATTTACTTAGACCTGGAATGCAAATAGTTAAAACTGCACCAGGAATTAAGGTTATTTCAAGCTTTTTTATAATGGAATTGCCTCATGATGAATATGGAGAAGACGGACTGCTTTTATTTGCAGATTCTGCTGTTAATATAAACCCTACGGCAGAAGAATTAGCAGCTATTGCTATTAGCACTGCAGATAATGCAAAATTATTATGTGGTTTTGAACCTAAAGTTGCGATGCTTTCTTTTTCAACTATGGGCAGTGCAAAACATGAAAAAGTTGATAAAGTCGTGAAGGCTACTGAAATAGCAAAGAATGCTAGACCCGATTTACAAATTGATGGAGAACTTCAGTTAGATGCAGCTATTGTTGCTAGCGTAGCAAAACAAAAAGCACCAAATAGTACTGTGGCTGGAAAGGCAAATGTTTTAATATTTCCAGATATACAATCTGGAAATATTGGATATAAATTAGTGCAAAGATTTGCGAGGGCAAAAGCTATTGGACCAGTTTGTCAAGGATTTGCAAAGCCTATAAATGATTTATCAAGAGGATGTAGTGTGGATGATATAGTTAATGTTGTTGCAGTAACAGCAGTTCAAGCTCAAATTCAAAAATAATTATGAGATAATGAGGGGAGAAGAAAATCAATGAAAATATTAGTTATAAACTGTGGAAGTTCATCGCTTAAGTACCAATTAATAGATATGGAAAATGAACAATGTGTAGCCCTTGGATTAGTTGAGAGAATAGCAACAAAGAAATCAATATTAACTCAAAAGGTTGATGGAAAGAAATACATAATTGAAGAGCCAATGGAAAATCATACAGATGCTATTAGAGTGGTACTTGGAGCACTTGTAGATCACGAACATGGAGTTATTAAAGATTTATCTGAAATAGGTGCAGTAGGACATAGAGTAGTTCATGGTGGAGAAAAGTATGCAAATTCAGTTATACTTAATGATGAAGTAATGAAAGGTTTAGAAGAGTGTACAAAACTTGCACCTCTTCACAATCCAGCTAATATAATTGGAATTAATGCTTGCAAAGCATTGATGCCAAATACGAAAATGGTGGCGGTATTTGATACTGCATTCCATCAAACAATTCCAGAGGTCGCATATATATACCCACTTCCATATCGGCTTTATACTGACCATAGTGTTAGAAAATATGGATTTCATGGAACGTCTCACAAATATGTTTCAGATAAAGCTGCAGAAATGATGGGTAAGGATATAAAAAAATTAAAATTAATAACTTGTCATTTAGGAAATGGAGCAAGTATTTCTGCGATTCAAAATGGTAAGTCAGTAGAGACGAGTATGGGATTCACTCCACTTGAAGGAATGGCTATGGGCACTAGATGTGGAAGTATAGATCCAGCTATAGTAATATATATGATGAAAGAATTGAAATTAACAGTTGATGAAGTAGATAACTTAATGAACAAAGAGTCAGGTCTTTTAGGTATATCAGGAGTAAGTAGTGACTTTAGAGATGTAAATTCAGCTGCAACAAATGATGGAAATCAAAGAGCCCAACTCGCAATTGATATATTTTGTTATAAAGCTAAGAAATTTATAGGTGCATATGCAGCAGTAATGGGCGGAGTAGATGCAATTATATTTACTGCCGGACTTGGTGAAAATTCTTCTAGAATAAGAGAGGGAGTATGCGCGGGACTAGAATTTTTGGGAGCAGTTTTAGATAAGTCAAAAAATAATGTTTCAGGAATTGAAGCAGAAGTAAACACAGATGATTCGAAAACTAAAATATTAGTTATACCAACGAATGAAGAACTAGTAATTGCAAGAGACACTATGGCTCTTATAAAATAAAATTACTAAATTCTATGATAAATAATTCTTGACTTTTTATTGTATTCTTTATATAATAGACTGTGTTTGAAGTAAGTAAAAAACAATTTAGTTAGGAGGGACGCAGAAGCTTTGCTCGAGCTGTATAATTTTTTTATACAAGATATAGAGATTTTCTTTATATGAGAAGGATCAATTGATATTTGGTTTTTCAGAGTGGATAGTATGGTAATAGACGTTTCAGAATTATTTAGTAATAAAAAAGCAAGAAAAGAAATTGATTTAGATTTAGAAAAAGCTAAGTTTTGCTATGATAATGAATTTATACAATTTTCTAAACCAGTTAAAATGCATTTGACTTTAAAATCTAACGATGATGATATAGATTTAACTGGAAGTATTGATACAGAACTATTACTTGCTTGTTCTAGGTGTCTTGAGACCTTTTCTTATTTAATACATATTGAATTAAATGAAAGATTGTCGAAAACTCTAAAGAGTGAAGATGAGGATATTATTTTTATTGAAGATGATAGATTAGATTTAAATGAGATTGTGGAAAATAATATCATTTCTATTCTGCCTATAAAAAGACTTTGTAATAAAGATTGTAAAGGCTTATGCCATCAGTGTGGAATCAATTTAAATCATAATACATGTAATTGTGTTATTGATGATATTGATCCAAGGTTGGCAAAATTAAAAAATTTGTTTTCAACTGATTAAGGAGGTGTTACAATGGGAAATCCTGCTAGAAAATTTTCTAAAGGTAGAAGAGATTCTCGAAGAGCGCAAACATTTAAACTTGGTTTACCAGGAATAGTTGAATGTCCTCAATGCCACGATATGAAGCTTGCTCACAGAGTATGTAAAAACTGTGGATATTACAAAAATAGAGAAGTCGTTTCAATGGAACAAAAATAAAAAGGAAAGTCGAAAGACTTTCTTTTTTGTTTTTAAATACAAATATAATTATATTTGTATTTTAGCATTGTTAAGACTATAGATATTTAAATAATATGGTATATAATATAAGTAAACAAATAAATAACCAAATAAATAAATAGATATTTATTCGTTTATTTGGAAGATTCAAAGTGAGGGCTTAAAATGGTAGTTGTTGTAGATGGGATGGGTGGAGATTTCTGTCCAAATGCTGTGGTTGAAGGTTGTATTGCAGCTATAAAAGAATACAATATAGAAATATTAATAACTGGTAGTGAAGAATTAATAAGAGAAGAGTTAAAAAAGCATACCTATGATACTAATAAAATAAAAATTATTAATACTACAGAAGTTATTGATGTAGGTGAGCATCCGGTAATGGCTGTTAAGCGTAAAAAAGATTCTAGTTTAGTAAAGGCCTTAAATCTTGTGAAAAATGGAGAGGCAGATGCCATTATTTCAGCGGGAAGTACAGGCGCATTTTTGGCTGGATGTACACTTATAGTTGGAAGAATAAAGGGGATAAATAGACCGGCACTCGCACCAGTAATGCCAGGTAAAAAAATGCCTTTTATGATTATTGATTGTGGAGCAAATGCAGAATGTAAACCTAATTATTTATTGCAATTTGGACTTATGGGAAAAATATATTTTGAAAATATTTTAAAGGTAGTTAATCCATCTGTAGGCCTTGTAAATATAGGGAGTGAAGAAGAAAAGGGTAATGAACTTTCTAAAGCAACGTTTAAGTTGTTGAAGGAAGCAAATTTAAATTTTGTAGGCAATGTGGAAGCTAGAGAAATTCCAACTGGGGATGTTAATGTTTTAGTATGTGATGGGTTCACTGGAAATGTAATTTTAAAATTATATGAAGGTACTGTTGCTACAATATTTGATTTATTAAAAACAAATATAATGGCATCAGTTAGAACTAAGATTGGTGGTATGTTATTAAAACCAGTTTTTAAAAAGTTTAAAAAAGACTTCGATTATAAAGAATATGGTGGAGCTGCATTTCTTGGAGTAAATGGTATTTGCATAAAAGCTCATGGAAGTTCAGATGCCAAAGCTTTTAAAAATGCAATTAAACAGGCAACAATATTTTATGATAATAATGTTGTTGACAAATTAAAACTAGAAATTGAAAAGCTAACAGATGAAAAAGCATAAATTGGGATACTAGTGATTATTATGTAACATATAAAAATACAAGGAAGGTGAAAAATTATGTTTGAAGAAATTAGAGCGTGCATATCTTCACAATTAAATATAGATGAGGAAGAAATAAAAATAGAATCATCTTTTATGAATGATTTAGGTGCAGATTCGCTTGATATTGTAGAATTAATTATGGAACTTGAGGAAAAATATGATATAGAAATTCCGGATGAAGATGTTGAAAAAATTGCCACTGTTGGTGATATAGTAGAATATATTAAAGCTCATTCTGAGGAATAAGTGATATAACTACGGATAAAAATTTTAAAATAAACTTCCGTGAAGGAGTAATGATTATGAAAAATGATATACAATTACAGGAACTTGAAAATAAGCTGAAATTAAATTTTAGCGATAAGGATTTATTGAAAATTGCAATTACCCATAGTTCTTACGCAAATCAAAAAAAGAAGGTTGAGTTTAATGAAAGACTCGAGTTCTTAGGGGATTCCGTATTACAGCTTATAATATCTGAACACTTATATAGTCGTTTTACGCAGAAACCTGAAGGTTATTTAACTAAAATCAGGTCACTTATAGTGTGCGAAAATTCACTTTGTGATATAGCCAATAGTTGGGAACTTGGTTTATATATGAACATGAGTAAAGGTGAAGAAATTACTGGCGGTAGAAATAGAGTGTCAATACTTGCTGATTGTGTTGAAGCAGTACTTGCTGCTATATATTTGGATAAAGGTATAGAGTATTCTAAGGAGTTTATACTTAATAACTTTAAAACAACTATTGAGAAAGCAATTAATAATGAGATAATTTTAGATTATAAGACAAAACTTCAAGAGATATTTCAGCAAAATGGAGAAGTGAATATACGTTATGAACTTGTAAAATTTGAAGGCCCACCTCATAGACGGAAGTTTTTTGTTAATATTTTGATAAATGATTGTGTAAAAGGTTCAGGGCAAGGGTTTAGCAAAAAAGAAGCAGAACAAAATGCAGCTAAAGAGGTTATGGTAAATAAGGATGATGTTCATGAGTAATTTGCATTACATTATTCCAATATTTGTTCCACATGAAGGGTGTCCCCATGAGTGTGTGTTTTGCAATCAAGATAGTATAACAGGCACAAAATCGAAAGTCGATGCAATGTATGTGGAAAAAACAATAAATGAATACCTTGAAACCATAAAGAATGATGCTATTATTGAAGTATCCTTTTTTGGAGGAACATTTACAGCTATAAAAATAGAAAAACAAATAGAATTATTAACTGTTGCTAAAAAGTTTAAAGATAATAATAAAATAAAATACATTAGGTTATCTACAAGACCAGATTACATTGATGATAATATATTAAAAAATTTAAAAAAGTACTCTGTAGATATTATAGAACTTGGAGTCCAATCTATGGATGAAGAGGTACTATTAAAATCTGGACGGGGTCATACTGCGTCAGATGTAGAATATGCATCTAAGCTAATAAGGCAATATGGTTTCACTTTAGGACATCAAATAATGATAGGACTTCCAGGAGATAATGTAACTAAAGATATTGAGACAACTAAAAGAGTTATTGATCTTAAGCCAGATATTTGCCGTATATATCCTGCTCTTGTGATTAAAAACACTCAAATGGAAAAAATGTACATAGAGCATAAATTTAAACCTTATTCACTAAGTGAGGCGGTAAATATAAGTAAGATTATTTATATTATGTTGACCCAAAATAAAATAAATGTTATTAGAATAGGATTACAACCTACAAGTGAGATATCAGAGGGACATGATCTTGTTGCGGGACCATTTCATCCTGCATTTAGAGAGCTGGTTGAGGGTAGCGTATATAGTGATTTAATATATGATGTTATCATGAATAGTTTTAATAAAGAAGTTATTCATGATAAGGCTTTAGTGAAAATTAATCCAAAAGATATTTCAAAACTTTATGCTAATGGAAAAATTTATTTTAATGAACTAAAAAATAGATTAAAAACAATTTCTATAGATGTATCTCAAGATATTACAGTTAAACGTGGAAGTCTTAGCATAAAAATAAAAGAACAGTGTATTATTATGACTATATATGAGTATGTGTCTATAAAGTATAAAAAAAATTCTGATTTAGTGTAAAATATAATTTCAATTATTAAAAGGTTAATGAAGTATATATTGCATTTAATAAATTTATAGTGATGTATTCTTTTTTATATTAAAAAAATTATAAAAATAAAAATATGAGGTGACTTATGAAAAAGCAAAAAAGAGAAAAGTATACAAAGGTAATGATTTATGCTATTGTTGTTATTTTTATGGTAGGTTTTGTATTACCAGTGCTATTTAAGTAAAATAGGAGAGTGTTTCATGTTCTTAAAATCAATTGAAATAAGAGGATTTAAATCCTTTGCAGATAAGACTGAGTTAACATTTGAGAAAGGTATTACAGCAGTAGTAGGACCTAATGGAAGTGGTAAAAGTAATATTTCAGATGCTGTAAGATGGGTTCTTGGGGAACAAAGTGTGCGAAGCCTAAGAGGCGATAAAATGGAAGATGTTATATTTGCAGGCACACAGTTTAGAAAACCGGTGGGACTCGCTCAGGTGTCATTAACGCTTGATAATAGTGAGTCAGAATTGGATATTGATTATGCTAATGTAACTATATCGAGAAGATTATATCGATCAGGAGAAAGCGAATATTTAATAAACAATACATCTTGTAGGTTAAAAGATGTTCAACAGCTTTTTATGGATACGGGTATAGGAAAAGAAGGATATTCAATTATTGGTCAAGGTAAAATTGATGCTATTTTAAGTGGCAAAGCTGAAGAAAGAAGAAAATTATTTGAAGAAGCAGCAGGAATTGTTAAGTATAAAACAAGGAAAGAAGAAGCAGAAAAAAGACTAGATAACACAGATCAAAATTTAATTAGAATAAGTGATATCTTAAGTACTTATGAGGAACGATTGGAACCATTAATGAATGAAAGTGATAAGGCAAAAAGATTTCTAAAGCTTTTCGAAGAATTGAAAAGCAAAGAGGTTAGCATAATTATTGATTCTATTACTAAGGTAGAAGAAAAAATGGAAGGATTACATGATGAATTAGATAACTTACAGGTAGAAGTTGTAAAAGCTACGGAAGAAAAAATGTTTTTTAAGAAAGATGTTGAATTATTAAATGATAAGTTTGAAAAATTTGAAAATAAAAGCCAGGAAGAAAAACAATTATTTTATGATAATAAGATAATATATCAAAATAATATATCACAAATAAATATTCTTCATGAGAGAATAGAAAATTTAGAAAAAGTGATTGATAAAACAACTAATGAGAGTTGTATAACTCATAAAAGTTTGTTAGAACTTAAAAACAATAACACAAAAGCCGAGGACTCATTAAAAAATATAAAAAATATTCAAATAGAAATAGATGAAGGAATCAAATCAGAAGAAATAAAAATAAAAACGATTCAGGAAAATATAGAAATTGAGAGCAATGAAATTAAATCGCTTAAGGAAGAAAAACAAAATAATATTAACAGAAATATGGTGTCTAGCAATAGTTTGTTATTATTAAATAATAATATAGATATATCTAAAAACAGAGTAATTATGCTTACAAACACTATTTACGATCTTGAAAATTCAATAAAAGTGAACCTTACTACAAAGATAACATTTGAAAAAGAAATGAAAGAAGTAAGGCAAAAGATAATACAATGTCAAAGTCAACTTGATAAAAATAAAATCGAAATTATTAAACTTCAAAATGTTTTAGCTATAGATGAAAAAGATATGAAGAATTGTAGTTTTAAAATTAATAAAGCGGAAGCTAATTTTAATGTACTTACAATACTCGAGAAAAAACATGAAGGTTATAATAAATCGGTAAAGAACTTAATGCAAAATGTTAATGAAGGTAAAATAGGTAACGTTCATGAGTGTTTTGTACTTGGTGAAATTATAAGGGTCGAAAAGTATTTAGAAGTGGCTTTAGAAATCGCTTTGGGTGGTACTATATCACACATAATAACTAAAGATGAAAACGTGGCAAGAATATTAATAAATTATTTAAAAGCAAATAAACTTGGACGCGCGACATTTTTACCCCTAAACATTATTAAGGGCAGAAAGATTATCATTGATAATGAAACTAAAAGTAATCCAGGTTTCGTAGGAATAGCAAGCGAACTTATAGAGTATGATGAAAAATTTAGTGAGGTTATGGCATTTATTTTAGGGAGAACAATTATCTGTAAAGATATGGACTCAGCTTTGGAGATATCAAAATGTAATAATCATAGAATTAAAATTGTTACATTATCGGGTGAGGTTATAAACGTTGGTGGGTCACTAACTGGTGGAAGTGTATATACAAAAACATCAAGTATAATTGGAAGAAAACGAGAACTTAAAGAATTAGATAAGGAGTTATCAACTCTAAAAAAGGAAAGTATTACTTATCTAGAAAAAATAAAAAAAGGTAAAACTGAAATTTTAAGATATGATGATGAAAATTTAAAAATAAGAGAAAAAATTCACTTTGAAAACATTGAAGTAGCAAAAAAAGAGGCTAAAATAAACTCAATAGTGGATGATACAAATAGATTGCAGCGCAATAATAGAAATTTAAATATTGAAAAATCTTTAGAAGATAGTAAACTTAAAAAAGGATATATAGAAATTGAAGAAAAGAATATGTTAGTTACTAAGTTCACACAGTTAAAAGACGAAATAGAGCAAAATTTAAATAGAATTGAATTTAAATTAAAAGATAAATTGCAAGAAATTGATAATATAAAAGAAGTAATTACAGAATCTAAGATAAAAAAAGCTCAAAACTATGAGGCGTTACGTAATAAAGAGTCTGAAATAAAAAGATTGAATGTAGACATATTATCTCGAAGTGAAAAGATAATTATGTATTCTAGAGAAATAGAAGAGGCTATAAAAAATAAGGAAACAAGTATTTGTTCGATTCAAAGTCTAGAAAAAAAGGCAAATGAAATAATGATTAACATAGAAGAAATGAAAAAAAACTTTGATGATTATGAAATTCAAAGGATAAAGATTAAAGATAATATAAAAACAAATGTGGATCAGTTTGATAATGTTACGTCGATACTTGAAAAAACGGAAAAAAGTTTATATAAGTGTCAATTAGCTCTAGCAAAAGTTAGTATGGAAAAGGATAATTACTATAAAAAATTGAATGAAGACTTTGAATTAACATATGCGGAGGCTCTAATATTTAAAAAAGAAATTGATGACATTTATAAGCTTAAAAATGAAATAGCAACATTAAAAGAGGATATAACACTTCTCGGTAAAATAAACGTAGGTGCTATTGAAGAGTATAAAGAGGTCAAAGACAAATATACATTTATGAATGGTCAAAAGGAAGACTTAGTATCAGCTAAAAATGAATTATTGACTGTAATAAGTGGAATGACGCAAAAAATGAAAAAAATATTTGCGGAAAATTTTATTATATTAAGACAAAATTTTAATGAGACATTTATGGAGTTATTTAAAGGTGGTAGCGCAGATTTAATACTTACTGAAGGTGATGAACTTACTGCAAAAATTGATATAAACGTTCAGCCACCAGGGAAAAAACTTCAAAATATAAGTTTAATGTCTGGTGGGGAAAAAGTTTTATCAGCGATTGCATTATTGTTTGCAATACTCAAGATGAAACCAACTCCATTTTGTATTTTGGATGAAATAGAGGCAGCACTCGATGATGCAAACGTTGTTAGATACGCAGAGTTTTTAAAGAGATTTGCGGACGATGTTCAATTCATTATAATAACCCACAGGAAAGGAACTATGGAGGCTGGGGATGTATTATATGGTGTTACCATGGAAGAGAAGGGTGTATCAAAAATAGTATCTATTAATTTAAAAAAGTAAAGATTTATAATAATCATTTTGTTCATAAAAGTAGAAACAAGGAGGACTTGAAATGTTTGGAGGATTTTTTGATAAATTAAAAGATGGATTAGCAAAGACTAGAAATAGTATTACAGAAAAAGTTAGTGAAGTATTAAATTTAGCAATTACAATTGATGATGAATTGTATGAGGAACTAGAGGAAATATTAATTACATCAGATATAGGTGTAGACACTTCTGTTTATGTAATTGAAAAACTTAGAAAAAGAGTAAAGGAGTTAAAAATAAAAGATCCATCAGAGATTATACCATGTTTAAAAGAAGTTTTAATGGATATATTAGGTGAAGAGGAAGACCAAATAAAGGAGGTAGAGCTACCAAGGGTAATTTTGGTAATAGGAGTTAATGGAGTTGGGAAAACCACTTCCATTGGTAAAATTGCGTCATCGTTAAAGTCTAAAAAGTATAAAGTTCTTATTGCTGCAGCAGATACATTCAGAGCAGCGGCAATTGATCAGTTAGAAATTTGGAGTAGTAGAGCAGATGTTCCATTAATAAAACACCAAGAAGGTTCTGATCCTGCGGCTGTAGTTTTTGATGCTGTTCAAGCAGCTAAAGCTAGAAAAGTTGATGTGTTAATTTGTGATACAGCCGGAAGGCTTCATAATAAAAAAAATCTTATGGATGAATTAGCAAAAATAAATAGGGTTATTATAAGGGAATACAGCGAGGCCCATATAGAAACACTACTAGTTATTGATGCAACTACTGGTCAAAATGGAATTCAACAAGCTAAGCAGTTCATGGAGATATGTCCCATTGATGGTATAATACTAACTAAATTAGATGGTACGGCCAAAGGTGGCGTTGTAATATCAATTAAGAATCAACTTAATATACCTGTTAAATATATAGGCGTTGGTGAAGGGGTTGATGATTTACAAGAGTTTAATTCTAGAGATTTCATAGAGGCTTTGTTTTAAAATGTATATAAAAAATATATGCCTGTTAAGTAAAACTACTTGACACCACATTTAAACTCTGATATTATATTATTTGTGAGTCGGTGATGAAATGGAAAAAAGATTTGAAATTTCACTATTATTAGATTTTTATGGAGAATTACTTACGGAAAAGCAACGAATCATAATGGATTTATATTTTAATAATGATTTGTCTTTATCTGAAATAGCAGAAATAAATAATACTAGTAGGCAAGCTATTCATGATACTATAAAAAGATCTGATAACGCGCTTTTAGTATATGAAGAAAAATTAAAATTATTAAATAAAGACCATGAATTAAAGAAAACCTTTGACAATATAATATTAGAATTAGATGAATTACAAAATAATATAAAAGATGAAAAAATGAATCAGCTTATATGTGACATAAAAACACAAATTATCGAGAATGTTTAGGGGGTTTATTATGGCTTTTGAAGGGTTATCTTCTAAGTTACAGGATACCATAAGGAAATTAAAGGGTAAGGGTAAGCTTTCCGAAAAAGATATTAAGGATGCTATGAGAGAAGTAAAATTAGCATTATTAGAAGCTGATGTTAATTATAAAGTAGTTAAAGATTTTGTGAAGAATGTAAGTGAAAAGTGTTTAGGTAATGGAGTATTACAAAGCTTAACACCTGGGCAACAGGTTATCAAAATTGTTAATGATGAGTTAACTAGTTTAATGGGTAATTCAGAAAGCAAGTTAGAGTTTTCAACTAGTGGGTTAACAGTTATAATGCTTGTGGGGCTTCAAGGTGCGGGTAAAACTACAATGGGTGGTAAACTTGCTCTTTCTCTTAAAAGAAAAAATAAAAAACCGCTATTAGTAGCTTGTGATGTATATAGACCAGCTGCAATTAAACAATTGCAAGTAGTAGGGAAACAAATTGAAGTTCCGGTATTTACCATGGGAGACAAAGTAAGTCCTGTAGATATAGCAAAAGCATCAATAGACTTTGCTCGTGAAAATGGTAATAATGTAGTTATATTAGATACAGCAGGAAGACTTCATATAGATGAAAATTTAATGGAAGAACTACAAAATATGAAATTAAGTGTAAAGCCAAATGAAATAATGTTAGTAGTAGATTCCATGACTGGTCAGGATGCAGTTAATGTAGCAGATAGTTTTAATTCACAGTTAGATATAACTGGAGTGATTTTGACTAAGTTAGATGGAGATACAAGAGGTGGCGCAGCGCTATCCATTAAAGCAATAACTGGAAAACCTATAAAATTTGTTGGTTCTGGTGAAAAAATGAATGATTTGGAAGTGTTTTATCCAGATAGAATGGCATCGAGAATACTTGGTATGGGAGATGTGCTATCATTAATAGAAAAAGCACAGGATTCATTTGATGAAAATGAAGCAAAAGAACTTGGGAACAGAATGTTATCTCAAGAATTTAACTTTGATGATTATTTGGCATCAATGCAGCAAATGAAGAAACTTGGACCACTTAATAAAATAGTTGAAATGATTCCAGGTTTCAATAAAAAGGAATTGCAGGGTGTAGACTTATCTCAAGGTGAAAAGCAAATGGGGAAAAGTGAGGCTATAATAAGATCAATGACTGCATCGGAAAGAAAACATCCTAATTTGGTTAGTGGTTCTTCATCTAGAAAAAAGAGAATTGCTAATGGGTCAGGTACTTTAGTCCAACAGGTAAATAAGGTTATAAAAGATTTTGAAATGATGAAGAAAATGATGAAACAAGCAAAGGGATTCCAAAAATCCGGCAAAAAAGGAATGTTTGGTAAAATGCCTTTTTAATAAAACACTTGATAGATTACTAGATATAAATTTAAGGAGGTGATATACATGGCAGTTAAAATAAGATTAAAAAGAATGGGTGCTAAACATGCTCCATTTTACAGAGTTGTAGTTGCAGATTCAAGATCTCCTAGAGATGGTAGATTTATTGAAGAAATAGGATACTACAATCCAACAACAGAACCAACAACTATTAAAATTGATGTTGAAAAAGCAACTAAATGGATGAAGAATGGTGCACAACCATCTGATACAGTTAAAAGGTTACTTAGCAAAATAGCAGTCAACTAGAAAAGTTTGTAAGTAATGAATGGAGGAGTTTTCCATGAAGCAGTTACTTGAAGTATTGGCAAAGTATTTAGTTGATAAACCAGAAATGGTAGTAGTAAACGAAGTAGCACATGAGCATACAGTACTTTTAGAATTATCTGTAGCACATGAAGATATGGGAAAAGTTATAGGAAAACAGGGTAGAATAGCGAAAGCTATTCGTACTGTGGTAAAAGCAGCTGCTGTTAAAGAAAATAAAAAGGTAGTTGTTGAAATAAAGTAAGAGTTAGGTTCTTCCTAGCTCTTATTTTATTTATAACATAAACAAAATAAATAATATTGAAAGGAGGATTTTAAATGAAAGATTTTATGAGCGTAGGTACAATAGGTAAGACACATGGCTTAAAAGGTGAAGTTAAAGTTTTTTCGTTAACTGACAGTCTCGAAAGATTTAAAAAATTAAAAAATGTGTATATTGATGGTGAGATTAGAAAAGTTGAGGGTTGTAAACTTCAAGCAGATAAAGCAATACTTAAGATTGAAGGCATAGATACCATAGAACAAGCAGAAACATATAGAAATAAGTATCTGATGGTTAAACGAGAAGATGCAGTTAAGTTAACAGAGGGAAGTTACTACGTTGCTGACTTGCTTGACTGTGCTGTTTTCGAGGAAGGCTCAGATGAAGAACTAGGTAAGGTATTTGATGTTCTTAATACACCCGGAAATGATGTATACTGGGTTAAAGGAAAAGAAGAATTACTTATTCCAGTACTTAAGAATATAGTAGTTAGTGTAGATATTAATAAACATATAATAATAATTAAACCAGTAAAAGAATGGCAAGAATGAAAATAGATATATTAACTCTATTCCCTGAAATGTTTGAAATTTTTAATTATAGTATGATTGGAAAAGCAATAGAGAAAAACATAGTTAATATAACATCTCATAATATTCGTGATTACACGATTGACAAACATAAAAAAGTAGATGATTCTCCATATGGTGGTGGAGCTGGTATGGTAATGCAAGTTCAACCATTAGCTGACTCTATTCGTGATGTTAAATTAAGAAATGGTGGAAAAGTAATATTTTTAGGACCAAGAGGAATTACATTTACCCAAAATGTTGCAAAAGAGTTATGTAAGGAAAAAGAATTAATATTTGTATGTGGTCACTACGAGGGCATTGACGAGCGAACCTATGAGTATATAGATATGGAAATGTCTCTGGGAGATTTTGTTTTGACTGGTGGAGAAATGGCATGTATTCCTATTGTGGATAGCATTTGTAGGTTAATTCCAGGGGTATTATCTTGCACGGAGAGTTATACAGAGGAATCCTTTTATGACGGAGTACTTGAGTACCCACATTATACAAGACCAGAATGTTTTGAAGATAAAAAAGTCCCGGAGGTTTTAATATCTGGACATCATGAAAACATACGAAAGTGGAGAAGACTTCAATCACTCCTAATTACTAGGGAAAAAAGACAAGATTTATTTCAAAAGCTTAAGCTTACGAAAGAAGATAAAAAATTATTAAGTGATAAACATAAAATAGAATAATGAATAGTTATTTGTAGTTTAAATATCTTTCATATAAGAATAAAAGACAATTTTATGTTGATATATATATATATTTATGATAAAATATAGTTTGTGCTAGTACGGGCGCTCCTCTGCCATAATTTAATGAGTACGAACGTCACAATAAAATTTTAGGAGGGAATGCACATGTTAGAAATTATAAGATCAATAGAAGCAGAACAAATCAGAACTGACTTACCAGTATTTAATGTAGGTGATACAATTAAGGTTCACATCAAAATTAGTGAAGGTAACAAGGAGAGAGTCCAAGTTTTCGAAGGAACCGTTATTAAAAGACAGAATGGCGGTATTAGAGAAACTTTCACAGTAAGAAGAGTAGCATCTGGTGTTGGTGTTGAAAAAACATTCCCAGTTAATTCTCCAGTAATTGAAAAAATTGAAATTGTAAGATTAGGTAAAGTTAGAAGAGCTAAACTATTCTACTTAAGAGATAGAGTTGGTAAATCTGCTAAGGTTAAAGAAAGAATGAGATAAAATGGGGGGGCTGAAAAGTCCCTTTTTACATTTAACTATAATATAACATACATAAATGGGGAAGTTATTAATGTATATTACAAAAATGAAAAATTTATAAGACAGGGAGGATTAGATAAATATGGCAATGACCATAAATTGGTTTCCAGGACATATGGCGAAAACTAGAAGACAAATTGGAGAGAGTTTAAAACTTGTTGATGCTGTAATAGAAATTAGAGATGCAAGGATAGTTAAATCAAGTGCAAATCCACAAATTGATGAGATATGTAAAGATAAGCCTAGAGTTATTTTGCTAAATAAGAGTGATTTAGCTGAAGATAAAGTTACTAAACAATGGATAGAAAAACTTACAACTGATACTGTAAGGCCACTCGCTGTAAATTGTATTACGGGTCAAGGGTTAAAAAGTATAAAAATCACACTTGATGAGTTATTGAAACAAAAACACGATAGGCAAAGAAAAAAAGGCTTAGTTAATATAGTTACGAGAGTTATGGTAGTGGGTATACCTAATGTTGGTAAATCTTCTTTTATAAACAAACTAGGGAAGAACAACATTACTAAAACGGGGGATAGACCAGGAGTTACTAAAAGCAAGCAATGGGTAAGAACTACCTTAGGAATAGAGTTAATGGATACTCCAGGTGTATTATGGCCTAGATTTGAAGACGAGACAGTTGGACTTAATTTGGCATTTACAGGTGCTGTAAAAGATGAGGTCATAGATATAGAGGAATTAGCACTTAGATTAGTAGAAAGACTTCAAATTAATAATGCGCAGCGATTAATGGAAAGATATAAACTTACAGAAATTATGGAAAATCCTTTAGATAATTTAGATAATATAGCTAAAAAAAGGGGAGCAGTAATTTCAGGGGGTAATATTGACTATAACAGAGTTGCAGTTATGCTTTTGGATGAATTTAGAGGTGGTAAATTAGGACCTATATCTTTAGAGAGAGTAAAGGAAGATTAGGTTTATACATATAAGGTATCACATGAAATATTGCTTAAAGTATAAAGGCATCTTAAAAAATTAGCCAATTGTTCTAATATTTTTAAGATGCCAAATTCAAGATATCTGACGATTATAAAGGAGAGATGTTATGAAATTTAATGTGAATTTTTCAAGCATGAAATATAAAGAAGTAAAAGAATATATCTTGAGTATAGAAGATATTGAAAACGTTTTCAATAATAGTGAAAAAGAAAATATAATAAACAGACTTTTGCAAGATAAGAGAAAAACTATTCAAAAACTAGGGGTTAAAATGTCTAATATATTAGAGTCAAAAGAAAAAGAAATTCAAAGGGTAAGGAAAATGTATGACTTTGATCGAAGTTTTGGAGATTTTAGATATGTAGCTGGAGTAGATGAGGTTGGTCGTGGACCTTTAGCGGGACCAATAGTTGCAGCTGCAGTATTATTTGATTCAAAAGTAGTTGAAGACAAAGACTTAATATTAAGAGCTAATGACTCTAAAAAATTGTCGATATCTTGTAGAAAAGAACTATCGCTTATTATTAAGGAAAGAGCATTAGCTTACAAGATTATTGCTATTGATAATAAGCAAATAGATGAAAAAGGAATTGCTTGGTGCAATAATCAAGTGTTTTTAGAAGCATGTGCAGGGTTAACTACTAGGCCGGATTTAGTTTTATCTGATGGATATAGAATAAAAAATTATCCTAGTTTAAATGAATTTGTAATAAAGGGAGATACGTTAAGTATAAGTATAGCCTGTGCTTCTATTATTGCAAAGGTATATAGAGATGAATTAATGGCAGATTATCATGAAAAGTATCCTAATTATGGATTTGATAGGAACGTTGGATATGGTACCCAGGAACATGTACTTGCAATAAAAAAGTTTGGAATTATTCCGATACATAGGAAAAGTTTTTTAACAAAAATTTTAGAATAAGTTAATAAAAAAATTGCAAATGCACTTTGTGAATTGCTAGGTGCATTTTAAAATTATAATTGGAAAGCGTCTTCAATATGATTAACTAAGAAATCATTATTATCATTATTTAACAATACTTCAATAACATCAAATCTAAAATTACTGTCTATAATATTTTTCTTTAAAATGTAAACTTGAGCTGTTTTATAGATTTTATGCTGCTTACAAAGAGTAACTGACTCCGCTGGTATTCCAAAGTTTATTCCATATCTAGTTTTTACCTCGATAAAGCAAATATAATCTTTATGTATTGCTATTATGTCTATTTCTCCACATTTGCAACTAAAGTTTTTTTCTATTACTTTATAACCTAAATTTTTTAAAAAAGTTTCCGCTATTTCTTCACCAAATTTTCCAATGTCTTTATTAAAAGTTTTCATGAAAAACATCCTTCCCTAACAATACATAAATTACAAAATATGTATGTAAACTAATATTAAAGTAAAAAGGATAAAAAATCAATACTTTTCTTCGGGATATTATGCTTAAATCGGAAATTATATAGTTTTATGTAGAAAAGTAGATGAATAAGGATTATAGTATAATTATATTTGATTTAGAAATGAGAAATTTAAATATTCTTAATATTATTTTACAACACTAATATTATATAATCGGGGTGTAAGCAAAATGGAAAAAAGATGTATACCTATTCTAGAGTGTGAACTTGGTGAAATAATTGCGCAAAAAGTTGTAAGCAAGTACGGTTCGACTATTGTTGTTGAAAACACTACAATAAATAGTTATATTAAAAATAAATTAATTGCATTTGAAGTAGATTGTATTTGGATTTATGGAGTTTGTATAAGTGAATATATTAAATATAAAGACAACGATCTACATCAATTAAAGCAGAGTTATAACAGAAATATATTAGAAATCAAAAAAATAGTGAATGATTTAACTAATGGAAATAATGTAAGTATTGAAAAAATAGATTTAATATCTAATTCTATATATGAACCTATAAACAATGAATATCATGTTGTTAGATGTCTAAATGAATTGAAATCTATAGATGAGGATACTTTTACTCATAGCATAAATGTGTCGTTGTATGCTATGCTATTGGGGAAATGGATGCTCTTACCAGAAAGCAAAATAAAAGATCTTATACAAGCCGCATTGTTACACGATGTTGGGAAAACAAAAATATCTAATTCCATTTTGAATAAAAAAGAAAAATTGGAAATTGGGGAATTTGAAGAGATAAAAAAACATCCTATTTATAGTTTTGAAATTATAAAGGATATTGATGGTCTTTCGATGGAAAGCAAGGAAGCTGTATTAAAACATCATGAAAGAGAGGATAAATCAGGTTATCCAGCAGGTATAGAAGGATCTGAGATGAGTATATGTTCAAAAATTATAGCGATTACAAATTTCTATGCTTCTATAACTTCTGAAAGGACTTACAGAAAAGGAGTACATCCTTTTAAGGCTTTTAAGATTTTTCAAAGTCAAGGTAGTGTTAGTTTTGATATACATATAGTAAATACTTTTTTATCAAATATAGCTGCATGTTATGTAGGTACGAAAGTATTGTTAAATAATGGTAAAATTGGTGAGATTGTATATGTGCCACCACAAGTTATCACTAAACCAATCGTGTGCGTTGATTCTGAGTATTTGGATTTATCTAAGGAAATTAATTTGAGCATTGTAAATATGTTGTAAATTAATAGTGTGAAGTAAGCATCTGTAATGAATATGGACAGTTAATAATTTTTATAAATTATTAACTGTCCATATTTTTTGTATAATATTATAAACTATTAAGAATCTTAAAAAATCTAGTTTTTATTTCTGCTTGATATCTTCATTAAATCTTTTAGCTTTAACGTTTGCCATAGTGAAGAATAGCAACGGAATATATTTTTATTGAAATCCAAGCTATAAAAGCAATAGTTATAAATAAGGAGAGGAGAGAAGCTGTAAGTTGCCAAATTGGAACTTCTTTAGCTAAAATTCTAGAAGGCATAGAAAAAGGAGATGAAAATGGAATGATAGATGACACAATGGATACGGTTCCTTTTGGGACTGCAAGTGAAAAATTTCCAAAATGTATAGCTTATAGGGGGATTATATCATTCTTTACAATAGTTTACTAATATTTAAGCTTGATATGACATTAATTTCACAAAAAATAAGTGTGTTTAGAAGTTATTTATTTTGAAAGAAAATTCATAAACGTTGTAATGACGCCCGCGTTACAAAAATCTATAAATAAACTACCAACGAGTGGTACAATAAAAAATGCTTTTAAAGAAGCACCATATTTTGTTGTCATAGCTCCCATGTTCGCCATTGCATTTGGGGTGGCACCCATACCAAATCCACAGTTACCAGAAACAATTACTGCTGCATCATAATCTCTTCCCATAACATTGAAGGTTACAAAATAGCAAAATAATCCTGTAAGAATTGTCTGAGCTAGTAACATTGCTATTAGAGGTAATGCTAAAGATGATAATTGCCATAACTTTAAGCCCATTAATGCCATAGTTAAGAATAAGGATAATGAAACTTCTCCTATTATATCAACTTCTTCTGAGTGAACTTTATATGAATTTGTACAATCAGATATATTTCTTATAATTGCAGCTGCAAACATCGCTCCAATATATGATGGGAAAGTCATACCTGTTTTTTCTAAAACAATTGATATAATTGTACCTAGTCCCATAGATAACAAAATCTGAGTTGCTGCGCCCATGAAATTATCATGACGGAGTGGTTTTTCATTGATTTCTTCGTTTTCAAGCAATTGATCATGTGCATTTGAATTAATTTTCATAGGGTACGTAAGATTATTTTTTTCTATTAATCTTTTCCCTATAGGTCCACCAATGATGCTTCCCATAACTAAACCAAATGTTGCTGATGCAAGTGCCACAGTGGTTGCACCTATGGCACCAGCTTTTTCAAATATTGGACCAAAGGCACCTGCAGTTCCATGACCACCTACCATAGGAACAGATGCGGTAGAAAGACCGATAAGTGGATTTAAACCAAACATTTTAGCAAGTGTGACACCTGCAATATCTTGAAGTATACACAGTATTATGGATACACCTAAAAAAATTAAAACCCCTTTTCCACCTTTTTTTAGTAATTTAAGGCTTGCTGTAAGTCCGATAGTTGTAAAGAATACCGTCATAAATAATTTTTGAAGGGTTATATCCATATCAAAAATTAATAAGTTACTCATTTTTAGTATTAAAGTGATTATTGCAAAAATTAATCCCCCAATTACCGGTGCGGGGATACAGTACCTATCTAAAAAAGCGAGCTTGTTTTTAATCTGTTGTCCTATAAATAGAACAACAACAGCAAGGGACGCTGCTTGAACCATGTCTAATTTTAAAGCCATTTTTATTACCTCCTAGTATAGTGTGTTTGTAAGTATTGGTAATAAACAAGCCATAATAACTACTAATGTCATCACTAAAATCTTATTTAATATTTTAAACTCACAATTTAATTTTAATCTTATCTTAATTCAGCAAATAAAAAAGCGGAGAAGGGTTTTCTACAAAGCCTGTGTTAAGTGGAGTTTCCAGGCATGTATTATCTAACTCTTTTCCGATTGCTTTAGGATAAGAAGTATATGAGCTTAATTATAAAGACTCACATCGCTAATTGTAACAAACATAACCAAATTATGAAAGTGAAAAATTATAGGAAATAAAAAAGTCATAATCAGACTGTTAAAATGTATATATGTACGGTATACTTATTAAAAAATAAGATGATTTAACTATTTAGATTTTCTATGTTATAAGGAAACTACACAAAGGAGAATAAACAATATGAGTAAAATAATTGATTTGAATAGTGATGTAGGAGAAAGTTTTGGAGCTTACAAGATTGGACTTGATAAAGAGGTGCTTAAATATGTATCATCAGCTAATATCGCTTGTGGATGGCATGCAGGTGACCCTATTGTTATGAGGGATACTGTTAAGGCAGCTTTTAAAAATAGTGTAAGTATTGGCGCACATCCTGGATTCTTTGATGTTATGGGTTTTGGGCGAAGGAATATGACAGTATCTCCGGACGAGATAAAGCAGTACACAATATATCAGATTGGAGCTTTATATGGTTTCGTAAAATCAGCAGGTGCGAAAATGCAGCACGTAAAACCTCATGGAGCAATGTACAACATGGCAGCTAAGGACGGTAAATTGGCCCAGGCTATTATAGAAGGTATATGGGAAGTGGATAGGGATCTGATAGTTCTTGGATCTTCCGGGAGTGAAATGATAAAGGCAGCAAAGGAAAAAGGGTTAAGGGTTGCAAATGAAGTTTTTGCAGACCGGGCATATAATTCTGATGGAACTCTTGTTGCAAGAAGTCTTCCCGGTGCAATGATTCTAGACACGAATATAGCTATTTTGAGAGTGATTAGAATGGTAACAGAGGGGAAAGTGACAGCAATAAGCGGTGAAGATGTGGACATAAAAGCTGATTCTATATGTGTTCATGGAGATAATCCGGAGGCAACACAGTTCGTGCGTCTTATAAGGGAAGAATTATTCAAAGCTAAAGTTGAAATAAAACCACTTAGTCAATTTATTAAATAGGAGGAAAATTTATTTATGAGTAACAATTTAAACACAAAGGATAAAAAGAAAAGTAATATTGGTGTACTGATTGGGGCAGCATTCATTATGGCTACATCCGCTATAGGGCCAGGATTTCTGACTCAAACTGCGGTATTTACAGAATCGCTTAAAGCTAACCTGGGGTTTGTCATACTTCTTGTTATTATTATAGATCTTATAGCACAACTCAATATATGGCAGATTATTGGTGTATCAGGGCTTAGGGCTCAGGATATTGCAAACAAGATGGTACCTGGGCTTGGTGTTTTTCTAGCAGTGCTTATAACTATTGGGGGATTTGCATTTTGTATAGGAAATATTTCAGGTGCGGCCCTTGGTCTCAATGTATTATTTGGTCTAAATACTAAAATAGGTGCTATTATTAGTTGTGGTATAGGTATTATAGTGTTTAGTTCTAAAGAAGCTGGAAAAGCAATGGACATTTTTGCAAAGGTACTTGGTGTTGGGACATTGTTACTCGTAGCATATGTGGCATTTAGAACCCATCCTCCAGTTGGAGAGATGATTCTACGGACATTTGTACCAACAAAGGTTACATTCTTACCACTACTAACTCTTGTCGGTGGAACAGTAGGGGGATATATTTGTTTTTCAGGAGGACACAGACTAATAGACGCTGGCATTACAGGAGAGGAACATGTGAAAGAAATAACCAAAAGTTCAGTGCTTGCTATATCATTAGCGTCACTTATGAGAATACTTCTTTTCGCTGCGATTCTTGGAGTTGTTGTAAATATTGGTAAGCCGCTTGGCACTGTAAATCCAGCAGCTGAAGCATTTAGACTTGGAGCAGGTAATCTGGGTTATAAGTTGTTTGGAGTTATACTTTTTTCAGCTGGTTTAACTGCAATGGTTGGTTCATCGTATACAACTTTATCTTTTTTAAAAACACTTGCACCGGTTTTTGACAAACATACGTCAAAATGTATAATAGGCTTTATTACTATATGTACATTGGTGTTTTTAATTATAGGTAAGCCAGTAAAGTTACTTGTACTAGCAGGTTCATTGAATGGTTTGATTCTTCCAATTTCCCTTGGAATAATACTTATCGCGTCGACTAGAAAAAATATTGTAGGAGATCACTATAAGCATTCAAAGCTGCTCATGTATTTGGGTTATATTGTTGTAATATTAGCAGTTGTTGCGGGTTATATGTCATTGGGTGGAATAGCTGAATTATTTAAATAAGGGGGTGAAAATACAATATGTATGATGAAGTTAAGTATTTAATCGCCGGAGATAGAGCTTTAGTTGTGGAATTTGGAGATAAAATTGAAGAGCAAGTTAACTCAAAAATTAGAAGTCTTACAGTTGCAATTGCGCAGGAAGGTATTATAGGAATAAACGAGACTATCCCAACATACAGGTCGCTTATGGTAATTTATGACCCTATAATAATGGAACTAGATGAACTTATAAGTGTTTTAAAATCCATTATATTAAAGATGCATGAATTGAAACTTCCAGATGCTAAAGTCATAGAAATACCAACATTATATGGTGGGGAGTATGGCCCTGATATTGAATTCGTGGCAAAGCACAATAAAATATCAATTGATGAAGTTATAAAAATCCACACAGATAGGGAATATTTAATTTATATGATTGGGTTTACACCAGGGTTTCCGTACCTTGGAGGTATGAGCGATAAAATAGAGGCTCCTAGGCTTCAAAATCCAAGAACTAAAATACCAGTTGGAAGTGTAGGAATTGCAGGTAAACAGACAGGTATATATCCTGTGGAAAGTCCTGGAGGGTGGCAATTAGTTGGTAGGACACCTGTTAAATTATATGACCCTTGCAGAGATGAGCCTGTTTTATTAAACGCGGGGGATTACATAAAATTTAGATCAATAGATGAAAATGAATACAAAATTATTGAGGATTTAGAAAGAGAAGGAAAATATAAAGCAATTATAAGAGATAAGTTAAGAAGGTGAGTATATGACAATAATGAAAATATTAAAGCCGGGTATGTATACTACAATTCAGGACAGCGGTAGGTATAATTATCAAAAATCTGGTATGTCTGTTTCCGGTGCTATGGATCAATTCTCACTAAGAGTGGCTAATATTCTTGTTGGGAATAAGGATAGCGAGGCATGTTTAGAAGCTACTCTTTTTGGTCTTAAAATAAAATTTGCGGGTGATGCCTTGATTGCAGTTACAGGTGCCAATCTTATGCCAAGGATAAATAACAAGGCTATAGACATGTGGTCTGGAATTAAGGTTTTAGATGGTGATGAACTTTCTTTTGAAACAGCTCAAAGTGGGTGCAGGAGTTATATAGCAATCGAGCATGGCATCGATGTGCCAGAGGTTATGGGAAGCAAGTCTACCTATGTGAAAGGCAAAGTAGGAGGCTTTCAGGGAAGAATGCTGAAGGCTGGCGACGAGATTAAGATTGGAGCTTCATCAGAAAATCAGTTTACTAGTATTAAAAAGCTTCCAAATGAGTTAATACCATTGTACTCCAAGGATAATATTGTAAGAGTGATAATGGGGCCTCAGGATGATTATTTCACGGTAGGCGGTATAAATACATTTTTGGATTGTGAGTATAAAGTGACAAGTGAAGCTGATAGAATGGGATACCGATTATCTGGTCCTAAAATTTCACATATTACTTCTGCAGATATTATATCTGATGGAATAACCATGGGGTCTGTGCAGATTCCAGGCGATGGGGCTCCGATAATTATGATGGCTGATAGGCAAACTACTGGTGGGTATACGAAAATTGCCACTATAATAACTCCTGATATAAACATAGTGGGACAGTTAAAGCCTGGTGACAGTATCAGGTTTAAATTAATAAGCATTGAGGAAGCTCATATAATATATAGAAAATATATGAAAGACTTTGATTTCATAAGAGAGAGTATGACAAACGACGCAATAACTAGTGAAAAGTTTAAAGTAAGGGTAAATAATAAGGAGTACGAAGTAATGGTACAGGAAATTAAGTAATTAAGAAAAACGAACTCTTAGGAGGGATAAAATAGTGAATCCAATTAGTATAACTGAGACAGTACTTAGAGATGGCCAGCAATCCTTAATTGCTACGAGATTAAAAACAGAAGAGATATTACCAATTCTAGAAAAAATGGATAAGGTCGGGTATTATTCAATGGAGGTATGGGGAGGAGCAACTTTCGATTCATGTCTCCATTTTCTTAATGAAGACCCTTGGGAAAGACTAAGAGAAATACGTAAGATAGTTAAAAACACTAAGCTCCAAATGATCCTTCGAGGTCAAAATCTTCTAGGGTATAAACATTATGCAGATGATGTGGTTGAGGCATTTATTAAGAAGTCTATAGAAAATGGTATAGATATAATAAGAGTATTTGATGCATTAAATGATACAAGAAATATGGAAACTTCAATTAGAGTTATTAAAGAAGGCGGAGCACACTGTCAATGTGCTATATGTTATACAACTAGCCCAGTACATACTTTAGATTATTATGTTGAATTATCAATAAAACTCGAGAAATTAGGGGCACATTCAATTTGTATTAATGATATGGCTGGTATACTAACGCCATATTCGGCTTTCGAATTAGTGAAGAAATTAAAAGCAGCTGTAAAAATACCATTATGTATGCATGCTCATTGTACCAGCGGAATAGCGTCTATGACATATTTAAAGGCTGTTGAAGCAGGAGTAGATATTATTGACACTGCAATTTCTCCCTTTTCACAGGGCGCATCACAACCACCTACAGAGTCGATGGTTCTTACTTTAAAAGAGAGTCCACGTGATCCTAAATTAGATATTAATTTATTAGGTGAAATAGCAGACTATTTTAGGCCTATAAAAGAGAAATACAGAGAAAATGGAATACTAAATCCAAAAGTTATGAATGTAGAGCCTAGAATTATTACATATCAGGTTCCTGGAGGGATGTTATCGAACCTTTTATTAGAGCTTAAGGAGCAGGGGGTTGAAGCTAGATATAAAGAAGTCCTTACAGAGATACCTAGAGTGAGAAAAGATTTAGGATTTCCACCTTTAATTACGCCTCTTATTCAAATGGTAGGAACTCAAGCAATATTTAATATACTATCTGGCGTACGATATAAAATAATTCCAAAAGAATTAAAAGATTATGTTAAAGGACTTTATGGAAGTCCGTCAACACCTATAAAAGATGAAATAAAGACAAAAATCATAGGAGATATGAAAATTATAACTCAAAGACCAGCAGACTTACTAGAGCCAGAGATGGACAAATATAAAAATGAAATTGGAGATTTGGCCATTACTTATGAAGATGTATTATCATATGCTTTATTTCCACGAAGTTCAAAAAAATTCTTTGAGGACAGGTTAAATGACAATATAAACAGTGGTACTTGTGATAGTTATAAGGAAATAATAACAAATTGTAAAATAGAAGAAATAAATGAAATAGATGAAGAAGAGAGAATAGTAGTAGCACTTGTAGCATCGGCTATGGCAGCGCGCGATAATCCAAGTGCGGAGTTTAGGATATCAAAAATCAAAAGAATAAAATGATGAGTATAATTTAGTTAGGAAGGTGTTAATAATATGAAAAAATATATGATAACGCTAAATGATAAAGTTTACGAAGTAGAAATAGAAGAAGTATTAGAGCCAATTGGGGAAGAGAAGACAATCACAACACAAAATAACAATATTGTTTCTATAGATGATTCAGATGCCTGTTAGGGCCATATATTTTGTGCAAAAATAAAAACTTGTAAAAATAAAGATATTGCACCCAGGGCGATCTGCACTTTTACCTGCCAAGTAGACAGGGAAAATAATAAAATTGACTTAAACGGCTAAAGTCCTAAATTTAATTGGATTTTAGCCGTTTAATTTTTTTTAATTTCATGTAAGGTTATTTTGTTGATAATTATGTCAATAATTATGTAATATGAACTATGAAATGAAAAGGTAAGGGTGATAACATGGCAATACAAATTATGTCAGCAGCATTTACAGGAATTAAAGGCGTTATAGTTACCGTTGAAATTGATATAACTAGGGGACTACCGGCCTTAAATATCGTCGGACTTGCAGATATATCTGTTAAAGAATCAAGAGAACGAGTACGTTCTGCAATACTGAATTCAGGATTTGATTTCCCGGTAAATAGAATAACTATAAATTTAGCACCAGCTGATTTAAAAAAAGAGGGATCGTTATTTGATTTACCAATAGCGATAGGCATTCTTCTTGCAACTAAACAAATAAATGTTAATGATATTAATGATTATCTTTTTATTGGAGAATTATCATTATCAGGTAAATTAAAAAAAGTTCGTGGAGCATTACCTGTGGTTATGGAAGGAATTGAAAATAAAATTGAAAAGTTTATAGTTCCGACATACAACGCAAGAGAATGTAGCCTTGTTAAATCTGCAAAGATATTTCCTTTAGATGATTTAAAACAAGTAGTAGACTTTCTAAATTATAAAGATTTAATGCCTTATGAAAGAGGTAAAGATATAGAAATATTAATTAATGAAGAGTTAGATTACGCGGATGTTATGGGACAAGAAAGTTCAAAACGTGCTATTGAAGTAGCGGCTGCTGGGGGACATAATCTAATTATGTATGGGCCGCCGGGCTCTGGTAAATCAATGATGGCTAAAAGAATTCCTAGCATACTACCGTATTTAAGTCAAGAGGAGTCACTTGAGGTTACAAAAATATATAGTGTTTCTGGAAAGCTTGGCAATAAT
Source organism: Clostridium estertheticum subsp. estertheticum (assembly GCF_001877035.1). Lineage (NCBI taxonomy): Bacteria > Bacillati > Bacillota > Clostridia > Eubacteriales > Clostridiaceae > Clostridium > Clostridium estertheticum. The sequence continues at coordinate 2,891,423 of NZ_CP015756.1, read as the reverse complement.
GAGGGAATTGTTTTGCAAAGGCCATTTAGAAGTCCTCATCATACTATATCACGGATTGCTTTAGTTGGTGGTGGAAATAAAATAATACCTGGAGAAATTTCTTTAGCTCATACGGGGGTATTATTTCTAGATGAAATATTAGAATTTAAAAAAAATGTCTTAGAAGTGTTAAGGCAACCTTTAGAAGAGAGAAAAATCACTATTTCAAGAGTTAATGGGACCATAGAATACCCATCTAATTTTATGTTTGTAAGTGCATTAAATCCATGTCCTTGCGGATACTATGGATCTTACGTGCGGCAATGTAGTTGTAGTGAATATGAAAGAAGAAGGTATTTGAGTAAGCTTAGTGGCCCACTACTAGATAGAATTGATATATTTACGGCAGTTAATTTTTTACCTTATAATAAAATAATTAGTAAAAAAAACAGTGAAAAATCTAGTATTATTAAAAAAAGAGTAATGGAGGCAAGAAATATTCAAGAGAAACGGTTTAGTGCAGAAGAAATTCACTGCAACGCAGAGATGAACGGAAAGTTAATTAAAAAATATTGCCATATAGATAAAAAAGCAAGTAAAATTCTTGAATTAATGTACAGTAAATTTGCTTTAAGTACAAGGGCTTATTCAAGAATAATTAAAGTATCTAGAACTATAGCAGATCTAGATGGAAGTGAAAATATCTTAGATAAACATATTATTGAGGCAGTGCAATATAGAAAATTTATTGATGAGCAAATAGTTTAATTAGTTTAATTATTAATATAAGTTACTTTGAAAAATATATACAGGAGGTATAGCAAAAGGATGAATGACTACGATATATGGTTCTCATTAGTTAAATTATCCCCAAAAATAAAACTGAAATTGATAAATGATTTCCATAATACACAGCAAATATGGTATTATGGTGTACGTAATAAAAAAACAGAATATTTTAATAATACTTTAATTAATGTTCTAACGCACGCTTGGAGTGATAAAGAAATTGATAATGTACGAAGGAATTTAGAAACTAATGAAATAAAATCCATACAATACTACGAGGATGGGTATCCTCAAAAACTAAAAAATTATGATGATGCGCCATATACATTGTTTTACAAAGGCAATATAATGCCATTAAATGAAGGGTATAACATTTCTGTAGTGGGATCTAGAAAGTATTCAAATTACGGAAAGGATGTTACTAAAATTATATGTTCAGATTTATGCGCAAGTAAAGTTAATATTATCAGTGGCATGGCTAAGGGCATTGACACGTTTGCTCACGAGAGTTGTCTTACGAATGAGGGATACACTTGTGCAGTTTTAGGGTCAGGACTTGACGTAATATATCCTAAAGAAAATTATAGAATATTTAATGAAATAGTCCAAAAGGGTGCTGTTATTTCGGAATTTTTACCAGGAACGCCACCATATGCTTATAATTTTCCTCAAAGGAATAGAATTATAAGTGCTCTTGGGGACATTATTATTGTAATAGAAGCTGGCGAGAAAAGTGGTTCTTTAATTACTGCAAATTTGGCACTTGAGCAAGGTAAGGATGTCATGGCTGTGCCGGGATCTATATTTTCATTCGAAAGTAAAGGAACAAATAAGTTGATTAAAGATGGAGCATTCCCGCTTACATCTAGTAATGATATATTTGAAATACTTGGAATAGATATTAAAACTGAAAAAAACACCACTGTAAGGTCTTTAAATAGTAAGCTTAGTGAAAAAATATATAGCATTATAAGCGATAGTCCATTACATATTAATGACATTATTAGAATAACTAGCATTGACATAAAACAATTATATGAGGTATTATTTGAAATGCAGATTAAAAATGAAGTATTATGTCTAGCAGGAAACTATTATGTAAGAGTAAATGACAAAATATAAGTAAATATAAGCTAACTATATTAGAATACATTGATGGAGGGGATAAGATGGGACAAAAACTTGTTATAGTTGAATCACCTGCAAAAGCTAAAACCATAAAGAAATATTTAGGTAGTAGTTATGTAGTAGAAGCGTCCATGGGACATGTTAGAGATTTACCTAAAAGCCAATTGGGTGTTGATATCGACAACAATTATGAACCTAAATATATAACTATCCGTGGTAAAGGTGAACTTTTATCTAAACTAAGAAAAGCAGCTAAAAAAAGCGATAAAATTTATTTGGCAACAGATCCTGATAGAGAAGGTGAAGCTATTGCGTGGCATTTAGCAAAAGCATTAAAAATAGATGAAAAAGATAAGTGCAGGATAGAATTTAATGAGATAACAAAAACGGCTGTTAAAAACGCTATAAAATCTCCAAGAGTAATAAATGCACCACTTGTTGATGCCCAACAAGCAAGGCGTATACTTGATAGACTAGTTGGATATGAGATTAGTCCTATACTTTGGAGAAAGGTTAAGTGGGGACTAAGTGCGGGAAGGGTTCAATCAGTTACCCTTAAAATAATTTGTGATAGGCAAAAAGAAATAGAAAAATTTATAACTAAAGAATATTGGACTATAGAATGTGAGTTATATAAAGAAGGTGACCCTGAGAAATTAAGTGTTAAATTAAATTCAAAGTGTGGAGAAAAGTTTGAAATAAATTCTAAGGAAGAAAGTGAAAAGGTTATTAATAACCTTAGTGAAAAAGAATTTGTTGTAAGTAAAATAAAAAAATCATCTAAAATTAAGAACCCACTACCACCATTCATAACGAGTACACTTCAGCAAGATGGTTATAGGAAACTTAACTTTGCAACAAAACGAACTATGTCTATTGCTCAACAGTTATATGAAGGTATGGAAATAGAGGGACATGGAACAGTAGGGTTAATTACATATATGAGGACCGACTCCACAAGAATTGCAGATGAGGCTCAACAAAGTGCAAAAGACTTTATTTGCAGCAAATATGGTGAAAAATACTATCCAAGCACACCAAGAATATTTAAAAGTAAAAAAAATATACAAGATGGTCATGAAGCTATTAGACCATCTAATATTGAAATAACACCGGAAATTGCAAAGAAAACACTTAAAGCTCCACAATACAAATTATATACATTGATTTGGAATAGATTCGTAGCAAGTCAAATGGAAACGTGTTTGCTTGATACTGTATCTATAGATATAGTAAATGGAGATTATAGTCTTAAAGCATCTGGATCTAAAGTAGCTTTTGATGGATTCAGAAAAATTTATGGTGAAGATTTAGAAGATGAAGAAAATAATCTAAAGTTTCCAGAACTTAATAAGGAAGATATTTTATATAGTAAAAAAACTGAAGGTAAACAGCATTTCACATTGCCACCTGCAAAATTTTCTGAGGCATCTCTTGTAAAAACACTAGAGGAAAATGGTATAGGGAGACCTAGTACTTATGCACCAATTATTTCTACTCTTCTTAATAGAAAATATGTGGAAAAAGATAATAAAGCGTTAGAAGTGACGGAAATAGGGAATATTGTAAATAATATCTTAAGTGAATACTTCAAACAAATAGTGGATATAGAATTTACAGCACAAATGGAAAATAATTTAGATTATGTAGAAGAAGGGAAAGAAAAATGGCAAAACATAGTTAATAACTTTTTTACACCACTTAAAGGAGATATTGAAATTGCAGAGAAAGAGATAGCGAAAATTACAATTGAAGATGAAGTTACAGAAGTTGAATGTGATAAATGTGGAAAGTTCATGGTAATAAAACATGGAAGATTTGGTGATTTTTTAGCATGCCCCGGTTATCCGGAGTGTAAAAATACAAAAGCAATTACTAAGGAACTAGATGTTCCTTGTCCTAAATGTGGTGGAACAATTTTAGAAAGAAGAAGTAAAAAAGGAACTAAATTTTTCGGCTGCAGTAACTATCCTAAATGTGATTTTGTAAGTTGGCATGAACCAACTGATATAAAATGTTCAGAGTGTGGGACATATATGGTTAAACGATATAGTAAAACAAAAAGTGATTATATGGAATGTTCAAATGCAGAATGTAAACATAAGGAATATAAAGAGGAAGAAAATAGCGAAGAGAAGAAAAATTAGGATAATAAGTTATAGGTCAATTTATATTAGATAAATAAAATGTCGAAATATATATTAATATTGTTGATATAGCATGAATGTTGTGATAGTATTATAAACGAAACGATTCTAAAAATTTAAAATATTTTGAATTGTACTTATTCTAAAGTAAATTAACTTTGTGAATTTGTTTAAATAATATAGATTATATTTTATAACAAAAACGAGGAGGAATATTGTGTCATTATTAGATAAAACGAGAATGTTGAATAAAATATTACAAAAATCTGGAACAGAACCAGTAGTTTTTGATGATATATGTAATTTATTGAGCGATGTATTGCAATGTAATGTATATATTATTAGTAGAAGAGGAAAAATATTGGGTTATGATTTATCAAGTGGGTTTGAATGTGAAGTTGTAAAGGATGAAATCATAAAAAATATGAGGTTTCCAGAGGATTACAATAACACCTTGCTGAACATTAATGAAACGAAAGCTAACCTCACAAATGAAAATATTTGCGTATTCCAAGATGATAAGGAATGTGGAGTAGAAAATAAAATGACCACTATAGTACCAATAAATGGTAATAGAGAAAGATTAGGTACTCTTTTACTTTCAAGGTTCGATAAGATGTTTACAGAAGATGATCTAGTTTTAGTTGAATATAGTGCTACGATAGTTGGTCTTGAAATTTTAAGGGCTAAAAATGATTTGATAGAAGAAGAAGCAAGAAAAAAAGCAGTAGTGCAACTTGCTATTGGAACGTTATCTTATTCAGAACTTGAAGCAGTACAACATATATTTAATGAATTAGATGGCAGTGAAGGATTACTCGTAGCGTCTAGAATAGCAGACAAAGTTGGAATAACTAGATCTGTTATAGTTAATGCGTTAAGAAAATTTGAAAGTGCAGGAGTAATCGAATCAAGATCGCTTGGAATGAAAGGTACACATATTAAAATATTAAATGAGAAATTAATGGATGAACTAAAAAAAATAAAATAGTCTAAGGCAGAACAGTTTTGTTCTGCCTTAAAAAAATTAACTTAATAAAGTATAAATATGTATGAAATGAGAATATTAATTGGTAGAGTAGTAATATAATTCAAGAAAAGATTTAATTATATTAAATATTTTTATTGAATACATTATTACCTTATGTTATACTACAAAAGTGAGAAAATACACACATTGCTTAATTATTGAAGGGTGCCAATATTTGGTCTTTAATAAGATGATGGTAATGGAGGTAAAAACCAGGGAGGTTATTATTAATGGCAGTTATATCAATGAAACAATTATTAGAAGCAGGTGTACATTTTGGACATCAAACAAGAAGATGGAATCCAAAAATGGCTCCATACATATTTACAGAAAGAAACGGAATATATATCATCGATTTACAAAAAACAGTTAGAAAAATAGATGAGGCATATGATTTCATTAAATCAGTATCTGAAGAAGGTAAGGATGTTCTATTTGTAGGTACAAAAAAACAAGCTCAAGAAGCTATTAAATTTGAATCTGTAAGAGCAGGAATGCATTTTGTAAACAATAGATGGTTAGGTGGAATGTTAACTAACTTTAAAACAATCAAAACAAGAATAGCAAGATTAGAAACATTATATAAAATGGAAGAAGACGGAATATTTGAAGTTCTTCCTAAAAAAGAAGTTAGTCATCTTCTAAATGAAAGAGAAAAACTAGAAAAGAATCTAGGCGGAATTAGAAGCATGGATGCAAATAAAATTGGAGCTCTATTTGTTGTAGACCCAAGAAAAGAAAAAAATGCTATTTCTGAAGCTAAAATTCTTGGAATTCCTGTAGTTGCAATAGTCGATACAAACTGTGATCCAGATGAAGTTGATTATGTAATTCCAGGTAATGATGATGCTATAAGAGCAGTTAAATTGATAACTGAAAGATTAGCTGATGCTATTATAGAAGGAAGACAAGGCGAACAATTAACTGAAGAATAGTAATTAGATTTATCTAATAGAATAATTATGAGTATAACAGTGAGGGGTAGGTGGAAGTTAATTCTTTCATTTACCTTTTAAATTAGATAGGAATAGGAGGAATTAATAATGGTTACTGCAAGCATGGTTAAAGAGTTAAGAGAAAAAACTGGAGCAGGAATGATGGATTGTAAAAGAGCTCTAAGTGAAACAGATGGTGATGTGGAAAAAGCAATTGAACTTCTAAGAGAAAAAGGTTTGGCAGCAGCTGCAAAAAAATCTGGAAGAATAGCTGCAGAAGGATTAGTGTGTACATATATTTCAGAAGATATGAAAGTTGGAGCAGTAGTCGAAGTTAACTGTGAAACAGACTTTGTTGCAGTTAATAATGATTTTGTTACTTTAGCAAATAACACAGCGAAACAAGCAGCACAAACTAATTCAACAACTATCGAGGAATTCACTTCTGAAAAATGTATGGCTGATGAAACAATTACTATTAATGATGCAGTTACAGCTTTAATAGCAAAATTAGGCGAAAATATGTCTGTAAGAAGATTTCAAAAATTTTCTATTGAAAATGGCGTTGTTCAAAGCTATATTCATGGTGGTGGAAGAATAGGAGTCTTAGTGGAACTTTCATGCGAAAAGCAAGATGATGTATTAATTAGGATTGCTAAAGATGTTGCAATGCAAATTGCGGCCGCTAGTCCTTTGTTTTTAGATAATACATGTGTTGATAAAGATACTTTAGAAAAAGAAAAAGAAATATATAGGGTTCAAGCAATAAACGAAGGAAAACCAGAAAAAATTATAGAGAAAATGGTTATGGGTAGAGTTAATAAATATTTTAAAGAAGTTTGTTTACTTGAACAAGTTTGGGTTAAGAACGCTGACTATACTATTACTAAATATCTTAAAGAAGAATCGAAAAAACTTGGTGCTGAGATAAAGGTAACAAGATTTGAAAGATTTGAAAGAGGAGAAGGTATAGAAAAGAAAGAAGAAAATTTTGCTGAAGAAGTACAAAGACAAGTGCAAGGTAAATAGAAATTAAAGGGAACACAAAGTGTTCTCTTTTTTAAAATAAGTAATACTTTAAATCAGGAGGTACAATGTTTATGGAGGTTGCTAAATACAAAAGAATTATGTTGAAAATTTCAGGAGAAGCTTTAGCTGGTGATACAGGATTTGGAATAGATTTTGAATTCACAAATGTTATAGCACTTCAAATAAAAGAATTAGTTAAGTTAGGTGTTGAAATAGGAATAGTTGTCGGAGCTGGAAATATATGGCGTGGTAGAAGCGGAGATGGTATGGACAGGACTACTGCAGATTATATGGGAATGATGGCAACTTGTATTAATGCATTAGCACTTCAAGATTCTTTGGAAAATATAGGCGTAAATACTAGAGTACAAACTGCCATTGAGATGAAGGCAGTAGCAGAACCATTTATAAGAAGAAAAGCTATGAGGCATTTGGAAAAAGGAAGAGTTGTTATATTTGCGGCTGGAACAGGTAATCCATACTTTTCAACGGATACAGCGGCAGCACTTAGGGCAGCAGAAATAGAAGCTGAAGTAATACTCCTTGCTAAAAAGGTTGATGGAGTATACGATAAAGATCCACACATATATGATGATGCAAAAAAATTCAATAAACTTAGTTATATTAATGTCCTTGAAAAAGGACTTCAAGTTATGGATTCTACGGCTACATCATTATGTATGGACAACAATATACCTATATTAGTTTTTGGACTTGATAAACCAGAAAACATAAAAAAAGCAGTCTTAGGTGAAAAAATTGGGACTTTAGTATCTGATTCTGCTAAATAACCAATATAAAATGGAGGGAATTCTATGATTAAAGAAATTATTAGTATTGCTGATGAAAAAATGAAAAAGACGATTGCAGTTTTGAAACATGAGTTATCAAGTATGAAGGCAGGAAGAGCAAATTCTGCAATGCTGGATAGAATTAATGTTGAATGTTATGGTAGTCTAGTGCCATTAAGCCAAATTGCAAACATATCAGCACCAGAGGCGAGAGTATTATTAATTCAGCCATGGGATAAATCTTCTATGAAAGAAATAGAAAGAGCTATATTAAAATCTGATTTGGGATTAAATCCATCAAATGATGGAATATCAATGAGATTAATTATTCCGGAACTTACGGAAGAAACAAGAAAAAATTTAATGAAGAATATTAAGAAAACCGGAGAAGAAGGCAAAGTAGCTATAAGGTCTATAAGGCGAGATGCTAATGATAAAATCAAAACACTTAAAAAAAATAGCGAAATTTCTGAAGATGAAGTTAAAAAAACAGAAGATATCATTCAAAAGGAAACAGATAAATTTATTAAAGAAGTAGATAAAATAATTGATACTAAAGAAAAACAAATAATGTCAGTTTAGTCCTTAGTTTTAAATAGAACCTGCATTTATGCAGGTTCTATTTAAAATTACACTATAACTAGTAAAAGGAGAAATTTTATTGAAAAAATTATTCGCTTTTTTAAAAAAGAATAAAGTTATGAGTAATGAACCAAGCTTAGATATGAGTAAAATTCCTAAGCATATTGCAATTATAATGGATGGAAATGGTAGATGGGCAAAAGAGCGTAACTTGCCTAGAGCACTTGGACATAAGGCCGGTGTTGAGGCAATTAGGAAAATTGTAAAAGAATGTGACAGGTTAGGGGTTAAATATTTAACATTATATGCATTTTCAACTGAGAATTGGAATAGACCTATAAAAGAAGTTGATTCTTTAATGAAGTTGTTAGTGGAGTATTTAAAAAAAGAAGTCGAAGAATTAAACGTTAATGATGTTGTTGTTAATTCTATTGGTAATATTTCGAAATTGCCTTTGATATGTAGGGAAGAATTAAATAATGCATATGAAAAAACTAAGAATAATAAAGGATTGATTTTAAATCTTGCTTTAAATTATGGAGGAAGAAGTGAAATAGTAGATGCTGTAAAAGAGATTTCATCAGATTTAATTAATAAAAAAATATCTAAGGATCAAATAAATGAAGAATTAATTTCAAAATACATGTATACAAGTAAAATGCCAGACCCGGATCTAATAATAAGGCCAAGTGGTGAATTAAGATTAAGTAATTTTTTGCTTTGGCAGGGTGCATACTCAGAACTTTGGTTTTCGGACATTAATTGGCCAGATTTTCATGAGAAGCAGTTACAAAGTGCAATAATGGATTATCAAAAAAGAGATAGAAGATTTGGAAAGGTTAAATAGGGGAGAAAATCATGAATAATAGGTATATAGGGGCTCTTGTTTTAGCTCCATTCATAATATTTTTATTTTTAGGTGGGGTGTATTTAAAATATATTGTAATGGTAATTTCACTTTTTGGTATGTATGAGTTCTATAAAGTTTCTAGAAAAAAACATTATAAGCCAATTGCACTTATAGGATATGTGTTATGCATAGTATATTACTTAAATATGAACAAGGATTTTTCACAAAGTTTTAATATATATATTTTAATTGCAACAATTTTCTTGCTATTATGTATTCCTGTGGTTTATACAAGTTACAATTTTGTAGATGTTGCGCTTACCTTATTCGGATTTTTGTATGTAGCAGTATTTTTTAGTTTTATAGTGTTTATAGACAATAAAACTTATGGTCAATATTTAGTATGGATTATATTCATTTGTTCATGGGGATGCGATACCTTAGCTTATTATTCTGGAAGGATTTTAGGCAAAGGAGGCAAACATAAGCTTTGTCCTAAAGTTAGTCCAAATAAAACAATAGAGGGGTCGATAGGTGGCCTACTTGGGAGTACTATAGGATGTATGATCTATGGATACGTTATTTCAAAATATGGCGTGCATATAGAACTATATCATTATGCTATAATTGGTGTTTTGTGTGGCGGTTTTGGACAGTTTGGAGATTTAATTGCATCATCGATAAAGAGATATGTAGGTGCTAAGGATTACAGTAATCTTATACCGGGGCATGGTGGAATTTTAGACCGTTTTGATAGTATTTTATTTGTGTCTGTGGTAGTATTTTATTATATTACATTTATAATAAAGATATAAATTTATATAGTTTATTGCTTAAGAAAATCATATATTGGGCAGGGTGCAAAAAAATTCAGAGTGAATTGGCATTGATGACCTTATATGATTTTATTATTACATAAAGCATTAAAAAAATAACGGTGTTATATTTTATACTAATATCTGAACTTAATAATGAATATAATATTACAAAAAATAGCTTGCTGAAAAGAATGTTACAAATTGTATATTGTATTAAATACTTTATTTTAGTAGCTAACTATGTTATATTTAACACTACGAATATGCAAAAAAATAGAAATAAATTGAAGATATTAACATGATATTCTATTTGTTGTTTGGGACATAATTACATACATTGGCATAGCTCTAGTATTTTTATTTTTGATGACATAATAATTATAAATTGTAACATTATAGGAATGGGGAGATTAAATGAAAAAACTTACTATTTTAGGAGTTACGGGATCAATTGGAACTCAAACTTTAGATGTTATTCGATCGGATATTAAAAACTTTATTATTATAGGAATTTCTGCAAATACTAATTATGAGAAAATTATACCTATTATAGAGGAATTTAAACCTAAATATGTTGCCATGATGGATGAGGAAGCTTCACTAAAACTTAAAAAACATTGCGCCTTAAAAAAATATCCAACGGAAATATTGCATGGATTAGATGGCTTAAATTACATAAGTACTTTACCTGAAGTTGATCTTGTAGTGACATCGGTTGTAGGAATGATAGGACTTGTTCCTACTATAAAAGCTATAAATTCCGGAAAGGATATTGCTTTAGCTAATAAGGAAACACTAGTTGCCGCGGGAGAACTAGTTATGGAAGCTGCTAAAAAAAACAATGTAAATATTTTGCCAGTTGATTCAGAACATGGTGCTATTTTTCAATGTTTGCAAGGGAATAAGTTAGAAAATGTTAATAAGATAATAATAACTGCATCTGGTGGTCCATTCAGAGGTAAAAGTAGACAAGAATTAATAGGGATAAGGCCTGAAGATGCTATTAAACATCCAAAATGGAACATGGGTAAAAAAATATCAGTTGATTCGTCAACGCTTATGAATAAGGGACTCGAGGTTATTGAAGCACACTGGTTATTTGGAGTAGATTACGAAAACATACAAGTGGTAGTTCATCCACAAAGTGTTATACATTCTATGGTCGAGTATATAGATGGTAGTATAATAGCACAAATGAGTTCTACTGACATGAGGCTTCCTATTCAATATGCCATAAACTATCCAAAGAGAAACATAGCTGTAATTGATAAATTGGATTTTTATAATATGAGCAGTTTAACTTTTGAAAAACCTGATAGTGATACATTTAAATGCCTTAAATTAGCATTAAAAGCAGGTAAAATGGGCGGTAATATGCCTGCTATAATGAATGCTGCAAATGAGGTAGCTGTTGCACTCTTCTTAGATTATAAAATTAAATATCTCCAAATAGAAGATATTATAGAAAAATGCATGGATAAATTTGATCACAATATTAAACCGAATTTAGAAGAAATTTTAGACGTTGATTTAAAGGTTAGGGAATATGTAAAAAACAATTATGATAAAGAATAGGGAGGAAAATTATTATGCATAGTATTATAGCGAACATACCATATTTCATTATGGCTATTCTAGCATTTAGTCTTTTAGTAATAATACATGAATTAGGTCATTTTATGATGTGTAAGTTAAATGGGGTAAAGGTAAGTGAATTTTCCTTAGGCATGGGTCCGAAACTTTTTGGAATAAAAGGGAAAGAGACAGAATATTTGATCAAAGCTTTTCCCGTTGGTGGTTATGTTAAGATGGAAGGTGAAGAGGAAAGTAGTGATGATCCTAGATCTTTCACTAATAAAACGCCAGTTCAAAGATTAAGCATAGTTTCTGCAGGGGCGATTATGAATATAGTTTTGGCAGTGGTTTTATTTGCTATTGTAGGTGCTACGATAGGGAAAATAGTTCCAGTAATAGGGGATATAGTCCCTAATGGTGCGGCTATGAAGGCTGGTATGCAGGTCGGAGACAAGATTACTAAAGTTAATAAAGTTGGTATAGACAAATGGGAGCAATTTATAAATGAAGTTGGTGTTTCTAAAGGGGAAAATATAAGTATTGAAATAGTGAGAAATTCAAAGGTCAAAACATTTTCATTGAAGCCCATTAAAAATGTACAAGAAAAAAGATTTATGGTAGGAATAGGTGGTACACAAGAAAAAATCAACTTTGGCGAATCTGTAAGTTATGGATTTACTCAAACTATTAGCACATCAAAACTAATTTTCAAATTTTTTGGGAGTTTATTTCATGGGAAAGTTTCTGTTAATGATGTAGGAGGACCAATAAGTATAATTAGAATTTCAACAATGGCTGCGCAAACTGGAATAGTAAATTTAATGATGTTAACAGCAATGTTAAGTGTACAACTAGGAATATTTAATATAATACCTTTCCCGGCGCTAGATGGAGGATGGATTTTTATGTTATTATTTGAAATAATATCAGGTAAGAAATTAGATGATAGTAAGGTAGGAACTATAAATTATATTGGGTTTATGTTTTTAATGGCGTTTATGGTGTTTATAGTTATTAAGGACATAGTTAGTCCGATGAAATTCTAGGAGATGAAGATTATGGAAGCTAGAAAAACAAAAAAAATTAAAATTGGTAATTTATATATAGGTGGAGATTCAAAGATTGCAGTGCAGTCAATGACAAATACTGATACACGAGATGTAGAGGCTACAATAAAACAAATACTTGAGCTTGAAGAAGTAGGTTGCGATATTGTACGCTGTGCAGTGCCGGATATGGTAGCTGCTGAGGCAATAAAAGATATAATGAAAGGAATTCATATACCTCTAGTTGCAGATATCCATTTTGATTATAGGTTGGCTTTAAAGGTTATTGAGAATGGAGTATCTAAACTAAGAATTAATCCAGGTAATATTGGAAATATTGATAGAATAAAATTAGTTGCAGATGCAGCCAAAGCGAAGGGGATTCCCATTAGAATTGGTGTAAATTCAGGATCGCTAGAAAAAAATATTCTTAAAAAGTATGGACATGTATGCGCACAGGCTTTAGTTGAAAGTGCGCTAAAACATGTCGAAATACTTGAAAGTTTAAATTTTTACGATATAGTTATTTCTATAAAATCATCAGATGTTGTAATGATGATTGATTGTTATAAACTATTATCAGCCAAGGTAGATTATCCACTTCACCTTGGGGTTACTGAGGCTGGAACTACATGGAGAGGAACAATAAAATCAAGTGTAGGAATTGGAGCATTACTAGCTTTAGGTATAGGTGATACTATAAGGGTATCTCTAACTGGGAATGTAGTAGATGAGGTTAAAGTTGGAATAGAAATCCTAAAATCATTAGGTTATATAGATGATGGAATTAAATTTATATCATGCCCAACATGTGGTAGAACGCAAATAAATCTTATAAAGATAGCAAATGAAGTAGAAAAAAGATTGGAATTTTGTAATAAAAATATAAAGATTGCAGTGATGGGATGTATAGTTAATGGTCCAGGTGAAGCAAGAGAGGCTGATATTGGAATCGCTGGCGGAGATGGCGTTGGTCTTATATTTAAAAAAGGTGAAATAATTAAAACTGTTAAGGAAGAAGATTTAGTAGAAGAACTTATTCGTGAAGTAAATAACCTATAACATGTCTTCTCAGGAGGAATATCAATGAACGCAAGTCTAGCTCAAATGTTGAAAAATGATCTTGATTTAAATGAAGAAACATTAGTAGATAATATTAAGGTATTAAGGGTTCAGTACCTTAAGAAAAGCAATAAATTAAGGGTAATTATTAAATCTTTTGAGGATACAGATGATAACAAAAAACTACTAATTAAGGAGATTATATCAAAACGATTATGTAGTTTTAATGATATACAGTTGATTTGCTACCATGATGTATCAAATGCAACTATAGAAGATGTAAAAGATAAGTTTTGGCTCGATGTAGTTAATGTAATATCTATCTCAGAGCCATCAAGTAAGGATAGTTTACTTAAGTCAACTAGAATAATTGAGAATGGTATACTTAAAATCCAGTGTGGTAATGATTTTATGTGCAAAATTCTAAGAGATAAAAATATAGAACTTCTTATGAAAAATACTATAAATGATATGTTTGGAGTTAATTCAGTAGTTAAACTAGAACATAACAGTGAACTTTCTAAAGAAGATTCTTTTATGAAAAAAGAAAAAGAAAATGAAACTATAATTAATGAAATAGTTAAAAATATGAATATAGAGAAGACAGACAAGCCTCGTAGTGGTGGGCAAAGTAACGATAATAGCAATGGCTACAAAGCTAATAAGTTTAGTAGACCGGGTTACAAAAAGGGTGAAGTTGCTGATAAAAATACTATTATGGGAAGAAACATTAATGATGAAAGTATGGAAATAAAAGATATAAGTGAGACTTCAGGAATAATTTGTGCTTGTGGTGATATTTTTAAGGTGAATATAATTGAGACAAAAACGGGAAGAATAATTATAACATTTTATATTACGGATTATTCTAGTTCAATTACAGTGAAATGTTTTCCAAAACCTAAAGAAGTAGAAAAGATGATGGAAGAAATCAAAGTTGGACTCTATTGCAAGATACGTGGAGAAGCAAGTTATGATACTTATGCAAGAGAAGTTGTAGTTATGGCTAGAGATATAATTAAACTTAAGAAAATAGAAAGAATGGATACTGCTCAGGAGAAAAGGGTTGAACTTCATCTTCATACTCAAATGAGTGCTATGGATGGTATTAGTCCTGCATCGAAACTTGTTGAAAGAGCAGCTAAGTGGGGTCATAGCGCAGTAGCAATAACTGATCATGGCGTGGTTCAAGCATTTCCGGAAGCTATGGATGCAGCTAAAAAGAATAAGATTAAGGTTATCTATGGTGTTGAGGGTTACTTAGTAGACGATGGAGTCCCAATTGTTATTAATAATAAAGGTGAAACTTTAGATGATCGTTTTGTGGTTTTTGACCTAGAAACAACAGGGTTATCTAGTGAAAATGATAAAATTATAGAAATTGGTGCATTGAAGATAGAAAATGGAAAAATAGTAGATAGATTTAGTGAGTTTGTAAATCCGGGAATAGACATACCTTATAAGATTATAGAACTAACTGGAATTACAAATGATAATGTTTCAGATGCAGCATCTATAGAAGATGTACTTCCTAAGTTTTTAGAGTTTACAAAAGATAGTGTGCTCGTAGCACATAATTCTGACTTCGATGCATCTTTTATTAAAAAAAATTCACAGAGATTAGGCTTGAAGTTTGAGAATGCAATTATGGATACAATTCCTTTAGCTAAATATTTACTTAAAGACCTTAAAACGTTTAAGTTAAATACAGTAGCCAAATATTTGGGTATAACCCTAGAAAATCATCATAGAGCTGTAGATGATGCTAAAGCTACCGCAGACATACTATTACATTGTTTTGGGCTACTTCGCGAAAAAAACATTTTAGATTTAGATACTTTAAATAAAGAATTTCTAGCTGACTTTAATGTGAAAAAGGCGAACACTTATCATGTTATCATTTTGGTAAAGAATCAAATAGGACTAAAGAACCTTTATAAGCTTATTTCATTTTCAAATTTAGAATATTTTCATAGAAGGCCAAGGCTTCCTAAAACTTTAATTGAAAAGTACAGAGAAGGCCTTATAGTTGGATCGGCGTGTGAAGCTGGACAAGTATATAAAGAAGTGCTTCAAGGAAAATCTGAAGAAGATATTAATAAAATAGTAAAATTCTATGATTATTTAGAAATACAACCTTTACTAAATAATAAATTTATGATTAAAAAAGGAATAGTAAAAGATGAAAGTGAATTAATGGATATTAATAGGAGGATATGCACTATTGGTGATAAAAATAATATGCCAGTAGTTGCTACAGGAGATGTACATTTTTTAGAACCTTTAGATGCAGTTTTTAGAAAAATATTGATGGCAGGTAAAGGGTTTTCAGATGCGGATGATCAACCACCATTATATTTTAAAACTACAAATGAGATGCTAAGTGAATTTTCATATTTAGGAGAAAAAAAATGTAAAGAAGTTGTAATTTATAATCCAAATAAAATTGCTGAAATGATAGAATTTGTAAAACCAATACCAGATGGAACTTTTACACCTAAAATACCTGGTGCAGAAGAGGATATCAGAAAGATGACATCAGATAAAGTTCATTCAATATATGGCGATCCATTGCCTGAGATAGTTGAAAAAAGATTGGAGAAAGAATTAAATTCTATTATTGGAAATGGATATGCTGTGCTTTATTTGATAGCTGAAAAATTAGTAGCAAAATCACTTGCAGATGGTTATTTGGTAGGTTCGAGAGGTTCGGTTGGATCTTCTTTTGCAGCTAATATGTCTAATATAACAGAAGTAAATGGGTTGCCACCACACTATATATGTCCTAATTGCAAAAAGAGTGAATTTATTTTAGATGGATCTATTGGTTCAGGTGCCGATTTACCTGATAAAGAATGTCCTGATTGTGGAACATTATATAAAAAAGATGGTTTTGATATTCCATTTGAAACATTCTTAGGATTTGAAGGAGATAAAGAACCGGATATAGATTTGAATTTTTCAGGGGATAATCAAGCAGACATACATAGATATACAGAGGTGCTGTTTGGAAAAGGACATACTTTTAAGGCTGGAACTATTGGAACCATTGCTGATAAAACTGCTTATGGTTATGTGAAAAAATATTTAAATGAAAAAGATGTTATGGTACCTCAAGCTGAAATTGAGAGGCTTGTACAAGGATGTACTGGCGTTAAGAGAACCTCAGGACAACATCCAGGTGGAATAATGGTTGTTCCAAGTGACAATGAGATATATAATTTTTGCCCTGTGCAACATCCGGCGGATGACCCAACATCAGATATTATTACAACACATTTTGATTACCATTCTATAAGTGGTAGGTTACTTAAACTTGATATTCTTGGTCATGATGATCCTACAATGCTTAAAATGCTTCAAGATTTAACGGGACTTGACCCTTTAACTATCCCATTATCTGATGATAATGTTATAAGCTTATTTACTTCGCCTAAGGCACTTGGACTTACAGCTCAGGAATTGGGTTGTGAAGTGGGAAGTTATGGAGTACCAGAATTTGGTACAAAATTCGTTAGACAAATGCTTTTAGATACACAACCAAAATCTTTTTCAGATTTAGTAAGGATTTCAGGATTATCTCACGGTACTGACGTATGGATTAATAATGCACAATATTATATTAAAGAAGGATTTACAACGCTTAAAGATTGTATTTCTACAAGAGATGATATAATGGTTTATTTATTGCATAAAGATCTTGAGCCTAAGACTGCTTTTACTATTATGGAGAAAGTACGAAAAGGTAAGGGACTTTCAGAAGAACATGAGAAAATAATGAAAGAGCATGACGTTCCGGATTGGTATATAGGATCATGTAAAAAAATAAAGTATATGTTCCCTAAGGGTCATGCAGTAGCATATGTAATGATGGCCATTAGAATAGCATATTATAAGGTTTATTACCCAAAAGAATATTATGCTACATTTTTTACTATAAGAGCAGATGATTTTGATGCAAACTTGATAGTAAAGGGTGACAGTGCTATAAGAGTTAAAATGGATGAACTCGAAGATTTAGGTAAGGATATAGGAGTGAAAGAAAAAGGACTTCTAACTGCTCTTGAGTTATCTTTTGAAATGTATAAAAGAGGAATTAAATTATTAAATGTTGATCTTTATAAGTCAGAGGCAGTTAAATTTACAATTGAAGAAGATTCACTAAGACCTCCTTTAAATGCACTTGAAGGGGTAGGTGAAAATGCTGCTAAAAGTATAGTGCTAGAAAGAGTGCATGGAGAGTTCATATCAAAAGAAGATTTGAGAACTCGCTGCAAAGTGTCTAAAACAGTTATCGAAGCATTAGATAATCATGGGTGTTTGAAGGATCTTCCTGATACAAATCAGCTGTCGTTTTTTTAGGGAAATGCAATTAACCCTTGAAATAGCGGATTTTATATGATAGAATAATAGATATTAGTTATCACTAGTTATTTTATTGCAAGAGAGTAGGCCCGCCTACTCTCTATTTATTGAAACGCAACTCATGGTTGCGTTTTAATTATAATATTATGATTAATTATGTTAATAATAGTATAAAATACTAATAAAAGGAGGGTGTTAGAATGAGAAATGATACCTTGTTGCAAAAGCTTAGAAAAATCGCTTTGCCAATAGTTGAAAAAAACAATTGTGAATTATATCATTTGGAGTATGTAAAAGAAGCTGGAGAAAATTATTTGAGAATTTATATAGATAGTTCAAGTGGAATATCTTTGGAAGACTGCGAAAAGACTAGCAGAGGCATAAGTGAAATATTAGACGTTGAAGATCCAATAACAGATAGTTACTGTTTAGAAGTATCCTCACCAGGAATTGAGAGGATTTTATATGATGATAATCATCTAAAAAAATACATAGGTCAGAATGTACTAGTTAATTTAAAGAGCCTATATGAGGGAACTAAAAAACTTGAGGGCGATTTAGTAGGATTTTCTGATGCACAAATAGAAATTCAATATGATGGGAATAATATAATTATTCCAAAAGAAAATATTTCCATCGTAAGTTTAAAACCAGTGCTGTAAGGAGGAAGTTGTTAAAATGAATCAAGAATTTATTGAAGCATTGAGAGAAATTGTAGACCAAAAGGGAATTAGTGAGGATTTACTTTTTGAAACTATAGAAGATGCGTTAGTTGCAGCATATAAGAAAAATTTTGCTACACTATCAAATAATAGTCAAGATGTAAAGGTAACAATGAACAGAGAAACAGGAGAAATACATGTCTATGGTCAAAAGACAGTTGTAGAAGAAGTTGTTGAGGAAGCTAGTGAAATATCCTTAGAAGAAGCTAAAGAGTACAGCCATAAATATCAAATAGATGATATTGTTGATATTGAAGTTACTCCAAGAAAATTTGGAAGAATAGCTGCGCAAGCTGCAAAGCAAGTAGTTATTCAAAGAATTAAAGAGGCAGAAAGAAATATAATATACAATGAATTTATAACCAAAGAGTTTGATATTATTACAGGAAGTGTTATAAGAAAAGACAGAGGCAATGTATTCATAGATTTAGGTAAAATTGAGGCTGTACTCGGAGCTAATGAACAAATGCCAGGTGAAGAATATAATTTTAATGAAAAATTAAAATTGTACATTGTTGAAGTTAAAAACACTACTAAAGGTGCTCAAGTTGGAGTGTCAAGAACTCATCCAGGTCTTGTAAAAAGATTATTTGAATTAGAAGTACCAGAAGTCTTTGGCGGAGTTGTCGAGATTAAGAGTATTTCGAGAGAAGCTGGCTCAAGAACTAAAATTGCAGTATACTCAAATGATGAAAATGTTGATGCTATGGGAGCTTGCGTAGGACCTAAGGGTGTTCGCGTTCAAAGCATAGTTAATGAATTAAGAAATGAGAAAATTGACATTATTAAATGGAGCAAGAAAGCTGAAGAATATATTTCAAATGCTTTAAGTCCTGCAAAGGTATTAAATGTAGTAGTTGAGGAAGTTTCTAAATCTGCAAAGGTCATAGTGGAAGATAATCAATTATCTTTAGCTATTGGAAAAGAAGGCCAAAATGTTAGATTAGCAGCAAGATTAACTGGTTGGAAAATAGATATAAAAAGTAGAACACAAGCTCAATACAACATGGATATAAATGAAATAGATGTAAATGAAGTAGTTAAAAGTGAAGCAGATGAAAGTGAAGTAATTGATAATCAAGTAGTTAAAGATCAATCAACGCAAGAGCAAGTAATTGAAACCATTACACAGGAGTAGGTGATAGTTTTATGAAAGTTAAAAAAATACCTCAGCGCATGTGTACAGGGTGTATGGAAATGAAACCTAAGAAAGAACTACTGCGCATAGTCCATAGTAAAGAAGGCGAAATCTCTATAGATTTAATAGGGAAAAAACCAGGTAGAGGTGCATATGTTTGCATGAACATAGAATGTTTTGAAAAATCTTATAAGACAAAAAGGTTAGAGCGAAATTTAGGTGGCAAAATAAGCGAAGAAATTTATGCAAAGCTAAAGGATGAGATAAATCATGAATAATAAATTTTTTCAATTTTTGGGTTTAACTAAAAAAGCAGGTAAACTTATTGAAGGTTACAATCAGTGTGAAGATGCACTATCACATGGTAGAGGAACCCTTATAATTTTATCTGAGGAAAGCGCTGTAAATACTAAAGATAAGTTTAAAAGATTATCTATTAAAAATGTTATACCACTTATTGAAGGTGTTTCAAATGAAACTTTAGGTAAATGTTTAGGTAGACCAGAAATTAATGTTTTATGCGTAAACGATAAAAAAATGACGAATAAGCTATTAAGCTTATGGAATGAAAACATTGAATAAATTAAATTTCGGGGGTGAATGATTTGGCAAAAGTCAGAATATATGAATTAGCTAAAGAATTAGAAGTGTCAAGTAAAGAATTAATTAATGTACTATTCGAAGAGTTTAGTATAAAGGCCAAAAATCATATGAGTGTGATTGAGGAAGAGGATGCTGAATTAATTAAGGAACTTTATAGTGACGAAAATTCAGGACTTAAGGATAATAAAAATGAAACAGTAGAACACTATGAAAACTTAGCTAATGAAGATGCTAATAAAGTTGTCATAAGAAAAAGAGGCAGAAAAGGTCGTGATGAATTAGGAAGTGGCAACAATGCTGTTGAACCAATCGATGACGAAGTTGTAGTAATCGAAAGTACTATTACAGTTAAAGATTTGGCTGATACATTAAAAAGACCTTATGTTGAAGTAATAAAACAACTTATTTTCATAGGTGTTATGGCTGGAATGAATCAAGAAATAGATTTTGCAACAGCTGAAAAAGTAATAGAAAAATATGGTGCACTTGCTGTACTAAAAGACCTTGAAGAAGGAAAAATTGCTGATGATGAAGATATTGAGGAAAATGACGCTGAATTAGGTACTGATAAAAAACCAGCAGTTGTTACAGTTATGGGTCATGTTGATCACGGTAAGACATCATTACTTGATTGTATTAGAAAATCTAAGGTTACAGAAACAGAAGCTGGCGGAATAACACAACATATAGGTGCATATACTGTTAATATTAATGGAGAAAAAATAACATTTTTAGACACACCTGGTCATGAAGCTTTTACAGCAATGAGGGCGCGTGGTGCTCAAATAACAGATATAGTTATTTTAGTAGTTGCGGCTGATGATGGTATTATGCCACAAACTGAAGAAGCTATAAATCACTGTAAGGCTGCAGGTGTTCCAATGATAGTAGCTATAAACAAGATAGATAGACCAGGAGCTAATATAGATAAAGTTAAACAAGAACTAACAGAACATGGACTTGTAGCAGAAGATTGGGGTGGAGACACAATTTGTGTTCCAGTATCAGCGCATACTAAAGAAGGTATTGATACTTTACTTGAAATGATACTAATTACTGCAGAAATGTTAGAACTTAAGGCAAATACTAAAAGACACGCAAAAGGAACTGTAATAGAAGGAAAACTTGATAAAGGTCGCGGACCACTTGCTACATTACTTGTACAAAATGGTACACTTCACACTGGTGATTCTATAATAGTTGGATCAACTTACGGAAGAATAAGAGCAATGTTTGATGATAAGGGTAAAAAAATAAAGACAGCAGGCCCATCTATACCAGTAGAAATACTTGGATTATCTGATGTACCATCAGCTGGAGATAGATTTAATGTAATTAAAGATGAGAAAACTGCAAGAAACATGGCTGAGGCTAGAAAAACAAATTTAAGGGAAGAACATTTTCAAGCTAGTAATAGAGTTTCTATGGAAAACTTATATAACCAAATACAAGAAGGATCTGTTAAAGAACTTGGCGTAATTGTTAAAGCAGACGTTCAGGGATCTGTAGAAGCTGTAAGACAATCACTTGAAAAATTATCCACTGATAATGTTAAAGTAAGAGTTATACATTCTGGAGTTGGAGCTATAACAGAAACTGATGTTGTACTTGCGGCTGCATCAAATGCAATAATTATAGGGTTTAATGTAAGACCTGATAATAATGCTGCAATAGTTGGAGAAAAAGAAAAAGTAGAAATTAAAACATATAGAATAATTTATGATGCTCTTGATGATATAAAATTAGCAATGCTTGGAATGCTCGATCCTGTATATAAAGAAGTTGTTTTAGGAAGAGTAGAAATAAGACAAATATATAAAGTTTCAAATGTAGGTACAATAGCAGGATCTTATGTATTGACTGGTAAAATTACTAGAAATAGTAGCGTGAGAGTTCTTAGAAATGGAATAGTTATAACTGAATCAACTTTAGCTTCATTAAAGAGATTTAAAGATGATGCAAAAGAAGTTGCTGCTGGATTTGAATGTGGATTAAGTGTAGAGAAATTCAATGACCTTAAAGAAGGAGATATCATTGAAGCATTCATAATGGAAGAAATAAAACCAAAACTAGTATAAGATAAGGAGTAGTGGGTTGTATGGTTAGTTATAGAAATGGTAGAATAAATGAAGAAATTAAAAAAGATGTAAGCAATACAATTCAAAACAAAATAAAAGATCCAAGATTAAGTGCTATGGTTAGTGTAACAAAAGTAGATACAACAAAAGACTTAAGTTATACAAAGATCTATGTTAGTATATTTGGAAGTGAAATTGAAAAGAAAGAAACAATTCAAGCACTTAAAAGTTCAGCTGGTCTTATAAGAAAAGAAATAGGAATGCATGTTAAGTTAAGACATGTTCCTCAGGTTATTATAGAGCTAGATGAAACAATAGAACGTGCAATACATTTAGAAAATATTTTTCATCAAATAAAGGCAAAAGATAAAGATGAACATGAGAAAAAGATTGAAGAAGAAACAAAGATTGAGGATGAAATAAAAAGTGAAGACTAATAATATTAACGATATCATTAACAAGATGAAAATAGTGTTAAAGTAAGTTTTGATAATGATAAAGTTAAATTAATGGAAATTTTAGAAAAAGAGTTGATGAAATGAATGGTATATTAAATGTATTTAAACCTACAGGAATTACTTCTTTTGATGTAGTGCGTTTAATAAGAAAAATCAGTAAAGTGAAAAAAGTAGGCCACGCTGGCACTCTAGACCCTGAAGCTAGCGGGGTTTTACCTGTTTGTATAGGAAAAGCAACAAAGGCTATAGATTATATAATGGGAGACTTTAAAATTTATGAAACTGAATTAAAATTGGGCGTTATTACAGATACTTATGATAGAGAGGGGAAAATTCTAAAAGAAAGTGAAGTTAATTCAGGCGTAGATGAAATTACGCTAGCTATTAAATCATTTATAGGAGAAATAAAGCAAGTCCCACCTATGTACTCAGCTCTAAAGGTTAACGGAAAAAAACTTTATGAGTTAGCGAGAGCTGGAATAGAAATAGAGAGAGAAGCAAGACCTATAACAATTTATGACATAAATATTACGGACATTAAATTACCTTATATAAAATTCACGGTAAAATGTTCTAAAGGTACATACATTAGAAGTCTGTGTTATGATATTGGGGAAAAATTGAAATGCGGTGGCATGATGTGGAATCTACAAAGAACTGCTACAGGTCAATTTCATATTGATAATGCTATAAATATTAATGAATTAAATGAAGAAAATATAAATAAATATATTATGCCTATAGAAACTATTTTTAGTGCGAATGCTAGGATTACCATAGAAGATAGATTTATTAAGTTCTTATTAAATGGTGTTATAGTAAAGGATAAGGCACTAATTTGTAAGTTTGAATCTGGCATTATGTATAGTATATATAATAATGATAATGATTTTATTGGAATTGCGGATAAAAGTGATGATGGTGTTAGACTAATAAAATCATTTATATAGGAGTATATTAAAATGTTAATTATAGAAGATAATTTTAAAACTAATCTTAAATATCAAACGTTTATTGCACTCGGAAGTTTTGATGGACTACATTTGGGACATATGCACCTTATAAATAAAACAGTGGAATTATCAAAAGCAAATAATGCTAAAAGTATGATCTGTACTTTTAAAAATCATCCATTGTCTGTTATAAATAAAGAAATTTGCCCAAAGCTTATAATGGATAATGATACTAAAGTAAAATTACTGGAAGACACAGGTATAGATATAGTTAATTTAGCTAATTTTGATAAAGATTTTATGAAGATAACTCCTGAAGAATTTATAAGGAATATGGTTAAGTGCTATAATGTTAAGGGAATAATTGTTGGTTTTAATTATAGATTTGGTTATAAGAATTTAGGCGATGTAGAAATGCTTAAGGCATATAGCACAATACTTGGATATGAGCTATATGTTTGTGATGCAATTAGTGTGAATGATGAAATTGTAAGCAGTTCAAAAATTCGTCATCTAATTGCTGAGGGTAATATTGTTAAAGCAAATGAACTTTTAGGACGTCCACATACTATTATTGGAAAAGTGATTACCGGCAAACAACTTGGTAGAACTATTGGTTTTCCAACTGTAAATTTAAATTATAATAAGGAATATATTCTTCCAAAGGGAGGGGTATATTATACTGTAATTGAATATGATAATTGTCTTTATAAAGCTATAACCAATATAGGATACAATCCTACTGTTGAAGGTGGTAAATTATCAGTAGAAACACATATTTTAGGCTTTGACAAGCAAATTTACGGTGAGATAGTTAAAATAAACTTTATAAACAGAATAAGAGATGAAGTTAAATTTAATACTGTAGAGGAACTAAAGCAGCAGCTTGTAAAGGATAAGGAGTATGCTTATAATCAGAAAATAGAATAATAAACGTAAAGATGTAAAAATTAATTTACAATTTAATCTTAGTTTGTTATAATTGATTTGAACCTTATGCTAAGTTAGCCGAATCACCAACGGTCTACTTGGAATATGGGGATTTTATTCGGAGGTGTTGTAAAATGACAAAGACTACAAAACAAGAAATAATGGTAAAACATGCAAGACATGAAGGAGATACAGGTTCTCCAGAAGTACAAATTGCACTTTTAACTGAAAGAATTACAGAGTTAAATGAGCATTTAAAAGTTCATAAAAAGGATAACCATTCAAGAAGAGGTCTATTAATGATGGTTGGTCAAAGAAAAGGTATGTTAGGTTACTTAAAGAACAAAGATATTGAAAGATATCGTGCAATTCTAGCAGAACTCGGACTAAGAAAATAATTCAGAGCGGCTTAGCCGCTCTATTATTTTAGGTTAGGGCAAAATATATACGATTAGCTACCAATGTTTATACAAATATTGGTAATTTGAATTGAGGGGAGGCAAATATATGATTCATACTATAGAAACGATTGTAGCAGGTAGAAAGCTTAAAGTTGAATATGGTAAGGTTGGAATGTTATCAGACTGTGCAATTTTTATGAGTTATGGTGAGACAGTAGTTTTAGTTAATACAAATGCTTCAGAAAAACCTAGGGACGGTATCGACTTCTTTCCATTAAGTGTAGAATATGAAGAAAAACTTTATGCTGTTGGTAAAATTCCTGGTGGCTTCATAAAAAGAGAAGCAAGACCATCAGAAAGAGCAATTTTAACTGCAAGAGGTATAGATAGGCCTCTAAGACCGCTATTTCCTAAAGGTTATAAAAATGATGTTCAAATTGTTTGTACAGTACTATCAGTTGAACAAGATAATTCACCTGAAATACTTGCTATGAATGGAGCATCACTTGCATTATGTATATCAAGTATACCTTTTACTGATGCTGTAGCAACAGTTTCAGTTGGTTTAGTAGATGGTAAATTCATATTAAGCCCAACAGCAGACGAGAGAAAAGTAAGTGTTATGAAGCTTACAGTTTGTGCTACAAAAGACAATGTAACAATGATAGAAGCTAGTGGAGACGAAATAGCTGAAGATGTAATGATAGCTGCAATCGACTTTGCTTTTGAAGCATGTAAAAAAATAGTAGCTTTCCAAGAAGAAGCTGTAGCTAAATTTGGAAAGAAAAAAAACATTCCTGAGTTTAAAAAAATAGATGAAACTCTCGAAAGTGAAGTTAGAAAGTTCTCATTTGATATGGTGAAGACAGCAATGTACATAATGGATAAAGATGAGAGAAATGTAATGGTTGATCAAATTAAAGCAAAAATAAGCGCTGAATTTGATGAAAAATATGCTGATAAAAAATCAGATATAGGTGAAATTTTCTATAATATTCAAAAAGAAATAGTTAGAAATATGATGTTAAATGAAAATAGAAGACCTGATGGAAGAGCTTTTGATGAAGTTAGACCAATAAGTTGTGAGGTAGGAATACTTCCAAGAACTCATGGAACAGGTCTTTTTACAAGAGGACTTACTCAAGTTATGGGAGTTGCGACACTTGGAGCATTAAAAGAAGCACAAATACTAGACGGAATAAGTGATGAGGATACTAAAAGATATATGCATCATTATAATTTTCCAGCTTATAGCGTAGGAGAAACTAAACCAATGCGTGGACCTGGAAGACGAGAAATCGGACATGGAGCACTAGCTGAAAAAGCAGTAGAACCACTTTTACCATCTGTAGAAGAATTTCCATATTCAATTCGTGTGGTATCAGAAGTATTAAGTTCTAATGGTTCAACATCTCAAGCAAGCGTAAGTGCAAGTATTTTGGCACTATTAGATGCTGGAGTTCCAATTAAGAGGCCGGCAGCTGGAATTGCAATGGGACTAATTACAAATGATGATTTATCTAAAGAAAAAGTTATAACTGATATTCAGGGTATAGAAGATTTCTTTGGCGATATGGACTTTAAAGTAGCTGGAACTGTTAATGGTATTACAGCTATACAAGTTGACACAAAACTTCATGGATTATCTAATTACTGCATTAAAACTGCAATTATAGATGCGAAAAAAGCTAGACTTCATATAATTGGAAAAATGAATGAATGTATAGCAGCTCCAAGAAGTGAAATGTCAAAGTATGCTCCTAGAATGTATGTACTAAATGTTGCACCTGACAAGATTAGGGATGTAATAGGTAAAGGTGGAGCAACTATAAAGAAAATTATAGCAGAAACTGGTGTTAAAATAGATACTAGTGATGATGGAAAAATTGTAATTATGTCTAACGATGGCGTGAGCGCAAATAGAGCAGTGGAAATAATTGAACAGTTAACTAAATCTGTTAAAGTTGGAGAAATATATTTAGGAAAAGTAACTAAGATTGCTGCTTTTGGAGCATTTGTTGAAATTTTACCTAATAAAGAAGGATTAGTTCATATTTCTAAACTTGATTTTGAGAGAGTTAATAAAGTAGAAGATATTGTATCAGTTGGCGATGAAATATTAGTAAAAGTAATGGAAATAGATAATCAGGGAAGAGTAAATCTTTCAAGAAGAGATGCTATGAAAGATAGCGAAAATGAAAAAAAAGAGAATGAAAAAAAATTGAATGAATAATAATAGAGGGGCTTAGGTGCCTTTTTATTTTTTTTAAATAAAAAACACTAATATGCACATAATAAATATAAAATCTCACTAAGGAGAGGCGCATATGTATAATTTGATTAAGTTAGATAATGGTTTAAGGATTGCAGTTGAAAATATTGAATATGTGAATTCTGTAAGTGTAGGCTTATGGGTGGAAAATGGCTCTAGAAATGAAAATACAGTTAACAGTGGAATATCACATTTCATTGAACATATGCTTTTTAAAGGAACGACAGCTAGAACTGCAAAACAAATTGCTGAAACCATTGAAGATGTCGGTGGTCAAATAAATGCATTTACAAGTAGGGAAGCTACATGCTTTTATATAAAAGCATTAGACACTCACCTTGATTTATCATTAGATATTATTTCGGATATGCTTTTTAACAGTACTTTTTGTGAAGAAGATATTGAAAAGGAAAAGGGTGTAATTGTCGAAGAAATAAATATGAGCGAGGATTCACCAGAAGATGTTTTAGCTGACCTGCATACAAAAGCAATTTGGGAATCAGACTCTATTTCGCTACCAATTTTAGGAACAATAGATACTGTAAATTCTTTTAATAGAAAAATGATAGTAGATTATATAGATTCGTATTATATACCAGAAAACTCAGTAATATCTATTTCTGGTAAATTTAATATGGAAAATATAGAGAAACTTGTTGAAAAATATTTTGGTAAGTGGCGCTATAAAAATAAACAGATTACTAAATATAGTAGCCCAAAAATATTTAATAACCATTATTTTAGAAAAAAAGATATTGAACAACTTCATATAAGTCTAGGAATTCCCGGTGTAGGTCTTGGAGAAGATGATATTTATACATTAATATTATTAAGCAATATACTTGGCGGTGGATCGTCTTCATTATTATTTCAAAAGGTTCGTGAAGATTTAGGGGTATGTTATTCGATTTATTGTTATATATCATCATTTAAAAATACAGGAGTTGTAAGCATTTATGCTGGGCTTAATCCAAAATATGCTCAAGTTGCTATTGATGTTATAAAAAAAGAAGTTAGTAACTTTGCGAAACTAGGAATCACTAATGAAAAATTAAGTAAAGCTAAGGAACAGTTAAAGGGTAGCTATATTTTAGGACTTGAAAGCACAAGTAGCAGAATGTTTAGCAATGGAAAATCAGCTCTGTTTATGGACAAAATAAATACGCCTGAAGAAATATTACAAAAAATAGATGAGATAGATATGATGAAAGTAAATGCTGTAATGGAAAAGACCTTCAAAATAGGTATAATAAATTCATCATATGTAGGAAGAGAAAATGAAATGCTTAAAAAAGTTTTTGATGGTAATGTTATTTCCGTGGACAAGTAAATTATTTAACAAAATATAAAAATAAGGTATATCTCCTTAATATAATCCATATTATTTTATGAGAAGTGTTAAGGAGATGTTTAAATGGAAGACAATGTAAAAATGTATAGTGAAATGGAAAGATATGAAATCATAAATATTAATGATGGTGATAAATATAGCAATTTAGGTAGTAATGATGTAGTTATTGATGAGAATGGCTTTTTAAAATTTTTAATTATAAACGATGGCAGTTCTAAGTTCAGCTTTTTTCGAAATAACGATATTATTGAAGTTCCTTGGGAATATGTTAAAAAAATAGGGTCTAGGACTATAATTATTGATGTTGATAATGAATTATTAAAAAAATCTCATGTTTAACGATATTTCAAAAATTGTTAATATTGCAGTTTAGATAAATGATTATTATAGGAGGTCAAAAATGAAGATATTAGTTCAAAAGTTTGGCGGTACATCTGTTTCAACTAAGGAAAAAAGAAAGCTTGTAGCAAGCAAAGTAATAAATGCAAAGGCTGAGGGATATTTACCAGTGGTAGTAGTATCTGCTATGGGAAGAAAAGGTGAGCCTTATGCTACTGATACACTGTTATCACAAATAGATGATGATTTTAAACTTGCAAATCCATTAGCAATAGATTTACTAATGAGTTGTGGTGAAATTATAAGCACTGTAATAATGTGCAATGAATTAAATAATAATAAAATTGGTACGCTACCTTTAACTGGAGGACAAGCAGGTATAATTACAGATAGTAGATATACAAATGCTGCGATACTTAATGTAGACACAAAAAGGATATTAAGTATTCTGAAAAGCGGAAAGGTTCCTGTAGTTGCAGGATTTCAAGGTATGGATGACAAGGGCTATGTTACGACCATTGGGAGAGGTGGAAGTGATGTTACAGCTGCACTACTTGGCGCAGCGCTTAACGCAGTAGAGGTCCAAATATACACTGATGTAGATGGAATAATGACAGCGGATCCAAGAATAGTTTCTGAGGCAACTTTAATAAAAAAGATAAGTTATGATGAAATATTTCAATTTGCGGATCAAGGAGCAAAGGTTATACACCCAAGAGCAGTGGAGATATGTAAAAAAAATAATATACCACTCGTAATAAAAAATACTATGAACGAGTGCGACGGAACTGTAATTTCAAATTTTGATAGTGAAGATGATAATAATATAATTACAGGAATTACACATATGAATAATAGGGTTCAAATAAAAGTAACTAAAAATTCTGGTTCTAGCTATGATGATCTTTTTGATATTCTAGCTGAAAATTTTATAAGTATAGATCTTATAAACGTTTTTCCTAAAGAGAAAATATTTACTATTGATGAAAAAGACTTTACTAAATTTACCGATTTAACAAAAGAACTTAATATATCTTATTCTTATGTTAGTGATTGTAGTAAACTTGCAATTATTGGTTCAAAAATGAGAGGTATACCTGGTGTTATGGCGAGAATACTTAAGGCGTTAACAAAACAAAAAATTGAAGTATTACAAACAGCAGATTCTCATATGACAATATGGTGTCTTGTAGAAACAAAAGATGCCCAAGAAGCTATTATCGCACTACATAGAGAATTTAAATTAGGTTAAAAAATGTATATAGTTTCTCTTAATGCACAAAATAAAGTGAATTAGGAGGAATGCAAATGTTAAAAACTCAAAAAAACAATGAAGATAAGAATAATGATCAGGTAGAAAGTATCAAAGAACTTGGAACGACTAATGTTGCAACTCAGGATGATAGGATTCAAGTTTTACCAATTATTGGGCAAATAGAAGGACATATGATGTTATCTCCTCAAACAAAGGCTACTAAGTATGAACATGTTATTCCAGAACTTATTGCTATGGAGAGAGATGAAAAAGTAAAAGGTATTCTTATAGTCCTAAATACTGTAGGAGGAGATGTGGAAGCGGGACTTGCAATAGCGGAGATGATTCGCAGCGTAAGTAAGCCAACAGTGTCACTTGTGGTCGGTGGAGGGCATTCAATAGGCATACCACTAGCAACAGCTGCTGAATATTCATTTATTTCTCCATCTGCAACTATGATAATTCACCCTATAAGAATGAATGGTTTAATCATAGGAGTACCTCAAACTTTTGAGTATTTTAATAAAATGCAAGAGAGAATCACAGAATTTATTATTAGAACCTCAAAGATTGACAAGGAAACGGTAAATAGACTAATGCTTCAAACTGATGAGCTTTTAAATGATATGGGTACTATACTCATAGGAAAACAAGCAGTGGATAATGGGCTAATAGATGAAGTTGGTGGAATAAGTGAAGCTTTATCAAAGTTAAATGAAATGATAGATAAAGTTTAAAAACAGATATAAATAGGTCTAAATGACCTATTTATATCTGTTTTTATTGACTGTTTATTATAACCACCAGATTCTAATGGTAATTCTTATAGAAGTAGTTTAAAATACATTTATAAATCTATTTAAAGATAAAGGTGATTTATAATGTTTGTAGAAATAATAAAGATAGAACTAATAAAAATTGAGGTGATACTTTGGCCAGAAAAAAGACTAAATCTAAAGGTTCTAAGATTGTAGATAGTGATAGTGAAATTTTTGGAATAGTATTAATAACAATAGGCATATTAATGTTATTAAGCATATTTTCAACTATATTTTCAAATTCTAATTCAATATCAGGTATGATTGGTAATTTTATTAATCATCTACTTTTTGCGACTTTGGGGTTAGGTGCATATCTTTCTCCGTTTTTGATATTATTTATAGGTTTTTGTGATATTGTTAAGAAAGGTAAGATAAATTTTAGTAAAAAGTTTTATGGGATAATGCTTACTATAATGAACACATTGCTATTTATACAAATGTTAACTTTAGATGAGTACTATGTTAAAGGAGATTTTTTGCTTGGAATAAATAAAATATATAAATCATCAAGTGTTTTACACGGTGGTATTATTAGTTATTCCATTGATGTACCAATGTACACATTATTTGGTGATGTTGGAAGTTGTATAATTTTTATTGCCATTTATGTAATTTGTTTAATTATAATATTAAACGTATCGTTAAATGATGTATTTATGTATTTTAAGGAAAGATTTATTACTAAAAGAGATACTAATAAAAATGATAGTAAGGAGCTATATATAGAAAACAATGATAGTCAAGAAGAGTTAGCGGTTTCAAGTGGAGGGAAAAACAAATTTATTAAAGATATTAGCAACAAAATTAAAATAATTGATTTTATAAAGTCAAATGATATTGAAGCGGAAGGCCAAGTACAAAATGAAGATGAAGCCCCTAATATTAATAAGAGTGATAATACAAGAGGCACAAAAGTAAAGCACATAGATAATTCTATAAAGCAAGAGCTTGAACAAGAAATTCAATTAAATAGTGTGCAAATAAAGCCAAACTATAAATATGAATATCCTACTTTGGAGTTATTAAATGAAAATATTACTTCTAAAATGAATAAAAATGATAAAAAAGAATTACTTAATAATGCGAATAAATTGCAAGAGACATTAAGTAGCTTTGGAGTTGAAGCAAAAGTTATTCAAGTTACCAAAGGACCTTCAGTGACAAGGTTCGAGCTTCAGCCAAATGCTGGGGTTAAGGTGAGCAAGATTGTGAATTTAGCAGATGATATTGCATTGAATTTAGCTTCGTCGGGTGTAAGAATTGAAGCACCAATACCCGGTAAGGCGGCTGTAGGAATTGAAGTGCCAAATAAAGAGTTAAGTGCAGTGTACTTAAGAGAAGTAATAGAGTCTAATGAATTTTTAGAAACAAACAAAAATTTGTCTTTTAGTTTAGGAAAAGACATAGGTGGTAATTGTGTTGTTTCGGACTTAACAAAAATGCCACATTTATTAGTAGCTGGGGCTACGGGCTCCGGAAAGAGTGTTTGCATAAATTCATTAATAATAAGTTTACTTTATAAATATTCACCAGAGGAGGTTAAGTTATTGCTAATTGACCCCAAGGTTGTTGAATTAAATATTTATAATGGAATACCTCATTTATTAATACCAGTTGTAACAGATCCAAAAAAATCAGCAGGTGCTTTAAATTGGGCTGTTAATGAAATGACAAGAAGATATAAGAGTTTTGCAGAAAATAATGTGCGAAGTATTGAGGGATATAATGAATTGGTTAATAAAGGCATTCTTGAAGAAAAATTACCATGGATTGTCATAATAATTGATGAGTTAGCGGACTTAATGACGGTTTGTGCAAATGATGTAGAAGAGTATATTGGTAGGCTCGCACAAATGGCAAGAGCGGCAGGAATGCATTTAGTAATTGCTACGCAAAGGCCTTCGGTGGATGTTATTACAGGCGTGATAAAGGCTAATATACCTTCAAGAATATCATTTGCGGTTTCAAGTCAAATAGATTCAAGAACAATTTTAGATTCCGCTGGTGCAGAAAAATTACTTGGTAAAGGAGATATGCTTTTTTATCCGTCTGGAGAGGCTAAACCAATTAGAATACAAGGAGCTTTTGTATCAGAAGAAGAAGTTGAACGAGTTGTTAATTTTATAAAGGACCAGAAGACAGAGGTGAATTATGAAAAAGAAATAATAGATGAAATAGAAAGTAGTTCGGTAAAGAAAGATGATAATGAAGGCATTGATGAATTGTTAAATGAAGCAATTAGAATAGTTGTTGAAAATGGTCAAGCATCAACTTCCTTATTGCAACGTAAGCTAAAAATAGGTTATAATAGAGCAGCGAGAATTATAGAACAAATGGAGGAACGTAGGATTATATCTGGTAGAAATGGAAGTAAACCTAGGGAAATATTGGTAAGCAATGCTGAGCTTAAAAGTTAATAAAACAAATTTTTGTAAGAATAATTGTAAATACCCTTGTTTAATTTGTAAATCACATTTACAATAATTTATGTATACAAATATAGAATGATAATAGATAATAGTTATTATCTGTTTTAAGAACTAAACAACGAGGAAAAAGTTAATAAATGGGATTTACCGCAGAGACAAACAAGGAGGCTGACTTATGGAAAAATTGAAAGTTGGAGTTATAAATTTAGGTTGTGATAAAAATAGAATTGATAGTGAGATTATAATAGGTAGTTTAAGTGAAAGATATAATATGACAAATGATCCTAAACTAGCAGATATAATTTTAGTAAATACATGTGGATTCATAGAATCTTCAAAACAAGAGTCAATAGACACTATTCTAGAAATGTCTGAATATAAGGAAAAGTATAAGTGCACAGTACTAATTGCAACGGGGTGCTTAACTCAACGTTATGGATCAGAGCTGCTTGAACTTATGCCAGAACTTGATATTATGCTCGGAGTTAACGATTATAACAAGTTATTAAGTAGTATAGAAGAGGTGCTTTTAAAAAAAATTAAAGTACAATATTGTAGTTATAGTGATGAAAACATAAATGAAGGACAAAGAGTATTAACTACAGAAACCTATTCTGCTTA
Organism: Clostridium estertheticum subsp. estertheticum; assembly: GCF_001877035.1. Lineage (NCBI taxonomy): Bacteria > Bacillati > Bacillota > Clostridia > Eubacteriales > Clostridiaceae > Clostridium > Clostridium estertheticum. The sequence continues at coordinate 2,856,926 of NZ_CP015756.1, read as the reverse complement.
TGTTAGAATTTCAGAAGGGTGTGATAATGCTTGTACATATTGCGCAATACCAAATATTAGAGGAAAATATAGAAGTAGAAAGATGGAAAATATAATACAAGAGGTAAAGGGATTAAGTGAACGTGGATGTAAAGAAATTATATTGGTAGCTCAAGATACAACCAGATATGGAATTGACCTTTATGGTAAAAAGAACTTACACACACTGATCAGCAAAATTTCTGAAATAAGCACAATTGAATGGATTAGAGTACTTTATTGTTATGCAGAAGAAATGACAGATGAAATAATTGATGAAATAGCTTTAAATGATAAAGTTTGCAAATATGTAGATATACCAATCCAACATATAAGTGATGATATTCTTAAATTAATGAAAAGAAAAGGCCGAAAAAATATTATAACAGAAAATATAAATAAGATGAGAAAAAATATTAAGGGATTAGTACTTAGAACTACTCTAATTGTAGGATTTCCAGGAGAAACTCAGGAAAATTTTGATGAGTTAAAACAATTTATTAAAGAAACCAAGTTTGATAAACTAGGGGTTTTTCAGTACTCTAAGGAAGAGGGAACTGAAGCCTGCGAAATGGAAAATCAAATTTCAGAGGAAATAAAAGTTAAGCGTGAAGAGGAATTAATGATTATGCAACAAAGTATATCAAAAGAAATTAATAATAAAAAAATAGGAATGATTTATAAAGTTTTGGTAGAAGGTTTTAATGGTGAAACTTATTATGGTAGAAATTATGAAATGGCACCAGAAGTAGATGGTAATATTTTCTTCGAATCTGATAAAAATTATGATAAGGGAGAATTTGTTAAAGTGAAAGTTACTAAAGCTTTAGAATATGATTTAATAGGAGTTGTGTGCTATGAATCTTGCAAATAGACTTACAATGATACGAATTTTTTTAGTACCTATATTTTTACTTTTTATAGCAGCTAAAGGTATACCTTATGGAAGAGAACTTGCTACAATTATTTTTATCTTAGCTTCTCTTACTGATAAATTGGATGGTTATATAGCAAGAAGTAGAAATCAAATAACTAATTTCGGAAAATTTATGGACCCACTAGCCGATAAATTATTAGTAACTGCGGCGCTTGTATCATTAGTAGAACTTCATATAGTGTATGGGTGGGTAGCTATGATTATAATTGCTAGAGAATTTGCAGTTTCAGGTCTTAGAACAATAGCTGCGTCAGAGGGAAAAGTGATTGCAGCTAGTAAGTGGGGAAAACTAAAAACCGTTATTCAAATAGTAGCTATAATAACAGCTCTGATAAATTTATCTTATGTGAATAATACATTAAATATATTTACTGATGTTTTCATGGGTGCGGCAGTAATTATTACAATAATATCAGGTGTCGATTATTTTGTAAAAAATAAAGGCACAATTAGAGTTGATAAGTGATTAAATTATTAAAGACTGTTAATAATAAAAATATGCACTTACTATAGTGTTACAAAATTGGAAATATTATATTACAATGCATGTTGACCATGTGAAATAAATAGTGTATACTTACAATGGAACAGACGTTCGTTAATGAAGGATGGTGAGCCCGAAGGGGAAATTTATGAATAATGAAAAATTAAAAGCATTAGAAATTGCTATGGGTCAAATAGAAAAACAATTTGGAAAAGGTTCTGTAATGAAACTCGGAGCAAATAGTAAGTTAAATGTAGAGGCCATTTCTACCGGCTGTTTAGGACTTGATATAGGACTTGGTATAGGTGGAGTACCTAGAGGAAGAATGATTGAAGTTTTTGGACCAGAATCTTCAGGTAAAACTACAGTTGCACTCCATATAGTTGCAGAAGCTCAAAAAAATGGTGGAACAGCTGCATTTATAGATGCAGAGAATGCATTAGATCCTGAATATGCTAAGGCTCTAGGAATAGATATAGAAAATTTAATAGTCTCACAACCGGATACTGGTGAACAGGCTTTAGAGATTACAGAGGCGCTAGTACGTTCTGGAGCTATTGATGTAATTGTTGTGGATTCAGTAGCAGCATTAGTACCTAAAGCTGAAATTGAAGGCGAGATGGGAGACTCTCATATAGGACTCCAAGCAAGACTTATGTCTCAAGCTTTAAGAAAACTTGCAGGGTCCATAAATAAGTCTCAATGTGTTCTTGTATTCATAAATCAATTAAGAGAAAAAGTTGGAGTAATGTTTGGTAGCCCAGAAGTAACTCCTGGTGGTCGGGCACTTAAATTTTATGCATCTGTTAGAATAGATATTAGAAAAATAGATACAATTAAACAAGGTGACGAATTTATGGGTAATAGAACAAGAATAAAAATTGTTAAGAACAAAGTAGCTCCTCCATTTAAGAAAGTTGAATTCGATATTATGTATGGTCACGGCATATCTCGTGAGGGTGATGTCCTAGATATAGGTGTTACAGAAGAAATTGTACAAAAAAGCGGGGCATGGTTTTCCTATGGAGATATACGTCTTGGACAAGGAAGAGAAAATTCAAAACAATATTTCGCCGAGAATCCCCTTGTTATGCTAGAAATAGAAAACAAAATAAGAGCAAAACACGATTTGCCATTATACAATAATCCAGAAATTAATAAAAAAGAAGTAACTAAAAAGGAAGCTAGTAAGAAGGAAGCATAAAGCAAGTTTATACTTGCTTTTTTCTTTAATTAATTATTAATTGTTTGTTTATTAATTTTATATAATTTTAGTTAAAACTATAAGTAATACATATAACTAAAGGATATTATTATAGTACTGGATATATAACGATAAAATAGATTATTTAATTCCTATAATCTTGACATTAATTGAAAAGTAATATAAAATAAATACAAATACTGGTTTGCATATTTTAATTGCTACCAACTAAATAAATATAGCACCTTTTCTAGCTTTCATATTTACTCTTAAATAGATTTGAAATAAGCAAGGGAGGTGTTGATAATCGATGAATAATACTAAAGGTTTACTAATTTTTATAGTAGTTTGTGCTATTTTGATTGTTATTTCTGTAGTTGGTTTTGTTGTAGTTTATACTAGAAAAAATAAATCTCAAGCAAATATTTCCGAGGCTGAAAAAGAAGCTAAAAAAATTCTTGATGATAGCGCGAAAGAAGCTGAAACAAGAAAGAAAGAAGCTATTTTAGAGGCGAAGGAAGAAGTTCACAGACTTAGAACTGATTTAGAAAAAGAATCAAGAGAAAGACGTAATGAAGTTCAAAGGTTAGAAAGAAGAAATATCCAAAGAGAAGAATCTTTAGATAAAAAAGGTGATGTGTTAGAGAGAAAAGAAGAAAATCTTAATAAAAAGCAACAAGAAATTGAGACTGTAGAAACAAGTGTACAAGATTTATACACAAAACAAAGGGGAGAATTGGAAAGACTATCAGGATTAACATCTGATGAAGCAAAACAAGTATTGTTAGAAGAAATAAAGAAAGAAATTAAACACGATGCTGCAATTATGATAAAAGAAATTGAAACTAAAGCAAAAGAAGAAGCAGATAAAAGGGCAAGAGAAATTATTACTTATGCTATTCAAAGATGTGCGGCTGATCATGTTGCAGAAACAACAGTTCATGTGGTTTCTCTTCCAAATGATGAGATGAAGGGAAGAATAATAGGCAGAGAGGGTAGAAACATTCGAACGCTAGAAACACTTACGGGCGTAGATTTAATAATAGATGATACTCCTGAAGCAGTAATTCTTTCCGCATTTGATCCGATTAGACGAGAAGTTGCAAGAATTGCACTTGAGAAGCTAATAGTGGATGGAAGAATTCATCCTGCAAGGATTGAAGAAATGGTAGAAAAAGCTAAAAAAGAAGTTGATAGCGATATAAGAGAAGAGGGAGAACAAGCAACTTTCGAAACGGGAGTTCATGGTCTTCATTCAGAAATTATTAGGCTACTTGGAAGACTAAAATACAGAACTAGTTATGGTCAGAATGTATTAAAACATTCAATAGAAGTTTCATACTTAGCGGGACTTATGGCTTCAGAACTTGGAATTGACCCAACACTTGCTAAAAGATGTGGGTTACTTCATGATATAGGTAAGGCTGTGGATCATGAAGTTGAAGGACCGCATGCACTTATAGGTTCAGAAATCGCTAAAAAACATCATGAGTCGCCTATCGTAGTAAATGCTATTGCAGCGCATCATGGTGATGTTGAGTTACAATCTCTCGAGGCGATACTAGTTCAAGCGGCAGATGCTATATCAGCTGCAAGACCAGGTGCAAGAAGAGAAACTCTAGAAGCATACATTAAAAGATTAGAGAAACTAGAAGAAATTGCAAATTCTTATGAAGGTGTGGAGAAGTCATATGCTATCCAAGCTGGAAGAGAAGTCAGAATTATGATTAAACCAGATGTAATCGATGATGCTGGTGCTGTCGAAATGGCAAGAAATCTAGTTAAGAGAATTGAAAATGAACTTGAATATCCAGGGCAAATTAAGGTGAATGTTATTCGTGAAACACGAGCTATTGATTATGCGAAATAAAAACATATAATAACAAATCCTCTTGAAATCTAGAATATTTCTAAATCTTAAGAGGATTTTTTTGCGCAAAGTATTAACTATATGTTAAATGGTGAAACTTGTGAATAAAAATAATTTGTTCCATTTACATCATAAAAAAATAATGATATATTAATACAATACAAATTATATAGTTTATTTAAAGAAAGAAAATTGTGTTAATATAAAACATAGAATTAATATAGATATTGGGGGTAAAAAAATGATATTATCTAAAAAAGCTGGTAAAATATCAACATCTTTAACATTAGATATAACTGCAAAAGCAAAAAAAATGAAAGCTGATGGTATTGATGTAATAGGGTTTGGTGCTGGTGAACCTGATTTTAATACACCGAAGAATATTCGCGAAGCAGCTATAAAAGCAATAAACGAAGGAATGACAAAATATACGGCAGCGTCTGGTATTATTGAACTAAAACAGGCAATAATTAAAAAACTTAAGAAAGATAACAGTTTAAATTATATAACAGATCAAATTATAGTTTCAACTGGAGCAAAACAATGCTTAGCTAATGTTTTCCAAGCTATATTAAACCCAGGAGATGAAGTTATAATTGGAGCTCCATATTGGGTTAGTTATCCAGAATTAGTTAAACTTGCGGATGGGGTACCTGTTTTTGTCGAAACAGAGGAAAGTAATAAATTTAAGTTAACAATTACAAATCTTAATAGAGCGATAACTTCTAAATCTAAAGCAATAATATTAAATAGCCCAAATAATCCTACAGGAACAGTGTATTCAAGGGAAGAACTTATGAATATTGCTGAGTTTGCAAAAATAAATAACTTAATAATAATATCTGATGAGATTTATGAGAAACTACTATATGCAGCTAATGATCACATTAGTATAGCAAGCCTTTCAGAAGATGCTTATTTAAGAACTATAGTAATTAATGGTCTTTCTAAGGCTTATGCTATGACAGGATGGAGAGTAGGGTATGCAGCGGGTAGTAAAGAAATCATAGCATTAATGTCAAATATACAAAGTCATACCACTTCTAACCCAAATTCAATTGCTCAATATGCATCAGTTGAAGCTTTAAGCGGGGAACAGGATGATATGCACAGTATGATAGAACAATTTAAAATAAGAAGAAATTATATGGTGAAAAGAATAAATAGTATTAATAATTTATCTTGCATAGAACCTGAAGGTGCTTTTTATGTTATGGTGAATATAAGTAATATATTTAATAAATTAATCGATGGAAAAGTGATAAAGGATTCAATTTCTTTTTCAAAGCTTCTACTTGAAAAGGAAAAGGTTGCAGTTATACCGGGAATAGCATTCGGAGCAGAGAATTTTATTAGATTATCATATGCGACTTCCATGGAAAATATAAAGCAGGGACTTGATAGGATAGAAAGTTTTGTTAGTAATATTTAAAATTGATTTACATACTTATTAATGATATTATGATGGTATGGGCTAATATAAAGTGTTTTATATTAGTGCATACTAATAATAAGATATTGAGGTGAAGTAAATTGATAACAAAGGAAGTTATAGTTAATAATCCTAAAGGATTGCATGCTAGGCCAGCTACATTGTTAGTAAGAAAAGCAGCTTCTTTCAAGTCAGATATAGGTATAGAATTTATGGGAAAAAAAGCCAATATTAAAAGTTTGATAGGTATTTTATCATTAGGTGTTGGATCTAATGTAGCTGTAAACGTTATTGCAAATGGTGTTGATGAAAAATTAGCGTTAGAAGAAATAGTGAAATTAATCAACTCTTTAGAAGAATAATTAAAACCTATAAATTTTAAAAAGCTGCTAACGTACTGTTTGCAGCTTTTTAAAATTTATAGAAAAGTTAAAATATTAAAGGAGAATATTTATGCAAAATGAAATTATTGGATTTAATTACAAATCAGATCTAATGTTAGATAATGAAAATTTTATAAGATATTTTCTTGAGATTAAATCTAGAAAAAGTATCTATACATCTAAAAGTTATGAACGGGATATAAAAGACTTTTTCTGTGTGGGTTCTATTTCTGATATTAGCATAGATGATATTAAAAAAGTAAATATATTACATACACAAAATTTCATTATGAAATTGATGGATAAAAACATGTCATCTGCAACTATAAATAGGAAAGTATCATCATTAAGCGCTTTGTATAAGTGGTTATTAAAGTACCAAGATAATTCTACAGGTATTCATATAATAGAATATAATCCATTTGGAAATCTCAAGGAAGAAAAACCAGTGATAAATAATAAAGAAACTGAGTTTTTAACAAAAGAAGAATGTAAAATTCTATTAAGTAGTATAGATACATCCACTATATTAGGACATAGGAATAAAACAATATTAGTGCTTGCGTTAACTACTGCACTAAGAAAATCTGAAATTATAAATATTAAAATAAAACATATTACTACATACACTGGTTATAATGTAGTAAAGGTGAGAAGAAAAGGCGGTAAAGAAGATATAGTAAAACTACAACAAAATGTTCTTACCATGATTAATGAGTATATTAATTTGACTAAGAGAAATAAGGTAACTAGTGGCGAGGAATATTTATTTATTGGTCATTCCACCAATGGGAAAAATAATGAAAAGTTAAATGCAAGTACTTTAAATTATATGATAAAAAAGGTGTGTAAAAATGCAGGTATAGATAAAGATTTACGGGTTCATTCTACTAGACATACAGCAATAACACTCGCAATACTTGCAGGAGCTACGGTAGAAAAAGTTAGAGATTTTGCGGCACACAAAAATTTGGCAACTACTAATAGATATATTCATTCAGTAGAAAAATTGAAAAATAATGCTGGAGATCTAATAGATATATTTTAATTATTATAATGGAACTAAATATACCTACTAATAACCATGTATAAGCAGAAAAAACATTAGACTTCCATTTACATCTTTAACTTAGATTTTCACTTTAAAACAAGCGTAGATGCGTTTTAAATGTGCAATAGGAGTTAGGTATACATATAAAGGCTAAATTTTGTTATAATCATAAACTATAAACCATTTAAATGTAGAATTTCGTGCAATTTAATATAAATTGAAAAATTATAAGTATAAGAAAATAGGAGTAGAAGAAAATATGAAAATAGGATATGCATGTATACCATTAACAATAAATGAAAGAACATCAAGAGGACTTACACTAAAGAAATTTTCAAAAGACATTTTTTTAGATGTGGTAAAACAAAATATAATAGGGTTAAAAAAAATTTTAGAAAACAATGAGAAACTTAATATAAAACTATTTAGAATAAGCTCAGATATAGTTCCACTTGGAAGTCATAGTATTAATAAAATTGAATGGTACAATTATTTCAAAAATGAATTAAATGAAATAGGCGAATTTGTAAAGAATTGTGGTATGAGAGTTTCAATGCATCCAGGACAATATACAGTACTCAACGCTTTGAAAGATGATATTGTAGAAAATGCAATTAAAGATTTGGAATATCATAGTAAATTTTTAGATTCATTAGGTCTGAATTCAAGTAATAAAATAATACTTCATATAGGTGGAGGGTATGGCGATAAAAATGCAGCTGTGAACAGATTTATTGAGAATTTTAAAAGATTATCATCTTCTGTTAAAAATAGACTTGTAATTGAAAATGATGGAAAAATATTTAATATTGAAGATGTTCTTTATGTGAGCAGTAAAATCGGTATACCAGTTATATTCGATAACCTTCATCATGAGTGTAACTATCAAAAAGATGAGTCTATAAAAGAAATAATGAATAAAGTAATAAAAACATGGAAAGAGAAAGATGGTAATGTAAAAGTTCATTATAGTCAGCAAAATTTACAAAAACAGGTAGGAGCGCATTCAAATACTATAATGACGAAAGCATTTTTAGAATACTATGATGAAATAAAAGAGTTTAATCCTGATATTATGCTAGAGGTGAAAGATAAAGATGTTTCGGCTATAAAATGTAATCTCATAATTAATAACATAAATAATATAAATAAGAAATTGATTTCTACAATTATGGAAAAACAATGGGCAAAATACAAATATGTGTTGATGGAAAGAAATTATAAGTATTATAAGGAATGTAGCAAAATGGTAAAAGAAAAATGTAGTCTTAAGGAATTCTACGAGTATATTGATGAAGTAATAAACATTGATGTAGAAGATGGAAGCTTTATAAATACTGCAGAGCATGTTTGGGGGTATGTTAAAGATGATGTCACTGACAAAGAAAAAGTTCATTTTGCAAAACTTCTCTTGGATATGCAGCATAAGGAGAAGGCGAAGCTTTATTTAAGAAAACTATGTGATAGATATAATGCTGAATATATTCTTAATTCATATTATTTTTATTACTAAAAATTTTTATATTATTAAAAAGCATATAGTTACATATGCTTTTTTTAGTTAAGGGGTATAGTTTTGTTAAACTAAATTTATAACTTATAAGTAATCTATAAAGACCAAAATATAAAAAAGAACACATGTTTGTATAGAAACTATTTTTATTGTCAATAATCTTAAAATGTTATTTAATTACACAGTAAAAATAAAATTATATTAAGTGTCAATTAATTAGCTAATGCAAATTATTAAGAAAAGAGGAGATAATTAATGAATACTGTGTCAATCATTGGTAGATTAACAAGAGATTTGGAACTTAAAAGTTTTAATGAAGGAAAAGGGTTTTATACTAGATTTACATTGGCAATTAATAGGGTACAACATAAAGATATGAAAGCAGAAGCTGATTTTATCAATATTGTCGCATGGAGTGGTTTGGCAGAAACTTTATGTAAATATTTAAAAAAAGGGAGTCGAATTGCTATAACAGGGAGACTTTCAAGTAGTAGTTATGTAGATAAAGATGGAAATAAACGATATAGTACAGAAGTTGTAGCTGAGGATTTTAAATTTTTAGATAATAAGCAGCAAATTGTATAACTTACATAATATTATGACTGTGGTATAATTTATAAACAGTAATAATAAAAAGGTGAGGTGTTTTAATGAAAACTATAGTTGTAGCTGGAGGATGTTTTTGGGGTGTAGATGCTTATATGTCAAAAATAGACGGTATCGTTGAAACTAAGGTGGGGTATGCCAATGGTATAAAGAAGGACCCTACGTATGATCAAGTTTGCATGGGAAATACTGGTCATGCAGAAGCTTGCTTAATAAGTTATGATGAAAAGGTGGTATCACTCGAAAAAATATTAAATAAGTTTTGGGGGATAATAGATCCTACTGCTATTAACAGGCAAGGAGCTGATGTAGGTAGTCAGTACAGAAGTGGTATTTATTACTCTGATAAAAGTGATTTAGATATTATATTAAGCACAAAAGATAAAATTCAAAGTAAATATGATAAGGTTATAGTTACTCAGATACAACCTCTTTCTTGTTTTTATGATGCTGAAGATTATCACCAAAAATATCTACAGAAAAATCCGGGAGGATATTGTCATATTGATTTAAACGCCGATTAGTAAAAAACATAAAAACAAGGTTGTGTAAAATCTACACTCCCTTGTTTTTAATAGTTTTGTTTACTATTTATTGATAAATAAAATTTATAAATTTAAAGAGTCTTTGTACATTTTTAGTATATCTTCTTTTCCTACAGGGGTGGGATGATTTTTTAATTTATCTTTGTTTAATGCCATGCTTTGCGCATAGGAACATATATCTTTATAACTTACATTATCTATGCTTCCAAGCATATCATTTAAAAAATTACCGAGTTCATCTAAATTTTCTATAGTTAATAAATATAAAATTTTTCTGACTCTATGTTTATTTTCAGAAAATTGTAAATATGATTTTAAAAGCACTCCGTTTGCCTTTCCGTGTGGTATATTATGAAAATATGTAAGAGCATAACCCATTCCATGTGGAAGCGATGTGCCTGATTGTGCAATTACCATACCAGCTATGGTAGAGGCTAACATTAATTTTTCTCGAACAGCATAAGTAAAATCTTTTTCTTTTATCATATTTAAACATTCACCAAATAATTTCAAGCCTTTTTCAGCTAGTGCATCACTCATTGTATTTGATTTGGAAGATAAATAACCTTCTATTAAGTGAGATAATGCATCTATAGAAGTATTAAAAGTTATTTTATCTGGTAAAGACATTAAATATTTTACGTCTAACATGGCGTAATCAGGAAATACCTTTTGACATATGCCATGTTTTGTTTTTAGTTTATTATCTGTAAGAATAGCATATGGTGTTGTTTCAGTTCCTGTTCCAGCTGTTGTAGGTACTGCAATCACTGGTATAGATTTAAGGCTAGGACTATCAAATAAATTATGGATTGTAGTATTTGTGTTATTTATTAGCACACCAGCTGCTTTTGCAGAATCAATGGGAGATCCTCCACCAACACCTATAATAAAATTGGAATTTTGTGTTCTTCCAAGTTTTACAATTTTCTCTATAGTTTCTAAAGAGGGATTTTCTTCTACATCATTAAAAACCTCGTAGACAATGCCTTCTTTTTCTAATGCAGTAGTAACATCTTTTAATGAACCGTTTTTGATTGATGAGGTCTTGCCGGTTACAATCAAAGCTTTTTTTCCATAAGAAGAAAATAGATTACTGTTTTTTAATATTACTTCTTTATCTAATATTATTTTTGTTGGCATGTAGTAATTAATAAAATTCATTATATATCCTCCTTTTATAGTATTACATTCTCTATATATTATAACATTATGAACGTTAAAATATTTTATGATCTATATTTTATTTTTTTGTTTATTAGAATTAAATTATATTTTTATAGATTCATTTCCTTGGAAATATATTACAAGTATTATCGTCATCACAAAAGTAAAATGAAAAATGATTTATCAGCAATTGATTTTTTATTAATATACTTATATAATCCTTTATGAAGGCTTATTTATATATATTTCAATTTAAATTTTAAATCATGTTTTTTATTTAGTAACAGATTATAAAATTGACTTAAAATTATTTAACAAAAGAGTACATAAATAATTTTATAATAGAAAATTTATATTTATATAGTAACTAAAAATAAAATTAGGATGTGTTATAGTGGAAGAACGTTTGCAAAAATTTATGGCAAGATGTGGTGTTGCATCACGAAGAAAGTGTGAAGAAATAATTACTGCAGGTAGAGTAAAAGTAAATAGTTTGGTAGTTTCAGAGCTTGGAAATAAAATTGACCCTGAAAAAGATAGTGTAGAGGTAGATAATAAAATTATTAATATAGAAGAAAATAAAGTTTACATTGCATTAAATAAACCAGAAGGGATAGTATCTACTGTAAAAGATGAGAAAGGTAGAGAGACTATTTTAGATTTAGTAAAGACAAAAGAAAGAATATATCCTATAGGTCGTTTAGATTATGATACATGTGGATTAATTATTATGACTAATGATGGAGATATCTATAATAAGGTGATTCACCCAAGGCAGGCTATTAATAAAGTATATATGGCAATACTTGAAGGCTGCCCAAATGAGGAAGAAATAGCTACATTCTGTAATGGGGTGGATATTGATGGATATATTACCGCTAAGGCCGGTTTTGAAATTACTAAAAGAATCGGATTTAATTGTAGGGCTACAATTACAATACATGAGGGTAAGAACCGTCAAATTAGAAAAATGTGTGAGGTTATAGGTCATCCAGTTATTGCATTAAAGAGAATTTCTGTTGGTAATATTTTACTCGGAAATATGGAAAAGGGAGAATGGAGAAACTTAACTTTTGATGAAATAAATTATTTAAAGAATTTATAATTTAAGAATTCGTTATATTATGGATCTGAATAATAAAATATTATACAAATGAATAATTCGTTGAAAATATCTTCAAAAGATGATAAAATGAAATAAAAAATTCATTTTATCATCTTTTGAAATTTTTATTTCATTTATTTGGATTAATATAGGAAGGATTGAGTTGATTATGGTAGATAGCAAACAAGATTTGATGAGGACTATTCAAATTAAATTTTCACGTTTAAGTAAAGGTCAGAAATTAATAGCAGAATATATTCTAAAACACTACGATAAAGCAGCATTTATGACAGCAGCTAAATTGGGAACTAGTGTAGGGGTAAGTGAATCTACTGTTGTAAGATTTGCTAATGAATTAGGATTTAGTGGTTATCCTAAACTACAGAAAGCTCTTCAAGAATTAATTAAAAATAAATTAACTACTGTGCAAAGAATTGAATTATCAAATGATTTTATTACTCAGGAAAATGCATTAAAAGGTGTATTAAAAGCTGATATGGAAAATATTCGCGCTACACTTGAAAAAATTAATCATAAAACTTTTGAGGATATAGTTAATTCACTATTTGAAGCTAGAAAAATATACATAATTGGACTTAGAAGTTCGGCAGCGCTTGCAGAATTTTTAGCATTTCACTTAAATCTTATTTTAGATAATGTTAAGGTAGTTGCTTATGGTGTCAGCGATATATTTGAGCAGATGCTTTATGTTAATGAACAAGATATAGTTATTGGAATAGGGTTTCCTAGGTATACAACAAGAACAATTGAAGCATTAGCTTTTGCTAAAAGTAAGAATGCAAATGTTGTAGCAATTACAGATAGTTTATTATCTCCATTAGCTACTAGAGCAGATTACACATTAATAGCTCAAAGTAATATGGCATCATTTGTTGATTCTTTAGTAGCACCACTTAGTGTAATAAATGCATTAATTATTGCTGTGGGTTTACGAGAAAAAGAAAAAATTTCAAGAACATTTTCTACTTTAGAAGACATATGGGAAGAATATCAAGTTTATTCTTTTAAAGATAAGGATAGAGAATGAAAGATAAATTCTTAATCAAACGGTTTGAAGAGAATCCTTTCATTGGGATTCTCTTTTGAGGTTGTGTTTTACATATACAGAAAATGAGTTTAATTGTATTATAATAAATTTTAAATGTAAATATTATAAGGGAGTGATTGTGTGGCAAAAGTAATTATTATTGGAGGAGGACCAGCAGGCATGATGGCAGCTGTTACGGCTTCATCAAAACATGAGGTGGTTCTCATTGAAAAAAATGAAAGATTAGGAAGGAAACTTTATATAACAGGTAAGGGGAGATGCAATATTACAAATGCTAAGGATATTGGTGACTTTTTTGAAAATATACCATGTAATCCTAACTTTTTATATAGTTCTTTATACTCCTTTACGAATGAAGATACTATGAACTTTTTCAAAGAGCAAGGGGTTAACCTTAAAGTTGAAAGAGGGGATAGAGTATTTCCTGAGTCAGATAAATCTTCAGATATTATAAAAGCTTTTGATATTGAATTAAAGAATAAAAAGGTTGAAGTGTTATTAAATTCAAAAGTGAAAAGAATAGTTCGAGATAATCAGAAAGTTATTGGTGTTGAACTTGCTTCTGGAAATAATGTATATGGAGATTATATTATATTATGTACTGGTGGGTTATCATACCCACAAACTGGTTCATCAGGTGAAGGATTAACTTATGCTAAGGTTTTAGGACATAATATAATTAAACCTAAAGCATCACTTGTACCAATTGAGCTTGAGGAGGAGTGGATTAAGGATTTACAAGGACTTTCTCTAAAAAATGTAGAACTTAATATTACAAATAGTAAGAATAAGAGTATATATAAAGAGTTCGGAGAAATGATTTTTACTCATTATGGAATTTCTGGGCCTATTGTCTTAAGCGGAAGTTGTTATGTAAAAGAAGGAGAAAAATTAAAAGCTTTTATTAATCTAAAACCAGCATTGAGCGAAATTCAACTTGATAAACGAATTCAAAGCGATTTCTTAAAGTACGCAAATAAAGATTTTAAAAATTCATTAACTGATTTACTCCCTAGTAAACTTATTAATACAATTATTCAATTGTCCAATATTGATGAAGATAAAAAGGTGAATTCTGTTACTAAAGAGGAAAGAAAAATTTTAGTTAATTTACTTCAAAACTTACCGCTCACGATTAAGAGGCTTCGCCCAATTGATGAAGCAATTATAACTAGTGGTGGGGTAGACACTTTGCAAATAGATGCTTCTACAATGAAATCAAAACTAATAGATAATCTTTATTTTGCAGGCGAAATGATAGATGTAGATGCATATACAGGAGGTTATAATCTTCAAATAGCATTATCTACAGGATTTTTAGCTGGAAATAGTGTAGGGGTAGACTAATTATACTTAAAAGAGTGTTTTAATTGATGGAGGGTGAATTATAATGGAAATTTCTATTGCTATAGATGGACCTGCAGGTGCAGGAAAAAGTACAATAGCCAAAATGATAGGTAAGAAATTCAATCTAATGTATATTAACACAGGGTCAATGTATAGGGCAGTTACATTAAAAGCTATGGATGCAAATATATCAGAAAATAATGTTCACGATTTAGTTAAATTAGTGGGATCTTTAGAAATGCATTTTGTAGAGGATAGTTTATATGTTAATAATGAAGATTTAACAAATATGATAAATATGCCAAATATAAGTAACAATGTCTCAAAATATGCAGCTGTTCCTGAAATTAGAGAAATTCTTGTTAAGTTACAAAAAGACATAGCAAAAAAGTTTAATGTTATTATGGATGGACGCGATATTGGTACAGTTGTATTAAAAGAGGCTCCTTTTAAATTTTATTTAACTGCTAGTAGTGAAGAAAGAGCGAAAAGAAGATATGAGGAATTAATGTCAAAAGGTATAAAAGTTGATTACAATACTATTTTAAATGATATTATTAAAAGAGATTTTATTGATACCCATAGAGAGGTTAATCCACTTACAAAAGCGTCAGACGCTGTAGAAATAGATTCTTCTGATTTAGACATTGATGGAGTAGTAAACGTAATAGTATCTTATATTAATTCAAATATTTAAAAATACTTTATTTATTGAGGTGAAAAAATGAAAGAAATAACACTTGCAGATTCAGCTGGTTTTTGTTTTGGAGTTAAACGGGCAGTGGACAAGGCTTTAGAAATAAAGGGGAAATATGACAAAAAAATATATACACTTGGACCACTTATACATAATAATGATGTTGTAAACTTTTTAAAAGAAAATTTAATATATCCAATAGAACTTGAAGACATTACAAGTTTAGAGGATAATGACACAATTATTATAAGATCCCATGGTGTATCTGAAGAAACATTAAATATTTTAAAGAAAACTAATCTTAATATAGTAGATGCGACATGTCCTTATGTAGAAAACATTCATAAGAAGGTAAAAAAATATTATGATTTAGGATATCATATAATTATTGTAGGAGATAAAAATCATCCTGAAGTTATTGGAATTAATGGATGGTGTAACGACTGTGCAGTAATACTTAAAAGTGGTATTGATATTGAAACTACCGCAAATAAAGTATGCGTGGTAGCTCAAACAACCGAAAGACAATCTACTTGGGAACATGTATTAACTAAAATTATAAAGGTTAGTAAGGAGATAGTTGCATTTAATACTATTTGTAGTGCAACAGAAGTGCGCCAAAAATCTGCAGAAGAACTTTCAAAGAATGTTGATGCAATGGTTGTTATTGGTGGATTTAACAGTTCAAATACTACAAAGCTTTATGAAATATGCAAACAAAATTGTGAAAATACAATTCATGTAGAAAACATATTAGATATATCAGATGAATTTATAAAAGATGAAAATGTTAAGAAAATAGGGGTAACAGCAGGGGCATCAACACCGGATTGGATTATTAAAGAAGCTATCTCAAAAATGAATTAGAAGAAACGTGTAGCATAAAATTATGTATACACGTTTCTTTACGATTTGTAGCCCGAAATAAGTTATTCATAAAGGTCTTAGAAAATGTGCATCTATTTTTAGAAATTACAGAATACTAAATTAAAAATAATAATATAATTTAATAGTACTAATGTAGGGAGACAAAAATATAAACTTATTAAAAAATAAAAATTAATGGAGTAAAGCTAAATGTATAAGTCGATAGGTCTAACTTTAAAAAACATTGATAATTTTCGTGAAATCAATAAATTTAATACTAACTTTAGTTTATCAAATAAAGATTTTTTTGCTCTGTATGATAACAGTAATATTATTCAAAAATTATTTATGAGAAAGAATGTAAATCTACTAATAGAAGACAATAATTATATAGGATATATATGGTTTGAGAAGCAAAATAAATATCATAGCTGCATAAACTCAATGAACGTAATAAAAAATGGTGATTTGATTTATTTTTATAAAAATTTAATTGGATCAGTTATAAATAATAGTTTACTAACTTATGAATGCGAAGACAACAAAGTAAGTATTGATATTTTAAGTAAGTTAGGATTTAGCAGGACTAAAGGATTTCGGGAACTCGAAAAACAGTGCTCTGAACATTTTAATACCTTTGTGACCAGTGAAATTACTTTTTCTATAGTAAAAAGAAATAAAGATGAAAAATTACGTTGTTTATTACAAAATGAAATATTTAAAAATGATGACAGAATTCCAATAGATATAGAAGATATATATTATGATGAGGAACAAGACTATTATTTTGACAAAGGTGCAATATTCATTAAATGCAATAATGAACCTATTGGTTATGGTCAGATTATAGTTGAAGAGAAATCATCTATAATAGTAAATTTCGGTATAATAGGGAAATATAGAAGTTTAGGATATGGGAAAGTACTTTTAGAATATTTGCTAAATATAGCTATGGATAACAATTTTTCTAAAGTGTCACTTCGTGTTGATGCAGATAATATTGTTGCATTCAACTTATATAGCTCTATAGGGTTTAGGATTAAAAAAGAATTTTATACATGGCAAAAACTAAAACTTAAAAATACGAAAGTGGATAGATGATGTACATCTATCCACTTTCGTATTCTTAATTATTTAATTCAACATATTTCTTGATTGCTATACCCAGAATCTCCATAGCATCTTTTAGTGCGGTAGTATTTAAACAATATGATAATCTAATTTCGTTTATTCCAAGTCCCTTCGTTGCATAGAAACCTTGCGCAGGTGCAACCATAACAGTCTTATTATTATAATTAAAATCTGTTAATAACCATTTAGCAAAATCTTCAGCACTTTTTACAGGAAGCTTGGCCACTATATAAAATGCTCCAGTTGGTTTCTCACACACGACACCTGGTATTTTTAATAAGTATTTGTATAAAATATTTCTTCTTTCCTCATATTCTTTTTTTACCTCTGTAAAATATGATTTAGGAGTGTTAATTAGGTTTGCAGCAGCTACTTGTTCTATAACAGGTACGCATAATCTAGATTGACCTAATTTAATCATCTGGGCCATAAGATGTTTGTGCTTTGATGCAACTAAGCCAATTCTAGCACCACAGGCACTGTAACGCTTAGATATACTATCAATCAATATTATTTTATCCTCGATATCTTTCATGTATAAAGCAGAAGTATATTTTAAATCATCATAAACAAATTCTCTATATACTTCATCAGATATTAAAAAAATATCATTTTCTTTAACAATATCTGCAAGCATTCTTATTTCGGCCTGAGTATATACTACTCCTGTAGGATTTCCAGGATTTGATACCATTATTGCTCTAGTTTTCTTTGTAATCTTGCTTGTAATCTCATCTTTGCTAGGTAAATGAAAACCGTCTTCAGCTTTGGTGATAAATGGAATGACTTTAACTGAAGCTAAATCGGCAAGCCCATTGTAATTTGTATAAAATGGTTCAGGAATTATAATTTCGTCACCTGGGTCACAAATAGCCATAAAAGCGAAAAGAATGGCTTCAGAACCTCCATTAGTTACTAGTATTTCACTTTTAGAGAGTTTTATATTCCACTCGAGATAATACTTTATAAAACTTTCAATTAATGGATCCATTCCTTGGGAATTTTCATACTTGAGCACTTTGTCTGTAAAGTTATTGATTCCTTCCATAAATGTAGATGGAGTGTGTATATCAGGTTGACCTATGTTAAGATGATATACACTTACTCCTCTTTTTTTTGCATCTTCCGCAAAAGGTGCTAGTTTACGAATTGTTGAAAATTGCATTGATTCCAATCTATTAGATAAATTCATAATATTTCCCCCCATCCCAAATTAAAAAACTAACTAAACTCTTTTACAATGATTTCGACAGGAGAAGAGGATGCTTTTATATTTATCATATTGTTGTTATGATTACACATACAAAAATAACTTCTATCTCCTATACAATTAAACTGCATATGTCTATCCTTAATGTTTTCATTCTTTTTTGCATCATACATATTAAATCACCCCTTTTAGGTAGGTTATCCTAAAAGCTGAAATTTATTAAGAAAAAAAACAAGTAATAGAGACATTTACATAATTAAAAACACGTAATAACATGCATATTATTTGATATATTATAACACATAATTATCAATTAATATTCTATTCTGATTTAATCATATATTTAAAGCAAAATAAATTTATGATTAATTATATCCAATTAGTAAAAATGACTTTAAAAAAGTTTATAAATTATATATAATGATAGATAGTGATATTTTTTTATAAAGGAGAATGAACTAATGAATGAAACAATTAAATACTATATAGAAACATGGGGATGTCAAATGAATGAGGAAGATTCAGAAAAATTATCCGGTATGCTAATACCAGCGGGGTATAAAAAAACATTGGATAAGGGATCTGCTGATATAATTATATTTAATACTTGTTGTGTTAGAGAGAACGCAGAACAAAAGGTTGATGGAAATATTGGGGCTTTAAAAACAATGAAAAAAGAGAATCCAAAGCTTGTAATTGCAGTTATTGGATGTATGATGCAGCAAGATGGTATGGCAAAACATATAATTACTAAATTCCCATTTGTAGATATTATTATTGGAACTCATAATGCATATAAATTTCCAGAGTATTTAAAAAGAATACAGAGCGGAGAATCATCTATTGTTGAAATTTGGGACAAGGAAGAAAATATTATAGAAGGAATTCCAATAGAAAGGGAAAATACTTTAAAAGGTTTTGTTACAATCATGTATGGTTGCAACAATTTTTGTACTTATTGCATAGTGCCTTATGTAAGAGGACGCGAACGTAGTCGAAATCCCGAAGATATCATTAATGAAATAACAGCTATGGTTGGACAAGGGTATAAAGAAATAACCTTACTTGGTCAAAATGTTAACTCTTATGGAAAGGGATTAACTCCTGAAATAAATTTTGCTCAGTTACTTCGTAAAATTAATAAAATTGAAAATTTGGAGAGATTAAGATTTATGACGTCTCACCCAAAGGATTTATCTAATGAAGTAATAGAAGTTATTGCAGAAAGTGATAAGATTTGTGAACATGTTCATTTACCAGTACAATCAGGCTCATCTAATCTTCTAAATAAAATGAATAGACATTATGATAGAGAGCAATATTTGGAGTTAGTAAAAAACATTAGAAATACAATACCTAATGTAGGAATAACTACTGATATAATAGTTGGATTTCCAGGAGAAACCGAGGAAGATTTTGCAGAGACTCTAAGCTTAATGGAAGAGGTTAAATTTAATTTAGCGTTTACTTACCTTTACTCTAAAAGAAAGGGAACACCAGCAGATGAAATGCTAGATCAAGTACCAGAGGACGTTAAGCATGAGAGGTTTAATAGATTAGTAGAAGTTGTTAATAGAAATTGTGCAGAAAAAAACAAAGCATGCGTAGGGAAAATTGTAGAGGTACTAGTCGAGGGTTATAGTAAAAAAGATGAAAGTAAATTGACTGGTAGAACTAGAAATGGGAAAGTAGTGAACTTCGAGGGAAATGGCAATGTTGCCGGCGATCTTGTATCAGTGTTAATAACAGATTCACATTCTTTTTCACTTTTTGGTGAAGAAATATAAACTAATAAATAAATTATAGTAACTAATTTAATATCTGTGATTATTTAGAAAGATTTAATTATTTGCATAAGGCAATTTTTATAATCACAGAGAAAAGCAAAGGGGAATGGCAATGGCATTAACTCCAATGATGATACAATATTTTGAAGTAAAGGAAACATGTAAGGATTGCATTTTATTTTTTAGGTTAGGTGATTTTTATGAAATGTTTTTTGATGATGCACAGCTTGCAGCAAAAGAACTCGAACTTGTGCTTACAGGGCGTGATTGTGGGCTTGAAAAAAGAGCACCTATGTGCGGAATACCACATCATGCAGCAAATATATATGTAGGAAGGCTAATTGCAAAAGGATATAAGGTTGCTATATGCGAACAAGTAGAAGACCCAGCGCTCGCTAAGGGGATCGTTAAAAGAGAAGTAATTAAAATAATCACTCCAGGAACTTACACTGATTCTGGGTTTTTAGAAGAAACTAAAAATAATTATATTATGAGCATATACATTAATAAAGAGACTGATTTTTGTGGTTTATGTTTTTGTGATGTATCAACAGGTGAATTTACTTGTACTGAGACGAAACTTAACATTGTTACCATATTAGATGAAATTTCAAAGTTTACACCAAAAGAAATTATTGTCTCAGAGGATATAGCTGATGAAATACTAAATGTTATAAAAGAAAGATTTAACGTGTCTTATTCTGCATACCCAAATGACTTTTTTATTATTAAAAATGATAAGATAATAAAAAATCAATTTCATAATTATAGTGAGAAAACTTTCTCACAAACTTTACTAAGTAGTATTTCAGGGTTACTTAGCTATATTATAGATACACAAAAAAAATCGCTTTCTCATATAGATACTTTAGAATATTATGATATTTTAGATTATGTAAGTTTAGATGTAAATTCTAGGAGAAACTTAGAGCTAACAGAAACTTTAAGAGATAAAACTAAGAAAGGTTCTTTATTATGGGTATTAGATAGAACTAATACTGCGATGGGAGCTAGAAGACTACGCAAGTGGCTGGATCAACCTTTAATAAACAAAAAGATGATAGATGAAAGATTAGAGGCTGTAGAAGAAATTAAGAATAATACAACGACCCATGAAGATTTAAAAGATGTACTTGTTGATATATATGATATAGAAAGGTTAGTTGGGAAAATTTCTTCGAAAAACGTCAATGCCAAAGAACTTATTTCTCTAAAAAACTCTATAGAAAAAATACCAAAAGTAAAATCAATTATATCAGTGTTAAATAGTAAATTAATGAATAAGATATATTTAGAATTGGATGATTTGCAAGATATACATAACATATTAGAGAAGTCTATTATAAACAGCCCAGCTATTTCCATTAAAGAAGGAAATATTATCAAGGAAGGTTTTAATGGCGAAATAGATGAGTTAAGGCTTGCTAAGGCTCATGGTAAGGAATGGATTGCTACCTTAGAAAGTGATGAAAAAAGAATAACTGGAATAAAATCACTAAAAGTTGGGTACAACAGAGTGTTTGGTTATTATATTGAAGTAACTAAATTAAATATTCCATCTATTCCAGAGGGTAGATATATAAGAAAACAAACCTTATCTAATGCAGAAAGATATATTACGCCTGAACTTAAGGAAATGGAAGATAAGATTCTTGGTGCACAAGATAAGCTAGTAAATATAGAATATGAGATATTTACAGGTATACGAGAAGAAATTGAAAAACATATAGAAAGAATGAAAAACACAGCGAAGCTAATATCAGAAATAGATTGTTTAAGTTCACTTGCTTCAATCGCTCTAGAAAACAATTATACCAGGCCTAAGATAAATAAAAAGGGGATTTTAAACATAATCGGCGGAAGACACCCTGTAGTTGAGAAAATGATGCCTACGAATACTTTTATTGAGAATGATACATATATGGATGAAAAGGATAACCAATTATTATTAATAACAGGGCCTAATATGGCAGGTAAATCTACATATATGCGTCAAGTAGCCTTAATAACTATAATGGCTCAAATGGGAAGTTTTGTTCCTTGTGCGTCTGCAGACATACCAATCTGTGATAAAATCTTTACAAGAATAGGAGCATCTGACGATCTTGCTGCAGGCAAAAGTACCTTTATGGTAGAAATGTGGGAAGTATCAAATATATTAAAAAATGCAACCAATAAAAGCTTAGTTTTACTTGATGAGGTAGGCAGAGGTACAAGTACTTATGATGGTCTAAGTATAGCTTGGTCAGTAATTGAGTACATTTGTAAAAATACTAATTTAAGGAGTAAAACTTTATTTGCAACGCATTATCACGAGTTAACAAAACTAGAAGGAATAATTAAGGGTGTTAAAAATTATTCTGTAGCCGTGAAGAAAATTGAAAATGAAATTGTATTTTTAAGGAAGATTGTACCTGGAGGAGCTGATGAGTCCTATGGTATTGAGGTAGCTAAACTTGCAGGATTACCAAAAGGTGTAATAAATAGAGCGAACGAGATCCTAACTTCACTAGAAAAAAACAATGCTAGTACGGAAATTAACTTTATTAACAAGAAACCTGAAAAAATGGATAAATCTATTAAGTCAAGCGGCAAAGTTAATGAAGAAAATATTGTGCAGAAAGAATCAGCTGTAACTTATGAAGCTGATATAGTGCAAGATGAGGTTACTCAAATAAGCTTTACAGATATAGAAAAAGATAATATATTAAAAGAAATTAAAAATATAAATATTCTTAATCTAACACCTATGGATGGTTTTAATAAGTTATATGAATTAGTTAACAGGGCAAAGTTGTTATCATGATTTCTGAGTTATTATAAGAGTAGCAAAGGATGTGATTTATTATGAGAATTAATATATTAGAAGTTGAAACTTCGAATAAAATTGCTGCAGGTGAGGTGGTAGAACGGCCATCATCTGTAGTAAAGGAATTAGTTGAAAATAGTATAGATGCAGGTGCTAAAAATATTACTATAGAAATATTAGAGGGCGGTCAAAAAAATATAAAAGTAATTGATGATGGCTCGGGTATTCATGTGGATGATATAGAAAAAGCTTTTTTACCTCATGCTACTAGTAAAATAAAATATGTTGAAGACATATATAAAATACATTCATTAGGGTTTAGGGGAGAAGCATTACCGAGTATTGCTTCAGTATCTCGGACGTTATTGAATAGTAGAACAAAAGAGTCCCCATTTGGCATGGAAATATCTCAGTCATCGAGTGATGTACTATATATTAAAGAAGTTGGATGTAATGTTGGGACAACAATAGAAGTTAAGGACTTGTTTTTTAATGTACCAGCAAGACAAAAGTTTCTAAAATCACCACAAAGAGAATCAGCTTTAATATCGGATATTTTAGGAAGACTTGCCCTGGCTAATAATGAGATTTCTTTTAAATTGTCAAATAATGATAAAAAGGTATTTTCTACTTTTAGTTCTACGCAGCCTCGTGACACCATTAGATACATATATGGCAAAGAGGTTGCGGATAATATTACGAGCTTTGAAAAGTATAATGACGTAATGTCCGTACATGGGTATATTGGTAATGCTTTGATAAGTCGTGGAAGCCGTAATAGGCAAAGTATTTTTGTTAACAAAAGGTATATTAAAAGTGGTTTAATTACAGCTGCGGTGGAAAATGCTTTTAAATCTTTTTTGACTATTAATAAATTTCCGTTCTTTGTTATATTCTTAGACATTTTCCCGGAATATATAGATATAAATGTTCATCCACAGAAAACTGAAATTAAATTTCAAGAAGATAAAGCAATATTTAAGTTCGTTTTTGATGCAGTTCATACAGCCATTGCTGATAGTCTAAGAGGCAATTTTGATGTTACAGAAGATGATAATAAAAATAATGATAATAATGAAAAAAGAAATGAGAATGAAAATAATAGTGCAAAAGAAGTTGAAAAAAACACCATAAAAAAAGATGTTTATGATTTTAATAGAATAATTATAGATGAAAAAGTCAAAGAAGAACTGGAAAAGAGTGTTCAAATTCCAATAGACTTTAAATATAAAAGGCAAAACAATGAAAATGAAGCTTCTAGTTTTATGGAATCTTCTTATGCTCATTCAAGCCTTCCAAAAGTTACAAGTAATTCAGGCAGTAAATTTGCAAGTGGAGTGCAAAGCACAAGTGAAAATGTCAAAGAAAGTGGTAATATTAATCAGGAGACGGGTGAAATCACAACATCAAACGAAGTATCTAGAATTTCAAAGTTTCCGGAACTTCGAATTATAGGACAATTTAATAAAACTTATATAATTGGTGAGGCATATAATGAACTTTACTTAATTGATCAACATGCAGCTCATGAAAAAGTATTATTTGAGACATATAAAAAAGAAATTAAAAACGCCCAGGTGGTGTCTCAAATTTTATTAGTACCAACTGTAATAGAACTAAGCGTGGATGATTATGCTTATTATAGTGAAAATGTAGTTGTGTTTAATAATACTGGTTTTAATATTATTGAATTTGGAGAAAATACAATTAGTATAAAGGAAGTTCCTATAATACTCGGAAAACCAGATATTAAAAATCTTTTTAATGAGATATTAGATAACTTAAAAAATATGGGTAGTGGTGAAACAATACAAATTAAATATACTCGTATAGCAACGCTTGCATGTAAAGCAGCTGTAAAGGCTAATAATCTGTTATCAGATTTAGAAATGAATAAATTAATTAATGATCTAAGATACATTGATGAACCTTTTACTTGTCCACATGGAAGACCTACAATAATAAAAATTACACTTAATGAATTAGAAAAAAAGTTTAAAAGAATACAATAGAAAAGGTGAAAATATGAAAGATTTATTTATTTTAGCAGGGCCTACAGGTATTGGCAAAACAGAAATATCTATAAAACTTGCACAAGAGCTAAATGGGGAGATTATATCAGCTGATTCAATGCAAATATATAAATATATGGATGTTGGATCTGCTAAGATTTCATTTGAGGAGATGAGGGGAATTCCTCATCATTTATTGGATATAATAGAGCCAAGTGTTGCTTTTAGTGTAGCCGATTTTAAAGAAAGATCAGAGAAGGCCATTTGCGATATAACTGACAAAAATAAACTCCCAATGCTCGTTGGTGGAACTGGGTTTTATATAAATTCTTTAATTTATAATTACAGTTTTGCTGATACAAATAAAGATGACTCATACAGAGAGTATCTTACAAAACTTGCAGAAGAAAATGGGAAAGAATATGTCCATAACTTACTTAGAGACATTGATGAAAAAACATACAATAAACTATATCCTAATGATTTGAAAAGAGTTATTAGAGCTTTAGAAGTATACAAGGTCAGTGGTAAACCTATGAGTGAGTTTGCAAAGGAGCAAGACATTTTGGATATTCCTTATAATGTACATTATTTTGTATTAAATATGGATAGACAGAAATTATATAATAGGATAAATTTACGCGTAGATATTATGATGAAAAATAATTTAGTTGATGAAGTTATAAAATTAAAGAAAATGGGCTATAATGCAGATATGCAGTCAATGAAGGGTATAGGTTACAAAGAGATATTATATTACTTAAATGATGAAATATCCTTAAATGAGGCTGTAGAGAAGATTAAACAAGGAAGTAGAAATTATGCTAAAAGGCAACTTACTTGGTTTAGAAAAGATCCAAGAGTAAACTGGATTAATAAAGATGATTTTAGTAGTGATGATGAGATTGTAGACTACATAAAGAGTAAATTAATCCTTTTGAATTAGTATTAATGAGTGCTTTTTATAAAATTAAAATACAATTGTGGAGGAATATTTGTGAGCAAATTTACTAATAATCTGCAAGATATATTTTTAAATGAGGCAAGAAAGACTAAAATGCAAGTTACTTTGTATCTGATAAATGGTTTTCAATTAAAGGGAAATATAACTGGGTTTGATACGTTCACTGTAGTATTAAACTGCGACGAGAAACAAATGATGGTATATAAACATGCTATTTCTACGATAACTCCACTTAATCCAATATTACTAGGGAGTGAAGAGATTTAAAGTTATAGTATGTTATTTAATCATCTCCTGCGGAGCTGCATATTAACGACTTCAGAAGGAGAGTTATACTCCCACTGAAGTTTTATTTCTGCTAAGATAGTTAATTCCCACTTATAGAAGTGGGAGACTTTCCTTCTGAAATGTCGTTAAAGGCCTAAGGTTAGAGTAAACTAGCTTGAGGCTTTATTTTTTAAAATGGTTATTCATACTATAAATATTAAATATGAAAGAGGTAAATGATGATAAATGAAAATAATATTAAAACTTTAGGAACACATAGTGGCAAATTTCATGCGGATGATGTTATGGCTACAGCTATACTTAGATTATTATTAGGAGATATAAAGGTAATCAGAACAAGGGATGAAGAGGTACTTAAAAAATTAGATTTTGTTTATGACATATCTCTTGGGGAATTTGATCACCATCAGTTAGATAAAGAAATAAGAGAAAATAATATTCCATATGCCGCGTCAGGCCTAGTTTGGAGAGAGTTCGGTTCTAGAGTAATACAAAAGTTTAATTCCGAGTTTGATGAAGATGATATAATATCAATTTTTGATTATATTGATAAAACTTTAGTGCAGGGAATTGATGCTATAGATAATGGCATAGATTCTAAATCGGAATTTAAAGTAACTTCAATAAGTGATATTATACAAAATTTTAATCCTACATGGGATGATGACTCATCCAAAGATGATGCATTTGAAGAAGCGGTAGGATTTGCAATTGTTGTTATAAAACGAATAATAAGTAGACAAGTTTCTGTTATAAAAGCGAGAGATATAGTAAATAAGGGTTTTGAAAATAGAGAGGTTAATGAAATAATGGTTTTGAAAAATGGTTGCCCTTGGCTTCAGCAGCTATTTAAAATAGATATAAACAGTGAGGTATTGTTTGTTATTTCGCCTGGGGATAATAACGCGGAGTATAAGATCCAAACCGTAAAGAAAACTTCAGGGACTTTTGAAGCAAGAAAAGATTTAGTTGAGTCAATTAGAGGAAAATCAAGTGAGGAGATAAATTCAATAATAAAAATAGATGATGCTATCTTTTGTCACAAGGCAGGGTTCATAGCATCAACTAAAAGCCTCACGAGTGCTCTAAAAATAGCAAAATTATCAATTTAAAATTTATATAATGAACCCAATAACAATTAAGTGTTATTGGGTTCGTTTTTTATATAATAATTAATTAAGAGCTACTTTAACATCTTTTTATGTCTAAATAATGACGTTTTATGTCTTAAATATTGAATTGTATATATTTATAAAATATTATATAATAAGTAACGGATATTGAATTATGCTATTTAATGAAAATATAGTAAAAAGGAGTAGATTGCTATGAAAAAGAAATTATCTTTAATATTTATCTTTATTTTTATACTCTCTATCGTTGGGTGTTCAAGAGCTACAACTACTACAATAAAACAAACAAACCCTGTTAAACCAACTGTTGTAGCTGCACCTGTAATTAAAGCTAAACCAATTGAAAGCGCTGCAATACCTGGGTTTGATAATACTACTGATATTAAACCTTATGGTAAGAGTATCCCAGTTCTAGAGTACCATTCAATTAGCTATGAAAAAGGTAATCCCATTTGTATTCCGATTAAAAAATTTGAGGAGCAAATGAAATATTTAAAGGATAATGGTTATTATACTATAACACTTACAAATTTGTATGAGTATCTTATGAATAATACCCCAATACCTAGAAAATCAGTAGTAATTACTTTTGATGATGGATATGATAATAATTATACTGCTATGTTTCCTATCCTAAAAAAATATAAATTTAAAGCAACAATTTTTGTTATTACTTCTCTTACTGATGTACATAGCAACATGCTAACATCTAAACAACTTATTGAAATGGACAAATCTGGTATAGATATAGAAAGCCATACTGTACATCATGATAATTTAAAATTAATTTCTAAGGATAACCAACTAAAAACGTTAAATCAATCTAAAAAATATCTTGAAAAAACATTAAATAAAACAATAAATTTCTTTGCATATCCTTATGGTGGGTACAACAAAAGTGCAATTGAATCATTGAAAGAAGCTGGTTACAAAATGGCTTTCACCACTGAAAAGGGCTGGTCATCTAAAAAGAATGGTATATTTTCATTACATAGGGTATGGATAAGTGCTTCAGATAGTACGAAAGTATTTAAAAGTAAAATTTCTAATCCTAGAATAGATTAAAGCACTCAACTTATTAACACTAAAAGAACATTTGCAATTATGAGAGGAGACTATAAATGACTCCTCTTATATGCAACTTTGAATATTAATTATCTTTTTTATTTTCTAATTTGTCTAAAATAATATCTATCTTCTTCTCCATACTCTTACTTCTATTAACAAAATCTTTAAAACTTTGTATTGCTTTATATATTCCTATTATAAATGCAACTAATATAGCAATGTTAACAAGTGTAAAAAAAATTCTTAAAAGGTTAATTTCCATATCAATCCTCCTTTCTATCCATTCCATTAAATTGTATAAGTTATATCTGCAGCTATACTAAAAACATAACCACTCCCAACATCCCACAGCTGCTGCCAAAACTTTTATAACCTTCCTTATCAAGTATTGAACCTGTTGATCCCAGTCAACCTGAAGTAGTTTTTACTTTTCCATCATTTAAATATTTAAATGCAATATCAGAAATCAAATAAAGATATATTTAATTATACCATAATTACCATGAATTGAATGTTGTTTCATTTTAAAGAATGTTCGATAGCATCAATGTGAAGGTAATATAATTGGAAACGGTTTGTAACAACTAGATATTTAAACTGCATTTCATATGAACTAATTAGTATATGATACATATTACATTGACACACATAGTAATATGCGCTAAAGTATAATTACGAGGTGAAGATAATGGATAAAATCAATATCAGTAGTGAATTAATTCGTGGTAACATTGATTCGATAATACTTCGAGTAATATGTGATGGAGATAACTATGGATATGAAATCATTAAAGCTATTTCAAAAAATAGTGAAGGCGAATACGAATTAAAAGAACCTTCATTGTATACAAGTTTAAAGAGGCTTGAAGCACAAAAACTTATTGAGTCTTATTGGGGAAGTGAAAGTCAGGGGGGCAGAAGAAAGTATTATAGGATTACAGAACTTGGTAAAGAAAATTATGAAAAATCACTTTTAGCTTGGAAGATAGCAAGAGATTTAATAGATAAACTTATTAAAAGGGAGGTATAAGGGGGATGAATAGTTTAAAAAATCATGTTGATAGTATTTTTAGCAAGTATAAATCAAGTAAACAGATTAACGAGTTAAAATATGAGGTTTTAAGTAACCTTGAAGCAAAGGTAGCCGATTTAACTGCAAATGGTATGGATCACAACGAAGCTATTAAAAAAGCTAAAGGAAGCATTAACAGCATAGATTACCTTATTGACGGGAACAGAAAAGTATTTATAAATAAATATAGTCTTGAATATATGCAAATAGTTTTACTTTATTCTATAATAGCATGGATAATAACAATACCTGGTTTAATTATTAGAGTAGGATTTATATTAAATATATTTCTTTTTATATGCAGTATTGTAATTGGAATAAAGTATTGCCTATTAAACTCAAAAAAAGAATCTGAGTATCGTAAGTGTAAATCATTTATTAATATACAATCGGCGTTTAAAGCCAGAAAAATTTCTTGGATTATGTGGTTATTGTTTATTGTAGTTTATACTCTTTTTACCACTGCAATCCAGTTTGGAAGTAACATTTGGTTCTCAAGACCCATTAGTATACGAGGTCCATATCAATTTGCTGAATTGGCAATAGGATACGGAAGTCCACTTATTTCAGTCATAATTCCATTGATTTTTAATTTAGCTCCAAAACTAATATTGAAATATGAGGTTGGTGAAGACAATGAAAACGAGGAATAATGTAATAATCGGTTTAGCAATAATGGGGATAGTTTTATTTGGATTGGTTCAGTTTATTGTTATACCAAGGAATAATCAGAAAAATAATCAGTATATGCTGCAGCAGCAAAATCCTATAACACATGACATAAATAGTGTTACAAAATATAGGAATAAATATATGGGTAATTCGAGCGATATAGTTAATATATTTCACAAATTGCCTTTAAGTAATATTAAAATGTCTTTTGAGTTATTTCCGAATAAGTTAACAGCAGAAGTAAAATATAATGATACTGTAGCAAATATTAATGAGAATAAGGTGAATAAAGCTTTGATATACAATTCTACTGTTGCATTTGCTCTAATTGAGAATCTTCAAGTAATAAATTACAACTTTACTGGTTCAGCATATAAAGTCTCACGCTTGGATGTTGAAAAGTGGTATGGGCGAGATTTACCGGGTTTATTAAAAAAAGAGGAATGGAAAAGTAAAGTACAGGATAAGCTTGAAGAAAACAAATATGTTAATGATTTTATAAAAGCAGTATTGATGAAGCGATAACTATCTTGAGGGATACGATTCGAAGTTATTTCAGAAAAAGACAGTAGAAGGGGGGCTATTATAAGATGAAAAAGAGAAGTATTATAATAGGTGGGTTGTTAATTATTCTGTTAACTTTTTTTATTACTGATTTTTATTTAGAAAAAGCAAACAAATCTCCTGTTTTTGCAATTCCGATGGTAAGGTACAAAGATGGAGGATCCATAGAATACTATGGTTTGGGCTATAAGGTAATAAAGTATTCTAATCTAACTGGCTCGGAGATAAAAATGGATTTTGGTACTTGGTTTATGAAATTTTCACCACCTAAATATAAAATTATTGAATTAAAAAAATAGAGTATTTAAGATTTATGAGCACTTATGACTTGTTATTTTTGTACTCGTACTTGTATTTTAATAGAAACATATAGATTGAAGTAAAAGAAATCAATGAGATAAATTAATGTTGAACTTGTAACTAACCTCATATCTAATATGGGGTTAGTTAGCGTACAGCTTATACATGTGTAAAAAAGAATTCTTTATGAAGGGTTAGCATAGTTACGTCGTCAAAAATGTAATTAGATAAGCCTGTTTTTTTTTGGCTTTTATTTTAAGGCTTAAGCAAGGTTCATTAATATAAATATTTTAGTATGCGCTTTTTACTCACGAAATTAAATGCTGGGAAATGTATACTTATAAATACGAACACTCCCATAATATTAAATCATAGAAACACTCAGGTCATTGATACTTTATGGAGAATTAATTAAGCGTTAATTGTAAAAAAATTATCATTAAAACTTGAAAGTGAGGGGAAATGACTATGACAACATTATTAACAGTGAAAGAAGTTACAAAGATTTATGACAATAATCAAAAGCCAGCATTAAATAAGGTTTCTTTACAAATTGAGACTGGAGAATTTATTGCTATAATGGGGGCTTCAGGATCAGGAAAGACTACTTTATTAAATGTATGTTCAACTATTGATACTTTTACAAGTGGAGACATTATTATAAGTGGTGTAAATATTAATACACTAAATGATAATAATGCTACTGATTTTCGAAAATGTAATTTAGGATTTATTTTTCAAGAATATTTTCTACTGGATAGTCTAACAGTTACAGAAAATATAGCAGTACCACTTACTTTACTACATAAGATCCCAGAAGATATTGAATCTTCTGTGCATCAAATAGCCGAACGGTTTGGTATAAGCGATATATTATCTAAATATCCAAGTGAATTGTCTGGGGGACAAAAGCAACGTGTTGCTGCAGCAAGAGCTATCATAAAAAATCCTAGCATTTTGTTTGCAGATGAGCCTACCGGTGCACTAGACTCAAACTCTGCCACAGCGTTGCTTCATAAATTAGAGGAAGTGAACAAAGAATTAAAAACTACTATTCTAATGGTAACACATGATGCGTATGCTGCAAGTTATGCAAGTCGTATTATTATATTTAAGGATGGACAAATCGTTAGAGAATTACAAAAATGTAGGAAGGAAAGAAAGCTTTTCTTTGAGGAAATTTTAAAAGAAGTTGCAAAACTTGGGGAAAACTAAGGATGCAACATTACACGAGGAGGCAATTAAAAATATGAACTTATTAAGTATTGCGCAGAAAAATATAAGAAAGAATTTTTCGTTCTATTCTCTTTATTTGTTTTCAGTATCATTTGTTTTTATGGTATTTTTTAGTTTTATTTCTTTTGCCATGAATGAAGTCATAATGGAACGGATATCTACTGATGGCAGAGTAGAAATGATGTCCAAAGCTGTAGCAATATTAATCATGGGATTTGTATTGTTTTATATGTCATATGCTAACACTTTTTTTATGAAAAGACGAATGAAGGAACTTGGGATTTATTCTTTATTAGGATATAGAAAGTCTACAATGACAAGGTTGCTTTCATTTGAGAATTTTTTTATTTGTATCAGTGCACTTGGCATAGGAATATTTTTTGGAGCATTTCTTCATAAAATCATTATTATAGGGATTGTACATCTTTTAGATTTACAAATAGATGCTTCAAAAATACCGTTAATTAATTTAAACGCTGTTTACGTCGCCAGTGGATTCGTGTTGGTTGTTTTATTTGTTTTATTTTTATCGAATTGGAAATATTTAAAGAAAAGTTCATTACTAACACTAGTTCGATTGGGTAAAAAAGTAGAACAACAAATAAAGGTAAAAATATGGCTAGCAGTATTAGGAGTTATATTATTAATACTTGGTTATGTAACAGCGCTAGATATAACAAGGGGAAAGGATTCGTTTTGGGTTACAGTAGGATTCGGACCTATGGCTATGATCACACTTATATCTGTAGTCGTAGGAACAAGCTTTTTTATACATTCTTTCATTCCTTATGCTATATTAAAATTAAAAAAGAAAAAAGACTATTTTTATAAGGAAACAAATATAATTACAATTCCAAAATTTATTTATCGTATACGATCAAATGCAAAAGCATTAATTATATTGACATTATTATCAGCGGCAACATTGAGTATACTAGGTTCGGCAATACTCTCAATATATTATCCCTATGCTGGCCTATCACGTATAATTCCTGCAGCTATTGAATTCCATATCAAAAGCGCAAATCAGGTAGATAAAGTAATTGATATTGTGAAAAAAACAGTAGGAGGAAAAAATATAGATTATAAAAAAACTTCTTTAATTCAAGTAACTTCTTCAACTGATACTTTGCCTTTTGAATATAGTGCTAAGAAGCAACACAGTTTTGATTTAATATCTAAATCAGATTATATTAATTTGATACAGTTACAAAGGAAAAAGGCATCTATCAAAAATATAAGTGGGAATGATTGTACTCTTGTTAAATATACATATGATAAAAAAAATACAGACATAGGAAAAATATATTCCTTAAATTTTGCAAATCATAAAACCATAAATGTAAATGTAGTGGAAACCACATTGATAAATCCAATTGGATTTGCCAACAGTATGGGAACACTTATTATTTCTGACGAACTTTATGCAAAAACTTCTAAATTGAAACTACATACAAATGAGATTATGAGCGTTTTCGGAAAAAACATGAGAAATAATAAAGAAGTATATGAACAACTTGCCCCTATGTTTAAAAATAATAACAATTTTGCAAGTTCATACCAAAAACAATATGAATACATTAGTGCGAATAGTGTATCCCTTTTGTTAATTACATTTGCTACAGCAATCTTTTTTATTGCTACAGGAAGTATTTTGTATTTTCATAGTATTTCAGGGATTACAAACGATAAAAGAGAGTTTTATATTCTAAAGAAAATGGGATATAAAAATAAAGAAATAAAAAAAATTATTAGTAAGCAAATTTTAGTGTTTTTTAGTATTCCGTATTTATTAGGCGTTATTCATAGCATTTTCGCTTTAGAATGTTTTGTTGCTTTAATACCAAATTTACTAGGGAAAAGCAGTACATTTATATTACCCATACTTGCTTCAATTGGCATATTAACAATAATATATGTTATATATTATATAATTACAAAGTATTCATGTTATAGAATAATATTAAACAATAAGGAGTGAAATTGTGCTTTTCACTCATGAAACACCTAACCGTAATATATTGTACAATTTAAATAAGAATTGTATAATAAAACCAAGATAGTGATTATATTATCAATTTAACTGTGAGGATAAATTTATGAAATCGAGATATCAGATAAAGCAGGTATTTATTTTACTGAATCAATTATTAATAATTTCATTTTTGTGTCATGAATATTTGCGAAATATTGATACGGAAGCGTTTAGTATTATGCCACTTACTATTATTTCATTGATGCTTCTTTATTCCATTTATATACAGTTTATCAACTTGAAGGGAAGTTATGTTTTATCACAATTCTCTAATCTATTATTATTCCTTTCTTGGGTTTTTTTATTACTTAGAAGTAAAGAAAAAATATTTATTTTTTTAGCAACACCATTATATGTTTTTTTACCATATGAAATAATTCAGTTTTTATTGATGTTTATTTTTCAGGATTGTGTTTATAACAATAAAAAGCGAATAAATATTATTTTAAAAATATGCTGTTTTCTAACATTGTTATCTATGTTAAATACTAGACTTTTTTATGTTATGTTTATGTTACAATGGATTTTAAATTTTGTTTGTTTTATTTATGTATTATTTAAAAATAGAAGTAGGTTGTTTTTTATTTTGAAACAAGAGCGTAAAAATTTGATCTCTTCTATCTTTACCATAATCGTTCCATATATAATTTATGTCTTTCTTTTCGCAAAACAATCCAATTACATGGAAAATTGTGGCCTTTATATAATTGTAGCTTTACCGTTGTTTAGTGTTCATGGTATAGTAAAAAAAAATCATAGTAATTTAAATGGTTATATATTAAATTCTAAGATAAATATTTTATTGTCTGTTTGTTTGCTGTGTTTTGCAGTTATTATAGGAATAATATTGCATTTTAGCATATTGAGTTATTTTCTTTTACTGCATTGTGCTGTTTGGTTTGTTTCATTTTACTTAACTTTGCTATATAGTGAAATAAAGCAAAGATTTTTAAATGGAGAAACTAGAAATTCTGAAATGACACAAGAAAATTTTTATATGAACAATATTATACAAATATACAAAGAAGAAAACATAAAGAATGATTTTTCTAATTATCTACATGACGAAGTGTTGCAGGATTTATTATCAATCAAAAACATGATATATAAATTGGACAAACCACAGGTAAAAGAAATAATAGTTGAAACGCTTGAAGCTTTAAACAATTCCATTAGAGAAGAAATGCAAGAATATCATCCTATTATGTTAAAAACTCTTACTTCAAAAGAAAATATTAAAAATTTACTAGAAATGATAAAGGAAACATATCATAGAAAAAAGATTCCTATTTCATTTGTTTGCGATGATAATCTATTTTTGGTAGAACCATATAACTTAATTCTATATCGCATGTTAAGAGAGTTAGTGACAAATGCTTTTAAACACTCAAAATGTTTACAAATAGACGTGTTTTTATCTCAAAAAAAAGAAAAAGTAGAACTTGTTGTAGAAGATAATGGAATTGGATTAGATAATATAGAGAATATCGATATTAAAAATCATAAAGGATTGGCTTCTATTAAAGAGCAAGTACGATTACTTGGTGGTTGTATACGGATAGATTCAAAAAAGCCCTCTGGACTACGGGTTACTATTCAAATTACTATGAGAGGAGACAATTCTTATGAATATTTTATTAATCGATGATCATGCATTATTTGCTAAAAGTTTAGAAATCGTTTTTCAGGATTATAAGGAGATAAAAAGTTTTTATTCTTTGCAAGATATTACACAAGTTACATCAACTATACAAAAAAAACAACCAGATATTATTTTAATTGATATAAATTTAAGCAATATAAGTAATGAAGATGGATTAATAGTTGCTAAATCTATTCTTACTAATTTTCCTGATAATAAAATTGTAATGTTGACTGGTTATGATTTGCCTGTATATCGATATGAAGCCAAAAAAATTGGTGCAAAAGGTTTTATAAATAAGAATATAATGCCGGAGAATCTTTTAAAAATATTAGTTGATATAAATAATGGAAAGAACCATTTTTCAGCAAATGTAAAATATATAGAGAAATTAACCGGGAAAGAAATTCAAATTTTACAGTTATTATGCTATCCGTATAAGCGAAATGAAATTTCTAATATGCTTCGCATTAGTGAGCGTACTATTTCTAATCATATACAGCATATATTTGATAAACTAGAGGTTTCTTCATCATTAGAGGCTGTTATAAAAGGTATCAATCTTGGGTACATCCAACCTAACTATAAAAGCAGTTAAAAAAGATATTTATAATTTCTGAATATAATAGCAATTAATATTATTTTAAATGATTTTAACTAAGTAAACGTATTATCGTCAATTTGAATATTTGCTAAGCTCTTATATGTCATAGTATAATTTTATCTTAGGTTAAAAATTAAAATTATGAGACGTTTTAGGAGATGAAAGAATTATATGGGATCAGATATTATAGTAGGAGTTATAGGCAGTGCTTTAATAGCAATGGGAATAATGGAATTTATAAAAGAAATGACATTACTAAAGATAGAATGTGAAGGAACAAAGATAAAGAATGAAAAAACTAACACATGCAATTGGCCAAAAATATTATCTGTATAATAGTTTCAAGTAAAAAAGTTTAGCGATTACGCTAAACTTTTTTATTTTTTATAATTATAGTAAGTATGTATTGATATGCCACATTAATTGTTTACCATAATCAAGTTTGTGTTTTAGAGTTTTTAAGTTGTCTGACGGACCCATATATATCCTATTTATTCTATATGGGTTATCTAATCTTGAAGTGAATCCTTCATTTGTGGTTAGTCCTAAGTTGCATCCTGCTGCATGGGCTGCTTTGATTGTATTAGTATTATACGAACCACATGGATATGCCAAATACATCACTTTTCTTCCTAATAATTTTTCTAATGATGTTTTTGCAGCCCTTATTGCATTTAGTTGTTTTGCATAGGGTAAGCTGCCCAAATTTTCATGCCAATCTGTATGACTTTCTACTCTAAATCCGTTAATATCCATTTCTAGTAGTTGTTTAGCATTCATTGAATCAGATGTTCTGCCTACTTCATGAGATATCATAAATAGCGTAGCCTTTTGTTTATTCGCCTTTAATACAGGATATGCTAATTTATAATTACTTATATATCCATCATCAAAGGTTATTAGGACTGATTTCGCGGGTAATATAATTTTTTTAGACATGCTATCGTAAAATTGGTCCATTGTTATCGTAGTATAGCCATTTGTTTTTAGATAGTTCATTTGTGAACGAAATGCAGATTGTAAAATTGTTAAATTATTTGTTTTATGAGAGTCAGTTGTTAACATGTGATACATAAACACTGGTATTTGTTGAGTTTGTGTCTTGGCAGGTGCTACTTTACAACTTAAAATTATTATTAATGTTAATACAAAAGCTATTTTGTTTTTCATAAGTTACCTCCAATATAATTTTAGTTTCTTTATGCAAACTACAGTTTAGCCTTACATATATGTGGCTTGTCCACATTTCTATTTTGGTTAAATACACAATTCGTAGTAAGGACATCACCTTTATTCTCTTTTAGGGTTGTCCTTTCTATATATTATCAAAACTAGTCAACTCCAATTCTTAATTATACATCTAAATATGGAGTTATATTGTAAAAATATGTCGTGGTTAGCGATAATCATTCTACAAATTTCGACAATGCATTTAATATGAAACAAAATGCAGT
Source organism: Clostridium estertheticum subsp. estertheticum (assembly GCF_001877035.1). Classification (NCBI taxonomy): domain Bacteria; kingdom Bacillati; phylum Bacillota; class Clostridia; order Eubacteriales; family Clostridiaceae; genus Clostridium; species Clostridium estertheticum. The sequence continues at coordinate 2,818,650 of NZ_CP015756.1, read as the reverse complement.
TTATAGAAAAGATCTATAGATTAAGATTGATTCCAAAATGAATTCTAAATTCTGAATATGACCCATTGATACTATGAATTGAAACTGATATTATTAAAATTGAAATAAATGCAATTGTTTTTGCAGTTTTGGAGGGGAATGAAAATGAAAATCGCAACATCACAGATAATGAGAAAGATTGATCGTTATTGTATAGATATTTTAGGGATTCCAGGTATTATACTAATGGAAAATGCAGCACTAAAGGTAATGAAAAATATACCAGAAAATAATAAAAAATTCGTAATTGTTTGCTCTAGCGGGAATAATGGTGGAGATGGTTTTGTTGTAGCAAGGCATCTTTTAAATAGAGGGAATTATGTGGAAGTGTTTTTTCTTGGCTCAGATGAAAATATGAGCGCTGATGCACTGGTAAATTTTAATATCATAAGAAATATGGGTGCAAAAATAATAGAAGTAAATAACAATGATGAGCTTGAAATTTTAAGGGAAAGCATAATTCAATGCGAAATTACTATTGATGCAATTTTTGGAACCGGATTATCTAGAGAAGTTAAAGGTATTTATTCTTTAGCAATTACAATAATGAATGAGAATAGTAAGTATATTTTATCAATTGATGTCCCATCAGGATTTGAGTGTAATAATGGGAAAGTGATGGGGAATTGTGTTAGAAGTAATAAAACAGTTACATTTGAACTTTATAAAAAGGGTTTTATTTCATATGACGCGGAGTCCATTACTGGAGAAATTGTTATTGAGAAGATTGGAATACCAAAAGCTGTAGTGGATAAATTTCATGAGGATGAATACATAATGGATATAGACTTTATTAAAGGGTTAATCAAAAAAAGAAATAAGTATTCACATAAAGGTGATTATGGAAGAACACTTATTTTGGCAGGATCGCCAGGGTTTACAGGTGCTGCGTATATTTCAACTCAGGCTGCTGTCAGAAGTGGTGCAGGGCTTGTTACGTTAGGATGTGATAGCTCAATTCAAAATATACTAAGTGGAAAATTAGTTGAAGCTATGACTGTCTCAACTAATGATGAAATAAGATTAGATTTCTTAATAACTAAAAGTGATTCTATTGCAATTGGCCCAGGACTCGGGAATAATAAGTGCACTTTAAATTTACTAAGTAAAGTTTTACTTAAATCTAAATGTCCTGTTGTAATTGATTCAGATGGTTTGAACGTACTTGAGGGGAACCTTGAAATGCTTAAAAATAAGAAATGTCAGATAGTTCTTACACCTCATATGGGGGAAATGGCAAGAATATCAGGATTTTCGATAGATGAAATAAACAAAAATAAAATAAGCATAGCAAAAGAATTTGCAAAGAAACACAATGTTGTTTTGTTACTTAAAGGATTTAATACAATAATTACAGATGGTGAAACAGTTCAAATTAATCCTACTGGGAGCAGCGCAATGGCATCAGGTGGGATGGGGGACTGTTTGACGGGTATTATAGCATCTTTTATATCTCAAGGCTATGACATAATGACTGCAGCATGTATTGGTGCATACATTCACGGATACTCTGGGGATAAACTTTCAAAGGAAATGTTTTGCGTAAATGCAAATCATATTATAGAGGCACTTCCTTCTATAATAAAAGAAATTCAAGATTTAGAATAATATATTTATATTTTTGCACTTTTGCTGCAACTAAAAGGTTATGAGAAGCGTTTATAGTATGGTATAAATGTGAAATTCTAATCAGTCTTAGGGTATTAACTATTGTAAAACTGATTAGAGTGGTGGGAGTGCATAATATGAGAAGTATGAGAAATAAAAAAACTGTTATTTTAGGAATTATTGGTATGATGGTAATTGGAGCTAGCATTGGTTATAAAGTAAAGTCCAATGATATTATTAAAAAAAATTCTTTAACAGTATCAAGTAGTAAGAGCAAGACTGTTCATAAAACTAAAACTAAAGCTGAACTCGATAGTGAGAGACCAGATAAATCTATAATAAAAGCATCTGATAAGGGGGAAGATGTTATAAGGATACAAACTAGGCTAAAAAAATACGGTTATAATGTTGTTTTGGATGGTGATTATGGTGAAGGTGTAATCTACGCAGTTATGGATTTTCAACAAAGACATAATCTTATAACTAGTGGTAAGGCAACTGCTGAAACAATAGATGTTCTGTACAAAACGCCTACAAAGGACAACATGTACAAGCCAGCCACTCAATCGCTACTAAGCGTAAATGATGTTGATGTAAAATCGACTTATGAAAGTAAATTAAATAGTGGTGAGAATACAAGTTCTACGAATAATTATATTTTAGTAGATCTATCGCAGCAAAGAGTTTATGTTTTTTATGGCTCAATGCATAATTGGAAATTAATTAATACCTTTTCTTGTGGTTCTGGCAAAGCTGAAACTCCAACTGTAACTGGGTATTTCCGCGTTGGTATTAAGGGACTAAATTTCAAATCAGGTACGGACGCTGCACCTGTTTATTGCAAGTATTTTACTCAAATTAGCGGTAATTATTTATTCCATAGTATTTTATATGACAAGAGCGGAAACGTGATAGATGGTAATTTAGGGGCAGTTGAATCACATGGATGCATAAGGCTCGCCCTTGAAAACGCAAAATATATTTATGATAATATACCTATAGGATCTACAATTCACGTAAAATAAATATTTATTATTAATACACTCCGAGACTAATAGCTCGGGGTTTTTAATATGTCGTTAAAATATAAAAGGTTAATTATTGTTGTATGTTAGATTATGTAAATAAATGTTATAAATAGAAATAATAATCTTAAATATTAAAAATATTGCACTAATAGTGATTTTAACAAGTATAATAGAATGAATTAGTTTTCCTTTTGAAGGAGGTATTATTTATGAAAAGAGAATATTTAGAATTAAAAACATGTCGTACAGAAAAAGCTGAATTTATAAAAGAAAAAGAATATATTGTACTTGATACAACAACTGAATATACATATGAATATGACTTTAATACATTACCTTGCTATAGGGTTATAAATGAAAAAGGTGGAGTTGAAATAGTTGTGCCTGATCAAATTTTTTATCCAACGCATAGGTTAATGCAATCTATAAAAGATGTAGTGTATATAGGTGTTTTAGATATAGATGATTTAGTAGAAGGTGAAGTATATTCTGTCTTTAAGATGAATGAAGAAAAAGAAGAACCTATTTATACTATATTTAATGATTCAAACAAACTAATGACATATTATGCTTCTTTATTTGTAACAGAAGATAAGTATCTTAAAATGACTAAAGAGGAACTTTATGATTTTAAAAAAGTGAAAAAAGAAGAATTATTACAAATTGATGATAAGAGAAAAAAAGAGGCCCAAAAGTTATTAGATCAACAATTAGAAGTTGAAAATGCTAAAAAAAGGGATATCCAAAATTCTTTAGATGAAAAAGAAAGGCTACGAAATATAAAAAATTCGAATAATCTAGAGATAGAAAAATTCAAGGAGCTTATAAAAATCTTAAGACCAAATAAAGTAGAAAATACTACTAATACTTTGATGTTTGAAATCAATAAAATAAAAAATAAATTTAATAAACTTTCAGTATTTTTTATTAGTGGATTCGGTATAACAGTAATTTCTTCAATATTTGGAAATGGCTTGTTAAGTTTAGTAATCAGTATAATATATTTAATAACAGGGGTGTCATCATACTTATATTTAAAAAACAATTCATTTGAAAGTCTGATTAAAACTATACCTACAAGTAAGAAATTAGATAAAGAATCGCTAAATTTAATGGTTTCCTTTAGTGATGATATATTGCTGAAATTAAAGAAAATTGAATTGAATTTATTAATATTAGAAACTGGAGCTACAATAAGTAGTGGTACTGTTTCACTAATAAGGGAATCGGTATCCTTTTGTTTAGAAAGTTATAAAACTAAAGACATTAATTTACTAAAAGACATATACGCATTTTTAGATAAAACGCTTGAATATATATATAGCCTGATAGATGGAGATAATTCAGCAGAGGAATATATAGAAAAGCAGATCTATGAAAATGTATCATCTATTATAAAGAGAAACACTGATATTTTCGAACTTATGATTTCAGATAATAAAGAAATTAAAGAAATCATGAAGAAATCAAATTAAAAAGGGGTTTTGAAAATGGAAATGATATTATTAAAGAATGATTTTAATGGTGCTCTAAATGCTTTATTAGAAAACATGGTAGGCAATCATATTAAAGAATGCAAAGAAAAATATCCAACAGAGACGAAAGAACAGTTTAAGGTTGAACTTTCATCAAATGAAGACTTAACAAAAGAACTTGAGAATATAGAAAAAATGATAAGTAGGGATTTATCCTCAAAGGAAATAGTTATATTTAAATACCTATTTAATCACAGCTTAACAAGAAAAATGTATTCAAGTGACAAACTTGTTACAATACATAAACATAACCTAAAAGAATGGGAAATAGATGGGTTAGGTAATTGCTTAGAAGTATATGTTAATAATGAAAATTATGTTGCAGTTAAATGTGAATTAGGAATAATTTATTTATTAGCAGAAGGAAATATAGGTGAAGATCGATATATTTCAGTATCTACTGAAAATAGAGATACAATCTCAGACAATGTTTTTCAAATTGAAGGTGGTGTGCAAGTTGCGAATATAGATATATGCACATCAGAAGGTACCATTATTTTTACTAATGGTAAAAAGCTACATATAAAGCTAAATAGGGATATTAATCTTGTAGATAGTGATGATTATAATAGCACAGTAAAAGGTATTATAACTGAATTTAAATAGCTATTTGAAATGGGAAGATAAAGGAATTATCACTATCGCTGGAATGGAAAAGAAGGGTTCTATGGATTATGCAGAGAAATTACATGAAGTTTTTGAATTTGGAAAAAGTAGTAAATAAAAATATTCAGAAATGAATTATTTTAACATAAAATGTGTTATTATGTAACTATTAACAATAACGAGGCGCTAAGCTGTTGTTAAATTTATATTTTTATAGCTTTCATTGTGTCTTTATTCGAAGGCATAAAGATATATAAAAAACAGGAGGGTTTTATTAATGAAAAATATTAAAAAAATGATGACAATGGGGTTTGTGTTATTGATAGTTACGCTGTCAAAACCAGTAATGGCAATGGGAGTAGGTAGCTTTGCCGATGTTCTAGATTATTCTGTGGTAATAGGAGATAGTATGTATACACTAGATTTTGTAAATAATCCAACAAATGCAAATCAAATTAGTGACTTAGTAGCTAAAAACAAAGGTGATATTTTTATAAAAACAGACGATAGCGGTTGGATAAAAAATAGTGATGGGACAAAAGTGAATAAAGAGTATGTAGATATTTCAACTATTAAATATAATAATGGTCAAGTAATTGGAGATACATTAACTTCATCAGTAGGTAAAATTGATTTGATCTCAACTAAATTAACAAGAACAGCAGCAAATAAAGCTACATTTAAGTATAAAATATTAGACAAAGCTGGTAAGGATATTACTAGGACAGTCCCAGCTTATGAGATGATGATGAAAAATTTCTATATAAATTCCGCGCGTGGTTCAATAATTTTAGATCCACTAACAGGAACCGGTACAATAACATATGACTTCTCTGATACTGACCAATTTGTTACAATAGACTTATTGGCATCTAATGGAGCATATGCAAAATCAACCTTATCTTTAGGTGATGCTAAAGCGGAAGATGTTTTAGGTATATCAGATATTAGCATTGTAGCACCTGACGTAATGACAATTCCTTATAAAATTCAAAATAATGCTAATTTAACAAAGACTGGACCAAACACAACTACATTCCAATATAAAGTTAAAAATATATACGGGTATGATATTACTAAAAAAATTCCAGCTAGTCAAATAGAAGCGATTGCATCTGTAAGCTCAACAGTAATCTTAGATCCAAAAACATCAACTGGTACAATAACGTATAATTCTGCTGCTGATGTTAATAAAACAATTAATATTTTATTAAAAGATAAAATAACTGGCGTAAAGTCAGACTCAGTGCTGTTTACATCCGAGGCTGCAGTTGAAAGTCCCAAGGTAAGTAAGATTACTATAACTTCAGATAAAATGGGAATTGCTCCTTCAATAGGAATTGGTTATGCAACATATAAGGTATTTAATCAATATGGATTTGACATTACAGATTCACCTCTTAGTGATAGTGTAACCTTCAAAAGTGAAGCTGGTACAATTGTATCCAAGGGTGGTATAATTACAATGACAGCCAACAAAGGTACTAATTTTAGTACTCTTAAATCAGCAGTAATAACCGGTAGTGATTCAATTACTGGGACTTCAACAAGTGCTACATTGAATTTAAAATAATACAATATAACTAAACAATTATTGAAGATACTGTATTATTTAGTAGATGAATTTAAAACCAGTTTGGATATAAAATATGAAAAGATAGGGCACATTATGGAAACTAATTCCAATATGTGCCCTATCTTATTTAAATAACAATAATATTGATTCAACAATAACCTAAAAAATAAAATCTTTTACTTTTAAACAAATCCATTCTAGTTAGTTCTAAGCATTAGATTATTTAGTTGTTTTTCTATAATGTTATTAGGAATATACATAAAAAACAATAAATTTATAGACTTAATTAGTATTTCATATATGATCCATGGAGATTCTATTTTTTTTACCAAAATATAGAGGAAAATTATGAATGTTTGTTGAATTATGTAAAGAGAGGGTATCATTAACGGTAACGTGTTAAATTTACATAATATTTATAAGTGGGAATTATAAAATTAATTTTTCAAATTGGTAAAGATGGTTATCAATTTGAAGGAGAGTATTGCATATGATAAAAATGATGAATATTATTAAATTAAGTGAAGGGAGAATGAGAATGGCTTCTAAAAAAGGAATAGTATTACTAACCATGACAATTATTATGATTAGCTTATTTATTGGATGTGGTAATAATACTATGAGTAAAATTTATAATGACGATAGTAAAATAGCTAATGTATCTGACACTTTTGGATTAGATGAAAGCGAGGAAACAATAGAGTCAGGAATATATAAAGGAAAGTTGAAATTAAGTGGAAGTGGAACTATTTGGGCATATGAAAGTAGTACAGATTTTGATTTACAAGTTCCATATACCTTATCAATAAATGGTGGAAAGGCAAAAATTGTTTTAATATCTCCTGACAATAAAGTTGTTAATCTTGTAGAAAATACAGCTAAAGCTACTATAAAGGGAGAAACAGTATTAACTGTACCAATTAAGAAAGGTAACAACCGTATAAAAGTAGTAGGTTATGAAAAAGCAGATATAAATATTGAATTACAAATAGATAAGGGTACATTTAAAAAAATAAGTTTTTAATTTGTGTGCTTTCCAAAAACTTGTGGGATGGTTTGATCGAGTGTAGACGTATGAATTTGCATAGAGGGGGATAGAAATATGAGTTTAGTGGTAGGAACATTGTTTATCGTATTCGGTTTTATATTAATGAAGTATCCACCGAGTAGGAATAATGTGATGGGGTATAAATCACTTTTAGCAATGAAGAATCAGGATACCTGGAATGCAGCACAGAAACATAGTGGATTTATTTTAATGATATTTGGAGCTATTAATGGTATTTTTGGAATTTGGTCAATAATTCAGCCAATGACGATTAATAAAGAAAAGATTCAACTATTATTACTAATATTAAGTGCTGTAGCTATTTTAGCTGTTGAGGAAATACATTTGATAAAACTATTTAATATGGATGGAAGCAGAAAAAAAACGAATAATTTATAATATTTGATTTTTTTCTGCTTCTTCATAGGTAAAGTTGGAAATGAAAATAGTGAATAGAATGGCAAATAGAATAGATACTATTTTAATTAACAGGAGGTAACGGTGTGATAATTAAATCAGAAACAAAAATAACTGGAGTCGGAGGGTATGTTCCAAAAGATATTCTTACCAATTATGATTTGCAGAAGTTGGTAGATACAAGCGATGAATGGATTATTAGACGCACAGGTATAATAAAAAGACACATTAGTAGTGAAACTGAAAATGCAAGCAATTTAGCTATCAAGGCTGTTGAAAATTTAATTGAAGTTTACGGGGCTGACTTATCTGATGTAGATATGATAGTGGTCTCAACAACTAGCCCCGACCACATTGTCCCAAATGTAGCCTCATTAATTCAGGGTCATTTTGGCATCAGAAAAACAGGTGTTATGGATATAAATGTAGCTTGCACAGGATATGTCTACGCATTATCGGTAGCAAATGCATTTATTACAATTGGTCAAAATAAAAAAATTCTAGTTGTAGCAACTGAGGCAATATCTAAACTTATTGATTATACAGATAGAAACACATGTATACTTTTTGGTGACGGGGCATCAGCATTTTTATTAGAAAAAACTGATGGAAAAGGCGCCTTCATTGCTACAAATTTTGAAACAAATGGTAGTGGGGCTGATAGTATTTATTGTAGCAATCATTCAAAAAACATTGGGGAATCATCTGTTATAAAGGAACATCATATTGTTCAAAATGGTGCTGAAGTATATAGATACGTTATGAAAAATGTAGTAGATGGTATTAAAACACTTTTAGAAACCTCTCAGCTCTCACTTTCAGATATTAAGTGGTTTGTACCTCACAGTGCAAATTTGCGTTTGATTGAAGGGATATGCAAACGTCTTGAGTATCCTATTGAGAAAACTTTAGTTAGCGTAACAGAATTCGGAAATACTTCAAGTGCGTCTATTCCACTAGCTATTTGGCTAGCATTAAAAGAAAGTAAAATAGCAACAGGTGATAAGATACTACTTTATGGATTTGGCGGTGGACTTACCCATGGTGGAATTATTATTGAATGGTAAGAAAAAATTTAATTTATATACATAAGTACAATGAAGCAGAGCTGCTGTTTGAAATTATGAAGCGTGTTTTACTTTTAATACCAAAATTCTCTCAACCAAACGCGTAGCTCCAAGTCTGTGAGATATACATATTACTAAGCAATTATTCGCTTGTAGTATGTATATATTTTTATTAAAAAACTTTGCATAAAACAAATTATTTTTTCATTTCTAATATATTGGATAATCCTGAAACTATAGGCATAACATTATACGCATATTTATTGCTTAGTATAATAATTACATACTTTTTATTAATATCCTTTCCTAAATACGATGTATAGCCTAGTGTACTTCCATTATCCCAAATCATTGTATTTCCGTTAGCCTTTTTAGTTATAATTAATCCATATCCATAACTATGTAGATGTGGTGTAATCATTCCATTTAATGATTCTTTTTTAATTAATTTTCCATCAAGTAGTGCATTATACCATGTATATAAATCATCAACTGTTGAATAAATACCTCCAGCGGAGGGTAGTATTAATCCTTCTTTATCAAAGGACGTTGTATATTCGTCTGTTTTCTTAGGACGATAATATCCATTTGCTTTGCCTTTTATTATAGCTTTATAAGTTAAAAATCCGGTATCAATTAATTTTAAAGGTTTAAATATATTTTTGTCTATATACTCCTCGTAGTTAATGCCAGACACCTTTTCTATTATATATCCAAGTAATATATAATTTGAACTACTGTACTCATACTTTGTTCCTGATTTAAAATGACGTGGCTTATTTTTAAATAGCTTAACACTTTCCTTTAGAGTATAGGTATGTTTCCAGCCTATTGGCGATATAGAAGATTGATTATAATCAGGAATTCCTGAGGTGTGAGTGAGCAAATTATAAATTTTTATTTTATCTCCATCTGGATAATCTGGAATATATTTGTCAACTGTGTCTTGGACATTTAAAAGTTTCTTTTCTTGTAACATTAAAATTGCTGTAGCAGTAAATTGTTTAGTTAAGGATGCAATTTCGAAAGCTGTTTTAGGTTTATTAACAATTTTTTTATTATAGTCGGCCATTCCATATCCTTTATCTGATAATACCTTATTATCTTTAGCAACGAGAATGCTACCACTAAATTTATCATTTGGAGAATAAGAATCTATATATTTAGATATCTTAGATCCAATTTCACTATCATCTATTTTCACACTAGTATCTATTTTTGGACTATTATCTGTTTTGACACTATTATTTGTTTTTGGAATATTAAGTGTGGAGGTTGTACTTTTACCACAGCCTGTTGTTATTATTATGAATGTAAATAATAAAGAGGTTATCTTTATTATATTTTTTTTTGTCATTATTATATCCTCCCCAATTATTCATATGGCCACTTGCATATGTATCAAACTAAAAATGCAAAATGGCCTAATTATATTTTTAGTATATATTAAAAAATACAAAACAGAATTTTACAAGTGCGGTGTGATGTATTTATTTAATTATACTGTAAATTTTATATAAATACTTAAAAATTTGGATATAAATTTTAAATATAAGGTATATTCGAATGTTGAGCACTATAATAATGGTTCTAATTATTTGATTGTCTAATGAGTAAAAATATTTTAACAAAATCATTCGAAAAACTGAATAGTTCTGCGTCTATGGGTATAGACAGGAAATATATATCTAAATGCAATATATATTTTACAAATAGAAATATATATTGTATGATGTTAGTTATTTGAAAATGAAAAGAGGGGTTTTTATTATGAAAGCTAAACTGAAAGACGAACGTATAGTAAAGCAATCCAATGAAATTTGTGCACGCTTGTATCCGTTAATTATTATTTTAACAATAATACAAGTTATTTTTAAATATTTTTTATTAACACAAAATATTACAGACTACATTTTAGAAATAAATGCAATACTAGGTTCTAGTGGATATTTGTTTATTAGAACCTATGTTACTGGGATACCATTGTTTAAACATTCTGATAAGTGTATCCATGAGATTCAAAATCGTTATATAATGCATAGTTTTTATATTTGTTTTATTATCTATGTTTTTGGTGAATTTATTTTGATGTTCGCATTTGATAAATTGATTTTATCGTCTACTTATGTTCTAGTTTGGATTATCCCTGCTTGTATATATACTTTTAAAATAGTAAAAAATGGCTTATTTGTTTGGGGTAGCAAAAAAGCAGAGGTAGCTGGAGTAAAATCATTTAAAGTGAGAGTAGCAATCGGAAGCATTTTCTATGGTGTTGTTATGGAATGGAAAGTACTATTTAAGAATAATAGTTTTCATCCGATTGGTTTGGTTTTGGTTATTATAATGGCTATTGTTTGGGGTATACTATTTTATTTCATCATGAAGAGTATTAGAAATAAATCGGAGCGACATTCAAACAATGAGTTAATGGAAATGGAACAAGAAAATAAAAACAATATGTAATATAACAGGAGAAAAATATGAAGAATAAAAAAATGAAAATAGCTAGAATTGAATGTGACTTATCTCAAGAACAATTGGCAGACAATGTGAGAGTTACAAGGCAAACAATTGGGCTTATTGAATCTGGAAAATATAATCCATCCATTAAGTTATGTATCGCAATATGTAAAACCTTAAATAAAACTTTAAATGATTTGTTTTGGGAAGATGAAAGTTTATAATATTTTTAAAAGTTACATTGCGATCGTATAAAAGGGTTAAGTAAAATTATTTGTATTATAGGATAATAGGAGCTAACCATTTTGCCATAGACAATGAAGCTATAGTAATCGAGACAGATGGAAAATGGAATTGAAGGAGCTTTTATGATGTAGGTGTTTCACTCCTTCATGTTTAATTATAATGGGTGTTAATATTTTTAGCTAGATATTTACTATTGTTTGGTAAGCGTTTATTATGATATAAATTTCTCTTTAAATTTTTTTTATCTTGGAGTCGTTTTTTTCATTCAAATCCACCCCAATTAAATCTAATGCGAAAATAACAATTGGTATACCAAGTAACAGACCCCAAGTTCCCATAAACTGTTCTGATATTATTAATGTTGTAAAAGTAAAAAATATTGGAAGATGGGTTGTATCAGACATAAACATTGGGTTTAAAACATAACTTTCAATAGTATGAATTACCAAGATCATAATAAGTACAAAAACTACTTTAATTAATCCTCCTATTTTAAAGGCAATTAGACATAAGGGAATTAAAGAAAAAAACACTCCAACTACAGGTACAAGACTTAAAATAAATATCATAAAGGCAAGGGCGAACAATGCAGGAAAGCCCATTATAGTAAGTCCTATAATTGATAATGTTGTATTTGCAATAGCTATCATTATTTGAGCTCGTATTACTTTACCAAAAGAATTTAAAAAATTATTACCAAAATAGCTTAAATAATTGTATGCTGAAGATACTTTACTATGTTTAAACTTATATAGAAATTTTAATACACTAGCTTTCTCTAATACAAATACCAAACTTAATAGAAGTGCCATAAAAAAATTCAAGCCACATTTACCAAAATCAGTTATAAAAATCATAATACTTTGAATCCCAGTTTTAGCATAACTTGCTATGTTGATTTGATGAAATATAGGTGCGAAATACTTCATAGTTCCTTTTGTATCTATTACGAAATTATTGTATTCCATTCTACGTAAAATATGTAAACTTTGAGAAATGGCAAGTGGTATATATTTCACTGCTAGTAGCACTACAGTTATTGTCATAAACATGTATATAATTATAGTAATAATAGCTGGGTTTACCTTTATAACCTTGTTAATTTGTTCAGTTAATAAACTTTGTAGACTATTTGCTAAATAAGAAATCATAAAAGTTAATAAAACCAAATTTAAAATAGATCTGATTAGGAAAGCAAATAATACTAAAGCTGCTATTAATAATACTTTTATTACCGATTCTTTGTGAAATAATTCTATTATTGTTTGCATTTAAAATACTCCTCATCTTGTTTTATTAGAATTTGTCATATGTATTTAAATATTTTACCATATGTTGTTATTATAATAAGTTATTATCTTATTTGTTTATTATAGCAATTATTTGGGGTGTACGGCAAATTATAATTGAAATTAATAAAAATAATTTTTAGAATTAGCTCTAAATTTAGATTATAACGGTTTTTCAATAAAATTGATTAGTATCTATAGGTATAAATAATGTGAATTATAATAATAGTACAAGTATTGCGAATAAATATGTACAAGTATTAGGTAGTGTAGTTAAACAACCAGTAGTATCTAAAGTACAAGATGGTGTAACAACATCTATTGTAAACATAAAAACTGGGGCATCAACTACTTCTTCTATACAAGGGAAATTAGCTAACAAGACTAAAATTGAAATTATGGGAAAAGTAGGTAATTTTTATAAAATAAGCTATAGTGGTAAAATAGGATATGTAAGTAATCAATATGTAAAAATAACAACTAAATAAGCATTATATATTGAAACTTAAAAATCCATATCGATTATGATATGTATTTTTAACTTTTTTTTATTTCTAAAAATAGATTGTGGTGATGAATTACCTTTCATTTAAATAGCTCCTCACCTCATAATTATGGTATGATATAAATGTATATTATTGGTCGAAATTGTAATCAATAGCTAAGCAAAATATTATTATAAAAACAGAAGAATTGAATAATTGTTAAATGGATTTTATCATATATATTAGTTTAAAGAAAGAAGCAGGAAATTTAATGGTTATTATGCGATGATTACATAGGAGGGGGGAGTAAAATTAATGTGGAATATTTTTAAAAAGAAGAAACTATTAATAACTGATGATTGTTCTATAGATATGAATAATATTCCTAAACATATCGGAATTATTATGGACGGAAATGGAAGATGGGCAAAAAAACGGAAATTACCTAGAAATATAGGTCATAAAGCAGGGGTTGAAGCTTTAAGGGATGTAGTAAAAGAATGTAGTAAAATAGGTGTAAAATATTTAACATTATACGGGTTTTCAACGGAAAACTGGGGAAGACCGGCTGATGAAGTAAATGCTTTAATGAAGTTGCTTGTAGAATATCTTAAAAGTGAGTTTGAAGAGTTATATAAAAACGATGTTGTAATAAACAATATCGGTGATATAACTAAACTTCCATTAATATGCCAAAATGCATTGAATAATGCATTTGAAAAGTCAAAGAATAATAAGGGGTTAGTATTAAATTTAGCCTTTAATTATGGTGGCAGAGCTGAATTGATTATGGCCTTTAAAAAAATTAATGAAGATATTGAGTATGGAAAAATAAATAAAGTTGATTTAGATGAAAAATTAGTGGCTAACTATTTATATACGGCTGGAATGCCTGATCCCGATATTATTATAAGACCAAGTGGAGAACAGAGGCTAAGTAATTTTCTGCTGTGGCAAAGTGCTTATTCAGAGTTTTGGTATTCAGATATATATTGGCCTGATTTTAAGGCTAAGCATTTACATATGGCGATACATGATTATCAAAAAAGAGATAGACGCTTCGGTGGAATTTAGCTGGGTGTGCTAAATCATCAATTGGAATTAATGCAAATTATATTTTGCAAAATCCCAAACAAATACTGGAACTTATATAAGTTTAATTTAATTAATTCCTTAAGCAAGAGACATTCAAAAAAATATTTTCCTATTAGGTTAAATGTCTCTCTCTCAAAGAATTATTGCAACATCGTTAGCTTTTAAATTTAAGCCCTTAAAGATATATTTTCTTCAGATTCAGATACAGACGCATCTTCATCTTCATCTTTAACAATAATATTTACGAACTTTTCTCCATACGGAAGACAAAATTGTATACATGGGCCTGTTAATAATGCGGATATTATTGTACCTATTCCAAATACTCCGCCGAGTGCAAAGCCTATTATTACAAAGCTAATATCTAACACCATACGAATCCAACGGTATTCTAGATTGATTTTATCTTTTACAATAAATGGAACAATGTCATTTGGTGCTACACCTAGATTACTTGCTTTAAGCATAGAAAATCCAATTGCAATTAAAACACAACCTATTACGACTAAAAGTATTTTTGCACCAATATTTAAAGATGTAATTGGGAAAAACGAAACAGCCTTTACTCCAAGGTCAATAATGGGTCCTACTCCAACAACGCATATAAGTGTTCCTATCTTTATACGACGTCTTTCAACTGCAAGTATTATGCAAAACAATACAAATAAAATAACCATATTAGCATTTCCGGGTGTTTTATTTAATAAAGATGCTATTCCTTGAGTGAATAAAGTAAATGGATCGGAACCAATATTAGTTTTTAAAAATAATGCTACTCCAATCTGTATAATACTCATTCCTACAAAAAATATAGTTAGTCTTTTAATTAGATTTAGTTTTTTAGTCATATTTTCCATTCCTTTCTTTATATTTTATAGTTTCGTAATCTGCAACACGTTTATCGGTATTCATTTATGTTCGATTTATGTTTCAGTTAGCTTCGCTTGTTTTCATTTTACTGTATTTTGTAAACGGCGTCAAGAGCATAACCAATTTCAAGAGTAATAAATATCAAAAATAGAAATAAAAGGTAGATAAACATCAAAAATAAAAGGTATATATACAATTTAGTCTGAAATGTGTTAAAGTAAATGAATAATAATTGGAATTAGGAGGCGTATTATGAATAAAATACTATGTATTGGTGAATTGTTAATTGATTTTATTTGTTCAGATATTAATAGTGGTTTAACCAAAGGAGAAAATTTTGTAAAAAAAGCAGGAGGTGCACCGGCTAACGTATCAGCAGCAATATCAAAGTTGGGAGGCCGAGCATATTTTGCAGGGAAAGTTGGTAATGATAACTTTGGTATGTTCTTGAAGGAAACATTAGAGGAAGCCGGAGTAGACACATCTATGCTTATATTTGATAAAAATTCTAAGACTACTTTAGCATTTGTTTCGTTGAATGGAGATGGAGAAAGAGATTTTATTTTTAATAGAGGTGCAGATGAATTATTAACTTTTGATGAGCTAGATCGTGATAAGCTAAAATCTTTTAAGATAATGCATTTTGGTTCTGCAACTGCACTTTTAGGTGGACCTTCAAAGGAAACTTATTTAAAAGCCATGGAGCTTGCTTTTGAAAATGAAGTTTTTATTTCTTTTGATCCTAATTATAGAATAGATTTGTGGAAAAATAGATTGAGTGACTTTGTAGAAATATCAAAACAATGTCTTAAATATTCAGATTTTGTTAAAGTAAGTGATGAAGAAATAAAAATAATTTCAGGTAAAGAAAATTTAGATGAAGGTATTAAGTTGTTTCATAGCTTAGGTGCAAAAGTAGTAGCTGTTACACTTGGAGAAGCAGGCACATTAATTTCTACCAATGAAGGAAGTAGTATAATCAATAGTATAAAAATTAAATGTATTGATTCAACAGGAGCTGGTGATGCATTTGTAGGCGCATTTCTTTATAAACTTGCACAGCTAAAGGATCCAAAATCATTTATGAATAATCCGGGTATTATTAAAGATATAATAACTTTTAGTAATAAAGTTGGCGCTATTACATGTACAAAGCTCGGGGCTATAGCATCTCTACCAACGCTGGAAGAAGTACAAATGTTAAAATAGTTTAAATAAGTAACAAAACAAGGTTTAAGACTAGTTACCTTATATATAAATATGAAAATTATGGATAAGGAACAATTAATTTTGTTCCTTTTTTTAAATGTAGAGAAAGATAGTAGCATTCATCACAAGTTTATCTTATGTTATGCTTTTAAAGATTTAATGCATGTTATTAAATCCAAGTAACATCTAATGGGTTACGATCTACCAGTCGTTTATAGACATATTGAGGATACCCAACCATAACTGCACCTGTTAACACCTTATTCTTCGGAATATTAAATAACTCTAATAGTGGATAATAATTAGCAAATGCACACATTTCAAGGAGTCCATCCCAACAGCTACCTAATCCGAGAGTCGTTGCAAACAATTCCAAGTAAGCAAATGAAAAGATTGTATTTTCTCTACCATTTTTCATTTCTTTTGGAGCCATTGCTAAAATTAAATTTGGAGCATCACGTAATATTTGATCAATTCCAGTTTCTCTATAAGCACGAATATGATAAGGAAAACTCCAGTGTAAAGGATTTTCACCTTGTGATTCCATCCACTCTATGACAACCTCTGTAGCTTTTTTTAGTATTTTTTTATCTTCAACAATTATATATGATATTCCTTGCTGATTACTAGCAGTAGGCGCGAAACGTGCAATATTAACTAATTCGATTAATTGCTCTCGTTGTACTGCCATATCTTTGTAACATCGGATTGATCGTCTAGACCTAAGAAACTGTTTAGCAGTCTCTTGATTTATAACTGGGAACTTTTTTAGAGTGGTCTGTTTATTTAAGGGTGATTTGATATTGTCAATTGCACTGGTAGGGCATACAGCAACACATTGTCCACAGGCTATACATCCTTGCGGCTTAATGGCTATAGGACCATTTTCGTTCATACCCAAGATTTTTGGTGGGCATACTTTCGTACAAATCCCACATTTAATACACTTTAATTGATTTACTTTAATTAATTCCATTATTTTTCACTCCTATTTTTTTATTTTATAATTCCAAAATATGTTTCTGTTGGTATAACTATATGATATAGTGCTATTATTTACAAGTACATACATATTAGTGGCTTAGTACCAATTTACATACCCAATATACCTATTATACGCAACATATTTAAACTATTTTGTATATTAAATGTAAATATAGTATTATATAATTAGAAATAAAAACACAGTTTTGGTTGGTAGTCCAAACCTATCTATATGAACGTAGATAGCAGTAACCTTCCCTCCTGGGGTCGTCCATTCTCTATATTTAGTTTTATATATCAGGAGGAGATTTAAAATGAACGTTAGTATTAAGCTTACTGTATTTTTTGAAGGTATGTTTTGGGTAGGTGTTTTTGAGAGAATATCCGCAAAAAAATATGAAGTTTCGAAGGTTGTATTTGGTTCTGAGCCAAAGGATTATGAGGTGTATGATTTTATATTAAAAGAATTTTGTAATTTAAGGTTTAGTAACTATTTATCAATTAAAGAATTTAAAGATAAAAAGATAAATCCTAAAAAACTTCAAAAGCAAATAAAGAAACAAACCGAAAATAATGGGATAGGAACCAAAGCACAACTTGCTATGAAATTGCAGCAAGAATCAAATATTGTAGAAAGAAAAAAGAATTCAAAAGATGAAAATGAACAAGAAAAAGAAAGGCAATTTGCAATGCATGAGTTGAAAAAGAAGGAAAAACATAGAGGTCATTAATTCATAGTGACCTCTATGTTTTTCCTTCTTTTAAATCCCGTATTAATAATTTCAAATGTGGATGTACTATTTTGTTTTCTAATTCTTTTAATTATTGAATAATATGGTATAATATGATATATAAGGGTTGCTGTTTGAGGAGTGATTGTATGAAAAAATGCATTGTAATAATGGAATAGGCATTAAAGTATTTTAATACAAAGGAGAGATTTAAATATGACTATTCCAAATTCAAATAAAATATATCCAAGAAGTAATGACAACCAAACAATATATCTTAAAAATGTAATTACAAGGGATAATATAAAAGTTGGAGATTATACAATATATAATGATTTTAATAATGATCCAAGGGATTTCGAAGAAAATAATGTATTATATCAGTATGCTGTAAACAATGATAAATTAATAATTGGAAAGTTTTGTTCAATTTCATGTAAAGCGAAGTTTCTTATGACAAGTGGAAATCACACAATGAAATCACTATCTAATTATACATTTCCAATATTTTATGAGGAATGGGATTTACCCGTCAGCCATATAACCGATGCATGGGATAATAAGGGTGATATTGAAATTGGAAATGATGTGTGGATAGGTTATGACGCTATAATCATGTCAGGGGTGAAGATTGGTGATGGTGCAATTATTGCAACTAGAGCATTGGTTACCAAGGATGTTCCTCCATATACTATTGTTGGAGGAGTACCCGCAAAAGTTATAAAGAAAAGGTATGATGATGAAACAATTTCTAAATTGCTTAAAATTAAGTGGTGGAATTGGACATATGAAAAAATCCAAGCAAATGTTAAATATATTCAATCAGGGAACATTGATAAGTTAAAGTGAACAGGTTGGTATTTTGTGTCTCATTCTTCACAAGTAAAGTCATATCTAACGATATGGCTTTACTTTATTAGTGAGTATATTACTTTCACTTTCAGGCTATTTTCCATTCTTAAAACATTAGAAAACACTATATTTTCAAAAGTTAAGGCGATATTGGTTTTCTATATTTCTTTATGATATTTAGAAAAATACGCCACTCAAATAGGAGGCAGGTTATCTATGAAAACAGAAATATTAAATGTTAAAGATTTAAATATTAATTACAAAAATATTGTAAAAGGTGCAGAGTATCTAAAAAATGGTGAGGTTATTGCAATTCCAACAGAAACTGTTTATGGATTAGCTGCAGATGCTTTTAATGAAAAGGCAATAAAAAAAATTTTTGAAGTTAAAGGAAGGCCGCAGGATAATCCATTATTGGTACATATATATAAAGTGGAACAGGTTTACGATATATGCAAAGATATTTCAAAAGAGGCAGAGACAATGTTTGGTAATTTTTGGCCCGGATCAGTAACTTTAATTTTTAATAAGAAAGATTGTATTTCTGATACAATTACTGCAGGAATGAAAACTGTAGGAGTTAGATTTCCCGAAAGTGAAATAGCAAGGGCTATAATTAAAGAAAGTGGAACTTTATTAGTAGCTCCATCTGCAAATTTATCAGGAAAGCCATCAACTACTAGTGTAGAGCATTGCTATAATGATTTAAATGGGAAAATTCCTTGCATTTTAGATGGAGGGGCGTGTTCAATTGGGTTGGAGTCAACAATTATAGATATGTCTACTCCAGTCCCAATACTTCTAAGACCAGGAGCAATAAGCTTGGATGACATATGTAAGGTAATACCAAACCTTATATACAAAAAAGATTTATTAAGCGTGAAAGAAATGGATATTCCAAAGGCTCCAGGAATGAAATATAGACACTATGCACCAGATGCACCTCTAACATTGGTTGAGGGAGAGTATATAAAAACGTCTAAATGGATTAAAGAAAATGCAAATGAGAACGATGTTATAATTTGTTTTCAAGAATTTTTAAATGATTTTAAGGATTACCAACATATATATAGTTTAGGAAGTTTTAAAATGTTAAATATAGCTGCACAAAAGATATTTGATTTGATTAGAGAATGTGATAAATTGAATGTAAGTCATATTTATGTACAAGCTCCAAATAATAGTGGTTTAGGGAATTCTATAATTAATCGATTAGAAAAAGCAAGTGCAGGAGATATTATTCATATATAAATTATCAGTCAATATTTAATTAATAGGATGCTTGTATTCTTTTTTCAAAATATAAAGGAAAATTATGAATGTCTGTTGAATTGTGTAAAGATAACATGAGTCTTGTTTGAATATTCAGAAAGGATGAGGAGATTTATGATATTTAAGTTGGTTGAGCCAAAACTTGAAATGGAAAAAGAATATAATAATTATATAGTTGAATGGGAAAAATCAGGAGAAGAAATAATTCCATACGCATCGAGAAAGAGTATGGTCAATTATGAAGATTTAATTAATTGTTGGAAGAACCAAAAAACCAATAAAGCATATGAAGAAGGATTTGTTCCATCTACTCTATATTTTTTAATTGATGAAAACATGAAAATTTATGGTGCTCTACATATTAGACATGAATTAAATGATTTTTTGCTAAATTATGGTGGACATATTGGATATGGGATAAGACCTTCTGAACGTAAAAAAGGTTATGCTACGAAGATGCTTTCACTATCATTATCATTATCATTAGTGAAACAGTTAGGTATTAAAAAGGCATTGGTTACGTGTGACAAAATAAATATAGCTTCAGCAAAAACTATATTAAATAATGGTGGAGTATTAGAGAATGAGGTTATTGAAGAGGGTGAAGTGACTCAGAGATATTGGATAAATATTAAATCACAAAATACTTTGTTATCTTAATTAACTACGTTGAAAATACAGATAGACCAATAAGGTAATCAAAATACAAATTTTAATTGAGAATGATATTTCGTGGTAAGTAATCCTAAAATTGAGAATATATGATTTAATATGTTAAGATCCTGAATGTAGTATAATTCGAAAAAATATATATTATAAGAGGTGAAACTAATGAAAACGGTAGTAATATACAAGTCCAAAACAGGTTTTACAAAAAAATACGCAGAATGGATTTCCGAGGCGTTATCAGCGGATATTTTTGATATTTCAAGGGTTGATATAAATGTAGTTACAAATTATGATACCGTGATTTATGGCGGCAGTTTGTATGCTGTTGGTATTATTGGAGTAAAATGTATAACGAAAAATCTCGACAAATTTAAAGGTAAAAAAGTCGTTGTTTTCGCAACGGGGGCATCACCATCGAGTGAAGAGGTAATACGTGAAGTAAAAGATAAAAATTTTACTCCCGAGGAACAGAAATATGTACAGTTCTTTTATTTAAGAGGTGGATTTGATTATAGTAAAATGAAACCTTTTGATAAAGCACTTATGACATTACTAAAATGGAAAATTAAGATGAAAAAA
Organism: Clostridium estertheticum subsp. estertheticum; assembly: GCF_001877035.1. NCBI lineage: Bacteria > Bacillati > Bacillota > Clostridia > Eubacteriales > Clostridiaceae > Clostridium > Clostridium estertheticum. The sequence goes on along the minus strand of NZ_CP015756.1, from coordinate 2,796,985 downwards.
GAATTAACACCTGAGGCAAGAGGCATGTTAGCCATGTATGACAAGCCAGTAGATTTTACAAGAAGAAAGAATATAGATGAAATAATAACTTATGTTAATTCATAACATTCATAATATGTAGAACTATCAACAGAGTTACTAAGATGAAATACACATAAAATTTAAAACAAGAAAGGAAGTGGAAATTTAGTGGGTTTGTATACTTAAAGTACACGCTCTCACTAAAGATAATCTATGGAAAACAAACTTAAATATCGCTTAATTACTGGAAAAGATGATGCAAATTTTTGCAAGAAAATTTCTGAATTACTTAATGAAGGGTATAAATTATACGAAGCTCCATCATGTACTTTTAATGGACAAGATGTAATTGTGGCACAAGCATTAATTCTTAATGAGTGTGACAATCTTGATATTGGTTTTAAAAGAACTGTTAAATAAAAGTAAAAAATATATTCAGCTTAATTGATACAGATTGTTTTTTATGTCCTCTCAAGTAACCCCATATCATTAGATGTGGGGTTTAATTGTTAAGTATCACTAGTAATAATAATGCTTGCGATTTAAATGATATCATACCATATATCTTCATTTTATTTCGAAAAACATCTATAAATTATTTCCAAAATGGTATTGACTCTAACGTAACGTCATAGATTATTATAAATTTGTAGGGAAGATTAATAAAGAACAAAGGAGTTGATTTTATGTCTTATAAAATAAAAGAAGTAGCTGATATGGTTGGTGTAAGTGTGCGTACACTCCATCATTATGATCAGATAGGCATCTTAAAGCCAAAGTCTGTAACAACGGCCGGATATAGACTCTACACTGATGATGACCTTGAAAGATTGCAACAAGTTTTGTTTTTTAAAGAGTTGGATTTTACCCTTCTAGAAATAAAAGAAATTTTAGATAATCCAGATTTCGATAGAAAACATGCATTAAAGACACATAGGGAGCTATTGATAGAAAAAAAGAAGAGACTCGATAAGATTATAAAATCTGTAGATAAAACTATAGATTACATTGAAGGAGGAATAGATATGACTAAGAATGAAATGTTTGAGGGGTTTGATATAAGCGAAATAGAGGCTCATAAAGAAAAATATGCAGAGGAAACGAAGCAAAAATATGGCGACACTGATGCCTACAAGGAAAGTTTGAAAAAAACCTCAAAATACACAAAAGAGGATTGGGCTAGGATTAATGCAACTAATGGAAAAATCAACGAGAAAATTATAGCTAACATGGATAAAGGAATAGGTAATTCAGAAGTTCAAAAGGCAGTTGCTGAGTTAAGACAACACATTACTGATAATTTTTATGATTGTACTATAGAAATATTTAGAGGTCTTGCTGATTTATATGTTAAAGATGAACGTTTCACGGCTAACATTGATAGGCAGAAAGAAGGTTTAGCTAAGTTCTTAAGTGAGTCAATGATTTACTATTGTGATAATGCAAAATAGGTGCTACTCAAGTTGTAAGTCTGGGTTTTCTATAATTTGGACAAAACCTATGCTAAGACATAAATGAATAAATATCATATGGTTTAGCAGGGCATGAGCGATTTAAAATTGTTGCGTAACTGCAGATTATTATTCAACAAATTTGAGGAGGAAAGAATGAAGTTTTTAAGAAAAGTTATTGTAATATTATTAACTATAATAATATTTATTGGGGGAGTTATTATAACTCATATAACTCCTTCAATATCTATTAGAACACATTTATTTGTAACTGGACATCCGATTGGAGCTTTTAAAGTAAGTGTACATGTTAATAAAGGTCAATATGAAATGGATAAAGAAATTCTTGATAATGAAAATACTATGATTTATAGAACTGCTGATTACAACTTATATGATGGAGCAACAGGAAATCCAATAGGCAATTATAAAGTTGAAAAATCGTGGATTTTATATTTTGCTCAGCAATATGGGGAGGCATAATTAAATCATATCCTGGGTCGCTGCAACAGATTCGAAGAAGATGCATTGGCGACTTCAATGGAGTGTATGCACTTTTATACTTATCAGAATCTATTGCTATCATGACATTAGGTATTGCTTTTTACGCAGCTATAGTTTTAATTTGACAATTTAAGGTATACCCATTTAGCAAGCACAGAAGACAACAATCTAGGCTATACCATACCATAAACAATACGATTATCAAATTCTTGTCTTATATAGCAGACAAGGAGTGTGAGGAAATACAGTGTAGAAAAACTAAAAATGATAAAAATAAAATTATTTGGAGTTTGTTATTTACTTGATGACCTCTTTATAGATTATACCCACTAATTATTAATATATTTATACTAGGTTAGATACTTATAAAATAGAAGTTAATATTGACAACATTAACAATTTTTGATATGTTTGAAGATGATAAATTTATAAGTGGGTTAGAACCCATAAAAAAGGGAAGGGTGAAAACAAGATATGTCAGAAAAAATATTAACAATGAAATTATTAAACGAAAAATTTTCTGTTTGTAGATTAAATAAAAATGAGCAAATTCCTGAATGGGTAAAAAACAGCAGTTTTTATTCTATATCAAAAACATCAGATGAATTATCAATTGTATGCTCTCAAGATAGTATACCGAGTAATATAAAGTGTGAAAAAGATTGGAGAATTTTAAAAGTTGAGGGACCATTAGATTTTTCTCTAATTGGTATTATTTCATCAATTAGTACTATATTGGCATTAAAAAGAATCAGTATTTTTGCTGTTTCCACATATGATACAGATTATATACTTGTTAAAAATAAAGATATAGATAATGCCATATTAGCATTATCAAATGAAAGATATGAAATTATAAATCAAGAAAATTTGTTATAGCGGTAATAAGTTCATCAATAGATTTATTAATATAAGATTTATGATAATCTTGTTCAATCAACATATTATGATAAGTATAGATATTATGAGATTATTATAGATGTTATCCTTTATGGAAATATTGGGGATGGAGAGACTAAAGACATAGATATTAACTCATTGTAAATATGCTTTATTTCGTAAATTATGGTGTTATTAGTATAATTACCTTAGGGAGGCCCATGTGAAGATTATAAATAATTCTAATTCTGTAATTATAGTGTTACATGAAATATATGGTATTAATCAGCATATTAAGTTCGTCTGTGAGAAGTTTTCTATGGATGGATATGATATTATTTGCCCCAATTTAATTAATCTAAACCACCCTCTTAATTATGATCAACAAGATGAAGCCTATCATCATTTCATAAAAAATATCGGGTTTGATTTAGCATTTAATCAAGTAAAACGGCTAATAATACAAGCAAAAAAGCAATACAGGTACGTATATTTATTAGGCTATAGCATAGGTGCAACAATTGCATGGCTATGTAGCGGTGAAGATATTATGTGTGATGGTATTATAGGGTACTATGGTTCGAGGATTAGAGACTATATGAGCGTTACTCCCAAATGTCCAGTTTTATTGATTTTTCCTACTGAAGAGAAATCATTCAATGTTAAAAAAATAGTTAATTCTTTGAAAAAATGGAACGTCAATGTACATATATTAAGAGGGGCCCATGGGTTTAGTGACCCATTTTCTAAGAACTATTGTACACAGTCATTTGAAGAAGCCGAAATATTGGTAAATAGCTTTTTAAAGAGAATACTAGAAAACTCATAAGATGTACTTTAAATATATTATTAATTGTTACAGGAGTGAATTTTAAAGTTGTAGGATTCATAATTGTTTCAACTGGTATATCCTTAGCAAAAAATAACCTGTTGAACAATCGTAAGTCTTTTATATTGACTTTTTTTGAAAAAGTAGTACCATGTTAGTATAGTACGAAACAGGAACTATATTAATACATTACTATTATTTAGAGGGGGATCTTATATGCAAAATAATAAAAATATTTTTAAAGAGAATTCAAAAATAAATTTTAATAAACAAGCTGAATCTTATGATGAGAGTCATGATGGGAAATTCGTAGCTCCGATGTATAATGAAATTATTAGCAGAATAATGCTTATTAAGCCTAAAAAATTATTAGATGTTGGATGTGGCACCGGAAATGTATTGATGAAATTAGTTGGAAATAATATAGAATTATATGGATTAGATCTTTCAGAAAAAATGATTGAAGTTGCCAAAAAAAATCTTGATAATAGAGCTGAATTAAAAGTTGGTGATTCAGAATGTATGCCTTGGGGAAATAATACTTTTGATGTAATTGTATGTAATGCATCATTTCATCATTATCCAAACCCAGAAAAGACACTATTAGAGATGAAAAGAATATTAAAATTTAATGGAACATTAATTATTGGAGATCCAACTTCACCAGTAGTTATTAGAAAAATAATGAATTTATATTGTAAAAGAAGTAGTAGTGGCGATTATAAGATATATTGCAAGAAAGAAATTGAGGAACTTTTAATAAAGTGTGGATTTAAGCCATCTAACTTTAAAAAAATAAATTATAAAAGTTTTGCTATCAATGCTAATATAAAAAAATAAATAATAAAGATAAATCAAATTTTGGAGTGAATATATGGATCAGGAATATAAAAGACAAGTAGATGAATTAAATAAATTATGGCATTTTATGATAGTATCATCTAATTATAAGGATATAGAATCAAAGTTTTTGAGAATACAAGGACTAAGAACTAATGAACTTACAATACTAAGAATTATTTCTGAAAAAGAAAATGTTATTATAAAAGATATATTAGAAGTCTTAAATGTACCTAAAAGTACATTAACTAGTATGATTGATAGATTAGAAAAGCGCAATCTTATTATTAGAACTCTTAGTAATAAGGATAGAAGATCCTATAAGTTAGAACTTACTACGGAGGGGAAGATGGCACAAGAGGAACATAGTAAATTTGAGGAAGAAGTTTACGGAAAAATAATGCTTTCTTTAGATACTTATGAGGATAGAGAAAATTTATTAAAACTTATAAGAAAAATGGCATACAATATTTCAAACTAATCACTAGATATTGTAAACTGTTTTAAATAGTACAAAACATATAAAATTGCGTGATATTGGAGGATAAATGAATATAGGATTGGTTAGGCATTTTAAAGTTAATTTTTATACAAAGATGTTTATGTCATCTGCTGATTTTAAGCAATGGGTAAAACAATATGATAATAGTGACGTTATAGAAAATAAATTTAAAATAGGAGATATAAAGTGGGATAAATGTTTTTCAAGTGATTTATCAAGAGCCATTAAAACTTCTCAATCTATTTTCAAAGGTGAAATAATTAAAACTAAATTATTAAGAGAAGTTCCTATAGCACCAATATTTAATACTAATATAAAAATTCCTTATATATTTTGGTGTATAAGTGGGAGATTTGCCTGGTTTTTTCAGTGCAAATCTCAAACAGAGAATAAAAAAGATACCCAAAAACGTGTGAATGAGTTTTTGGATAGTATAAAGGATGAATCAAGTAATAATATATTAATTGTTTGTCATGGTTTCTTTATGAATACATTACAAAAGGAACTTAAAAGTAGGGGCGTTACTGGACGAACTATAAGAACACCTAAAAATGGTACATTGTATTTATATAAAAAATAGATTATTTTTGTTTCACATTAATAATACGTTCCAAAGTTAAAAAAGTGTATGATGTTGTTTTATCATCATTGATGAACCCAGTTTCTTCTTCTCTACAATTCCATTCTGAATAATCTAGTTTAGGAAAAAAAATATCAGCATTATATTCCTTATGTACTTTTGTTAAATGTATCTTATTACAATAAGGCAATAATAACTTGTAAATTGATCCACCACCTATAACAAAGTATTCTTCATCGTCTTTCATAAATGCGAATAACTCTTCCTTAGAATTAAGAATAGTAACTCTATCATCATTTATAACAAAATCTTTATTTTTTGTAATAACAATATGATGTCTACTAGGAAGAATACCAGGAAGGGACTCAAATGTCTTTCTTCCCATTATAATAGTGTTTCCACTTGTAACTTGCTTGAATCTTTTTAAATCTTTTGAAAAATGCCAAAGTAAATCGTTATTTTTACCTATAGCGAAATTATCTCCAATTGCAACGATAAATGTAAGCATTATACAGCCACACTCCCCATATTTATTTTACCAAGGTGTTTATAATCTATAAGTTTAACATATTCTGGTGTAAAGTCATAGAAGTTTTTAATATCTGGATTAATCCATAGTATCCTTTTTTTATAATTTTCTCAATCGCAAATTAAAATTCTTTTTTACTAAACAAATAATTACCTAATAAATATAGTATTATACTCAAAATGGGTACTACTAATATCAATAAATTTATATAAGGAAATGTTATAGTTGCCATCATATCAGTAGCTATAGGATAACTAGATACTCCTATGAAACTTCCACAAACTATATATGTATTAGGAATCAATATACCTAAAGAGGTATGAGATAATAGAAATCCTATAAAAGATAAGATTATTCCAACAGACACACTTCCAATAAAATTTCTATTGTACATAGATATTAAATGCTGAAGACATACCAAAGGTATAGAATATAAAAATGCTATAATTGGTGCATAAATTACATAATATCTAAAAGATTCTTTAGGTATTAATATATTAGAAAAAATTAACACTGAAATGATTAGTATAATAATGTTAAGAAAAATAATTAATAAAGTAGTCATTATCTTACTAAGATAAATCTTATTTAATTTAATGGATGAAGAACATAAATTAAGTATATTATTTTTTTTATATTCTAATCTCCATTGAATGGATATTATTATTGTTATTGCGAGTGGAAGAGTTAAAGATGCATATAAAAGGAATGTTTGATTATAAACAGCGTCCCACAAATCTGTAGTTTCAACAAGTCCTCTATATATGTTAATTAATCCTACAATGGACATAAGTAGTGGTACTATAAAAGATAAAATTATTGGTTTTAAATTTTTTATTTTAATTAACTCACATTTAATAAGGTTTAACATAATTATTCCTCCTGAATATCAATATTATTAAATATAATTAGCCCTAAAGCTGTGAAAACTATAAAATTGATACAAGAGAAAAATATGGAGTTCACTATTAATTCTCCGTTTGTAACAAGAATCATAGAATTCGCTATTTGAAGATAAGGAATTAACTTAGTAATTGAAGGGTAACGTAATAATAAAATAGAACAACATAGAGCTGCAATATTTATTGAAGTTAAAAATGTAACTTTTCTAGTTAATGCAAATAAAAATCCTTGTAACCCTATAATCCCAAAGCAACAGAAAAATTGCATCCACATATATCGAATAACTAAAGGTATATCTATATTATGAGATAGCGAAAATTTATATCCTACAATCACAAGAACTATACCTTCTAATAAAATTGATATTATTGTACATGTTAATATGGAAATTAATTTAGAGAAGTAGTATTTGTTTCTGCTTATTGGACTAGAAAGTATATGTGTTAATAAATTGTTTTTTAAATCTATATAAAATATAGATATACTATTTAGAATGATGGAAAATAGTAGTATAATAGGCCAAATTAAAGCCAAATGATTTTCTACTAAAAGCGCTTGAAATCCATCAGTAATTATAGGGGAATATTTAGATATTATAGCTTCTTTTCTAAGTATAATATCTATAAGTATCATTCCTAATGATATAATTATTGGTAATATAAGAGTATATTTTATATAACTACTTTTTATTTTTATAAATTCTAAATTTAGATACTTTACGAAACTCATAATTAACTCCTTTCTAGAAGTAGTAGAAATATATCTTCTAAACTATTAAGAGTGGGATAATTGCTTTTTAATTCTTTTAAACAACCTTCATATAGAACGCTCCCTTTATTGATTATTCCAACATCATCCACCATAAGTTCCATTTCACTAAGTAAATGTGAACTTACCAAAACTGTTTTATTATAAACTTTTGATAATGAGATAATTAAGGCTCTTATTTCTTTTATTCCAATAGGATCCAAACCGTTGGTAGGCTCATCTAAAATTAAAAGATCAGGATTGTTAATAAGAGCTTGAGCAATTCCAAGTCTTTGTTTCATCCCTAAAGAAAATTTACCAGCTTTTTTATTTTTACTATCATAAAGATCTACAATTTTAAGTACTTCATCAATTCTTGAGTATGGTGTGTTTTTCATAATAGCCCATATTTTTAAATTTTCATATGCAGATAGATGCTCATAATAAGACGGTGATTCAACTAGTGCACCTACTCTATTTAAAATTTCAATTTTATGCTTTTTTAGATCATGATCAAAAACTTTTATATCTCCCGTATATTTTTTGATTAAACCTAATATAATTCGAATTGTTGTAGATTTACCAGCTCCGTTTGGTCCTAAAAACCCATAAACAGTTCCAGCTTTAATATGCAGATTGATATTATTCAGAACTTGATTATCTTTGTAAGATTTACTTAAATTATCAATAGTTAATATATCATTTTTCATAATTACTCTTCCTCCTTTAATTTGATTGATACCTAAATGATATCTTACAAACCTTAATTGTATATAATCCCAACCTTATCTAAACCTTAAATACAAACTTCAATTATTGTAAATACACTCAATTTCTAAAAACTATTTATTGAATTTAAAAATAATTATATATATTTAAGTGTATTATTAGTATAATTAAATAAACATTTTATGCCATTGTAGTAAAATAATATATCGCAAGGAGGATTTATATTAACCGTACTTTGAGGCATGTGGAAAATATGAAACTCTAACAAATTAAAGGATTTGATAAAAGTGATGGATCTCTAATTATTATAAAGTTCGGTAAGGAGCGTTTCAAATGGATAAGGAAAAAAAATTTAATAAATTATTTATAGCAAGTATAGTTATAGCTGCTATTATAACCTATGTATCAATTGTCCTAGGTAACAATGTAAATAAAATATATTTTTGTGTAAATATTATTTCATTAGTTTTGCTGATGTTTGGACTAGCAGCAAGAAATAAAGCAATTTTTTATAAAGATTTACAAAAGATTAAAGAGAATTACAGTAATGGAAACAACCGCGTGCGAAAATTTGAGGATATTAAATTATTATTTGATGTAATAAAATATAAAGAGCCGGAGGAACTATATATTGATGATCAAACTTATTTAGATTTAAATATGGATAATGTTTTTGAAAAGGTAGATAGAACATTATCCTCGCCAGGAGAACAATATTTATATTATATTTTAAGAAATCCAATCCTAAAAGAAGAAAAACTAATCAATAGAAATAAGATTATAACTTTCTTTCAAGATAATAAGGAGATAAGAGAAAAAATACAAAGAAAATTTTTAAAATTAGGAAGACAGAATATTAACACTATAACATGTTTTTTATGGGATGAAATATCCTTTAAAACTTTCATGAAACCACTGTTATATCTTTTAAGGATATTAGCTTATGGTTCCTTAATTTCAATAACGTTTATTGGGATAGGAAAGGCATGGATTTTTATACTTATAATATTTGCGGTTAATGGCTATCTTAGTGCTAAAATCAAAAAAGATATTGGCGGAGATCTTGCATCAATGGGGTATTTAAGTAAGATTATTAGACTGGCAGAGGCTATTGGATCTGTAGAGGATAAGGAGTTAAAAAGATATACTTTAAAGCTTAAAGAGCAATCAAAGAAATGCAAGGCAATAACAAGGAAAGACGCCTTTATTAAAATAGGAAGAGTAGAAGGTGTAGATATGTTATACGAGTACATAAATATATTCTTTTTAAGTGAGGCTAGAGGTTTCAATAAAATAATAGATGAAGTTAAGGCACATATTGAAGATATAAGAAGTATCTATTTGATCTTAGGGGAAATCGATGCATTAATATCTGTAGCTTCTTATAGGGATGGACTTCTAGAATATGTTGAACCTAAATTAACAAAAGGACTTAAGGAAATAATGGTTAAAGATATAAAACATCCACTGATAGACACAGCTGTCGGGAATTCTTTAACTTTAGAAAAGGGTGTTATTATAACTGGTTCAAATATGTCTGGTAAGTCTACTTTTCTAAGAGCATTAGGCATAAATGCATTATTTTCACAGACTATTTTCACTTGCCTTGCGACAAGTTACGAGGGTGGATATTTCAACATAATATCGTCAATGACTGTTACTGATAATGTGACTAGTGGGAAAAGTTATTATTTAAGTGAGGCAGAGGCACTGTTTAGGATAATTAATGGTTGCAATGAGGAAGTGACAAGCTTATGTCTTATTGATGAGATTTTCAGGGGAACTAACCCTATTGAGAGGGTTAATGCATCTGCTGAGATTCTTGCCTATTTGTCTAGACATAATTCATTGGTGGCAGTAGCTACGCATGATCTCGAAATAGCTACTATGGTAGGAGGTTTATATGAATGCCATTATTTCACTGAAAATGTAGGAGAACATGGTTTAGAATTTGATTATCAAATAAGAAAAGGTGTATCTTCAACTAGAAACGCAATAAAGGTACTTGAATTTATAGGATATCCACAAGAAATTATTTATAGAACTAACGAAAGAATTATAAAACAATGTACTCTTTGATATTTTTAGAATGAATAAATTCAGACAAATTAAAGCACAAAAAGACAGATATAAAATCCCATTTTTTGATATACTTTAGTGAAGTTAGGAAATAATTAAGGTTATTATGGGGAGGACTTATTAGATGGTGGAGTATTATAAAATTAGAGGGAAAGATCTTTACACTGAAATTTTAGGAGAGGACTCATCTCCAGTATTATTATTTATTCATGGTGGACCAGGTGGAATTGGTGTTGCAGACTTTATTCAATATCAGGGGGACAGATTATCAAAAAACTTTAAAGTTATAGCCCCAGATCAAAGAGGAGTATGGAGATCCGAGGCTATTTTAGATGAGGAACATATTTCATTAGAAGATATTATTGAAGATTTTGAAGAACTAAGAAAAAAATTACATATAAATAAATGGTCACTGCTTAGTCACTCATTTGGTGGGTATCTTGCTGTTCTTTATGCTAATTTATACCCTAATTCTATTGAATATATGTTATATGAATGTCCGTCTTTTAGTTTTGCACTTTCAGAGCGTTCTATGTTAAATGAAGCTGCCAAGGAATTGGTTAAATTAGGAAATTTAGCATTGGCAGAGGATTATTTTAAAGCTTTAAGAGAAATTACGGATTATAGGGATATCAATAAACTTCTTATGAAGGTGTTAAATGAACTTGGAGCTAACGGAAGTAATTATATGTGGTTTGGAAGTGATAAGCAAATTATTGAACGAATAGCTATGAGTACTAACGATGCTAAGAATTTATGGAATAAATCTACCAAAACAAGAATTAAATTATTGAAGGATTGGCGAGTGTATAATGATGTGTTTACTGAATTATCAAATGTAAACAAACCTTCTTTATTGATTAAAGGTAAATATGATCCAATAACTTGTGAAGTACAAACAGCAGAATTTATGAAGCGAGTGCAAGACAAACAAGTGGTTATATTTGATTTCTCCGGTCATTATACTAGAATTGAGGAGCCTGATAAATATTGTGAAGTTATAACAAGTTATATATATAATAAGATGAAATAATGGAGATTTACATTTTTGTAATGAATGAACTGATTTTGAAAGGATGGGAAAGTTGGGAACAATAATATTACTTAATGATACGCTTGAATACATTGAAAGGAATTTGGACACAGCACTTAATATAGATGACATATCCAAAGTCGCATGTTCATCTCGATATCACTTCCAGCGTATTTTCCATGCATTAACAGGATTTACTGTGACTCAGTACATAAAAAATCGAAGACTTACCCTTGCTGCAGAAGACTTGGTTGCAACAGACAAAAGAGTAATTGATATAGCATTAAAATATGGTTATGAAAGTCCAGAAGCATTTACTAAGGCATTCAAAAGACTGCATGGAATATCACCATCAGCTTTAAAAAAGCTTAATGGAAAGATTAAAGCTTTTCCCAAACTTTCTTTTCAAATATCAATAAAAGGAGAACATGAAATTATTTATAAAATAGTTGAAAAGGAGGCTTTTAAAGTATTTGGTGCAGAATTTGTAACAACTAGAGTTGACGATGCAGCCTATAGAGAGATACCAAAGTTTATTAATAAGACTTTTGAGGACGGAACACATGATAGGATGAACGAAATTCTTGGGAACCCCAAGGGCACTTTGCTAAATGGATTTCATTATGGATTTGAAGAAGATGGAACAAGAAAATATATAATGGGAGCTGAACAGTTCGAAAAATATATACCAGATGAATTTACTATACTAGAAGTGCCAAAACTTACATGGGCAGTATTTGAAGGTAATGGAGCTGTGCCCAATAATTTGATTATACAGGATATTTGGAGACGTATATACTCTGAATGGTTTCCCTCCTCTGGATTTGAACAAGTGAAAGGTCCATGCATTGAAAAAAACTTTTGGGATGATAAAAACCCTGGTGAATACAAATGTGAAGTATGGATTCCTGTAAAAATAAATAATTTCTAGAATACCGCAGAATTCAAATTTGAATTTTGCGGTGTTTTTACATTAGCAGTTGCCTTCCCCCTATTCCATCTGGATGTTTAATTGATTTCATAAAACCATAATTACAATTCCTTATTTTTATATATTTTAATTGAAATGAAGAATGAAACTACTATAAAAATTATAGGTATGGCTGTCAGTACGACCTTTTGCAGTAATCCAAAATCAACCCCCAAGGTTGTACTATTCTTTAATATCTCATTTGCGAAAGAGATAAGGCTTCCCAGTACAGCCATAATTATAAAATTAACCCACCTTGACCTTAGGTATCCTAACTTGTAATAAAAAGGGAAAAAAATAGAAAAATAAATACATACAATAAAAAACTCAAGAAAAATGGTGTTTATACCGATGGTTTTACTTACTAAAGTTGGAGCAACAAAATGAAATAAACTGCCAACAATAAGTGTTATTAATATAGCGCAGATAAGGAATAAAAATACTGATAAATATTTTGCAGCCACCACAACTTTTCTATTAACGGGCAAACTATTTATCATTAGTTCACTATTATATTTAAAATCATAAGCATTAGCATACACTGCCAGTAGATATATACTTAAAAAACATAACAATATAGTGGTTGCATAATTAGTTTGAAATATAAATGTATTTACCATGTTTAAAAGAATAAACATAAATACGGTTTTATCCTTTTTCTGAATTCTAATGTCTTTCATTATAAGATTAAACATGAATATCACCCCTTATTGTATAAACCATAATATCTTCTAGTGATGCTTTTTCTATCTTACAACTATCATTAAACAAAATCCTTGCTTTCTCTTTATTATTAGTTAATGCCTCAAACCCCGAAGCAGTTTCCCTTATCCCTATAAATTCCTTTCGTACATTTAAGTCTAAAAGCTTAGAAGATCCTTTGACTATTGCGTATTTTTGTAGCACTTCTTCCTTCGACTCAGAAAACACCATACTTCCCTTGTTAATAAAAGTTATATAATCTGCAATTTTTTCAAGATCTGCTGTAATGTGTGTGGAGAAGAAAATTGACATCTCTTCATTCTGAATAACATTATATAAAATATCCATAAGCTCACTTCGAAAAGCAGGATCAAGTCCTGAAGTAGGCTCATCCATAACAATAAGTTCAGCTCCATGGGAGAGAGCTAATGCTAAGGCGAATTTTATTTTCATTCCCTTTGAAAGCTTATCTATCACCTTATTTGGATTTAATTCAAAATGTTTGATATACTCCTTAAATTTGTTTTCATCCCACCTTCTATAAAAACCTGCTATAATATTTTTCATTTCATTTATGGTAAGCATGCCATAAAATATATTTTCATCATAAACAAATCCTATCTTTTCTTTGATTTTCCTTTCGTCTTTAACGTTGTCCATACCAAAAACACTGATGCTTCCACTATCTTTTTTTATTAGATTCATAATTGATTTTATTGTGGTACTTTTTCCCGAGCCATTTGGTCCTATAAATCCCATTACGTATCCTTTTTCAAGCTTAAAGTTTAATCCATTTAAACAAAAATCACCATAAGACTTGTTGAGATTTCTAACGTCTAATACACTGCTCATTTTACGTCCTCCTTAAGAAGTTTCATTATATCTATTATTTCTTCCATAGATAAATTCAGTATTTTACTTTCCTTTAAAACTTCTTTTAATTTTTCTTCTAAAATCTTCATTTTTTTCGTGCGAAGTAAATCCTTATTTTGACCTGATACAAATGACCCTTTACCTGTAAGAGAAACAATAAACCCTTCCTTCTCTAATTCTTCATAAGCTCTTTTTGTGGTGATTACACTTACTTGAAGATCCTTTGCTAAATTTCGCATAGATGGAAGTGCATCACCTTCTTTTATTTCACCAGAAAATATTAGTCCTTTAATCTGATCAATAATTTGCAGATATATAGGATCGTTTGATAAATTTGAAATTATAATAGTAATGTCCATATTTTATCTCCTAGCAGTTTCTTTTAATAAACTCTTGTTTATTTTGAAAGAGTATAATGTATATATACTATATATACATTATTTAATCCCTTTTGTCAATACTATAGTGTATTTAAAGTATTATAAAACTATAATTGGGTAATGCTCGCAAAGCGTAAATTTACAAACTTGGGGATGGATCATGAATGGTTGCTGTAACCCATATGGTATTGATAGATTTTGTAGTATACTATAATTATTATTCAGAACGGCGAGATAAAAATAAATGTAAGTTATGGGAATGGGGAGTATATATGGAATATATAAGTATTTTAGTAGTTGAAGATGATAACGAAATTAACTATCTTATTACAAAATATCTAAGAAAGGAAGGATATATTGTAGATTGTTGTTTTGATGGTATAGAAGCTGTATGTAAATTTGAAAATAAGACTTATCAATTGGTTATATTAGATTTAATGTTGCCAAAACTCAATGGGGGACAAGTACTTTTAAAAATTAGGGAAAAAGGTACAATCCCAGTAATTATTTTATCGGCGAAACATGAACAAACAGATAAAATATTTGGACTTGAGTTAGGTGCTGACGACTATATTACTAAGCCTTTTGATATAGGAGAAGTTATCGCCAGAGTTAAATCTCAATTAAGAAGGTATTTACAATTTAATAATAGCGAGTTTGAGGAAGATGAAGTATTAAAACACGGAAATCTTCAATTAGATTTAAATACTTATGAACTTAAAGTTTGCAAAAAAAATATACCACTTACTTCAAAGGAATTTGAGATACTAAAACTTTTTATGACTTATCCAAACAAAGTATTCACTAAGTCTCAACTTTTCAGTGCTGTTTGGAAAGAGGAATATATGACTGATGAGAATACTGTAATGGTACATATAAGTCGTCTGAGAAATAAAATTGAGGATAATTCCTCTAAACCTAAATATATAAAAACAGTTTGGGGAATAGGTTACAAGTTGGGGGAGATGTAATGATGAATATATACATTGTTTGTATATTAGTATGCATATGTTGTATTTTGATATTTAATAATATTTATTTTTCTAAGCAAATAAATGAAATAAATAGAACATTAGAGAAAATAAAAGGTGGTAATTTTAATATTAGGGTACGATTTTATTCTTCAACTAAGGCTATACAAAACCTGGGTGTTAATTTAAATTATATAATAGATGAATTTCAGAGGATCGCTGAAAAAAAACAATATCTAGAAGAATCGAGGAAAAAAATGGTGGCCAATATTTCGCATGATTTAAGGACTCCATTAACATCTATACTTGGATATCTAGAGGCTATACAGAAGGATTCAAAGTTAAATGATAAAGAAAAAAAGTATTTTTTGGATATAGTATATTCTAAGTCACAAAAATTATATTCGTTACTTGAAGAATTTTTTCGCTTTTCTAAAATAGAAGCAGAAGATGTACTAATTAAAGTAGAAAAAATCAATTTGACCAATATGATTCAAGATGTATTAGTAGGATTTTATCAAGAATTTGTTAATGAAAATATTGAACCTATCATTGAGATAGCAGAAAAAGATTTTTTTGTCTGGGGAGATAGTAAAGCAATTGATAGAATATTATCTAACCTCTTAATTAATGCACTTAGATATGGAAAAGATGAAAAAATAATTGGTATAAAAGTCAGAGGAGAAAACTCTATGGTTTGGGTAGATATATGGAATGGAGGAGCAGGTATTGCGGAGAAGGACACTCCATTTATATTTGATAGATTATATATCGGAGAAACTTCAAGAAATGGAAAATTTCATGGAAGTGGGTTGGGACTTGCAATAGTTAAAAAACTTGTAGAAAGATTAAAAGGAGAGGTTTTAGTTAACAGCATTCTAAATGAGAAAACTACTTTTTCATTTTCTTTACCTTTATATAAATAGATATTTATGATTTAAGGTATTTGTAAGGTATTTGTTAGAGTTATTTAAAACTAATATAGTATTCTATGTACATGATAATAAATTAATGTTTGGGGGGAAGAAAAGTATGGAGTGCATATTAAAGACTTATAATCTAACAAAGCAGTATAAAGAACATAAAGCTGTTGATGACGTAAATATAACAATTGAAAAAGGAGATATTTATGGATTCTTAGGCTTAAATGGTGCGGGTAAAACAACTACTATGAGAATGATAATGGGGCTAATTAAGCCTACCACAGGAAATATTGAATTGTTTGGTGAAAAGCTGAGTGAGGACAAAAAACATTATTTTGCAAGAGTTGGGTCAATTATAGAATTTCCAGGTTTTTATGAAAATTTAACCGCGGTAGAAAATTTAGATATTCACAGAAAACTTATGGGTGTTCCAGACAAAAATTGTATAGAACAATCACTAGAAGTAGCGGGAATACTTGATGCTGCTAATAGAAAAACAAAAGAGTTTTCGTTGGGTATGAAACAGAGACTTGGCATAGCAAGAGCTTTACTTCATAATCCTGAATTCTTAGTGTTAGATGAACCAACAAATGGATTAGACCCTGTGGGAATAAAAGAAATACGACAACTTATACTTGATTTATCGCGAAAAAGGCATATAACTGTATTAATATCAAGCCATATTTTAAGTGAAATTCAGCAATTAGCTACTAAAGTGGGTATCATACATAAAGGGAAACTACTAGAAGAAATAGACTCTGAAGCATTAAAAAAGAAAAACAGACATTATATTGAGCTTAAAGTTAATAATGATAGAGATGCCGTATTTATGTTAGAACAAAAATTTAACATCTCAGATTATATAATATCAGAACCGGGAGTAATTAAAATTTATGAAAGGTTAACAGAGACTTCTAATATTAATAGGATGCTAATACAAAATAATGTTGAGGTTAAAGAAATATCTTTGCTTAGGGACAGTCTTGAAGATTATTTTATTAAGTTGGTAGGAAGTGATATAAATGAATAATGCTGCAAGTTTACCAACTGTTATGCATACTGAATTTCTTAAACTAAGAAAATGTAAAGTTTTGTGGTGTATGCCTCTATGCTCATTGTTTCCTAATATTTTAGTGTTTTCAATATATGCAGTTAATAAAAAGTATCCTATAGTTGTTTGGAAAGATTATTTTACAGATAATGAAATGCTTATTAACGTGATGCTTGGGATTGCCTTCTTTTCTGTATTAGCAGGATATATATTTTCAAGGGAATATCAAGAAAATACAGTAAATAGCATGTTTACTTATCCAATAAGTAGAATTCAATTTTTTATAAGTAAACTTGTTGTTGTATTAATTCTTATTTCTATTACACTTATATCCTCATTTATCTTGGCAATGCTTTTAGGACTTACCATAAAACATGAACCTTTAACTTTTAGTATTTTACTATATTACGCTAAAACTTATATTTTTATGATTATTATGCACTTTGCATTAATTCCTATAGTTGCCTTCTTAGCTATTTATTATAAAAGTATATTACCACCAATAATACTGGGGGTAGGTGCTATAACTGTTTCTCTCATTATGATGAATACTCCATTTAATACAGTATTTCCTTGGAGTATTCCAGCTATATTAAGTCCTCAACAAAATGAAGGAACTTACCCAAATTATGCTCTGGGTATTATTGTTTTATGTACAACATTTATCGTTGGAATAATATTAAGTATAAGGAGCATTAAGAAGGATGTACAATAAAAATATAAATTATAGTAGTACAATACATTTTTATTATTTGAATTTATGTACAATCATAATTCTACACAGAGACAGTCTTGAAGATTATTTTATTAAGTTAGTAGGAGATGATTTAAATGAATAATGGTGTAAGTTTATCAACGGTGATAAAGACTGAATTCCTTAAGCTAAAAAAATGTAAAATTTTGTGGTGTATGCCTCTATGTTCATTGTTTCCTAATATTTTAGTGTTTTCAATGTATGCAGTTAATAAAAAGTTTCCTATTGTTGTTTGGAAAGATTATTTTACAACTAATGAAATGCTTGTTAATGTAATGCTTGGGATTGCTTTCTTTTCTGTATTAGCAGGATATATATATTCACGGGAATATAGAGAAAATACAGTAAATAGCATGTTTACTTATCCAATAAATAGAATGCAATTTTTTATAAGTAAACTTGTTGTTGTATTAATTCTTATTTCTATTACACTTATATCCTCATTTATCTTGGCAATGCTTTTAGGACTTACCATAAAACATGAACCTTTAACTTTTAGTATTTTACTATATAACGGTAAAACTTATATTTTTATGATTATTATGCACTTTGCATTAATTCCTATAGTTGCCTTCTTAGCTATTTATTACAAAAGTATAGTTCCACCAATAATACTAGGGGTAGGTGCTACAACTGTTTCCCTCATAATAATGAATACACCATTTAATACGTTATTTCCGTGGACTATTCCAACTATATTAAGTCCCCATGAAAATGGAAGAACTTACACAAATTATGCTCTTGGTATTATAGTTTTATGCACAACATTTATCATTGGAACAATATTAAGTATAAGGAGCATTAAGAAAGATGTACAATAAAAATATAAACTATAGTAGTGCAATACATTTTTAGTAATTGTGACTAAATAAACTTTTTATTTACATTAAAAGTGAAAAAATCATTGCAAATTTATCGAATATGTATTACTATGAAACAATAAAATTTAATAGTTCAGA
This sequence comes from Clostridium estertheticum subsp. estertheticum, assembly GCF_001877035.1. Taxonomy (NCBI): domain Bacteria; kingdom Bacillati; phylum Bacillota; class Clostridia; order Eubacteriales; family Clostridiaceae; genus Clostridium; species Clostridium estertheticum. The sequence goes on along the minus strand of NZ_CP015756.1, from coordinate 2,777,776 downwards.
TGAAGATAGCGGGAGAGTAATGGCATGCCATTCACCGAAGGGGTAAATCTTTCAGGTACCTATTTAATTAGAGATGACCGCTATTGGATGAACCCTTGGAGAGACTCATAATGAGCACCGAAGGAGAAAGCTGTAAAGGCGAAACTCTCAGGTAAAAGGACAGGGGACAGGTAACATATCTTACGAAAGTAATATATTACCAATTACTTCATTTAGATCTTATCTATTCCCAGTTGTATCTCCAATCGCAAAATATTTATATAGGAAAAGGCATTTTTTAGTACATGCCTTTTGACTGAGATGGAGGAATATATATGTCAGAAAATGAAAATTTATCAAGAGGTCTGAAAAATCGTCATGTTCAATTGCTTGCAATTGGAGGTGCAATTGGAACTGGGTTATTCCTTGGTTCAGGAAGGTCAATTCACTTGGCAGGTCCATCTATTTTATTTGCATATGCGATAACAGGCACAATCTGTTTTCTTATTATGCGTGCACTTGGGGAATTATTGCTTTCTAATTCAAAATATCATTCATTTGTAGATTTTGTACAGGATTATCTAGGTAACGGAGCAGCATTTATTACTGGATGGACATACTGGTTCTGTTGGATTTCACTTGCTATGGCTGACTTAACTGCTACTGGACTTTATGTACAATACTGGTTACCCAATGTAGCGCAATGGGTTCCAAGCCTTATAGCTCTTGTAATTTTACTAATTATGAACCTTACTACAGTAAAGTTATTCGGTGAAATGGAATTCTGGTTTGCCTTAATTAAAATTGTCGCAATTTTAGCACTAATTATAATTTGTACATTCATGATTATTAAAGGATTTTCTACAAATGCTGGCGTGTCTAGCTTTACAAACCTTTGGAATCATGGTGGTTGGTTTCCTAATGGGGTAAGTGGTTTTATTCTGTCCTTCCAAATGGTTGTATTTGCTTTTACTGGAATAGAATTAGTTGGGTTACTAGCTGGCGAAACTGAAAATCCAGAAAAGGTTATTCCAAGTGCTATTAACAATATTCCAATTAGAATTATTATTTTCTATATTGGGGCACTTATTGTTATTATGAGTATATACCCATGGAATTCAATTAATCCCGATAAAAGCCCATTTGTACAGGTGTTTTCTGCAGTGGGAATCCCAGCGGCAGCAAGTATTATAAATTTTGTTGTACTAACATCAGCTGCATCTGCTTGTAACAGCGGTATATTCAGCACAAGCCGTATGGTTTACTCTCTTGCTAAAGAAAAGAATGCACCTGAGTCAATGAAAAAATTAACTTCTAATCAAGTACCTTCTAATGCTTTAATGTTCTCGGCAACTGTTATCTTGATTTCAGTTATTTTGAATTATATTATGCCAGAAGGTGTATTTGTACTCATTACAAGTATATCAACATTCTGCTTTATCTTCATTTGGGCAATTATAGTTGTCTGCCATTTAATATATCGCAAAACTAATCCTAAACTTGCTGCTAAGAGCAAATTCAAAATGCCATTTTACCCAATTTCTAACTATATAATTCTAGCATTTATTGCTTTCATTATAGTTGTATTGGCACTTACTAAGGAAACTCGTGTAGCCTTATTTGTAACACCTGTATGGTTTATAATACTTGGTGTGATTTATAATATACTTAAATCAAGAATGAAAAATAAAGAAGATGTCAAAAAAAATATAAGTATAGGATTACACTAAAAGGGATTTGTATCTAAAAGGGTAGATATCCAATAAAAAGCACCCAATAACACTTGTTCACTAAAACAAGTGTTATTGGGTGTTTTATTTAAAGTATTGTAGAATTTACTGTATCTAATGTTTTTACTAATGCAATTTTCGAAGTAATTATAAAGTGAGTATTTCATATAAATGGAGAATTATAAATAGAAAACATAGTTAATTCAAAGAGTGGTTATAGTTTTTGTAACATTAGGAAACCATATATTTTAAAGTTAAGATTAATTAGGAAGTTTAGTTGGAGGAGACGAGATGAAAAGAAATGAATCTCAAAGAGAATTTAAAAAATTAAAAGGTCAAATTAGTCAAATTGAAGAGATAGTTCATCATTCAAAGCCAGGAGCTCTTATTGAACATGAAGTAGCAATAAGAAAAAAACTAAAAAAGATTAAAGAGCTAGAAAATGAAGGTTTCAAGGATTTTAAAAAGGTGTATGAGAAATACGAGGAATTATTAGAAGATATATCAAAAAGAATGCTTGAGGATTACAATAAGAGGAATGGGACTGATTTTGAGTTTCATAAGGTTTTAAGAGGGAACTATAACACTTTTTTAAATTATGGGTTCATGCTATTACTTACGAAGCAACATATACCAAAATTAATTATTAAGGAGTTTGAAGAAAAATTTCCGAATAACCCTAAAGATGAGTATGTAGAAGCTAGAGGTATGGATAGAATGATTTACATTCATTTAGGCGATACGAATACAGGTAAAACATATAATGCTGTAGAACGTCTGAAAGCTGCACAAAAGGGTATATATTTATCACCACTAAGAATTCTTGCTTTAGAGAATTTTGAAAAATTGAATAATGATGGAATAATTTGTGACCTATTAACTGGGGAGGAAGAAGTATTAAAGATAGGTTCAACCCATGTTTCGTGTACAATAGAAAAGGTTAATTTAAAGGAACATTATGATATAGCTGTTATTGATGAAATTCAAATGATTAAAGATCAACATAGGGGAATGGCATGGAGTAAGGCCTTATTAGGATTAAGATGTAAAGAGATTCATATATGTGGAGCCGCTAATACGAAAAACATACTAGAAACAATTATAAATGACTGTGGAGATAAGTATTCTATAAAAGAATATACAAGAGATATCCCTTTAGAAGTTGAAAACATAAATTTTAATTATAATCATATTCAAGAGGGTGATGCAATTGTAGTGTTTTCTAAAAAGGGAGTATTAGAAATAGCAGAAAGGTATTCTAAGATAGGTATTAAAACTAGCATAATATATGGAGATTTACCACCAGAAGTTAGAAAAATTCAATATAAACAATTTACAAATAAGGTGGCGAAAATTTTAGTAACTACTGATGCAATCGGCATGGGGGTCAATTTACCTATTAGAAGAATTATTTTTATGAGTATAAAAAAATTTGACGGTGAAGAAGTACGAGAACTAACATCACAAGAAGTAAAGCAAGTTAGTGGACGTGCAGGACGAAGAGGTATCTATGATGTAGGGTATGTAGCCAGCGCAGGAGATACTCAAGATTTCATTAAATCTAGATTGGAAGTTAAAGATGAAGAGATAAAGAAAGCAGTTATTGGACCATCAGATGTTATAGTGAAAATCAAAGGTTTACCTTTAATTGATAAACTAGTTTTATGGAGTACTAGGGAAGAGAAATTAGACTATTATACTAAAATGGATATTAGTGATTATATATTAATTCTAGATAGAATAAAGAATTACAAGTTAAAAGAAGAAGTTCAATGGGATTTATTGAAAGTTCCATTTGATATCTCAAGAGAGGAATTAATGAATACATTTTTACATTATGTAGAAGAGCTATTTATTTATAAACAAGAGAGTTTATTTAAACCAGAATGTTTAAAAAATAATTTAGAGGATTTGGAAATATATTATCAAAAAATAAATATGTATTATTCATTCTCTAAAAAATTCAAATTAGAATTTGATGTAGATTGGGTTTATGAGGAAAGAGTAAAGGTCAGCAAAGATATAAATGAAATACTAGTGAAGATATAGAAAAGTATGATTTGATATATATAGTAGTACCCTGGAAGTAATTGTTATTTGATTTAATCTAAAATGTAGCTTCTATTCAACTAGATTGAGATCAAATTATTCAGTAAAAATAGATGAACAAATAAATATAAACATATTTAAATATAATAATTAAAAGAGTGAAGGCATTTTTCCGTTAAAATAGTAATTGGAGATAATGCCTTATTTTTATTTGATGATATATTTGAAAATTATAAAATATATATTAATGCGGATCATATATAAAATACTAGTGGTTTTCGTAAATTAACGGAGGCGTTTTATGGCAATTTAAGGGGTGAATATATTTTTTTTGCAAAATTTAAAGGAAAATTATGAATGTTTGTTGAATTATGTAAAGAAAGCGTTTATGGTAGGAAAAATGTAACTTCAAAGAATCTCTATAATGAGCAGTTAAAAAAATTAAAATATAATTGATTAGTAAGGGCCTAGTGATATGTAAAACTTGTAAAGTATTTATTAAGTATGAAACTTAAATACTTGGATAAGAAAAATCAACTAAATCTAATCAAACATGGGAGAAATTATGAAAGTTACTGATTTTATTAATATTAGAAGTGAAGACGATGAAATAATGAGAAATAAATTATTAGAGGTATATCCAGATGGGTGTACTAAAAATATAATTACTTTAGATTTTTATGACGAATTCAAAAGATCACAGAAAATATCTAAACTGAATAGAAAAGATTACATTGTAAAAAAACTAGGATTAAACTATTTTCGAAATGGTGGTGTTTTTTCGGTAGAAAATATAGAAGAAAACTTGATAAATTGTTGTCCTAATAAGATAATAGATAATTTAGTTAGTTTTCATGAAAATAATTCTGGGTTATATTTATCAATAGGAATTCATTGTAAGAATAGTAATATTAGTATTGTAGATTATTTAAAGAAATTAGGATATACAGTAAAAACTTGTAAGTATACAATGGAAGATACATTTACAGATGATTCAGAGTTTTCTTATTCAGATATTGATGTTTATAATTTAAAAAAACTAATTAAGGAATATACATGTGTAAAATCTAGTATAGCTTTGTTTGTAAATCTTAAAAGCAAGCAATCCCTTGATAGTAGATTAGGAGTCAAGTGGATTGACCCTCCTTCGTGGAATAGAGCAGCTTTCACTGAAGAAGAAATAACTTTAATAGTTAAAACATTAAGTAAGAGAGAAGTTATACAGGAAAGTTCAGATGGATTAATTAGTTTAAATATATACTTTGGAAAAGATAGTATAGAAGATATAGCTATATTAGTCAAGAACAATAATATTTTTAAGTGTCATTTTAAATTCAGTGGAGTTGTAAAAGAGAAGTTAATAGAGTTTGGATATTTATCGCATAATGACATAGATTTTAAAATATTAAGAGATATACGTAATTTAAATACTGAAGGAGAGTCACTAAAATTTACAAGTTTTAATGCAAGTGAAAATTCCTCATTATACAGTAGAATAAATAAAAGACGTTTAAAGTTGGATATTTCGGTTGGAGATTATCTAAATACATTAGGTGTAGAGTATTTAAAAGAAAATTTGAATGTTATTTATACAATTGATGTAATAAAAGATATATTAAAAAGTTATGCAGATGAAGATAATTTTGTTAATGTTCCTATAGGTGATAAAATGTATGACACTTTAAAAATGTTACCTAAGAGGAATGGGTATACTACTTACACTGAAATGATAAAGGCTTTAGGATTTAATTATAAGAGAGGTCGTATTGAAAATTCTGAAAGAAGAATAATGGACTATGAAAAAATTCTAAAAGAAGATTATATAGTTTATGATAATAAAGTTTACATACATTCTTTAGATAATTTATATGGTAATTTAAGTTCATATTGTACCAAAAGGAATATTAAACTTGAGGAGTATTTAAGTTCTATAGGATTAGAAAGGATAGATTCTTATAAGGATTTGCCAATAGATTATATTCCATATGATTGGAAAGAAGAGCAAAGAAAAAAATTATTAAACTTAGATGTTAAAACAAAAATAGCACTAATGTTGGAGAGTTTTTCAGATGAGGATAATAATGTTTGTGTAGAAAGCCGTTCAAGTGAGTATAGTTATTTAGATAGAATAAGTACTATAAAGGATATTTCTATAACTACACTGATAGAGAGTTATGGATACACTAGAGTGTTTAAGAATAGGGTTAATGGAGTAAGTATAGAGGTAGATAAGAGTGTCTTTGGAATATCAGAAGATGAGAAAGAACAAAGAGAAAAATATTTAGAAGAGCTAGAAGCTATTCAAAATTCAGGACCTATAACTGAATTAGCCACTATTGAAAAACAGAAAAGAAATGCAACCTTGTCAGATAAACTTAAAAAATTGTATAGTCGTAGATGTCAAATATGTTCTACTGAAGATATTGGATTGAAAATTCCTATTATAGAAGATGAAAAAGGAAAAAGATATGTGGAAATGCATCACATACAAAATTTGTCGGAAGAAGTGTGTGATGACTTGAGTTTAGACACTTATAAAAATGGAATAGTGTTGTGTTGTTATCATCATAAGTATGTACATAAGCATTTAGGCGGATTCAAGGAATTAGTCAAGGATAGGAATAATTTGTTTTATCTAAGGTCTGTAAAAGGGAAGTTGTTGCGAATATATACGAACTATCATTTAGAGACCTTAACTACTATAGAGCAGATAAGGGATAATTTACAAAATGATGATACGAAAATCCAATAGCTTTGTATACAAAAACGAATATTACAAATCAGAATAATATATAATTTCATTAAGTCGCTCTGTTCTTAAAGTTCGTCATAAACAACTGTAAGATTACTAAAGAAATTAGAAAAACTGGACAAAATGTGGAGATGCCCATTAGGCTAATAATATGCAGTTACTCTATTCTATATTTAGTACAAGCCTTAATGTTTATAATAGGAAGTTAATATATTACTATGATTATTCATAACTTGTGTTAATGTGTTGGGAGGATTAAGTAAAATTATGAAAAAGGGTATTTAGAATAGATTTACAAGAACAAATAAGTGGATTTGGATAACATTTTTATTTGCTTTATTTATTATAGTTTCTTATATTTTATCAATAGATTGTACTGAGTGGTTTGACGGAGCAGAAGTTTGGTTTAATCTTTTATTTCAATTTTCAATTGGATATATCATAAACTTCATGTTTTATATAACTCAAGTCTATATACCAAACACAAAACGTAATGATTCTGCTAAGAAATGTATAAAGGTAAGAATAAAACATATTGTTGGTAACATGAGAGGAACTATTGATACTCTTGGACAATTGTACATTAAAAACCATTCTGGAGATAACTATACAAAAACGGAACTTGATCAACTGATGAATTTGAAGTTTGATGATAAGGTACAAGTAATTAATGCTCAAACAATCAATATTTTAGTGTGAGAGATTGGATAAAAAACTGTATATACCTAACAGAGAAGGCGATTGATAAACTTTATCAGTATTATCCTAATGATATTTCAGCAGAGCTTATGAATGTATTAGAAAATGTATTAAATTCAACGTATCATTCTTTCATGAAGATATCAGTTATTTTTCCTAATGATGTTAAGTTTAATGAAAGAAATGATAATTTTTTTATTAAGTATAATGATTTGATTTGTGAATTAGAACAGATTGCAGAAGATGAGTATAGTAAGAAAAATTTATTTTCAAGGAGTTATCATATATTTGGAATAATGAATTTCTTATAATTAACATATGTATTAGCTTAATAATGTGGAGTTAAATTTATTGAAATTTAGCTTGTAGTATGGTGAAATGTATAACAAATAAATGCGAGAATTGGCATTAACCATTGAAATTATTAGGCTTAAGTTAGTTTTACAAGTAAAATGTTGTATCATAAGTAAAGATAAATGCGATAAAATTTTTATGTGGTAATTTATACTTAAAGAAGTAAGAGAAGTATTGAGTTATTGTTTATGAAGATAATTAGTGATAAAGTTATTTAAGAAAAAATACACTTAATTTATATAGATAAGGAGATAAATTATGAGAAATTTATTGGTTGGAAATGGAATCAATATACAGTATGATAATGTAAGCTATACAAATCAAAATATAGTATTAAGAATTTTAACAGCTTTAGATGAATCAGATTATCCATATGATTTTATAGTTAATGAGCCTTTGTTGCTTAAGTATTATCTAGGAAGACTGTTTTTATTTGCTAGGGAAATGTTGGATGGTGTGATAGATGATTCAATAACGTGCACGGCAGAAAGAAAAGCTTTGGGAGATTTTAAGGAAAGATATAAAACTAGAAAGAAATCATTAAGGATTACAGATATTGGTTTTGAAGACTATTATTTAGTTCATGATTTAGTTTGTCATAAATTTAAAATTATAAATCCAGAGCAATATACAATACGAGAATCTATGAGAATGTCATATTTGTTTTCAATATATAATCATGGAAAATTAAACTTATTACATGAAAAATATAGTGATTCTTTCAAAACTTTTCTTTCTAATTTTGATAATATTTTTTCAACTAATTATGATAATAATATTGAAGCAGGTGTAGGAAAACATGTTTATCACATTCATGGACAATTTGATAGATTAAGCGAAGTGTATAATCCTTCATCATTTCGAAATCAACTGCATGACAATCCTTTAGAAGGTATACCAAATGACCCTACATATGACTATTTACATTCAACGGCTTTGTCAACATATTGTGGAGATTATAAACAATATCAAATAAAGCAAGCTTCATTAGCAAATGAAGCTGTTAATAAAATGACAAATGCATATTTATCTAATGAATTAGTTAGTAAAGATGTTGATAGTTGGGAAAATGAAAATAATAAATTAATAGTTAATTTTGCTGATGCAATTAAAATTAAAGTTACAAATCCGAACTTAAGATTTCAAGAAGACTACTCTATAGAAGAATTTAGAAGTATAACAGGAACTCTTTCAATTTTAGGATTATCTCCATATAATGACTATCATTTGTTTGAAATTATTGATAATGCAAAAATTAATGAATGTATTTATTATTTTTTTGATTCTTCAGAATGCAATATAATTGAAAAGTTACTTTTAAAACTAAAGGCAGAGAAAAAGTTAGAATTTAAAAGTGTAAAAGAATTTTGGGGAATATGTAATGAAAAAAATAAGGTATATCAAATTTTCTAAAAGAGAATTTAGTAAAACTTTAGATTTTTGTAAACTATTTTCAAATAGTCTAGAAGACGCTAATATTATAATAAAACAATTTAATTCATTAACTCAGAATCAAAGATTAGAAATTATTAAAGCATATTCTGAAAGAGAAAAACTTTTGAAAATACAAATTAATTCTGAAGATGAAGATATGTATCTTACATGTACAGCGGTTAATTTCAATATTGTAGCAACAAAATATGATATTGATCCAGCAACTGTATGTATTTGCATTGCCTCACCTTGCAAATCTAATGAAAAAATTATAGTGATATAAAGTAAAGTTCGAATAGAACGTAACTTTCCATTATCCATGTACCTATAAGGCTAATAATAAGAAGTTGGCGGAATCAATAAGTTCTAAGATATTTAGAATGTATTGGAGATTAGATGTTACATCACAAAAGCACCAATAAAATAGAATTTTTAGATTAAGGAGATTAAATTATGTCATTACACAGTGTAGAATTTAGTACTGAGAATGTCAAAAAAAGAATAAGCACAATATATAATCAATCTAATGGGCGTATTAAAGAATTTATGGACATTAATAATTATCAATTTATTTTCTCATTAGAGTCACCTTGGGCTATTTCAGATGATAGATACCCGGATCCAAATGGATTATTAGGTAAAACTTCACTGTTAAAGGAAAGTGGACAAATTATCGTCAATATATATTATGAAAAATTGACTCAGACTCTAAAGTTCATTTTTCATAACTTTTATAACTTTAAAAGAGCGAATAGGGTTTGTGACTTATATATTGAATTTATATTGGCACACGAACTTGCTCACGTAGGTCAATTTACTCAAAATAAATATAAGTGTTTAGTAGCAAAAGAAGATGAGAGTGGTGTACTCGAAGCGAATAGAAGCTATGAAATTGAAGCTGACAATATTGCATTAGATTACATGGAAGATACTTATTCTGAAATTGGAAGATATATTGGGATTATTGGAAGAAAAATTCATGTAAACTCACTTAATAATGCTACTATGATACGAGAATTAATTGAAAAGGTAGATTAAACATAAGGTATGTAGATTTCTGAAATATTAAAAAAACAATTCCATAATATATAGTAAACACTTTTTAATATATTAAAAATATTTAATTAGGATAAAAGAAAATATTATAAATATAGTTAAGTTTGCAATTGAATATAAGAGTAATGGGGAGTGGGGTAAAAGTGCTGGAAAATATAAACATACTAAATTTTTTTGAACAAATTATATTTCCTAATTGGTATAGTAGTAATAAAACACAAATACTATTAAAAGTTATTGCAATTCTTGTTATGATACATCTATACCTAATATGTCGCGATGTGATTTTAATACTTTTCAAAATTAAGAGGTTTAAAAGTTTAATCATATCAATGGCCGAAGGCATAATGAAAGGGATTATATATACTGGATTTGGAATATTCCTTAAAATGACAAACATTAAAATCATTGAAAATCCAAGTGCACCAATATATCTATATACTTTGCTTTCGGTAGTATTAACTTTATATTTTATAGCTAATATAGCTATGTATTTAAGATCTGTTGATAAAATAATATCTGAATTAACACAATACTTAATATATAATATAGGATTTTTATTATTGCTGTTAGGGTATGTTGGACGATTAGATACCTTTGAAGGTATTATAGGAGTGGCAATTATTAGTTTATTGACTGTTATAAAAAACAATCAAACTTATATATGTAAAGATATAAATAATGTATTTAATTATATAAAGCAGTGCCTTTTAAAAAAGATTATTAAAAATAAAGAAAAAATTCTAAGGATATATATAATACCACAAGTATGGAAGAGGAAGCTTGAGCTAATAGGAGCCAAAGATGTCTTGAGTTTTAACGAAGAAGAAGATATACCTATTACAAAGAAAGAGTATTTATACCCAATAAGAAGGCAACAGTTGAGTTATTTAATTGGAGAATTTAAAGAAAGAAATTTTGATGAACCATTTGCGATGGCTATTACTGGTAGATGGGGTAGTGGAAAAACATGTTTCTTAAATGCATTAAAAGATGAATTAAAAGAACAAGCGTATTTTGTATTTGTTGAACCTAAAATTGAAAATAGCATGGAGAAGATGCTAAGAAATATAAAAATTCAATTTAATAAAATCTTTATTGAAAATGGTATATATACCGGGAAAAGTAGTTCTTTAAAAAGTTACTTTGATACTATATTTTATATTTTGGGTAATCAAATTGGAAGAGACGGCTTTTCAGTCATCTCAAAAATGTTTCAATTGCCATCTGTTGGGTTAGATAGCTTTAATGAGGCAAAAGATAAAATAAATGGAGATATAAAAAGATTATTAAGACAAAATACTAATAAACGGATATACATATTAATTGATGATTTAGATAGGTCTGGAGAGCTTGAAATATTTGAAACATTTAAATTCATTAAAGAAATATTAGAACTAAATGGATGCACTATACTTTTTTTTGTAGATTATGAAAAAATAATTTCAGGGAAGATAACTAGAGAATATTTAGATAAATTTATTAATGATAGAACAATATTGGAAGATATTTCATACATAGATATGTACGAATATTATAACAAAAGGAATCAAATTATATTTAAAAGAGATTTTGTGGAATCTAGTGAATTTATAAAAGTAAGTGTAGAAACATTACGAAGAAGTTTTTATGTGTATATAAAAGATGTAATAGATATTGGATTGGAAAAAATTGAAAAAGCCGAAGGTGGGGATAATGAATCATGGATAATAGTCTATGATAAACTTTGTCTGCACTTGTCAAATCCTAGAAAGTTTAAAAAATTAATTAGAGAACTTAAAAGGGTGCTCAGAATTGTAAATAAGTTTTGGTTTTCTAGTCCTAATAGTACAACTAGTAATTTATCAAATGATGATTGTGTTTTTGTTGTATTTACAATAGCATTTATAAAAATTATATTTGAAGAAGAATATGAAAAACTGATATTTTTAAAAGAAATAAAAAATTATTTTGAGCGTAAGGACAAAAGTAAAGAGAATGAGTATGTCATTAAAATAATAAAAAATTGTATATATAATAGCCCTTATACAAAAGAAACAAAAACAGTATTATTTAATGGGATACTATATTATATGTTTTATGAAGATGTTATAGATAAGGTGAAGACAAATGTACAAAAAATTGAAGACTCATTAAAGGAAGATAGTGGAATTGAATTTGACTTTTTTCAAGAACATTTAGAAGGATATTTTCAATATTTGTTATCAATAAAGGAAGAAAAAGAATTTATCGAAAAATTTAAAAATATTATTAAGTACATTGAAAGCTTAGAAAATGAAGTAAAAATTTCTGATACAATGCAGTTAATAACATTTATCGAAAAGGTCTTTAGATATAATAATAGTTATTTTATAAAAAATCATGTTAAAGAAATTCAACCATTATTAAAAGTTCCTGAACAACATAAAAAAACGATTAATAAACAGTTTGAATACATGATAGATGGTGTACTATATCAAACAATTCATTATATAGTGGCATTTATTTCTATGCTAGATTTAAAACAACAGAATTATGGAGAAATCAAAATAAAGTTTGAAGATGTAACTACTGTGGAAAAACTATATGTAAAACTGTCTGATGAATATATGAAACATAGTCTTGAGAATATTAAAGGAAATGGAACAATAATAGATAATTGTAGAGAAATTTTAATAAAATTAAAAATAAAGATTCTTCAAAAAGAGGTTATTAAAGAATCTTTAAGTGATGTGGTTGATAAATATTTTTCAGCTATTGACAAAGCTCTAGATAATATTTCAGAAATAAATCAATTATCCTTAAGTGATGCGCTTACTTCAAGAATTAACTCAATAAATAATGAGTATGTTGAGTTCAAAAACTATGATGCTAGAGAAGTGATTACAGTATTAAATGGAATTAAAAATCACATAAAAGAAGATTATAAGTTAATAGATATTCTTCGTTATTATTTTAAATTATGTGTGGCAATTGAAGGGACAATTCAAACAATGAAATTAACAAAAAAAACGATAGAAGAGTTAGAAAGTGTATATAGAACCTTAGATGCCAAGTGTAAAGAAATAGATTTTAATGAAGAATGGTGGGGATATTTAAGAATTAGACTTTGTAAAATAAAATTATGTTTTATTCCTAGTAAAAAATGCACAAGAAAAAGAAATTTGGTAAAAAATATAAGCCATAAACGACTATAAAAAGGCAATTAGACTTGATAAACTGAATGCAAATTACTATTATGAAATCGGAATACTATATGTAATATACATCAATTTCAAAAATTACTATGAATAAGGAAGGTTTTTTGAAATTCAAAAAAACATTAAAGAGCGTGATATTTGCTTAAACAAATCAAAAGAATTATGTTCAGAAGGTGATTCCTTATGTAACATAATTTCAATTTTCTACAAAGTGGAAGATTCATTAATTTTGTGAAAGAAACATTTTGACGAAATTAAAAAAACAATACATCAGAGATTAGATTAAATACCTTAGTATAAAAAAATTCAGAAATATTGCCTGACATTAGTGACAGAGGTGGTTTAATTTAGAACTATAAGAGCATGGTACTTGGTGTGCCAACCGAATCTCTTTATAGAATTCAACTAAAAGTGGGCTGTTTTTCGCTTTATTTATTGGTTTGGCGGTAAAAATATAAACAATTTTATAAAATATGACATTGTCATGCGTAAATAATAACACTAAGAAAGACTAATTATAAACTTCTCATTATTCTTATAATGTCTATAATTGGACATGCTGTAGAGCTTCTAATTAGGCTAATAATGTGAAGCTAAGATGAAGATAGAAAAATATATAAATGTGAAAAAATTTAGAATATGATATGGTGAACCGTATCATAAGTAAATAAGGTTTTTACTGGAATTTACAAGTATATTATCGAATATAGAAAATAAGGGTATAATCGCATCTGATATTTGTAGTTATATCATTATTTTTGTATCCTTCCAGAATATCGAGGATATGGTTACGGAAAACAAGCATTACAATTAATAAAACAACTTTATACAAACAATTATAAATGGATGTTAACAACACTAGAATTATGCAAAAGGAATCAGCATTTGTATGAGAAGATGGGATATCGGGGGGAACTATCGTTAAGTTACCTTGTAAACCTAGTAGATAAAGAATTCTTAGTAGAAATAGAGGCTCTACTATACCACAACTACACCAATTTAGAAGAAGATTTGGATATGACATTGTACCTAATTAGATTTATAATAATCTAGTGAGGTATTTGGAGGAGGTAAATTATGAATAATTATTTTGGCCATGAAGAACAGGTTAAATATGTTGATGGATTATTAGCAAAGAGCCAGGAGTGGCAATGGATAATTGAGTACATTGAAGTAAATTTTACACTGGATGATGTAAGTAATTGGGAGGAATTTCAAACCCAATATCGAAATTTACGAGAGGTTTTGTTGCATTTCATTAAAATAGTAGAAGTATGCAGAACTATTCCCGAATTTGAAAATAAAGTTTGTATAGATTTATATATGCTTGCGAAGTATTTCAACGGAGTTATAGAACGAGACGAATGTAAATCTTGTATAGCAACAGAATTTGGACATGCTCTTTATTTTGTAATATGGCTTACAAAGCTAGAAAATCAGGATAATAAAACGCAATATGTTGTTGATTATAGATTATTACAACAGAAGAATTTTTGGAATTTAATTAATATGGACTCTTTCGAATTGTATAAAGAGGATATATATGCATTAGCATCAGATATTAAATTGCCTGGATTAGAAAATGCAAGGAAGTGTCTTAGTGATAATATTGAAAAGAAATATTATAAAGATACGGGGGAATTTGTAAAAAAACACAAAGAGATAATTTTATCTGGAAATGCTTTTAATTTTCATCATATGGAAAGGGAACATTTTATTACATGGCAAGAAGAATATGTGATGGATATGTTACAGATATCTATAAGACATGGAAAATTAGTACCAATTTTTTCAAATGGAATTACGACAACTCCAGATTTTACGTTATGGACAGAAGACGTGTTGCGTAAAATCCAAAATTATTTTAATTGTGAAGAGATAGATTTCATTATTGAAACAATATGTCTAATTCAGTTTCGTAAAGTGCCAAGCAACAATACAATTATTCAACATTGTAAATTACTTGGCGGTATTATTAAGAATGCTGACAAATCATTTGAAATCGTAAATTCTTCTTCTTTTGAGATTATATCATTTCTATTTAAAGAAAGAATGATGGCGAATGTTGCAAAAAAAGAAGAATATATAGAGTTTTTAAAATTGCTTCACTATATAACTGAACCTGAAATATTAGATAAGATTATAAATGCAGGTATTCCGTTAAGCAAGGAACAGAAGGCATTGGTTCGAAGTTTTTATCAAGAACAATATAAAAAGATAGATACAATCACGAACATTTCAGAATTGTCACAGTTCTTAGGCGTTGAAGAGATTCCTAAACAAATAGATAACGAATACTATTTACTAACAGTCAAAGCATTTGAAAAGTATATAAATTCTTGTAAAGATATTAAAGTAGCAGATTTATTTTACCATTTTATGAAATTCTTAATTAATGTAAATTCTACAAATCAAAATGTTGACAAGAAACTAATTAAGCAACATATGATTTTTACTCAACAATTATGGGAGCAAAAGTACTATAAAGAGCAATGTAGTAGTTTGCAAACATTTGAGTATACCACTTCAGTACCGACAAAAGAAGTTGTATTATATAATGAACAGGTTATAAGAAATCCAATTTTTGCAGCAAAAAGTTGCATTTGTGCTGATAAAGAATCGATATGCAAGATTATGGAGGATGTATCTGAGAATGCAATTATGTATATGTTTTCTTCAATTTCACTGACATCTGTATATCCAATGAAAATGAATGAAGTAAACTGTGATAAACATGATATTGATATTATGCTAAGAAACATAATAGATGATATAAATGATACTATGAGTTATAAATTCTTAAATAATATGAAAATAGATATATATTTATCAGCGGTTCATAAAAGATATAAGGAGAATGCTTATGCAATGGCATCACTATTTACAAAAGAAGAACAAGTATACAGGTTTATTTCGGAAAATGCGAAATACGAAATTATTCCGTATGAGTGTAATCTTAAATTAGCACATTTAACTCAGTTGTTTCCTATTTTGGAAATGAAAATACGCGAATTAGGTGCCATTACAAGTATTGTACCATTCAAAGAAAGCTTAACTGATTTTATGAAATATAAAGACCCAAGCTCAGTGTTAAGAGAATTATTGCAGGAAATATATTCTGATTTGAATGGCTTTGATAATGTTCCAGATTTATTATTTATATATAACTTTATGTATAATGGTAACTCACTAAATATACGAAATGAATGTATGCACGGAAGAGATTACTTATCAGGTGGCGGTTTGAAATTTGCTTTTAAAATGACATTGCTTGCTATTTATATGGTTATTTTCAGAATTAAAATTATTGAAGAAAACACAGAATGTAATGATATTTGAAATCTATTTTTGATACAACATATATGATTTTATTTTTCCGTGAATTGATTTTATTTTGAAATGATAAGTACGGAAGCGAAAATTCTGTTTGATATATAGTAGATTTTTTCTATAAGTAACTTTAAAAGTGACAGTCAAAATTTTAATTTTAGTACTGCAATATTCACACCTTGTAAATGTTAATAATGTTATTAAGAATATATCTAATATAAATATTAATATTAATTTATCGTTACTTATGGGTGCTATCTCAATTCAACAAGGAATAAAATAATACCATTAGTCTATAATTAACTAGAACATAAGAAAAAGATGGTAAAACCGCACTTATTACCGATACGGAGAACCGTATCATAGGTAATGTAGGATTTTTGATTATAGTTGAACTTCACATTATTCTTATAACTGGAATAATCTCGTGGTTGGAAATAAAGCTAATTAAACATCATAGCTAATGGATTTGAGTTTACTGCAGATTGTAATTGATGCTCATCGATATGGGTATATATTTCAGTTGTAGGAATACTTTCATGTCCAAGTATTTGTTGTAGGGATCTGATATCTACTCTACCATATTTATACATAAGAGTAACTGCCGTGTGGTGAAGTTTGTGGGTTGATATGGATTTTGGGTTAAGTCCAGAAGAGATAACATAATTCTTTACAATATTTTGAACTGCGCTTGTAGTGATGAGGTCATTATTTCTAGATATAAATAATGCATTATTCTAGAGATAATGGTGTTAGCAAATATTGTGTTGGTGTTGATTGTTCAGGACTTATTACAATTTGCTGGGGTGTTGCAAAAAGATTGTATACTAAAACTATTACTGAAATTGCATCAGCTTTTGATTCAATGGATTAACTTCTACCTGGAAGTTTTTTTTTTATGTGATTTTATCTGATTGTGTATTCAATGCACATTTCTATTATCGCAGAGTATTAGTAGTAAGTACTCTATTTCTTGTTTATGAAATCCTAGGAAATTGACTAGATTTTGTGTAATATAAATTAAATTATTAAAAGATGTAATTTTTTTTTACATTGTTAATGTTATAATACTTATTGAAAAAGTTTAGAATGTAAGGGTGGTTATGTTTAGTGTATAAAGAAAAACTATGCGCATGTACATAACTGAAAGTAAATTTTCACATAATATTTTCTATGGTATTAAATAGGTTAACAGGAGGATAAAATTTTGTATAAGAAAATAGGGACTACCTTTGATTATAAAACAAAAAAAGAGTTTCCAAGTAAGTTGATGGATTGGATTGGCGATGTTTTTTACGATATTCTTCCGGAACACGGATATGAGATACGTGATGAACAAATATATACTGCGTTTCAGCTTGCCGATGCAGTTTGTAATAAAAAAGTTCATCTGGCTGAGGCTGAGGTCGGTACCGGAAAGACCTTCGCCTACTTACTCACTGCAATTGCCTACGCTGGTTTTATCGGAAAGCCTGTAGTAATTGCATGCGCCTCAACAGCACTTCAGGAACAGCTGGCAGGGCCAAAGGGAGATATTCAAACACTTTCTCGAATACTGGGATTAGAAATAGATGCGCCAATGGCAAAGGATCCTCGTCAGTATGTTTGTGATGAGAGAGTTAGTGGAATGGGGGGAGTGTTTGGCGATGCAACAGCCTCTGATGAGATTAATCAATGGTTAGCCAGGACTACAAAAGGTGAACGCTCAGAAATGCCCCACATATCTGATAGTGTATGGAGACAGATTGGATGGGATGAGACTATGCCATGTGATGCCTGTACCAGAAGAGGCTTTTGTAAGCTTGTTAAGGTAAGGAAACATTACAGAGCTTCCAAGGATTTAATTATCGCTGATCATAGTATCTTTTTTCAGGACCTGTGGACAAGGGATGAAAGAATTGCAGACGGTAAAATGCCTATCCTTCCAGATTACTCGCTGGTGATTTTTGATGAAGGCCATAAAGTCATACTGCCGGCAGCTATGGGTGCTGGAAGACAAATTCACAAAGAGGATATTGATAATATTATCCTTTCGATAGAGGAAATCCAGGGAGCAAGAACTTCAATGGTTGTAAGTGTAATTGCCTTGGGCCAGGCCACTTCTAACTTTTTCGAAAAACTTAATCAAAACGTAATAGATGATGAGCAATCAGAGCGTCTGGCGGTTCGTATCGATGATATACTTCTGAAAGCAGCTGATACTTTTCATAAGGCACTAGATCGGTTGCTCTTAGAGATACAAATTGAGGAAGAGCTATACATAAATGAGTTACCGGAAAGCACGTTACATACCTTTGAAATTCAAATAGAACTATCAATTACAGCCTTAGCTAGGTTTGGTAGGAATAAAGGGAGAGAGGTTATTATTTGGATAGATAGGGCAGACGGCAGCTTTTGGGTAGTTCCTCGGAATTTGAGCAATATGCTAAATAAACATTTATTTTTGAAAAAATTGCCTGTGGTGTTTACTTCAGGAACTTTAAGTGATGAGGGCGATTTTGGTTACCTTATGAGGACTCTGGGTTTAAAAAATCCGACAATATCAACGGTTGGAAGTCCCTTTAATATTGAGGAACAGGTGGTGGTTTATTTACAGCCACCATCCTTTGAGGATACTGACAGTGCCAAGTTTTCACGTAAAATCAAACAATTACTATGTTTGCTGAAAGAAAATGGAGGAAGAGCGCTGATACTTGTTAACTCTTTGAAGGAAGTTAGGAAAATAAGAAAAGAAATTAGTGGTTATGAGCTACCGTTTGAAGTTTTATGGGAGGATAAAGGTGAGCGAGGATATCTTGTCCAAAAGTTTCGTGCGGAAGTTACATCTGTATTAGTAGGTTCTACATTTTGGGAGGGAATTGATGTGCCCGGGGAGTCTTTATCTCTCGTTGTAGTTTGGCAGCTTCCCTTTCCTTCACTAGACCCTTTGATTGAAATGAGGCGCAAAGATGCAGAAGAAGAGGGGATGAATCCACTTATAACCGTTGATTACCCTGAGATGGGATTGAAGTTAAAACAAGGTTGTGGCAGATTAATTAGAACAAAGGATGACCGTGGAGCAATAGCTGTCATGGATCAAGTAATAGGAACCCCATGGGAAAAAGTTGTTATGAGAGCTCTACCTAGAGGAGTGAAAATCAAAACTTTGGAACATAGGGAGATTTGAAATACCATACTTAAAGAAACTTTTTAATATATAAGTGATAGTAAGGTATATCTCTATGATTGCCTCAATTACAATTCGTGATTATATTTTTAAGAAATAAGCCAATGGCATTAAAAGTGTCATTGGTTTATGTTATAATTTTTTTTGAGTTAAGGCTGTTATTTAGAAGCATAGTATATACTTGATTTGAAGAGAAATAGATATTAAAAAAAGAAGGAGAGCGAAAAAATGGAACAGTTTTTTAAAGCAATAGATGAAAAGATAAGAAAGTCAGGATATCCTGGAGAAGTCAGTGGCGAAGAAATCTACGCTGAAATAAGTGATGAGGCCGAGGATCAAGAAGAAGGAAGTTATTTATTCATGAAGAAGCAAAATGATGATATCATGTTCGAATACAGAGTGGATATTTTAAAGGACAATATTAATTTAGCAACCCTCACGATACATACACCAGAGAGAAAGTACTTTATTGATTTTGATGCTGAATAGATAAACTGCATTATCCACTAATATGATAAGGTTACATAAAAAATATCCTGATAAATCATTTTTCATTATAGATAGCTGAAGAAAACGAATAAATTATTAAGACAGTGTAAAGATGAAAAAAACTGAACATATTTAAAGATTGTTTTACTTCGCATTCTTCATATATATCATCACAAGTACACCCCTATCATTAGATATGGGGGTGCTTTATTAGGCACGGATTGATATTTTGAATATAACCCATTATAAATTAAATATAAATGTTAAAGGATTTTAATAGCTTATAAAGACCCTATAATTCTTATATATAATCGACATCTAGTGCCATCCAGGCTAGCATCAATTTATCATATTCATGACAAGCATAGTCTGATATCCTTTTGTCTTCTACTTCAATTAGCTTTAACGGTAGAAATATATCTTGATTAATCACAATATATCTTTGTCTTGTTCCTTCATCGATAATATCTCAAGCTGTTATATCCACGTGTGGAACTATTTTAATAGCCATATCAATAATTTTAGAAGATAAAAAATTAATTTTCTTTTCATTTTCTATGCACCTTTAAAAATAAGAGGCAAGCCTTAACCCCTTACATCAGATGATATTTTTTTAGTGAAATATAACATTTTATTATATTTAAGTGCATCAGCTTAAGCTTCTACAGTTTTTAATGTGGGACTTTGGATACCTCTTTCTAACTCGCTAATATCTCTTTGTGATAAAATTGCTAATCTCTTTTGAGTTATACATTTGAATTTTCGCACTTCATTTAGTTTAAATTTAAATTTCTATATAGCACACACCTCTATGATTATACAAAATACGATAAGAATTATTAAAATATTTGTCGGTTTTTAGCGTAAACAATAGCTAATAACGTTATTTAGTCATGCTATAATTATAATAGCGATTTCACTGTTAATGAATATTCGTATTCAGTATGGTGCATTATTTAATGTTTTTAAATAAAATATATATGGAAGTAGATGAGTACAAACAAATGGGAACTAAAATACAAACGAGCTTATAAATACATTTAAAAGCATTGTAACCAATAAGACTATAATAACTCAAGATCAAGCAAACAAAGTTAAAGCTATAATAAGCAAGTAGGAAATTGCAAAGAAAACGGCTTCGAAAGTAGAGGAACTATGACTAACCAAGAATGTAAAATACATAGGATATCAACAAGAATATTATTAAGTAGTTTTGTAAAAACTAAAGAAACTATGGTAAGGCAGCTGAAATAAATACAATTTAAAGATGATTATAGTATTGAGTGATTTTCACTGGAAGTTATTTTAATATTTAAATGAGGTATTGTAAAACAGTGTGGACTTATCTTAAAGAGGAGAAAAAAATGAAGAAAATATGGAAGAAAATGTGGAAAAAAAAGTCCTTAAAAATGGAGCTGCATGCCGCCGCAAAGACAGACTTAAAAAAGAATCTTACATCAACTGACCTTGCAGCACTTGGAATAGGCGCAGTTCTTGGTACAGGTATTTTTGTATCAACTGGTGTTGGAGCTCATATGGCAGGGCCCGCAGTTGTTTTATCATTTATTGTTGCTGCAATAACAAGTGGACTTTGTGCCCTTACCTATGCAGAACTCGCTACAATGTTTCCAGTAGCAGGTAGTACTTATACATACTCCTACATTGCTTTTGGTGAGATTATAGCCTGGATTATAGGATGGGATCTAATGCTTGAATATTTAGTCTCCTCCGCCGCAGTTGCCTCCGGTTGGTCAGGAACCTTTGTAGGGCTGTTAAGCTCTGCTGGACTTGATTTACCTAAAGCACTATCTGTTGGACCATCGGCCGGTGGGATTATTGATTTACCAGCCGTTTTCATAGTGGGCCTTGTAACATGGATATTATTTATTGGCATAAAAGAAAGTGCTAAGCTAAATAACGTCATAGTCTTAATTAAAATCGGTGTAATTATTTTATTTATAGTACTTGGTGTATTTCATATTAGTGTTGCTCACTATAAACCATTTTCTCCTTTTGGATGGAAAGGTGTAATGGCAGGTGCTTCAATAATGTTCTTTGCATATATTGGTTTTGATGCGGTATCAACAGCAGCTGAAGAAACTATAAATCCAAAGAGAGATGTACCTCGTGGACTTGCTATTTGCCTAGGAGTTGTAATTGTGCTTTACGTTGCAGTTGCAGTTGTTATAACAGGCATGGTTCCCTTTAAAGAAATTAGTCAGAATAATGCTATTCCAGATGCATTGAAACGTTTTGGTATTAACTGGGGAGCTGCTCTAGTTGGAACAGGTGCAGTTATAGGAATGATTTCAACATTACTTGTAATGCTTTATGGACAGATAAGGGTGTTTATGGTTATGTCAAGAGATGGACTACTTCCAAAGGTATTTTCAAAAGTTCACCCAGTTCACAAAACACCTACACTTTGCACAATAATTACAGGTAGTATAGCTGCTATTATGGCAGGACTTTTGCCCCTAGAGGAGATAATAAAACTATGTAACATAGGTACATTATTTGCCTTCATTCTTGTATCTATTGGCGTTATAGTATTAAGAAAAACTATGCCAGATGCTGAGCGAAAGTTTAGATGTCCTTGGGTACCTTTTATACCTATCCTAACTATAGTTGCTTGCGTTTATTTAATGACAGCATTACCTCTAGAAACATGGATTAGATTTATAATTTGGTTATTACTTGGGCTAGCAATTTACTTTATATATGGTAGGCATCATAGTATACTCCAACATAGCAAACCAAGACAATATAGTGGTACAAAGGTTTAAAAAAATAGAACAAGATACTTAAGCATAATTGCTTAGCTGAATGCTTAACAATGTAGATAACCCAATGTTTTAGTATTATTCAAAAAAAAATACGTATTCAAACATTGTAAGCATGATATATATATGATAATTGAAGGAGCATACGCTTTCTAAAATTGACCAGATTTTTCTTTAAAACCATTGCATAATTATTGACTTATTAATTTACGGGAAAGTAAGATTTTATCATTGATCATGAGACATTGGAAATTCGCTATTTAGTTATTGCTACAATGAACTGGTGGCCGGGAAAAAAAATCTAATTTCACCGAAATGGATAGAGCATGTTAGTTGGAATGAATCTAAAGTACTTGTCAACCTTCTTCGTGAGACAATCAAGCAGTCGCCGGAATATACTGAGGAGTCTCTGATAACACGAGACTATGAAAGCAAGCTGTATCAACATTATGATCAACAGGGATACTGGATTGATGAATAGAATTTCAAGAAACATTCCCACTACTTAAATTTTAGTGAAAGGAGAAAGGATATAAAATTTAATATTTAGATAGAGTAATAAGAGTATATATAAATTTTTATATATACTCTTATTACTCTATTTTAATTATTTGTAGTGTTGAACCTAATCATATTAATGCTTTTTGTCTTCTACTTCTAATAAATCGGATGGGTGTGTTTTAAGTGCATGAGCTAAATTTTCTACCGTTTTTAATGTGGGGCTTTGGGTACCTCTTTCTAACTCACTAATATGGCTTTGGGATATTTCTGATAAGTATGCTAATCTCTTTTGACTAATACATTTAAATTTTCTTATTTCATTTAGTCTAAATTTAAATTTATACATAATAATCATCTCCTTGATTTCATAAGATACGACAAAATGCAATAAGCTGTGCTGAATAAGTGTCGAATATTGTCGCAAAAGATAGTTAATAGCGTTATTTAGTAATGTTATAATTATAGCATGCAATTTACATATTATCTATGTAAATTATATGCACGCCCAGTGGATTTATATGGGTTATAAGGTAATATAGGATATACTACATGTAATATTTACGACAATGGAAACAAAGCTTAATAGGGTGGTTCAAAGAGATGAGATATTACAAATATTGATCAGTAAGAAAATATAGGCACTATCACTGTTACAGGTAAGTTAATAATTACATTTATTTAAAAGATAATAAAAGGAGTGATAACATATATGAATAAAACTATAATGCAATTTTTTGAATGGAATCTACCATCTGATGGAGGACACTGGAATTTTTTAAAGAATCAAAGTAAAGCTTTAAGTGAGGCGGGTATAAATACACTTTGGTTACCACCAGCATATAAAGGTGCAGGTGGTAGTAACGATACTGGTTATGCTGTTTACGACTTATATGATCTTGGTGAATTTGACCAAAAGGGAAGCGTGCGAACTAAACACGGTACAAAAGATGAATATATAGATGCAATAGAAGAGGCTCATAAAAATGGCATTGAAATATTAGCAGATATAGTTCTTAACCATAAGGGTGGAGCAGATGGTACTGAATGGGTAAAAGTAGTTAAAGTTGATCCAGAAGATAGAAACAAGAAGATATCTGATGAATATGACATTAAAGCATGGACTAAATTTACATTCGCTGGAAGGAATAATAAATACTCTGACTTTAAATGGGATTGGAAGCATTTTGATGGGGTAGATTGGGATGGAAATAAGAAAGAAAGTGCTATATTTCAATTTACTGGGCTTGGTAAGAGTTGGGACGAGGGAGTGGATGATGAAAATGGGAACTATGATTATCTTATGCTTACAGATATAGATGTTAGTTCACCTGTAGTTTATGATGAACTTTTAAAATGGGCATTATGGTATATAGAAATTGCGAAAATTGATGGACTTAGATTGGATGCAGTAAAACATATGGATTTTGAATTTTATAAAAGATTTATAAATGATATAAAAAACATTGCAAAAAAAGAACTTTTTACAGTAGGTGAATATTGGAGCACTGAGCTTGATGTTTTAAAAAAATATATTGAAGATACTGACCACACATTTAATATATTTGATATTCCACTTCACTATAAGTTTGTAAAAGCTGTAAATGAAAAGGAAAACTATGATTTAAGAGATTTGATGTCTAATACATTAATAAGTTGCTACCCAGAAAATTCAGTTACTTTTGTAGACAACCATGACACCCAACCTGGACAGTCACTTGAATCTTGGGTAGACAATTCATTTAAGTTGCAGGCTTATACTTTCATTTTAACAAGACAAGAAGGTATCCCTTGTATTTTCTTTGGAGATTATTATGGAATGCCAACTAATGATATAGCACCGCTAAAAGATCAATTAGATAAATTATTAAAAGCCAGGAAAGAGTTTGCTTATGGGAATCAGCATGATTATTTTGATGATGCTCATATTGTGGGTTGGACAAGAGAAAGTGGACTAGCTGCTCTAATTTCTAATGCAAATGATGGTGGTTCTAAGAAGATGTTTGTTGGAGAAAAGCTTTCAGGTAAGGTTTTTGTAGATGTAACTGGTAACATTTCCGGAGAAATTGAAATAGATGCAGATGGTAATGGTGATTTCACTGTTAACGAGAATTCGTACTCAGTATGGTGTATCAACTAAAAGATCTTGGTTTCTTAATACAATATACATTGTAATTAAATTGTATATTAGGGTAGGTGAGCATAAAAAAATGGGAACTAAAATACAAAAAGGGTTGGAGAAACATTTTGGAAACCTTGTAACTGGTAATACTATAACTCAAGATCAAGCAAATAAAATTAAATCTATCATACACAGATCTGAAGCTGCAAAAAAAGTGGACTTTGAAAATTCTGAAATTATGAATGATTATAAATATAAAACATATTTGGATAGCAACAGTAGTAATTATACAAATTCTTTAAGAATCCTTGTAGCTAAAGGGGAATATAACTCAAAAAGGAGATTATTAGCATGTTAAAGAAAGAAATGATAGCTATGATACTGGCAGGGGGTCAAGGATCAAGATTAAAACAATTAACTAAATTGACAGCAAAACCTGCAGTACCTTTTGGAGGGAAGTATAGAATTATAGATTTTTCTTTAAGTAATTGTTCTAATTCTGATATTGACACAGTAGGGGTTCTCACTCAATACCAACCATTGGCACTGAACTCTCATATAGGAATAGGGGCTCCTTGGGATTTAGATAGGAGAAATGGAGGTGTAAGTCTTCTTCCGCCTTATCAAAGTGAAGATGGTGGGAATTGGTATAAGGGAACAGCTGATGCTATATTCCAAAATACAAATTATATTGATAGTTTTGACCCAGAATATGTTCTTATTTTATCAGGAGATCATATTTATAAAATGGACTATTCAAAGATGCTAGATTACCATAAGGAAAAAGGTGCAGATGTTACTATATCGGTAATAGAAGTTCCGCATGATCAATGTAGTAGATTTGGAATAATGAATACTAGTGAAGATGATAGCATTTATGAGTTTGAAGAAAAACCAGAACAACCAAAAAGTAATTTAGCTTCTATGGGGGTTTATATTTTTAGTTGGTCGGCACTTAGACAACTATTAAAAGAGGATAGCCAGGATGAAATATCAAGTCATGACTTTGGAAAAAATATAATAACAAAGATGCTAAACAATGAACAGAAGTTGTTTGCATATCATTTCAAAGGATATTGGAGAGATGTTGGTACTATTGAAAGTTTTTGGTCGGCTAATATGGATTTATTATCTGATGATAATGAACTCAATATAAATGACGATAAATGGAGAATATATACAGTGAATCCAATGCTTCCACCGCAATATATAGGACCTGATGCAATTATAAATAATGCAATGCTTAATGAGGGATGTACAGTACTTGGTGAAGTAAATAATTGTGTTCTTTTTCAAGATGTACATGTTGGAAAAGGATCTAAGATATCTAATTCAGTTATTTTGCCTAATACTAAAATAGGAAATAATGTGGTTATAGATAAAGCGATTATAGGAAGCGATGTTGTTATAAGACGTAACTCATATATTGGCAATGGTCGAGATATTATTGTTATAGAAAAGGGCCGTGAAATTAAAGCGGATTTAAAGGTAGTAAGTAAATTGTAAAATTAATATAGATAAGATAAAGTTTCTTAAAGGAGTGTGAATTATATGCTACATTAATTGGTGGTGTGGTTGTATTACTTATAATACTTAGGGCATTCTATATAATATTTTATTAATTAACAAATGAAGGAGGTGATTTATATGTCATTTTTACGATGGATTATAGGAGTATTGATAATAGTATGGTTATTGGGATTTGTTCTTCAGATTGGTGGAGGTCTGATACACATAATTATTGTTATAGCTGTTATACTATTTGTTTTTGACTTCATTGGTGTAAGAAAATTATAGCAAGAATTTAATAAATAGTAAATTAAATCTTATCTAATACAGGAACATAGAAGTTAAATTTGGTTTCTTTATCAAAGAAAGTATGCATTTCATCCTTATAATTCTAATTTTGAATGGCTACTTTTATGTGATAATATCGTAAAAAATCCAGAAATCGTGCAGTTTACAAAATGGAAGATGCACTTATTAATAATAGTTAGACGAGGAGGATATATCAAAGATGGAAAAACGAGATATGTATTTAGAAAAAATTAATGCTCAGATAGACCAGTACAATGCCAAGCTAGCGGTAATGCGTGGCAAATCTAAAGAGGTTCATGCTGATATGAAATTGGAATATCTTAACCAAGTGGAGAAGCTTGAGAGTAAGAGGGATGATTTGAAGGAAAAATATGAACAACTTAGAAAATCTAGTGAAAGTTCTTGGAAAGATATAAAAGAAGGAACTGAAAATGCTTGGAATGATCTTAAGGAATCTTTTGACAAAGTAACAATGCATTTTAAATAATGATTGTGGTTTTATTATAAATAACATTTTGTAGTCTTGAAACAAAATATAAATATTCTATAATTTAAGGATAAAAAGGAGTGTGAATTATATGCTAGCAATAATTGGCGGCGTGGTTGTTATAATTGTAATACTTAAAATATTTGGCATTATTTAGTAAAATTAAAAGTAATTCATAAAAACTACATTTAAATATAATACAGAATCTTTTCATAAAAGACTGAAAGAAGAAAGGAGAATTATTATGTTAAACAAGGTCAAAACACTAAAAGGCTACAAGTTGCAATGTATCGATGGAGAAATAGGTAAGGTCAAAGAATTTTATTTTGATGACCAAAACTGGACAATTCGATATTTGATTGCTGACACAGGAAACTGGTTAGTTGGCAGACAGGTGTTAATATCACCGTATGCGTTGGACGGCGTAAATAAACAAGACCAATATATAGTCATTAATTTGACCAAAAATCAGATTGAAAATAGTCCTTCTTTGGCCAGTGACAAACCCATATCACGACAATATGAAGAAGAGTACAATACATATTATGAATGGCCCGTATATTGGGGTGACCCAAACATGGGGGTAACGGGTGGGCTTTCTCCTTCCATTTTGTGTGGTCAAAATCAAGAAAAATTGATGGAACCAACTCAAGGCAATAAAGATTGGGATACCCATTTACGTAGCACTTATGAGGTAAGTGGCTACACCATTCAAGCTACAGACGGCGAAATTGGACACGTTGAAGATTTTATCATTGATCATGAGACATTGGAAATTCGCTATTTAGTTATTGCTACAATGAACTGGTGGCCGGGGAAAAAGATTCTGGTTTCTCCGAAATGGATAGAGCGTATTAGTTGGAAAGAATCTAAAGTATTTGTCAACCTTCTTCGTGAGACAATCAAGCTGTCACCGGAATATACTGAGGAGTCTCTGATAACACGAGACTATGAAAGCAAACTGCATCGACATTATAATCAACAGGGATACTGGATTGATAAAGAGAATTTCAAGAAACATTCCCCACTTTAATATGAATTTTGTATAGATGAGTTTGGATGAGCCTGGTCATATACAGGCTCTTTGGATATATAGAAAAGGAAATTGCGGAAACATTAACTGTATATTTAATGATGAATGTAACTGTTAAAGAACCTGTTCAAACAGAAACGATTCAAGAGAAAGAGACTCTATGGCATAATTTTTCAAAAGAAGAAATTGCGGATTTTAGTCATCTAACAGGAGATACAAATTCTATTCATCTTTCTGATAATCCTGTTGTACAAGAGCTATTTATTTTAAAACAACTTTGTAACACAACTAAAACAAATAAATAGAGGTGAAATATATTTATCCTGTTTATGGTGATAAACCAATTTATTTAAAACAAGAAGAAAATCTTATTAAGGGTTTTAGTAATGGGATATTATGCTTTAAAGCAACCATATTTTAAAATATTCAATGTAATATAAATAATTTTATCTTTAGCCCCAAACAAGCTAAATTGAATCAATATGATAAAAGTTTAATAACTAATAAAGTTTCTGAAATTATTAAAAATTCTTCGAGATTGAACAGCGTGGTCCATGGAATTCAAATAAAAACAGCAATATTTCTTTCAAACTTGACCAGTTTATTTTTTGATAGTCCCTAAGTATAACAAAAAAGACCCTATAAAATAGAGTCAGTTAATTTATTTGAGACAAGTAGGTCTCTTTTTTTAACTGTCTACCTTATAGGGTCCATTTTATTTTTCGTTATATTATATGCTTTTTCTCTTTAATGCAATACCAATAAATTGAAGGAGCATTCACTATAAAACTTTATTATATTAAAATTATTTACTCTCTAATTTTAGAAATCAGACTGAGTACTTTTAGGAGCTCTTTGCTTCTATTTATAAGTTTTAGTCATTTGTTCAGCTTGTGGAAGTTTTTCTTTATACAATAAATTCTTTAATACTTTTTTGAAGCAACATAGAACATTCAGTTAATTTTATCATTTCATTAGCTAGATTATTTACAATTGTCAATTGTTCTTGATTTGATGCATCTATCTCTTCTGTTCCGGCAGCGGTTTCTTCGGAGATAGCAGCAATATTACTTATACTGTCCCCAGTATCTATAACGCTTTTATTTAATATCGTAGATACATTTACAATATTCTTAATGCTGGTTGCTATACCTTCTACCGTTTTAGTAATTTCTTTAAAAGATTCTATTGTTGATAATAATGCACTGTCCTGATTTTTAACAACTGCCTCATCTTTTTTCATTTCTGATACGGCAGTTTGTACTCCTATTTGTACATCCTTTACCATACCATCTATTTTAGTTACAGAACTTGAAGTCTGCTCAGCTAGCTTTCTAATTTCATCGGCTACTACTGAGAATCCTTTACCGGCTTCACCTGCACGTGCTGCCTCTATTGCTGCATTTAAAGCAAGTAAGTTTGTTTGTGTTGATATAGACGCTATAAACTGTAGTATATCTTCAATTTCCTTAGATTTGTTCGAAAGATCAATAACTGCATCAACTACATTTTTCTTAACAAACTTACTTTCTTCCATCTGTGATTGTTGATTCATAACGGATTTGCTACCAATTTCTAAACAGATTTTTGATGTGTCTACTAACTTTTCAACGTCATAAATATCACTAACAACTTTATCTAGTCCATCAACAATACTTACTGTTTTATAGTTGCCATCAGATGCCAGGGTAGCTTGTTCTACAGCTCCCTTAGCAAGTTCAGAAATAGCAAATGCTATTTGACTTGCTATATTCTGCACAGTCTGGGACATATCAACTACTTCCTTTGAAGTTAGTAATGCTTGATTACTGGTTTCCTTAGCATTTATAATTAATTTTTTAGTATTCTCTATCATAGCATTAAAGGCACTTGAAAGTTGTCCAACTTCATCATTGGATTTAATATCGCTTTTCACAGTTAAATCACCTGTTTCTGCCGTCTTAAACAAATATGTTAACCTTTTTATTGGTGTAGAAATACGAGAGCTTACATACAAAGCTACAAAAATTGATAAAATCAATCCTATTAAAGAAATAACTAAAATAAAAATAGTTAAGCTATTTATGTCTTTTAAAACTTCCTTTGAATCTACAGACACTAATAATGTATCTCCATTTACTAATTTAGAAAATCCAATAAATTTAGACTTACCTCCAACCGTTGTCTTGTAAACGCCGGTTTTATTACTATCTACATAAGAAGCAAACCCCTTTAATTCACCTTTATTAACAGTTTTCAAGTTATCTGTTGGCTTAAAGGTAGGATGTACTAAAAAATCAGAATTAGAATTAAGAAGTGAAGCATACCCTGTGTTATACACCGTTTGTGCATTAACGATATTCTTAAAAGTGTCAAATTTAATATCCATTCCAGCTACGCCAACCATGATGCCATTAGAAAATATTGGAACGGAATACGAAATCATATAAATTTTTGTTGTTGGATCGGAATAAGGTTCTGTCCAAAATCCTTTCTTTAGTTCAATTGGCTTATAATACCAATCATTACCTTTTTTATTTGCTTCCATATCAGAAATCTTGTTACTCAAATTATTTACATTTTAAATCCTTTACCATCTGGGTCTAATAGAAATGGTCCTAAAACAAACCCATTTCTTGAGTATTCATTTAGAAAGGTAACATAACAATCTACATTAATTTTACCTGATTGTGCAAATTTAGTTACCAAAGGCACAATTTTATTTGTATACTCAGCCCCATATTTAGGATTATTCTTTAATTGGTTAACATCTACATCATTACCTATTGTTATAGACAAATCTTCAATTTTTGTTTGAAAATATTAATAGTATTATTCAATTTTTCACTTAATTTACTTGATGTTTCTATTAAATTACTCTCAGTACTTGTGGTTATAATTGTTTTGCTTTTTGTAATTCCGGCAGCCCCTATTAATATGGATACTAACAACACCGAAAATATAATTGCTAAGGATATTTTTTGAGAAATCTTTTTCATGTGGTGCCTCCTTGTCTTTTGTTTTATATTTATAATATCGTTCAAATCAACTTATAATTTAGCAATTTAAAATTAAATCTATTATTAACTACTCAGATTTATGCTTATACAGAAATGCGAGGCTTAACTACATCCTACTGATCTACTCTTCTCCTATGCAAAAGAAGCTAGGATAGTAAGCATTAGCTCACCATCGTCTAAAATATATATTGGCTTTACCTTCTGAAAAAATATTATTGACAATTAGTCTAATTAGACTATACTATACATATGTCATTAGTCTAATTAGACTATGTCTGTATTGGGTAAAAAATTAAATAAGTAACTACTTAATATTTATTGAGAACTGGAAACGTTTCTTCATAAATATTGAATAAAGAAAGGATGAGAAAAATGGTTAAATCGTTTTTAATGTTAGGACAGTCGAATATGGCTGGACGAGGGTTTATTCATGAAGTAACCCCGATTTATAATGAAAGAATACAAATGTTGCGTAATGGTAGATGGCAAATGATGACTGAACCCATCAACTATGACCGCCCTGTTTCAGGAATAAGTCTGGCTGGTTCATTTGCAGATGCATGGTGCCTGCAAAATCAAGAAGATACTATTGGGTTAATTCCTTGTGCTGAAGGTGGAAGCACTCTGGATGAATGGGCTGTAGATAAAGTACTTTTTAGACATGCAATAACTGAAGCTAAATTTGCTATGAAAAGTAGTGACTTAACAGGAATTCTATGGCATCAAGGAGAAACTGATAGTATGAATGGTAACTACAAAGTCTATTACAAAAAATTACTTTTAATTATTGAAGCTCTTAGAAAAGAGTTGAATGCTCCAGATATTCCTCTCATTATTGGTGGTTTAGGAGATTTTTTAGGCAAAAAAGGATTTGGAAAAGGCTGTATTGAATATAACTTTATTAATCAAGAGTTGCAGAAATTTACTGTTGAACAAGATAATTGTTACTTTGTCACAGCATCAGGTTTAACATCTAATACTGATGGTATTCATATTGATGCAATTTCTCAAAGAAAATTTGGGATGCGTTATTTTGAAGCCTTTTCTAATAAACAGCATGTTATGAAGCCATTGATTAATGAAAATGAGTTGATAAATATTAATAATGCTAGAACACATACAAAAGCAGAAAAAATATATATAAAAAGTATGGATTTTGCGTTAGGGAAAATATCGTATGATGAATTTGAATCTCAGTATATACAAATCAACAATGTTTAAACTTTATAATTGCGGAATAACTATTAGCACAATTTTGATGAAAATATAAAGAAGGTGTTTTTTTGATACCATTATTAATTTTAGGTTTATTAAAACAAAGCCCAGGTTCCTACGGATACGAATTATTAGCCTTAATGGAAGATCGACACTATAAATATATAGTGAATTTCACTAAAGGGTCATTCTATTATAATCTTCAACAATTAGAAGAAAAACAATATATTAAAAGAATTGACCAATTAGACAATACTAGAGAGACGCATAATTATATTATCACTGAACTAGGGGATAAAGAATTTGAAAAATTGATGTATAAGTATGGCTCTAAGACAGATTATATAAACTTATCTTTTTATGCAGCAATGCTATTTGCTAATGAATATAATAGCAAGGAGTTAACAAAACTAATAGAAATACAAATAGAACAAACTAAAAAGAAAATTTTTTTATTAGAACAATCTCTTGAACTTTACGAAAATATACCTACTTATTTTAAAAAAATGTTGGAAAATTCACTTTCTCATCATTTAGTAAATGTTCAATGGTTTGAAGGACTGTTAGAAGATATAAGAAATAAAAGCAAACAAAATGCTAAACATTAAAATTAATTTTGGGGTAGATACTTAGAGCTACATTTTTTACATATTAATGTTTGTGAAATTATAAGAGTTTACTACATTGGGATGGTTGTTGTAACTATAATACTCATTTTAGTTTTAGTATTATATAGATACAAAAATAGAAAAATAGGTGTTGACATTGAAATTTAGAAGTTCATTATTAATTATGATAATAAATTTACAGGGGCTGATGTGGCAAGTTTAAAACAAATTTAGTTAAATGGGGATGGAATAATAATGATAGATTTATTTAGAGCGTTTTCTACAACTGAAGATTTTTTTTATGAAGGTGCATTTATTGCTAAAGTAAAATATCAGCGTTTCAAATCAAAATTAGATGAAGAAACTTATAGAAGTGAGGTTCTGAAAAGCAATGAAAAACTTTGTATAGCAAGCTGTAGCGGATATATTGAAAATGAAATTGCGGAAACATTAACTGTATATTTAATGATGAATGTAACTGTTAAAGAACCTGTTCAAACAGAAACGATTCAAGAGAAAGAGACCCTATGGCATAATTTTTCAAAAGAAGAAATTGCAGATTTTAGCCATCTAACAGGAGATACAAATTCTATTCATCTTACTGAGAATCCTGTTGTACAAGGGCTATTTATTTTAAAAGAACTTTGTAACACAACTAAAGCAAATAAAATAGAAGTAAAATATATTTATCCTGTTTATGGTGATAAATCAGTTTTTTTAAAACAAGAAGGAAATCTTATCAAGGGTTTTAGTAATGGGATATTATGCTTTAAAGCAACCATATTTTAAAATACTCAATGTAATATAAATAATATTTATCTTTATATATAGCAAATTTATTAAAAGCTTTTTAAAGGGGGAAAAAGGGATGGATTTTATTAAGGGGAAGAAAAAAGACCTATCAGGCATTCTTGATATAATTTCTAACTGTATAAAATATATGGAGAGTCAAAGCATATATCAGTGGAATGAATTTTATCCAAATTCGGATATTATTGAAAATGATATTAAGAGTGAGCATTGTTACGTCTTAAAGGATGATGGCAAGTATATAGCATATGTTGCAATAAATGAAGAACAATCTCCAGAATACAGTCAAATAAACTGGTCTACTGATGGAATAAAGGTATTAGTTATTCATAGATTGTCTGTTCATCCGGAATCTCAGGGAAAGGGTATTGCAAAAAAAATGTTAAAGTTTATTGAAGATGTAGCTGCTAAAAATAACTATTCATGTATTAGATTAGATGCTTATAGTGGAAATGAAACAGCACTTAAATTATATGAGGATTTTGGTTATAAAAAAGTGGGTCAGGTATATTTTCCTTGGAGAGACATTCCTTTCTATTGTTATGAGAAAAATATAAACAGTTTTTGTTATGCTATTGAATTACAAAAGTTGTCGCTATAAATATGGCTATTTTGTAAACTTTTATATTTTTAACCTCTATTATACCACAAAACAAGGGAATTTTCAAGCCTTGTACTGTTGATAATGAAGTGGTATTAATTATTAGAGGTGATAATTTTATGGAGCAAAAAAGCATGACCGCATTGATAAGCGCATTTTCAAGGGCGTATCATTCACTGCAAAATACAGATAAAGTATTTGATGATTATTTGGCAAAAGACATTTTAACTGAGAATGAATACGAACAAATTTCAAGTAATATGTCAAAAGGAATCAATTTTTTCAATCCATCATTTGATGGTACGCAGAAAGAAGCATTACAATGGGTTGTAGATAATCAGTTATCTCCAACGCCACTTGGTAGATCAGCATTTGCGGAAAAAGCACTTGAAAATGCTGTGCGAAGTGGTGCAAAACAATATGTAATTTTCGCTGCCGGTTATGATACATTTGCATATCGTCAGCCTGATTGGGCATCAACCATTCAAATTTTTGAACTTGACCATCCGGCCACTGGTTCTGATAAACAAAAGCGTATTCAATCACTATTATCAGAAAAACCTGCTAATCTGCACTACGTATCAGCTGATTTTACAGAAAACAACTGGGAAATCAATTTAATTTCCTGCCTTGAATTTGATCAAAGTAAAATCAGCTTTTGCAGTTTGCTTGGGATAAGCTACTATTTGACTAAGAAGACTTTTGCTGAAACACTCAACACTATTTCATGCATTGTGCCAAAAGGTAGTGTTATTATTTTTGATTATCCAGATGAGGATTCATATACCACGAAAGCAGGAGAAAGTACGAAAAAACAAGTGGCACTGGCAGGTGGGGCTAATGAGAAAATGCTTGCAAGCTATTCCTATTCAGAGCTTAAAAATTTATTAGCTGATAGTAATTTTTTGATTTATGAGCATTTGACACCAAATGAAATAACAGAGCAGTATTTCAAAAAATATAATAAATTAAATCCAGATCATCCTATAACAGCATTTGATAATGTAAATTATTGTTTGGCAGTGAAAAACTAAAATAAGAATAATCTAATAATAGCTAAGCGTAAATGGAAGTAAAAATGAGTAGCACCTGAGAATACTCAAGGGCTACTCATTTATCTTTTCTATTGTATTAACTATTTCCAGAAGCTAAAGTTCATTTGTGTTGGAATTTTGTTTGCAGTAAGTTCTTGTCTCATTTTTGCCATAGCACTATTAACTTCTGATCTAATAGCTGTCTGATTTGCTGTGCTTGCAATTGTGATATTTCCACCACTAGGAGCTTTTAGGTTCTTTGAGGAGGATGCCTGTGCATTTATGAATGTACCAGCTTTCATAAGGTCAAGTACATAGTCGCCACTTACATTACCTAAACCCATACCATTTGTAAGGTTTATTGTGCCAGTACCATTATTTTCATCAAAACCCTTTGACATATTATCTACTGCTAAACAGTTAGTAAGATTTTTAACACCGTTTGTTTGTGCACCATATTTTGATGAACCTGATCCCATCTTAAAGCCATTACCGTTACCTTTGCAAGTACCTACCGTCATATTTGTGTCTACTGGAAGTCCGTGTGCTTTGTCATATGCTCCACTGAATACTGTAGAATCACCAGAGTGATATGCTACGCAGTGTTGATAAGTAACGTCACTGCTACCTATAGCAAAGCTGTCCCAAGCGTCATCAGAGTTTTCAGCAGATACACAGTATGAGAATACAGTACCTGTTCCAAGGAAAAGTTTTGCTGCAAATCCGTCTGCATTTCCGCCAGTTGTAAGTATGTCAAAGTTTCTGTAAGATACACACCCAGTTATGTGAGTGTTGTTTGGACGTACACTAACTCCTGCTGATTCAAGTGATTCACTACCTGAAATCTGAAGACCTGCATCTCCATTGTAACGGAATACGCAGTTAACAATTGAATTGTTGTCAGGTTTTCCAGCATTTGCTACAGTTGGTTTTACTTTTGCATTATAATTAGGCTTTATGAGCATACCGTTGTCATATGCTTTTTGAATTATTAGTCCTTTTATTGTGTAGCTACCGCCAGTGATTCTAAAACCTGTATATGCATCTCCTGTTGTTTTTGGACTCAATTTCTTTGATACTTCTTTGAAAGTTGTAAAGTCAAGCACTGGAGTGTAACCGGCGGCTGCTTGAATAGTAATGCCCGAAGCTAATTTATCAAGTACAATCTGACTTGTACAGTCAAGCGTATTTGCTGCAATTTGTATTGTTTCACCACTAGTTGCTGATTTAATAGCTGCTTGTAAACTATTAAAATCCTTAACTGTAACAGGAGCTGGTGTTACTGCAAATGATTGGCTAACAGGGTAAAATGCTAAGCTACACACCATAGATAGTGATAGGAAAACTCCTGACAATGATCTCATTTTTTTCATAAATAATTCCTCCGTATTTTTTTATTTATTCTTAAGTTTAAGGTTGTACCTAAAACTCATGGAATCATGTTTGTATTTTTGTACCAAGAGAGAAAATCTTCTACCGAATAAAACGTTTTCATTGTAGCCATATCTAATTTAAGACTGCCTTTAATACTAATGCTACTTTATAATAATTTGTATCTGACATTTATACATTATAGTTTAATTTTTAATGTTATGTAATAATTTACTTATATGTATTTTATCTTATGCAATTTTGAAATTCAAGACATTTTTTCTAAAATTAAAAAAGATTCGTTAGTGTTTATTTTACATATTATCTTAATTATGGACCTCTTCTTTTAATATGATTAGAAGTAAGACATTAAGAGATATAAGGATTATTGTGCAAATGAACAATAAAAAAAGTTAAATAACCAATATCAACTGGTTTATAAAAATACTATTATTAATATAGAAGTTATGAAAACGTTATATAGATATTATGCTACAAATTTTTTTAAGTATCTAATTGAATTTATGGTTAACACTAGATGAGATCATTTATTATTAAAGATACAACTACATTTATACAATAGGGAGGAAATAAAATGGCTGTAATTAATTGGAGTGGAGCAATATTTGGTTTAATAGTTGCTATAGTTTTAATATTTAGAAAGGTAAGTCCTGTATACGCACTTTTTGGAGGTGCTATTATAGGCGGATTAGTTGGCGGTGCTAGTTTGACTCAAACTACACAAATTGTTATTGATGGTACCAGCAGCGTAATGGGGGCAGTGGTTAGAGTGCTCGCAGCAGGAATACTCGCAGGTATTCTAATTGAGTCTGGTGCAGCAGAGAGAATTGCAGAAACTATAGTGGAAAAGCTGGGCGAAAAAAAGGCTCTTTTAGCAATAGCCATTGCAACTATGGTTATAACTGCTGTAGGTGTATTTATTGCAGTTTCAGTTATTATAGTTGCACCAATAGCATTGTCCGTAGGTAAAAAAGTTGGACTTACTAAATCTTCAATACTTTTAGCGATGGTAGGTGGAGGTAAGGCTGGAAACATAATTTCTCCTAATCCCAATACTATAGCAGTAGCAAAAGGTTTTAATTTAGATCTAGCACAAGTAATGATTAATGGTTTTATACCTGCAATAGTAGGATTAATAGTAACATATTTCGTTGCTACAATGTTAAGTAAAAAAGGTGAATTAATTAAAGAATCAGAAGCAATTGTAACTACTACAAAAGAAAAACCAAGTTTCGCCAAATCAATGGTGGCTCCAATTGTAGCAATTTTATTGTTATCATTAAGTCCTATTGGAAATATATTTCATATACAATTTTTAGCGAAAATTAAAATTGATTCTATGATTATACTGCCACTTGCAGGATTAATAGGATTAATCGCAATGGGTCAATTTAATAAAGTTGTTGAATATACCACTTCAGGGTTAAATAAAATGACAGGTACTGCCATAATATTAATTGGTGCAGGTGCAATTGCAGGTGTCATTTCTAAATCTAATTTAAGTGCGGTAGTGGTACAATGTATCCACTCGGCAGGTATTTCAGGGGTGTTTTTAGCACCGATATCAGGAATACTCATGGCAGGAGCTACTGCATCAACAGCTACAGGAGCAATTCTAGCATCTGGAAGCTTTGGAAAAGCAATATTAGCTATGGGAGTACCTCCATTAAATGCGGCAATTATGGTACATACAGGGGCTACAGTTATTGATCATTTGCCACATGGTAATTTCTTTCATGCTTCAGCGGATTCTGTAAAAATGAAAATTAAAGAACGTATGAAACTTATTCCATATGAATCTATGGTTGGTGGATCTATGATGATTACAGCAACTATCATATATGGATTTTTAAAATAACAAGCAAATATGAATTTATACTTATTTATCTAATAAAAATATAAGTTAAGTTAGGAGTGATATATATGAAACAGGATTTAGTTATTGTATTAGCACCAGATTCTTTTAAGGAAAGTATGACAGCGAAAGAAGTTTGCACGGCAATGGAAAGAGGAATAAAAAAGGCAAATGATAAAATTACCTGCGTACATGTACCAATGGCTGATGGAGGGGAAGGAACTATGCAATCATTGGTAGATGCTACTAATGGAAAAGTATATTCTTTAGAAGTAGTTGGACCGCTTGGAAATATGGTAGAAGCACAATATGGTATTTTAGGAGAAGGAGAAGTAGGTATATTAGAAATGGCTAGTGCCAGTGGAATACAGTTAATACCTGCAAAGCAAAGGAATCCTTTGTTAACAACAACTTATGGTACTGGGCAGCTTATAAATGCTTGCTTAGATCATGGAGTAAAAAAAATATTAATAGGTATTGGTGGAAGTGCTACAAATGACGGTGGAGCGGGAGTTGTACAAGCACTTGGTGGAAAACTATTAGATAAGCAGGGGAATGAATTAGGTTTCGGTGGTGGAGAATTAGGAAAACTAACTAGCATTGATTTAAAGAATTTTGACCCTCGCTTAAAAGAAGTTGTGATTGAAGTAGCTTGTGATGTTAACAATCCACTTTGTGGAGAAAAAGGAGCTTCAAATGTATTTGGTCCACAAAAAGGAGCTACCAAAGAAATGATAGGAATATTAGATGATAACTTGAAACACTATGCAGATATAATAAAAAATCAACTTGGCAAAGATGTTATAGATGTACCAGGTGCTGGAGCAGCCGGAGGACTCGGGGCTGGACTTTTGGCATTTTTAAATGGTACTTTGAAGAAAGGTATCGAAATGGTAATTGAATATACTGGACTAGAAGAAAAAGTGAAAGATGCAGATATGGTTTGGACTGGAGAAGGAAGTATAGATTACCAAACTCAATATGGAAAAACTCCTTTTGGTGTTGCGGCAGTTGCTAGTAAGCACAATAAGCCAGTTATTGCATTAGCCGGAAAAGTTGGTGAAGGCATAGATATATTATATGAAAGTGGGATAGATTCAATATTTGGTATCATGCAAGGAGTAACTTCTATTGAGGAAGCTTTAGTGAATGGACCGGAAAACGTTGAAAAAACAGCTGAAAATATAATAAGACTTATGAACTTATTATAATTTACAAAAATGAGAGTTCCATCAAAAATTAATTGATAAACTTCACAATTATTGGTATAATAGTGTATAGTTTCTTTATTTATCATATTTAAATTATACACCAAAAGTGGATTCTTCGGAATCCACTTTTGTATTTACAAAAGAATAGAAGTGTCTATTGGTATACTTTATGATTAGAAAGTGAATTAATAAGAATGTATTATTAAAAAACATTTAACGACATTTCAGAAGGGTGTGAGTAATGTGAGTACATTGAAGTTATCGAAAACTATAGCACAAAGAATTGTTTT
Organism: Clostridium estertheticum subsp. estertheticum; assembly: GCF_001877035.1. Taxonomy (NCBI): domain Bacteria; kingdom Bacillati; phylum Bacillota; class Clostridia; order Eubacteriales; family Clostridiaceae; genus Clostridium; species Clostridium estertheticum. The sequence goes on along the minus strand of NZ_CP015756.1, from coordinate 2,736,803 downwards.
GCAAATGATGGATGTTATTCCTTACAATATAAATGTCATGGATGAAAATGGCGTAATTATAGGTAGTGGAGATATTAAACGTATTGGAGATGTTCATGAAGGTGCTAAGAAAGCAATAGATAATCAATTTATAAATGAAGTATATGAAGAAGAAGACGGAGGAATGAAACCAGGGGTAAACGAGCCTATTATTGTAGATGAAAATATAATAGGAGTAATAGGCATTACGGGGCATCCTGATGAGGTGAGAAGGTTTAGTAAGCTTGTCCGTGTAACTGCCGCTTTATTAATTGAGCAATCTAAACTAGATGAGGAAATTCAGAATAAAAGGTTAAATAGGCAGAGGTTTTATCAGGATTTGGCTCACAGAACAACGGAGTATGATGAAGATTTTCATGCGAGGGCTAAAAGTTATGGTCTTGATCTTACAAAAAAAAGTCAGGCTATCCTTGTGTACATAAATTCAAATTTAAGTGAATATAGAATATTATGTAATAAGCACCCTCACTATTATGATATAGATGATAATAAAACAGTATTTTTTAGTACAATTAATTATAAAAATAATACAATATTAATGGATATGCAAGAGAGCTTAGACATAAATAAAATATGTTTAGGAGGAGAAGAGGACATTGCTGCTGTTTCACTAAAAAATGCAGAACTAGCAATGGAATTTGGTATTAAGATAAAACCGTCATCTTTAATATACAATTATGATGATTTAAAGTTCTTTATTCATTTATCTTATGATAACAAAGAATCATTAATTTATATGTTTTCAAATCTTGATAAATCTGGGAATAAACTAGAACTTGTTAAAACTATACAAGCATATGTTGAACATAATGGTGATATTAATAAAGTATCTAGTAGCCTTAATATACATAGGAATACCTTAAATTACAGGTTGGAAAGAATAAAACAACTGACAGGAAAGAATCCAAAAAATTTGTTGGATTTATTTGAATTATTATGTGGGATAATTTGGAGATAATACCTTGTTTTTATAGAATAAAAGTTAGTGATGATGTTAATAATATACTAAAAAGGACATAAATCTATTTATTTTAGAAATTTATTTGACTTATACTGAAATACGAGGTATACTATATCTCGTAGTGCAAATCGCTGAAACGCGAATAGCTAATATGGCTCCTTGGTCAAGAGGTTAAGACGCCACCCTCTCACGGTGGATTCAGGGGTTCAATTCCCCTAGGAGTCACCATTTGTTTTTTTTATTGGGGTGTAGCCAAGCGGTAAGGCACTAGACTCTGACTCTGGCATTCGCAGGTTCGAATCCTGCCACTCTAGCCAAAGATTTAATCAAATTAAGAATAATAGTTTTTTAATATGATGAATATAAGTAATCCTAGCATAAATTTATTTTGCTAGGATTATTTTTTTGTATATTGAAAATGATAATTTATATGGAAATGTTATTTAGAAAAAAGCCAACAACAGAAAACTTAGGGGTGAAATTTTTGGGTAATAATAATGATATTAATGAAGAGATAATACGAGAGAATACTGATAAAGAGACTTATAAAGTTGGAAGCAATTACTATTTGGATAATAAGGTTAAGGATATAGATGTAGAAATAGAAGACTTGGGAAATTTTGAGGATTATACACAAACTACGATAACTTCAAATGTACAGTCCTCAAAATTTGATTTATATAAAGTAGATGTAAGTTTTGATAATATTAATTTGTTTATAAACTATAACTGTGATTGCAATAAATATAGTTTCGGTTATTACGGGCGCAGAAATATGTGCAAACATGTTGTGGCTACATTATTAAAGTATGTTAATGAGAAAGAACAAATTATTAAAGTGAAAAAAATGGTTAAAACAAATAATTTAATTAAACAAATAACTAATAATATTAATGTGGCTCAAAGAGCAAAAATATATTTAAATATAGATATAAAATACGAGCACGGATCTATTAGCGATAATACAAAATCATTTGTGAGCTTAAAAATCGGTGAGGATAAGCAATATGTAGTTAAAAATATAAAAGAATTCTTAATTTGTTATAATAAAAGTTTTGAGCTTATGGAATTTGGTAAGAAATTTACATATAATCCTTCTTTGCACTCTTTTAGGGATGAAGATCTAAATATTATAGAAATTTTTAAGGAAGCAGGTGAACTTCAGTCGTTAGCGGGGGCTGCAAATACATATAAGAGTAACCAGGTAAAGTTTCTGTCCGGTAAAAAAGCTTATTTTACTGATAGCATGATTAAAAGATTATTAAAGTGCTTATACAATAGAGATTTATCTGTTGTTATAAAGGGTGAGACATTTACTAATGTACATATAGAAAAGGAATCTATGCCTTTAGAGTTTAATATAAATAGGGAAGCCGATAAATTTATATTAGAGCAAAAGAATAATATGCCTGTTTCGCTAACTAGTGATGGTGAATTCTTTTTTTATGAAGGGAAAATATATGAGCCACCAGTTACACAAAGGGATACTTATATGCCCTTTTATAATAGATTTAAAGATGAAAAAAATGGTTGCATAGAATTTTATGAAGAAGAGAAAGATGATGTAGCATCATTTGTACTTCCAACATTAAATAAAATAAGTAGTAAAGTTGATATAGATATGTCCCTTAAAAACGAATTTTATGTAAAAGAACTTAAGGCAATTGTTTATTTTGAAAAAAAGTCTGAAAATGTTGAGGCTCTTATAACTTTCAAATATGGAGATATAGAAATAAACCCTTTTAATAGTAAAGAAAACAAAGTACAAGAGGGAAGAGCACTTATAAGAGACATGGATAAGGAAATGAGTATCATAAATCAATTTAATCAATCTGGATTTGTTCGCAGTGATAATGGTTTTGAAATGTTAGATGAGGAAAAACTTTTAGAGTTTTTAGTTTCAGGACTCGAAAAACTTCAGCAGATGGCGGATGTTTATTATTCGGAGGAATTTAAAAAAATAAGTGTGCATGGAAATACTGGATATAAGTCAAATATTAGACTCAATAAGGATAATCTTTTAGAATTTAACTTTAGTATTGAAGGTGTAGATAATATTGAACTTAAAAATATTTTTGCATCACTAAGAGAAAAAAGAAAATATCATAGGCTCAAAAATGGAAGTTTTGTATTACTAGATTCTAATAATTTACTAAAAGTTGCAGAAATGATAGAGTACTTAAATATAAAAGATAAAGATATTTCAAAAAATAAAATTTTGCTTTCTAAATATAATGCACTATATATAGAAGAAAAATTAAAACGAGAACAGATGGATTTCGTTGATACAAATAAAAAATTTAAAGAGCTAGTTTATGATTTGAAAAATACAAATGAATTAAAAGTAATAGTTCCAAGCTCTTTAGATAGTATAATGAGAGATTACCAAAAAACTGGATTTAAATGGTTAAAAACTCTTGCTAAATGTGGATTTGGAGGAATACTCGCAGATGAAATGGGCCTTGGAAAAACACTCCAGGCTATAGCATTTATTTTGTCTGAAGTGGAGGAAAATGATATCAAACAACCAACACTTGTAGTATGTCCAACTTCAGTTGTATACAATTGGAAGGATGAAATAGAAAAGTTTGCACCTTCGCTAAATTGTATAGTAATATCTGGGAATATACGCCAGAGAGAAGAACAAAAACAAAACATAGGGGACAATGATGTGGTTATAACATCATATTCACTTATAAGGCGGGACCTTGAGGAGTATAAAAAAATTCAATTTAGATATTGTTTTTTAGATGAGGCCCAGTTTATCAAAAATTTTAATTCTCAAAATTCTGCTGCTGTAAAAAGTTTGAATGCTTTAGGGAGATTCGCACTTACAGGAACACCTATTGAAAATTCTCTTACTGAACTTTGGTCAATTTTTGATTTTATAATGCCAGGTTATATGTTAAATCATAGTGCTTTTTCAAAAAAATTCGAAGCGCCAATTGTAAAAGATGGAAATGCAAATGCACTAAAGGAATTAAATAATCATGTAAAACCATTTATACTTAGGCGAACAAAGGTTGAGGTTGCAAAAGATTTACCTCCAAAAATAGAACATAGAATTTCAGTGGAAATGACAGAGGAGCAGAAGAAAATCTATTTAGCTTATTTAAAGGATGCTAAAGGAGAATTAGAAGAAGATGTTAGGGAGAAAGGATTTAATAAAAGTAAGTTTAAGGTACTTTCAATATTAACAAGGTTAAGGCAAATATGCTGTGACCCATCTACTTTTATAGAAAATTATAATGGAGGTAGTGGCAAAATGGAAGCTCTAGATGAAATTTTAGTTAATAGTTTAGAGGAAGGTCATAGAATATTAATATTTTCTCAATTTACAAGAGTTTTGAAGAATATTGCGAGTAGATTAGATACTAAAGATATAAACTATATGTATCTTGATGGTTCAACAAAGTCAGAAAAAAGAGTTAAGATGGTGAAGGATTTTAATGAAGGAGAGTCACAGGTATTCTTAATATCTCTAAAAGCTGGTGGGACTGGGATAAACCTTACAGGCGCAGATATGGTCATACATTTTGATCCTTGGTGGAATCCGGCCGTAGAAGCTCAAGCAACAGATAGAGCTCATAGAATTGGACAGAAAAAAACAGTAGAGGTTATAAAATTAATAGCAAGAGGAACTATAGAAGAAAAAATATTTAAGCTTCAACAAAAGAAAAAAGAAGTTACAGATAGTGTAATTAATGATGAAACGGGAGCAGAATTGTTCTTATCGCAGATGAGTCAAAATGATATTGAAGATTTATTTGTATAAAAAGCGGGCATAGACCTAATTTAGGGGTCTATTGCCTGCTTTTGTGTTATTTATAATTTTACAGTTTGGCCTATATCAATAATTTTTATACTCCCATCATTTATTCTATTTAATGTATTAACAGTGTCCTCATCCTTATCTTGAGCTAAAATATAGGTTTTATAATGAATTGGTATCATTAATTTAGCCTTTGTCATTTTAAACATTTTAAAGCTTTGCTCTGGAGAACAATGCATCTCTTGGAATTCATCAGGTTTGTAGCAGCCTACAGGCATGATGGCTACATCTGCTATTAAATCTTTATATGCATCAGTGAGAGCAGTATCACCAGCAAAAAAGATCTTTTTAAGGCTACTTTCAATTATATAGGAGTTGCTCTCAGCTTTAGCTCCCCAAGGGTAACGCCTTCCATCGTGATTTGCTTTTAATGCTTTTATTTTTATGTGTCTATCACTATATATTTCAGCATGATTTAGAAGCACTATATTTTTAAAACCTAAAATTTTTAAAGGGATGTTTAAGTAAATAGGGGCAATCACTATAGCACTTTTGTTTATTTTCCTAAGAGTTGAATAATTCATATGATCCATATGACCATGAGAAAGAACTATGTAATCAATATTAATGGATGATAAATTTAAAGAGGGTTTAACTAACCTTTTTAGTTCACCAAGATTTAAACTAGTTACAGGGTCAGTTACTATAATCTTATTGTTTAAGTTAATGACTACAGTAGCATGACCTACCCAATGAATAGAATTTTTTACTATGGGCTCATATAACGGCGCTTTTATAGGTTTAAAGTACAATTTAAAGTTTCTATGATGTAATTTATACATATATTCAACTGTTTTAGATAATCTAACAAAGCTCATTTTATACCTCTTATTTTGTGTATTTATTTTATAGTAAATGATTATATTTTATTTAAGATTTAATTTTTCTGATTTTATTATACCATAACGCTATACAGTCTTCACCAAATTATGAATAACCTCATATAGTATTTAGATAGATAGAATAAGCTTTTAATGCAATTTATTTAAATGAAAGTGTGATTCTAAATATAGATTATTATTAAGAACACTAATAGTTAGATACCAAGTTACTAAGGTAAATAATTGATAAACGTGAAAGTGTAGATGATAAAAAATGTGATACTATCAAAGAGGAGAATGTGATTGTATGAATATATGCGTTATTGGAGCTGGATATGTAGGACTCATAACGGCATTATGTTTTGGTAAAAAAGGAAATACGGTTATTTGTGTAGAAAAAAACTTGGATAAATTAAGTATGCTTAATAATGGTGTACCAACTATCTTTGAAGAGGGATTAGATGAATTACTAAAAGAGTCTTTAAATACAGATAGTGTTAAGTTTACTGACAATTTAGAAATGGGAATTAAATCTTCAGATATAATATTTATTGCTGTAGGAACTCCAACAAAGGATAATTGGGATGTAGATATTGGACAAGTAGAAGTGGTAATAAATTTAATTTCACCTTATATCAATAAATATAAAGTAGTAGTAACTAAAAGTACAGTGCCAGTAGGTACTCAAAAATATATAACAAGTAAGTTATTAGAAAATAATGTGCCAAAGGAATACTTTGATGTAGTTTCTAACCCAGAATTCTTAAGGGAAGGAAAAGCAATATATGATTTTTTCCATGGCGATAAAATAGTCTTAGGTTCAGAATCACAAAAGGCTTTGGAGGTAATGAGAAAATTGTACGAGCCATTTAAAATAAAGATGGTTTTAACTAACCCAGAAACAGCAGAATTAATTAAATATACCTCTAACGCGATGTTATCTGTGAAAATTTCTTTTATCAATGAAATAGCTAATCTTTGCAATAAAGCTTGCGCTGACATTGATGTAATTGCATATGCTTTAGGACTAGATAAGAGAATTTCACCATTGTTTTTAAAAGCTGGATTAGGTTATGGTGGATCTTGCTTCCCGAAAGACACAAAAGCATTAGTTAAAATGTCTGAAAATTATAATTGTAATCTAAATATTGTAAAGGCCACTGTTGATGTAAATGAAAAACAAAGAGTATTACCAGTGGATATATTATTAGAACACTATAAAATAATTGAAGGCAAAACAGTAGGTATATTAGGCTTGACGTTTAAACCGGATACAGATGATATTAGGGAAGCCCCATCTTTATATATAATCGAAAAATTATTAAAGAATAAAGTCAATATAAAAGCTTATGATCCTATGGTCACAAAGGAAATAAAAAATATATTTCCAGATATAACTTATTGTGATGGAGTGTATGAATGTTTAGAAGACTGTGATGCAATGATAATTTGTACAGAATGGAATGAGTTCTATAGCATAGATTTATGTAAGGTTAATGAGATTATGCGTGAATCTATAATAATTGATGGAAGAAATATATTGGATATAGAGAAAATTAAAGAGGCTAATATTAAAGCATATTATTCTGTAGGGAAAGGAAATATTAAAAATTAAAAGAAATAAAATGGCTACTACTTTAAATAATAAAGTAATAGCCATTTATTTGTATTATTAATATAATGGAATAGTTTTAAACCATTTTACAAATTTGTGAATTCCATAATCAAAATTTGTTATTGGTTTATAGCCTAAAATTTCTTTCGATTTAGAAATATTAGCATAAGTTATATTCACGTCACCAGGTTGCATAGGCAAATATTTAATAATTGCTTTAGTACCAAGTTCGATTTCTATTCGTTCTATCATATAGTTAAGCATGATAGTAGTAGAACCACCTAAATTAAAGATTTCATACTTATTCTTATCTGTAGTTGTCCATGTTATGGCTTTATCTATGCCTTGAACTATATCATCTATATAGGTGTAATCTCGTTTTGTAGTGCCATCTCCGAAAATAGAAATTTCTTTTCCTTTTAAAATAGATTCTGTAAATTTATAGATAGCTAAATCGGGTCTCTGTCTTGGACCATATACAGTGAAAAATCTAAGGCAAGCTATATTAAACCCATATAGATGGCTATAAACATGACATAATAGTTCACCAGACTTCTTAGTGGCCCCGTAAGGTGAGATTGGCGAATCTACAGGGTCTGACTCAGTGAAGGGAAGCTTTTCGTTATTTCCATATACAGATGAAGAGGAGGCAAATATAAACTTATTTATCTTATATTTATTACATATGTCTAATAAGTTTAGTGTACCAGTCATGTTTACTTCGTTATATAAAAATGGGTTTATGATAGATGGGCGAACACCAGCCATAGCTGCAAGGTGAATTACTATGTCTATTTTGTATAAACTAAATATTTTTGTCAAAAAAATTGTATCTCGGATATCGCCTTCTTTTATTATCAAATTATCATCAGTAATATTGTTGATTTTCATTGAATTTTGTATCTTAGTGATATTATTTCTTTTTATCAAAGGATTATAGAAGTCATTAAAATTATCGACAATAATTATTTTATTATTGTTTTTTAATAAATAATCACAGAGGTTTGAACCAATAAAGCCTGCTCCTCCAGTTACTAAAATCGAATTATTCAATAGTACACTTCCTTATTTAAATTATTTAACGCTATCAAAAAGTTTTAATAAATCATTAGCAAGTCTATTAAAATTATATTTTTCCTCAGCTAATTTTCGACCATTAGCTCCTAGCTCGAGGCATAGCTCTTTATTATTAAGAAGACGAAGTATATTTCTTTCAAGAACTCTTGGGTTCTCACAATCATTACCATTAATTACAAAGCCATTTATACCATCTTCCATTACTTCTGCATTACCACCACGATTAGTAGTTATAATAGGAAGTCCTGCGGCCATAGCTTCATAGTGAACTCGTGCTAAGGGTTCTCTCCATTGTGATAAATTAACAAAAATATCTCCGATGCTATAATATTTAGGAATTTCATAAGGACTTAGGAAACCTGTAAAAATAACTGGCCCTTTTAGTTCTTTTGATATGCGTTTTAATAATTTAACATAATCAGTAGGCTGATTTCCACCATACCATTTGCTACCAATAATCATTAGGGCAGTATTTGGGTGTGACTCCATAACTGAATTCATGGCATCGAGTACTATATGGGTACCTTTTTTTGGAGTTAATCTACCTACATATAATATTGTTTTATAATCCTTAAGACCATATTTTTCTCGAAGTATATTTCTACTAGAATCCTTAACATCGTTATTACAAACTGGTTTATATAAATTGCAATCTACTGCAGAATATACGGGATAAAGTTTTTCTTTAGCAAATGGATACAATTTTTTTACGCCATCTGCAATAAACCCACTTACAGTGGTGATAAAGCTTACCCTATTAATACAGGCACTTGCTAATTCATTACTAATTTTATTATGGCCAAACATTTCATTGTGAAGGCTTAAACTAAAAGCGCAAGTTAAGCCTCTACTTAAGAATGGGACCCAGCGAGGCCTATTAAATACATGCACTAAATCAAATTCATTTGTAAGAAACTTCTTTAAACCAAGTATATACTCATCACTAGTGCGTGCAGGTAATCGTATATATTTTACATTATTTTCGAAAGCCCTGTTAGGTAGCTTAGGATCTTGTATACTAAACACAGTTATTTCATGGAGTTTTGATAACATAGGTAAGGCGCCCTCAAGATACATTTGAACAGCGCCGCCATTAATAGGGGGATAAGCAAGTTTTTCCGTACAAATTATTGCTATTTTCAATATATGCCTCCTTTAAAGCCATTTTTGAAGTGTAGAAAATTTATTCTGTTCGAAACTAGAAATTGCACAAATTCTCTGAGCACTTATTGATTTATCACTTTTGTGTATATTTTTTATTAAACCAAAGAACCAATGAGGGAACATTAAATCGATTTTTAAAACTTCTCTGTGTTTTGGTGAAAGAATATTATTTATTTCATAGAATTTTAATATAGTTTCAATGTTATTTATATTGTAATCATTAAATTGCATCATTCTTTTCCCAATAATCTTTCTTAAATCGCGAGAAGGTAAGTCATAGGTAACACTATCCAAATCTATAACTATGCCTTTGCCGTCTATTAGCATTACGTTTCCAGTGCCAAAATCCTGATGACATAAACAAGACTCTTTTTGATTAATGCTACATAAATCACTATAAGAAGAACTATTAATTAGATTAATTGTTTTATCACAAATTTCTATGATTGGATCTATATGATCTACAAGGCTCGAATAATTTGCATTATTAGGAGTTTGTATACAAATTTCTTTTATCTTTAACATTCTATTTTTCATAGATGTATATTGTTTTGGCCAGTTTCCAAGTTTAGAGGATGTTTTAGAATTAATTGGTGGCACATATCCAATGGAGGTTATGTGAAATTTTGATAAAGACTGTAATGCTAAGTTTAAATCTTTAGGGTTTTCTAAATTCATATCGCGCCCATTAACCCAACTGTATAATACAAATAACTGTCCGTTATATTCAGTTATAAAATTACCTTTTGCATTAGGATAGACCCTGGGTACCATACCACCGTTGTTAAATATATATATTTGTGCATTAACCGAGAAAAGAGCCTCTTCCATAGTTTGATTTAATCTTTTAAGGCATAGTGGTGTATTTTTATAAGTTAATTTCCATAATGTTTTCAAACCTTTACTTTGAAGCATTTTTAAATTCAAAGGTTTTATATCGTACGATAGAAGAACTTTACTACCAAGTGATAAATAATTATTTGATTCGTTATCCAATTTAATACCTCCAATCCAATTCAATACCAGATATTAATAATTTATTAAGGAATAATTCTTTCGAAATCTTGCAAAATAGGTCCAATAGATTTTTCTATTTTAATCATTCCTTTTAATCTTTCAATATATCTAGCCTCAGGCCAACTGATTTCTCTTTTTTCATAATATTTGCTCATTATGCCTACAAAAAGATGAGGGAAAATTAATGATTCTTTTAGTACCTGCCATTTCCAGTGTTCTAGTGGATTTATGGCATTGTACCATTGTAATATCTGTGATGTTAATTTTAAATCCCATTGGCCTTTCTTTTTCATGATCTTATTTAAAAATTTTCTTATATCTCTAGTAGGTAAATCTATAGTAATAGAATCTATATCTAAAACAAATATTTCTTTAGAACTAGTAAGAATAAGATTACTAGCAGTAAAATCTTGATGACAAAGGCAATTTGTATTTTTAGTCTCAAGGGCCCAACTGGCATATCCTGATTTCTCATTTTCAGCTATTGCTAATTGCATTCTTTTGTAAAAATAAGGAAACTGTGATAAAATAATTTGTCCGAATTCTGAATGTTTAGCAATAGACATTTCGGTATCATAAAAACCTTTTAATTTAATCATTTGACCTTCAAATTCTTCTTTTTGAAGGCCTAGATGTAACCTTGGCTTGCAATCATCAGGAAATTCAAAACCTCTAGAAGCGTAATGGAACCTTGCTAGCTCTTCGACTATCATTTTTAATTCTTGAGGTTTGTCCTCATTTGGAGTATTACCGATAATAGCATCACTTAAAACGTAACAGCAATTAACTCCTTTTATATAACTATTATTGGTTTTTGTTTTAATAATATTAGATAAGTTAACCTCTCTGTTTTTTAAGTGCTCAACAGCTGAGAGTATGAATTCGAGGGTTTTAGATGAGCAGGAGTGTTTTTTTAAGACTTTATCACCGTCGGTAGTTTTTATCCACCAGATGGCCTTCTTACCTTTATCAGATTGTTGTTTTATATCAACAATATTAATATTATATTGAGATAATATTAAATTTATATTTTCTTGTTCCACAATGTGACCTCCTTATAACAATGAATAATATAAACAATATCAATCTTGAAATTTATATATAAAACCCTGAGGAGTCTTAAGAAATGTTTAGGAAAAGAAAAGTCATACAAAATATCCCCAGGGAGTGTTAATTTAGTATTTATTAAAGTTCAAATGGCTCATAATCAAAGCTTACATCAGTAGTTATTTTCATTCCATCAGAGTTTATATTGGTATCTTCTTTTAATGCATCATCAGAATTTATATTGGTCTTTTCTTCAAATTCATCAGCAGAACTTATATTGATATCTTCTTCTAATGCTTTAGTTTGTTTTGGCTTTTGTCCCCATGTAACTTTAATTGTAAAATCACCATAATTTTCATCACTATCAAGTTTAAATTGGTAATTCAATTCTTCATCATCTGGTATGTTAACAAGAGCTCCATCTATTTTGAGCTTGTCTTTGAATAATCTTATAACTTCATCTTTTAAAAAAAAGTAAAATTTCTCTTTATTTCCAGTATATTTTTCTCTATAATCCATGAATAACATCCCCTTCAATATAATAGTATTCTGATTTAACTATAAGGGTGATAGTAATAGGACATATTTTAAGCAATAATTACAAAAGGTAATTTTATTTACTCAATAATATGATATATTAATATTAAGAGTTTTACATACTTGATAAAAAACAGTAAATGATAAATATATAGGTAACTTACATGTATTAAATAACTTTACGAGGAAGGTGTTTTTATGAAAATTTATTCATGGAATGTAAATGGTATAAGAGCCATAAAAAATAAAGGATTTATTGAATGGGTCGAGAGTGAGCAACCAGAGGTTTTATGTTTGCAAGAAACAAAAATTCAAGAGGATCAAATAAGCGATGAGCTTAAAAATATAGAAGGGTATTATTCATATTTTTGTTGTGCGCAGAAGAAAGGTTATAGTGGAGTAGCTATATACACTAAGCAAAAACCAATATCTATTATGAGAGGGATTGGAATAGAAAAATTTGATAGTGAAGGACGAATATTAATAGCGGAATTTGAAAATTTCACACTTTTTAATATATATTTTCCTAATGGTCAAAAGGATGAGGATAGATTAAATTATAAAATGGAATTTTATGATGAATTACTAGCTTACTGTGAAAAGTTAAGAAAAAATGGAAAAAAGCTAATTATTTGTGGGGATTATAATACCGCTCATAATGTTATTGATCTTAAAAATCCAAAGGCAAATGAAAAATATTCAGGTTTCTTACCAATAGAGCGGGCGTGGATGGATAAATTTATATCTCATGGTTACGTTGATACTTTTAGATATCTTCATGCAGAAGAAGTAAAATATTCTTGGTGGAGTTACAGATTTAAGGCTAGGGAAAAAAATGCAGGGTGGCGTCTTGACTACTTTTTTATAACAAAGGACTTATTAGGCGAGCTGAAGGAAGCATCTATTTTAAATGACGTTATAGGGTCAGATCATTGCCCTGTGAGCATTATTTTATAGTAATATAATTACTTATTTAAACTAGTTCAGTGTATAATGATATTATATTTAGTTAATTTTTGAATTAGTATTCAAAAAGTGAAAGGAAGTTTTAGTTATGAACAATGAGAATAATTTATATCCTGTGAAATTTAAGAAAAGATATGGGTACATAAATAGAGAAGGTAATGTAGTTATAGAAAATAAATTTAATTATGCTCAGGAGTTTGAAGGGGACTTAGCGATAGTGGGTATAGATAACAAGTATGGCTTTATAAATAAGGCTGGAGAGTTTGTCATAGAGCCTAAGTATGATGAAGTTATGCCATTTAATGAAGGGCTTGCCGCAATAAAAGTAGGTCATAAAAATGGGTATATTAATTTAAGTGGAAAACTTATAGTTGAACCTAAATATGAGGAAGCTAATTTCTTTATTGAAGGAAGAGCTGCAGTAAAGAGTGGGTATATGTGGGGGTACATAGATAGTGAAGGTACAGAAATAGTGCCACCAAAATATTTAGATGCTAACGATTATAGTGAGGGATTAGCAGCAGTTCAAATAGGTGGTAAAATAGCATATATAGATAAGGATGGCAAAGTTATAATAGATGCAATTTATGATTATGCTAATGAATTTTACAGTGGAATAGCATCAGTTTGTTCTAAGGGAAAGTATGGGTATATAAACAAAAGTGGAGAAATAATTATACCGCTACGATATAATGTTTGCGACCAGTTCAATGAAGGATTGGCAGCAGTTGAGATAAGAGAAAAATACGGGTACATAGATAACGCGGGAGATATTATTATAAAACCAGAATTTGAGTGGGCAGGTAAATTTTATGAAGGTATAGCTGTAATTTGTGAAAATGAAAAATATGGTTGTATTGATAAAAGTGGTAATATTACAATACCAACAAATTTTGAAGATATAGATATTATAAGTGAGGGTTTAATTGCTGCTCAAATAGGAGATTTGTGGGGTTATATAGATTGTTTAGGTGAAATAATTATAGACCCAATTTTTGAAGAAGCCTATGAATTTACCCAGGGAATTGCAAGGGTTGAAATAGGTAAAAGGATTGGATATATCAATAAATTAGGAGAATACATTTGGAAATTACAAGCTTAGAAATTTTAGATTAATTGGTTGCCTCAAAATAGAAAGTGATTTCTATTTTGAGGCATTTTTGTCCGAATATAAAAGTGAATTTTTAGGATACGCTTTTTATGTATATTTTAAATAAGAAAATTATTAACTTAATCTAAATTCTCAGGAGTGGTTAGGGGATTTGCATTTAAGAAATCTATAAATACTTTTGAAACAGTGGATAAACAACAATTTTTCCTCCAAACGAGAGCAATTTTTATAGGAATAGTATTACATAATGGAATTTTTGTTATTTTATCATTATCTTCAACAATTTCCTTTAATAAAAAAGATATGCCGACCCCGTTTGTAATAAGTCCTTTGACGGTTTCTAAGTGGTTGGATGATAAAATAACATTAGGCTGAATATGCTTTTCTTTAAAACGATCTAATACCTTCTCCCTTATGTAGAAGCCTTCTTTTAGTAGGATAATAGGTTCGTTTTTAATATCTTCAAATGTAATAGTTGACTTTTTTCTTAGGGGATGTTCTTTTTTTAAGCAAACTAAGAGTTCGCTATCTAAAATAGGCAAGGAAGCTAGTATATTATTACCTGCGTCACCTATAATAAGACCCAAATCCAAGTCTCCATTTTCTATCATTTGTCTTGTTTCAATAGATCCATATTCTATAATATTTAGTTTAATATTTGGATATAATTGTTTGAATTTAATAAAAACTATAGGAAATATAAAGGTACCAATCATTGGAGGGATGCCTATTGTAAGTATGCCCTTTTTAAGATCCTCGTAATCCTTCATTTCTGTAGTGGCATTGTCTACTAATTTTAAAATCTCATCTACTCTCTTTAAAAAAACTTTTCCTTCAACTGTGGGAAAAAGTTGCTTTTTAGATCTATCAAAGAGTACACAGGACAGTTCTTTTTCTAAATTCTTAATGGAATTGGTAATGGATGGTTGGGTTACGTAAAGTTTTTTTGCAGCTTGTGTAATACTATTTAATTGACAAACCATCTGAAAATATTGTAACTGTCTTAATTCCATAACGCTGCCTCCTAATTATAGATTTAAAATATGAAACTATAGTTGATTAATGTTTCTAAGATTATAATAGAAACCGTTATAATTTTAACAAAAATTAAATTAAATTATACAATATTAAAAAATACAATAAAATATTTATTTGTTGATAAGTGTAGATATAGCAATAAAATTAAGAAAAGAAATACTTTGTTATAGTAAATTTATAAGTTGTTTCTTTATGATAGGCAAATACTATTATATCATAGTTTAATGGTATTTTAAATTTAGAATGGTACATGTTATAATTTTAACAAGAAGTTAAGTGAAACTTCATCATTTTTAAGAAATAAACATTAACAGATAATAGAAACATTTTTTACTAACTAGTATTAAAATATTAATAAATTGAAGGGAGGTGCAAATCTAGACTTATACATTTGTTTAAAAGTCTAGATGAAAAATATGAAGTATAGTTATTATCCAGGTTGTACGTTAAAGACGAAAGCTCAGGAATTAGAAAAGTATGCACTAGATTCTGCAAAAGTCTTGGGATTTGAGCTAGAAGAGCAAAAAGAGTGGCAATGTTGTGGTGCGGTATATCCAATGGCCACTGATGAAATAGCTACTAAATTATCCGCTGTACGGAGCCTAGCATCAGCAAGGGATAAAGGTGAAAAGCTAGTCACTTTATGTGCAGCATGTCATCATGTGATTAAAAGAGTAAATGAAGATATGAGGAGCAAAGAGGATATAAAATCCAAGGTTAACAATTATTTAGACTTGCCAAAAGAATACGAGGGTGAGACACAAGTTCTTCACTATCTAGAGGTACTTAGAGATGAAATAGGATTTGATGAACTAGCTAAAAAAGTTACGAATCCTCTTACTAATCGTAAAATTGGCGCATATTATGGTTGTTTGCTCCTTCGTCCAAGTAGTACCATGAATTTTGATGATCCAGAAAATCCTTCTATTATAGAAGATTTTATAACAGCAATAGGAGGTATTCCAGTTATATATCCATATAGAACGGAATGTTGTGGAGGGTACCTTTGTTTAGAACAGAAGGATCTTGTAAACAAAATGACAGATAATATAATACAATCCGCTGTAAAAAATGGTGCAGAAGAAATTGTTACTGCATGCCCCCTTTGTAAATATAACCTAGAAATTAGTAATGATGGGGCAAAAGATAAACTATCTATTACCTATTTCACAGAACTTTTAGCAGAAGCTTTAGGTGTTAAATAAGATAGGAGGAGATAGTGTAATGAAAAGAGTGAAAATATATTCAGGCAAAAGATCAAAAGAGTTAGAGCAAATTTCTCAAATTAGTGGGCAGAGGATACAAGATTGCATCCAGTGTGGAAAATGTTCAGCAAGTTGCCCTGCTAGTGAAGGTATGGATATTCTACCTCATCAGGTCATAAGATTACTTCAGACAGGAGAACTAGAAAAGGTTATAGAAAGTAAAACGATTTGGTCTTGTGCTTCATGTTTTACATGTTCTGAGCGTTGTCCTAGAGATATAGATATTGCAAACGTTTTAGAGGCAGTGAGACTTATAGTTATTAGGCGTTCAGGAGAAAATAGAATAAAAGCTGAAGATGTTATTAAAAAAATAGATGATAAAATGCCACAACAGGCAATAGTAAGTGTATTTAGAAAATACAATAAATAATTTTTACATTAAAATAATGAAACTATTATTTTTAAAGGAGGAATCAAATTGCAGAAAATTGGAGTTTTTGTTTGTTGGTGTGGAAGTAATATAGCAGCTACCGTAGACATTGATAAAGTCATAGAAGAAGCACAAAAAATGCCTGGAGTTGTATATGCTAAAGACTATCAATATATGTGTTCCGAAGTAGGTCAGAATTTGATCAAGAATGCGATAAAAGATCAAAAATTAGATAGAGTTGTGGTAGCATCATGTTCACCTAGAATGCATGAGGCAACATTTAGAAAAGCGGCTAAGGCAGCAGGTTTAAACCCATATTTATTAGAAGTTGCTAATATTCGAGAACATTGTTCTTGGATTCATAAGGATAAAGAGATTGGAACGCCTAAAGCCATAGCTCTTGTTAGGGCTGCAGTGGCTAAAGCTACATTAAATAGTGAACTTACACCAGGTCAAATAGATGTAACGAAAAGGGCACTTGTTATTGGTGGAGGAATAGCAGGAATTCAAACGGCTCTTGATATTGCTGAGGCTGGTTATCAAGTTGATATCATTGAGAAGTCACCAAGTATTGGTGGTAAGATGTCTCAACTTGATAAAACTTTCCCAACACTCGATTGTTCTGCCTGTATTTTGACACCCAAAATGGTAGATGCCGCATCTCATGAAAATATAACATTATATACATACAGCGAGATTGAGGCGGTTAAAGGATATGTGGGAAACTTTGAAGCAACCATTAACCAAAAGGCACGAAGTATAAATATGGATAAGTGTACTGGTTGTGGTGTCTGTACTGAAAAATGTCCTTCGAAAAAAGCTAAAAGTGAGTTTAATGAAGGATTAAGAAATAGAGGGGCCATTTATATGCCTTTCGCTCAGGCGGTTCCAAACGTACCTGTTATAGATAGAGAACATTGTATCAAGTTTAAAACAGGAAAATGTGGAATTTGCGAAAAAGTATGTACAGCGGGCGCTGTTGATTTTGCTCAGGTTGATACTAAAATAACAAAACAATATGGTGCTATAGTGGTATCCACAGGTTATGATCTTATAAGTTTAGATAAATTTGGAGAATACCAGTATGGTCAACATCCGGATGTAATTACATCTCTTGAATTTGAGAGATTAACAAATGCTGCAGGTCCAACAGCGGGTCATCTATTATGTCCATCTGACCAAAGAGTGCCTAAGAAAGTAGTGTTTATACAATGTGTTGGATCAAGGGACAAGACCTTAAGGGGTAAACCTTATTGTTCAAAAATTTGTTGTATGTACACAGCAAAACATGCAATGTTACTTAAGGATCATTATCCTGATATGGAAGCCTATGTTTTTTATATTGATGTTCGTACACCGGGAAAAAACTTTGAAGAGTTCCAGAGAAGAGCTGTTGAAGAATATGGTGTTCATTATATTAAAGGAATGGTTGGTAAAGTTTTTCCAAATGGAGAGAATCTTCAAGTTAATGCTATTGATGCTTCGACTGGAGAGACAGTTCAAATTGATGCAGATATAGTAGTGCTCGCTGCGGCAACTAAGGCCAAAGATGATGTAACTACAATTAAAAGAATATTAGGCATAAGTACAGATACAAATAATTTCTTTACAGAGGCTCATCCAAAACTTCGTCCTGTTGAGACTCATTCTGCAGGAATATTTCTAGCAGGAGCATGCCAAGGGCCAAAGGATATACCAGAGACAGTAGCACAAGCAAGTGCTGCAGCAGCAAAGGTAATTGGCGTATTAAGTAAGGATAAATTGGTTAATAATCCTTGCGTTTCAGAAGTAGATGAATCAATTTGTAGTGGATGCCTTGCGTGTACTAAAATATGTCCATATGATGCAATTTCATCAAAAACAATTGAAGTTAAAGAGAATGGAAATATAATTAATAAAATAGTTGCAAGTGTAAATGAAGCACTTTGTCAAGGATGTGGTGGATGTACTGTGGCTTGTCGTCCTGGTGCCATTGATCTTAAAGGATTTACTAATAAACAGATTTTAGCGGAGGTGGATGCAATATGTCGATAGAAGCCGAAAAAATCGAGGGGATAGATAAAAGTGAATTTGAACCCTTAATTGTAGCTTTTTGTTGTAACTGGTGTAGTTATGCAGGAGCAGATTTAGCGGGGACAAGCAGATTAGCTTATCCTGCCAATGTTAAAATTATTAGGGTTCCATGCTCATGTAGAGTAAGTGAAAACTTTATACTTCGTGCATTCCAACATGGGGCTGACGGTGTAGTAATTGCCGGTTGTCATCCAGGGGATTGTCATTATACAAGTGGAAACTATCATACAAGACGTCGTTTTTCAATTTTGACAAATTTGCTTGTATTTATGGGGATAGAAAAAGAACGTTTTAGAGTGGATTGGATTTCAGCAGCCGAGGGACAAAAATTTTCAAGCGTTATGAATGACGTATTAGAGAAAGTTCATAAACTTGGCCCTAATAGAAAGTTGAGGGATGAAAGATGGATAAGATAACACAAAAAATAAGAGAAACCGCAAAATTAGCCCTAGAAAATGGGGAAGTAGAAAAGATTATAGGCTGGGAAAAGGGAGATACATTTGATGATTCTTATCCCGTATTTATTACAGATGTTGATAAAGTAGATTCTTTAATATGGGATTGTTTCTGCGTTAATAATCTAAGTAAATATTTGCTTAATGAATTAAAAGATAGTAAAAAAGTAGGTATATTTTTAAAAGGATGCGATTCCCTTGGATTTAACCAACTTATAAATGATAACAGAGTAGATCGAAGCAAGGTTGTTGTTTATGGAATAGGTTGTCCTGGGATGATTGACCCAGAAAAAGTAAAAAAAGAAGGATTAGATAAAGGCCTTTTAAGTGTTAAAAGATCTGGGGATGATATCATATTTGTAAAAAAAGATGGTGAAAAGAAGGTTACCTCAAAGGAATTTGAATATGATAAATGCATTAGATGTAGACGACCTAATCCTGTAGTGTATGACCAGTTAATGTCGGATGCGGTAACTAGAGAAGTTGACCCGTTAGAACGATTTAAAGAGGTAGAAAAACTTGAATCTCTAACTGATAAAGAAAGATCTGATTTTTGGGCAACTCAATTTTCAAAATGCATAAGATGTAATGCTTGTCGTAATATATGTCCTGCATGTAGTTGCGTAAAATGTATTTTTGACAACGATAAGGTGGACGTATCAGGTAAAGCAAATGTAGAAAGCGAAGAACAGTTTTATCACATTATTAGGGCTTACCACGTTGGTGGTCGTTGCGTGGACTGTGGAGAATGTAGCAGAGTATGTCCAGCAAATATACCACTTTACCTATTAAATAGCAAAATAATGAAAGATATAAATGAACTTTATGGTGAATATGATGCGGGAGTAGATCCAACTAAACAAGCCCCAATCGGAATGTTTAAACTGGATGATAGTGATTCATTTACATCACACGGAGGTGGGAAAAAATGATGAAGAAAATATTAAAGAATAAGTTTTCGGATCTTTTTAGTAAAATTGATGAATCTTATGAACTGTTTTTGCCTATTGAAGTGGATGGAAAAGTAAACTTTGATATGTGGAAACAAGGAGATACGGTGAATGTAGAAAAACTGAAAACTAATATTTCACCAAAAAGTTTTATTTTCCCACAAAGTGAAACCTACTTAAAGTTTAAAAGGGACGGAAAGAAACTTGAACTAGACAATGTAGGCGGAAAAAAAGAGGAGTATGTATTATTTGGAGTAAGGCATTGCGATGCAAGGAGCTTTAAGCTACTTGATAATGTATTTCTCAGTGATCCAGTAGATGCTTTATACGAAGAAAGGCGAGAAAAAGGAACTATAGTTTCCATGGCCTGTTTTAATCCTGCACAAACTTGCTTTTGTAGTTCATTTGGAATTGAGCCACAAACAACTTCGAAAGAAGTAGATGTTAACACATGGGATATTGGGGATAGCATACTTTGGGATCCACAAACTCAAAGGGGTGAAAACTTAACAAAGCAACTAAAGGATATTTTAGAAGATGTTACTGAGCAGGATGAAAGTGAATTAAATGCATTACAAGAGGCTACAAATGATAAGTTAAAAGAGCTTCCTTTAGCAAACCTAGACCCTAAAAAAATAAAAGGTGAGCTTAATGATCTATTTGAATCTGAAATTTGGGGAGAACTTAGTCAGAGGTGCTTAGGATGTGGTTCATGTACTTATGTATGTCCTACTTGTCATTGTTATGATATTTCTGACTTTAAAGGGGATACATCTGGAGAAAGATTCCGTTGCTGGGATTCATGTATGTTCTCGGATTTTACTCTTATGGCACATGGAAATATCAGAAAAACGCAAAAGGAAAGATTTAGGCAACGTTTCATGCATAAGCTTGTTTATTATCCCAATAATAATGAGGGTGCATATGCTTGTGTTGGATGTGGAAGGTGCGTTGAAAAATGTCCAGTTCACTTGGATATTGTTAAAGTAATTAAAAAGTTGGGTGGTGAATAAAATGAGTTGTACTTGTAATGAACATGAACATGTGAACCCTTTAATACCAGAAATAGCAGAGATAATTGATGTTAGAAAAGATACACATGATGTAACTACTTTTAGAGTTACAAAACCTGGTGGTGGAAAACCATTTGAACATATGCCAGGTCAATGTGCAATGATTTCGGTTCCTCCACTTGGAGAAGCTATTTTCTCAATCACTTCTTCTCCAACGCAAAAAGATTATATGGAGTTTAGTGTAAAAAGATGTGGTGTGGTTACAGAATATCTACATGGTTTAGAGGTAGGTAGTGAAATCGGAATAAGAGGACCCTATGGAAATAATTTTCCTGTTAATGATGAACTAAAAGGAAAAGACCTTCTTTTCATCGGTGGTGGTATAGGTTTAGCACCTATTCGTTCTGTTATAAACTATGTAATGGATAATAGAGAAAATTATGGGAAGGTAGATATTCTATATGGATCAAGATCACCTGAAGATCTTGTCTTTCAAAAGGACATCTTTGAAAACTGGCCATCAATGATTAATACAGAGGTTCATTTAACTGTTGATAGAGAAGCCGAAGGGTGGGAAGGACATGTAGGATTTGTTCCATCTTATGTTAAAGAAATTGGATTTGATACAAATAAAGTAGCCTTGTTATGTGGGCCACCTATCATGATTAAATATACTCTTCAAACACTTATGGAAATAGGATTTAAGAAGGATCAAGTATACACAACTTTAGAATTAAAGATGAAATGCGGCGTAGGAAAATGTGGACGTTGTAATATTGGAGATAAATATGTGTGTAAAGATGGTCCAGTATTTAGATGCGATGAAATAGATGAACTTCCTGATGAATATTAATAATAAATCAGTTAAAACCATCCCATTAAAGATTTGGGATAAAGGAGGCATATAAAATGTCCAACAAAGAAATGGTGGAAATATATATATTAAATAAAAAATATTCTGTACCTTCAAGCCTTACAATTATGGATTCGATGGAGTATGCAGGGTACAAATTAGTAAGAGGATGTGGATGTAGGGGCGGCTTTTGCGGTGCTTGTTCCACAATATATAGAATTAAAGGCAAGAATGAATTAAAGGTATGTTTAGCATGTCAAACTAAGGTCGAAGATGGTATGTATCTTACTCAATTGCCATTTTTCCCTGGAGACAAAAGAACTTATGATATGAATGAACTAGCGCCAACAGCTGATACAATGATGAAACTTTATCCTGAAATATATAGCTGTATTGGTTGTAATTCATGTACTAAGGGGTGTCCACAAGGTCTTAATGTTATGCAGTATATTGCCAGTGCTCAAAGAGGAGATATTGAGAAATGTGCTCATGAATCTTTTGACTGTGTTATGTGCGGAATCTGTGCTTCTAGATGCCCTGCAGGTATAACTCATTATCAAGTAGCTATGCTTGCTCGAAGACTTACAGGCAAATACATTGCTCCTGAAACAGAAGATTTGACAAAAAGAGTGAAAGAGATTCAAGATGGCACTTATGATGATTCAATGAAAGAATTAATGATTAAAAGTATAGATGAATTAAAGGGATTATATAACACAAGAGATATTACAAAGTAAAGAGCACCAATAAATCTCATAAAATATAGGTTTACCAGGGAGGTATTTTAATGTATACAGCAGAAATGAGGGTGCTAATAAAGAAGGTAGAGGCCACACGTGAGCAAAGACTAGGAGTCCAGTTTCCGAGGATGAGTGCTAAGGAAAAGGAAGATATATTAAAGGAAAATTATCCGGATTATAAGGAAGAAGAGTTCAAAAATCTAAGTGTTGGACCGAGCAAAGGATCTAAGGTTCCATTACAACTTGCAGAACTTATTGAAGCTAAAAGCAGACTTCAAAATTTAGATATGGATTTAACTAAAGTAGATTATGATGTAGATGTTTTGATAATAGGTGGAGGAGGAGCTGGAGCATCAGCAGCTCTAGAAGCCCACAAAACAGGAGCCAATGTATTGATTGCCACAAAATTACGTTTTGGTGATGCCAATACGATGATGGCTGAAGGTGGAATACAGGCTGCAGATAAGCCAGATGATTCTCCTGCAAAACATTACATGGATGTAATGGGAGGCGGACATTTTACAAATAAAAAAGAACTTGTTAATGCTCTTGTAATGGATGCTCCAGGAGCAATAAAATGGTTGAATGAACTTGGAGTAATGTTTGATAAAGAAAAAGATGGTACTATGGTCACTACTCATGGAGGTGGAACTTCAAGAAAAAGAATGCATGCTGCTGCCGACTATTCAGGAGCTGAAATCATGCGTGTCCTTAGGGATGAAGTTATTAACAAAGGTATCGAAGTGGTAGAATTCTCACCTGCTGTGGAGATAATCCTAGACAAGGATGGCAAAGCTGCTGGAGCTGTATTATTTAATATAGAAACAGAGGAATATCTAATAGCAAGAGCTAAAACTGTTATTATAACCACAGGAGGTGCCGGACGACTTCATTATCAAGGTTTTCCTACAACAAATCATTATGGTGCTACAGCAGATGGGTTAGTACTTGGATATAGAGCAGGAGCTGAACTCATTTTCGCAGATGCTGTGCAGTATCACCCTACAGGAGTAGCATATCCTCCACAAATTTTTGGAGCACTTGTTACGGAGAAGGTTCGTAGTTTAGGGGCGACACCTCTAAATATTGATGGTGAGCAATTTACTTACCATCTTGAAACCAGAGATGTGGAAACATCTGCATTAATTAGAGAATGCCATATAAGAAATAAAGGTATTGATACAGCTGCAGGTGAAAAAGGCATATGGCTAGATACTCCTTTAATAGAATTAATTAATGGTGAAGGAACAATTGAAAAAAGACTTCCAGCAATGCTAAGAATGTATCAAAAATTTGGTATTGATATGAGAATAGATCCAATTCTCGTATATCCAACACTCCATTATCAAAATGGAGGACTTTTAATTGATGAAAATGGTCAAACTAAGGTAGAAAACCTTTATGTGGCAGGAGAAGCTTCAGGGGGAATCCACGGTAGTAATAGGTTAATGGGTAATTCATTATTAGATATTATTGTTTTTGGACGTAGAGCAGGGTCACATGCGGGCCAAAATTGTAAAAATGTTAATGTAAAGGAACTTAGTCTTAACCATGTTAAAAAATACCACAAGAGTCTTTGCAAAAATGGTATAATTACAGATAAAATCTCTCCTATGTTGTTACCTCATTATACTCATGGAAGAGAAAATAATAAATAATCAAACTAAATGTAATATAGTTTGAAAGAAGATGATATAAAAAAAATAGACCGTTGCTTAGAGAATTAAAAAAATGGAAGGAGTTGTTGGTTCATGCGTAAAGTTGATGTAAAAGAAATTGAAAATGCTTTAAAAGACATGAGTATTAAAACTAATTTTTATGTGGGAGAAGACGTATTATGCGCCTTTCACAAAGCCGAAAAGGAAGAAACATCTCCTGTAGGAAAAGATATAATAAGTAATTTACTTAAAAATGCTGAAATTGCGAAAAATGATCAAGTTCCAATTTGTCAGGATACAGGTATGGCTGTAGTATTTGTAGAAGTAGGTCAAGAAGTTGAGTTAATAGGTGGAAATATTACAGATGCCATTAATGAAGGAGTACGACGTGGATATAAAGAAGGATATTTAAGAAAATCCGTTGTAGAAGATCCTTTAAAACGAAAAAACACAGGAGATAATACTCCTGCTGTAATCTATTATGATATTGTGCCAGGTGATAAAGTCAAAGTAACATTAGCACCAAAAGGTTTTGGTAGTGAAAATATGAGTAGATTAAAAATGCTTAAACCATCAGATGGGCTAGCTGGTGTACTTGATTTTGTTGTAGAAGCGGTTTCACTTGCAGGTCCAAATCCATGTCCACCTATTGTTGTAGGTGTTGGGATTGGAGGTACATCAGATAAAGCAATGTATCTTGCTAAGAAAGCTTTAACAAGAGATATTGGTAGTCATAATAAAACTGAGCATTTAAAAGAAATTGAGTTAACTTTATTAGAAAAAATTAATGCACTAGGAATAGGACCTCAAGGACTAGGTGGAAATACTACAGCCCTTGCCGTTAATGTGGAAGCTTTTGCAACACATATTGCTGGATTACCAGTGGCAGTAAATATTAATTGTCATGTTGCAAGACATGCAATAACAATAATATAGGGAGGGGTAAAAATGGAAATCAAACATATAACTACTCCATTAACACAGGAGAAGTTAAAGGATTTAAAATCAGGAGATAGTGTCTTAATATCAGGAACTATGTATACAGGAAGAGATGCAGCTCATCAAAGGTTAGTAGATGCAATTAACAATGGTGAAAAATTACCTTTTGATCCAAAAGATGCTATTATATATTATGTAGGACCTGCTCCAACTAAACCTGGAAATGTAATAGGGTCTGCTGGTCCAACTACTAGTTATAGAATGGATGATTTGACTGTTCCACTTCTTGAACTAGGTCTTACTGGAATGATTGGAAAAGGACTTAGAAGCAAAACTGTAGTAGATTCAATGAAGAAAAATGGCGCTATTTATTTTGCTGCAATAGGAGGAGCTGGAGCTCTCATTTCTAAATCAATAAAAGAATGTGAAATTATTGCTTTTGAAGATTTGGGTCCAGAAGCCGTTAGGAAACTTACGGTAGTAGATTTCCCGGCCGTTGTTGTAATAGACAGTGAAGGTAATAATCTTTATGAGACAGAAAGAAAAAAATATCAAAAATAGAATAGCAAAATAACCTAGTAAAATTAAATAGGGGGGCGTATTAATTAAGTACAAGCCCCCCTTATAAATTAAGATACGGAAGCCAAAATATTTACAAATAAGTAAAATAAGGGAGCTTTAATTATGACAAAAAGTTCTAGTAATTCGTTATATTCTGAAAAGTATATTAAGTTTTTAATAGCAATTATCGTAGGTATTATTATATGGTTTATACCAGCACCTATTGGAGTTAAACCTCAGGCCTGGCACATGCTTGCAATTTTTGTTGCAACAATCGTAGGATGTATTTTAAAACCGTTTCCAATTGGAGCGTTGTCTATAATAGGATTAACTGTATCAATTCTAACGGGAACTGTAACTACCAAAATTGCAATTGAAGGTTTTGGCAATAGTAGTATATGGCTTATAGTTATGGCATTCTTTATTTCGAGAGGTTTCATAAAAACAGGTCTCGGAACAAGAGTCGCTTATCTATTTGTAAAATCATTCGGGAAAAAGACCCTTGGGCTTTGTTATTCAATTATTTTCTGTGATCTTGTAATAGCACCTGCTACTCCAAGTAACACAGCAAGAGCAGGTGGAATAATTTATCCTATCATAAAATCTCTTTCGGAAGCTTTTGGTTCGAAACCTGAGGATGGAACTGAAAGGAAAATAGGATCTTTTCTTATATTCTGTGAATTTCATGGAGATATTATAACTTCTGCAATGTTTATGACAGCAATGGCAGCTAATCCATTAGCTCAGAGTCTTGCTGCAACTTTTGGAGTTCAAATTACTTGGCTTGGTTGGTTTATAGCGGCTGTTGTTCCAGGTGTTATTTCTCTTATATTAATACCTCTTATAATTTATAAACTATATGCGCCAGAAATTAAAAGTACACCTAATGCACCAAAATTTGCAAAGGATGCTCTAAAAGAAATGGGACCTCTTAAAAGAAGTGAAAAATTTATGGCATTAATATTTGTTATAGTACTTCTTTTATGGGTAACAGGAACTATAACTAATATAGATGCAACACTTACAGCATTTATTGGCCTTTCTCTTCTTTTAACTACCGAAGTTCTAACTTGGGATGATGTAAAAAGTGAAAAGGGAGCTTGGGATACACTCATGTGGTTCTCTGTACTTGTTATGATGGCAACTCAGCTTAATAAACTTGGGCTAATACCATGGCTTAGTAATGCAATTGGACAAAATGTAAAGGGATTTAGTTGGCCTATTATTTTAATTGTTCTACTTTTAGCTTATTTCTATAGTCACTATATTTTTGCAAGTTCAACAGCACATGTAAGTGCTATGTATTCAGCATTTCTTGGAGTTGCAATAGCAGGAGGAGTTCCACCTATGCTTGCAGCTATAAGTTTAGGAGTATTTGGAAATCTATTTGCTTCAACAACTCATTATAGTAGTGGTCCTGCACCTATTCTTTTTGGTTCAGGTTATGTAAGTCAGAATAAATGGTGGAGTTTAAACTTTATTCTTGGAATAGTATACTTTATTATATGGATTGGTGGAGGTTTAGTATGGTGGAAAATTATTGGATTATATTAGGCATAATTCAATAGGCATTATTTATTATGATAAAACATCTATAGATATTATAGGTGTTTTTATTGTGTCTGAGGCATAGATTTGTTATTTAATTATATTAACATAATAAACTTTCATAACTATATAGAAACTTTTACAGTATAAACTAATAGTATATAAATAAAAGTATAGAAAATGGATCAAATATATTAAACATGTTTGTTAAAAGGTGATAAATAGATATGTATTAGCATAGTTATATTGTAAAAGTAGCAAGAGATAGGGGGAAATGCCTAATGAAAGTTCTATTGTGCGTTAGACAAGATTATTATAGAAATTTTGCAGTGGATTCTATGAAAGTGATTAAAACAGCTGAGTATTTGCGTAAATTAGGGGTAACTGTAGATATAAATGATGGTGGAATATATGATTATTCTAGTTATGATATAGTACATTTATTTAACATTGACACCGCAGGGGAAACATATAGATATTACAAGATTGCACAGTTTTATAAAAAAAGCTTAGTGATTTCTCCTATGCACTGGGATATGAAAAAATATCATATGATAAACAATGAGGTTGAAAGTATGAAGTTATATGAAAAGTGTAGCAGTTATAAAGAGGAGATTTTAAAAAGGAGTAAAGCTATTATTTGTAATAGTGAATTAGAAAAGGAGCTTATTAAGAGTGAATTTCACGTTAGTGTATATAATGAAGTTATATACACTGGTGTAGAAGTAGAAAATGATGATATACCTTTATATGATTTTAAAGAGAGATATAATTTAAATAATTATGTTTTATGTGTTGGAAGAATAAGCGAAAGCAAAAATCAACTTGCTTTATGTAAAATATGTGCAGAGCTTGGAAAACAATTAGTTTTAATAGGAAATGTAAACGACAATGAGTATCTTAAAGAATGTACTAATTTTAAGAATGTAGTCTATTTAGGATTTATGGATAATTATAATGTATACAATGCATATAGATTTGCAAAGGTGCACGTAAATCCAAGTTTTGTAGGAATGCCTGGTTTATCATCTCTTGAAGCAGCGGCAAGTGGGTGCAATATTGTTTCAACTAAGGGGGGGTGTGCAAAAGAATATTTTAAAGAAATGGCTTTTTATTGTGACCCCTATGATAATAATAGTATACTAAGTGCAGTAAAGAGTGGATTTGAAAAACGAAAGGATAATAAGCTGAAAAATTATGTTAATGAAAATTTTAACTACGATAAACTAACCAATGATTTATACAAAATTTATCTAGAAATTCTTAATTAAAATGTTTCTATTGTTATGCTATAACGAGAATTGTATATTGCTCCAATGCACTCATTTCGCTTAGAAATTCTAAAATTTATTTTATCTACATCTGCTAAAACACGCAAACTCGCTTACGCTCAAACATGCGTGTTTTTTTACGCATATATAGATAAAATAAATTAAGAATTACTAGAGCTTATTCAATGCATTTTACGCAACATACAATTTTGTTAGCATAATATACGAAAAAATTATCAAAGACTAAACAATTAGAAATTGTTTAGGGAGTATAGTAGAATATTCAAGTATTGGGTACAAAATCATCTATAAATGGACTGGCTCATGTCTGGCATTGTTTTTCTAAAAAGCATTACCGTGATGATTGCAACCAGTATCGATACTATGACCGTAATTATACCCGTTTCTCCCACATAATAAGACTTGTTAATGCTGTTAGTTAACGTCCCAAAGATAGCCTGATCGAAATAGTTATGACTTGCATGAAGTAAAATGGCAGGCCAGACACTCTTGGATTTTAATCTCAAAACTGACATAATTACTGTTATGGCAATTACTTCAATCACAAACATAGGCAATTTAAACCATAGCGGCGTTCCTGGAAGATATAATCCCGCGATCATAATTGGCATATGCCATAGAGCCCAAATTAGTCCACTGACAATAACCGCTACCTTAACATTCCAAATTTTTGTCAATTGTGGCAGAAGGAAGCCTCGCCAACCGATTTCTTCTCCAGTAGCAGTTATAATTGATGTGAAAATCCCTATAACAAGAGTAATAACTGTTACCACCGAACGATGACTTAATTTATTTGTATATGATGAAGAAACCGAAGAGAATATGTTTAAATCACCTGTAAATGATTCTTTGTTTATCAACCAATAGGTACCATAGGACAAACCCAAATATACCATGGGTACAATAATTGCAGTTAAGATGAAAGATAACTTACATTTATTCAATCCAAGTAAATTTTCTTTTTTATAATATTTTCTACACACAATAAATGTAGCAACTGCTGGACACCACATCAATAATACAGATATTCCTGATCTGGTAGCCGCCTCTCCGCCCATAATCCAAATAACATAGATGATACTACTCAACATAAACGTAATAATTAAAAATGCAATAACTGACTTTTTTTCTTTCATAGATTATCATCCTTTATTTTTACAATTATGACATTATTTAATTGTACAGGACGTAAATACATATTGCAAATATTTGGTATTGTTACTTGCAAATTATATTTGTGATTTTTCTTCAAAAATGAGTATTTTTATAATGCATTTCTAACAGAGAGTATAAATTTAGCTCTATCTAGTGGGTTTACACCAATTCTTTCCCTTGTGGCTCCTATTTCTAAGGAGCAGGGTTCATAACCTGAAAAACCGGTTGTGATTATTGCTTTTCCGGAAGCGATTTTACTAAGGTTACTGGGATATTCAAGGGAAGTAGATACAGGCATTTTACCCTCTATTGTAAATGTGTCGTTATGTATAAATGGTGTTTCAAAGCTACCACGCATTTTTATAATATCGTTTAAAACTCTTCCACCTACATTCTCAGGTACTGTAATTCTAAAATTAATTATGGGCTCAAGTAGGGTAGTGCCTATCTCACGTAGGCCTCTCATGATCCCCATTGCAGAGGATGCGGCAAAGTCACCTGAACGTGAATGCATAACATGGTCTTCACCACTAGTGAAGGTTATTTTTAAATCCGTAACTGGCCAACCGTAAATGCCTTGACTTAAAATTTTATCGAGATTATCTTCTATTTCTCTTTGATATTTTATTTTTACCTTTTCAGTTCGAACCTTTGATTCATAAATAAGTCCACTTCCTTTTGGAAGTGGCTCAATTAAGAATTCAACTATAGCCCAGCAGGGTTTAGGCATAGTGTAACGCGATTCACCATAGCCGCTTGTTATAGGAGTTTCTCTGTAGATAACAGAGGGGGGACCAAAAGTAACTTGCACATTAAATCTTTCCATTAAAATATCTTCAATATATTCAATTTGAATTTTACCCATAATTCTAAGATGAATTTCTTTTTTCTCTTTTATCCATTCCATGTTAAGAAGAGGATCTTCCTCTTGAAGTATTGTTAAAGCTTCAACCAAAGTTACATAGTCTTCCTGAACTTTCGAATAAATTCTTAGTGTGAGAAGAGGCGTTGCGATAGTTTTAAGAGTCGGAATATGAGTTTTGCTTCCAAGGATATCATAGGTACTACAATTTAAGCCACTCACCATTACCAAATCACTGCTGCTTGCGGATGATACATCAATTGATTTTTGATTGACCACTTTTTTAATCATAGTAATCTTTTCTCTTTTGTTTGTAGTTACATTTAGAATATCATCTCTAGTAGATATTGATCCACTAAATATTTTTATATGAGCTATTGTACCTAAGGTTTTGTTATGAGATATTTTATATACAAGGGCTGAGAGTCCTAAATCATCTAAATTCTCAGGTCCTGGGAGATATTCTACTATGCTGTTAAGCAAGTCTTTAATTCCTTCACCTCTCAGTGCTATGCCATATAGCACAGGGTAAATTTGGCCACTATTTGCTTGCAATGTTATCTCATTTTTTAACATTCCTAGGGTTAAAGTCTCGCCAAAGAATTGATTTAAAATTTCCTCATTATTATTACCCAGTATGTCTATTATATCTTCAAGTAATTGTTTAAAGGATTCATCTTTTATGTCTAATATATTTTTTGCGAAATCTACATTGTCAAACATGTTCTTAACAATAAATTCGTTGTTTTCTTCATAAACTAATTGTAGTGGTATAAGTTTATTAGTTAGAAGCTTTTTCATATCTTTAATAGTTTTATAGGGAGATGCTCCTATACGGTCAAGTTTGTTTATAAAAAATATTGAAGGTGTATTTAATTCTTTTAAAGCATTAAAATATACCTCTGTTTGAGGTTGGACTCCTTCGACAGATGATAATACAACTATAGCTCCATCAAGAACGCCTATACTTCTTTCTACTTCAGAACTAAAATCAATATGACCGGGAGTATCTATAACATGTACATTAGTTCCTTTGTAAGTGAAATCTGTTTCAGCAGCCTTAACTGAAATACCTCTTTGTTTTTCCATAGCTAAAGAATCTGTATGGGTTGTACCCTTATCTACGCTACCTAGAATCCTGCTAGAACCACTTTGGTAAAGTAGTTGCTCGGTTAAAGTTGTTTTACCAGCATCTACATGAGCTACTATTCCAATATTTCTAATATTATTTTTTATCGTCATATTCATATCTCCATTAGCAATTTTTTGTACTAAGCTTTCTCAAATAATAAATAAGAAGTAAGTTAGTCTATTTTTAATTATATTCCATTATTTTTGTTGTGTCCATTATCATAAAACATGAAAATAGACGGTTATATTAATGTAAAATTTTTTAATGACTTAATTAATTGCGACATTTATTGTATAATAGGATATAGAAGACTTATTAGGAGAGATGCAAATGAAGAAGATTGAATTATTAGCACCTGCTGGCAGTATGGAAAGTGTATATGCAGCAGTGCAAATGGGAGCAGACGCAATTTATATGGGAGGGAGTAAGTTCTCGGCAAGAGCTTATGCTTCTAATTTTGATGAAGAAAATATAACTCTTGCAGTAGATTATTGCCATATTTATGGGGTACGCGTATATGTTACTTTAAATACGCTAGCAAAGGATAATGAATTAAAAGAAGTTATGGAGTATGTAGGATTTTTATATAGCATTGGAGTTGATGCCTTGCTTGTCCAAGATACTGGGTTAATATATTTGATAAGAAACAATTTTCCGGATTTTGAATTGCATGCGTCAACGCAAATGACTGTTCACAATGGAGAAGCTGCCTTATTTTTAAAGAAGATTGGGTTTAAAAGAATAGTTTTGTCAAGGGAGCTTAGTTTAGAAGAAATTGATTATATATCTAATACTTTAAATG
This sequence comes from Clostridium estertheticum subsp. estertheticum, assembly GCF_001877035.1. Taxonomy (NCBI): domain Bacteria; kingdom Bacillati; phylum Bacillota; class Clostridia; order Eubacteriales; family Clostridiaceae; genus Clostridium; species Clostridium estertheticum. The sequence goes on along the minus strand of NZ_CP015756.1, from coordinate 2,703,910 downwards.
TGGAAACAGAAGTTTTTGTTCATGGAGCTTTATGTATATGTTATTCAGGACAGTGTCTTATGAGTAGCATTATTGGCGGTAGAAGTGGAAATAGAGGCAGATGTGCCCAACCATGTAGATTACCATATACGCTGATAGATAAGGCTAATAACAAAGAACATAAAGCATATCTTTTAAGCCCTAAGGATACTTGCACACTAGATAGTTTAAAAGACATAGTTGCAAGTGGTACATCCTCACTTAAAATTGAAGGAAGAATGAAAAGAGCAGAATATGTTGCAGGTACAGTGGAAATATATAGACGTGCGCTTAATAATATTTATAATAATAATAAGATACAAAAATTAGATAAGGATACTAAAGTCTTAACTCAATTATTTAACAGAGAAGGATTTTCAAAGGCGTATTTGTATGGTAATAAAGGAAAAGATATGATGGCATACAAAGTTCCTAAAAATTCTGGAATTCCAATTGGTATAGCCGGAAGTGATTTAATGGTAACACTTTTAGAAGATGTTGCTTTAAAAGATGGTGTAATGTTCCTTGAGGATGGCTTTACAATATCTAAAATTATAAAGGATGGAGTAGATGTAGAAGTTGCACTAAAAGGTGATAGGGTTTTATTAAAACCAACTAAATTTAAATCTGGAGACTTCTTATATAAAATAACAGATGTTTTATTAATGAATAAGCTCGCAGAAAGTTATAGTGATAAATATAGAAGGAAAATTGGAATAAATCTTTTAATAGAATTTAGTGTGAATAAACCTCTAAGAATTAGTACGAATTATCTTGGTAGAACTTTTGAAATGATAGGAGAACTTGTTCAAGAAGCGATAAATAAGCCACTAGATAAAGAACGAGTAATTAAGAGTTTATCCAAAACAGGGGATACACCTTTTTTAATAAATGAGGTGACTTTTGAAAGCTTCCAGGATGGATTTATGAAAATGTCCTCATTAAATTTAGTAAGGCGAGAATTAGTGGAGTCTGTGCAAAATTTTATAATAGAAAAATATAAACGAGAGAATACTAATACACAGATTAATTATAATAAAGGACTTGCACTACAAGAAGATAATAAAGAGATAGAAGTAACACAGGAAAAAGATAAAATCATGCCTGAAACTCTCATTGTAGTTTCAACGACTTCGCAATTAAAGGCTGCAACACAAATGGGATTTAATAATATTGCTATAAATCCTTTTATGCGTGGATGCACAATGGACCTAAATATAAAGGATGTAAATATTTACATTAAGGTTCCTAATATTATTAAGGGTGAATTTGAAAGTGTTTGTGAGTTTATAGAAAATAATCTATGTAATATAAAAGGTATTATAACTGCTAATTTAGGAATAATTAGTAGATTTAATAAAAGAACAATGGTTATTGGTGATTATAAATTAAATATTTTTAATAGTTATGCAGGAGATTTTTATAAAGATTTCCTTGCTGGAACTTGTATTAGTGCTGAATTAAATGCAGCAGAAATAAAAAAAATTGCATATAAAAGTTCGCTTCCACTTCAAATTATGGTATACGGAAAATATGAACTTATGGTTAGCGAGTATTGCGCTATTGGTAGCGTTTTTGGCGACAAGAGTGAAAATAAAACTTGCCTAGGTAATTGTAGTAAAGGATCTTATACACTTAAAGATAGAAAAGGTATAGAGTTTAGTATAAATACTGACAAATATTGTAGAAGTTATATCTACAATAATGTTCCTGTTAACTTGATACCTAGTATTGAGGAAATTAAAAAGAATAAAATTACTTCATTTAGATTAGATTTTATAGAAGAAAGTTATGATGAAACTATTGAAGTTCTTACAAATTATATTAGCAAAGAGTGGCCAGGAGATTTTAAAAATTATACAAGAGGTCATTATAAAAGAGGCGTTGAATAATCCAAAATATATAAGTCAATAAATTTAAATTTTTTAACAAAGGGAAGACGGTGGATCATGAATACAAAATCATTAAAAGTTTTAGAATATTATAAAATCAAAGAAAAAATTAAGGCATACACGCATACTACGGCAGGTAAAGATATTATAGACAATTTGGAGCCTTACACAAATGTTTATGAAGTAAAAGAACACTTACAAGAAACTAATGAGGCATTACTTCTTTTATCAAGAAAAGGAAGTGCCCCTTTTGAGGGAATATATGATGTCCGATCTGCGATAATAAGAGCATCAAAGGAAGCATCACTTATGCCAATGCAGCTAATACGGATAGCTCAAATGCTACGATGTGCTAGATTATTTCAGAATTATGTTGGTAATAAGACAGATGAATTGTCCTCTAGAGTTTTAGAGGATATATGTATTGGTATTGTTCCAATAAAAAAATTAGAAGATGAAATTTTTATGGCTATAATTAGTGATGAAGAAATTTCTGATAGGGCTAGTAGTTTACTTTTTAGTTTAAGAAAATCTCTAAAAGATAAAAATGCCTCTGTAAAGGATAAGGTAACTTCATTAGTTAGGACTTATGCAAGGTATCTTCAAGAAAGTCTTTACACTATAAGAGGGGATAGATACGTAATTCCCGTTAAAATAGAACATAAAGGGAGTGTTCCAGGAATTGTGCATGACCAAAGTTCTTCAGGAGCTACACTCTTTATTGAGCCAATGAGCTTAGTAAATTTAAATAATGAAATTAAGGAAATAATGCTAAAGGAAAAAGCTGAGGTTGAGAGGATTTTAGCAGAACTTTCCTATAAAATATATGAAAATATAAATATTGTTTCAAATAATGCGAATATAGTATGGGAATTAGATTTTATATTTGCAAAGGCAGGGTATGCACTGGAAATTAATGCCATTATTCCAAAGGTTAATGAAGATGGAGTAATAGATATAACTGAGGCAAGGCATCCGCTTATAGATCCAAAAGTTGTTGTACCTAGTAATATATACTTAGGAGGAGAATTTACGTCCCTTGTAATAACAGGACCAAATACAGGTGGTAAAACAGTAACATTAAAAACTGTTGGTTTAATTCAGTTAATGGCTATGAGTGGATTTTTAATCCCAGCAAGAGAAGGTTCTATGGTTAGCTTTTTTGATGAAATATTCGCAGATATAGGCGATGAGCAAAGCATAGAGCAAAGCTTATCCACCTTTTCTTCTCATATGACTAATATAGTAAATATAATTGCAAAAGCAGATATAAAATCATTAGCTCTATTTGATGAATTAGGAGCTGGTACAGATCCTACTGAAGGAGCAGCTCTTGCTGTTTCAATTCTAGAAAACTTAAGATCAAGAGGTACAAAAGTTGTTGCAACTACTCATTATAGTGAATTAAAGGGATATGCGCTAAAAACTTCAGGGGTGGAAAATGCGTCTGTAGAATTTAATGTTGACACGTTAAGCCCAACTTATAGATTAATAATAGGAGTGCCAGGTAAATCAAATGCTTTTGAAATTTCAAAAAGATTAGGACTTCCTGATTACATTATAAAAAGTGCTAGAGAAAATATTTCTAAAGAGACATTGGAATTTGAAGAATTAGTACAAAGTTTGCAAGAAAAAAGCATAAAGGTAGAGAGAGATGCTAGGGAGTCTGAGGCTTTGAAACTAGAAGCTAGCAAGTTAAAAGATAAGTACCAAGAAAAATTATATAAACTTGAAAACATAAGAGAAAATGCAATGTATGAAGCTCAAAGAGAAGCAAAGAGACTTATAAAAAATGCTAAGGAAGAGTCAGATGTTATTCTTAAAAATATGAGAGAACTAGAAAAACTAGGATATTCCTCTGAGGCAAGGCAAAAGCTTGAAGAGGAAAGACTTAAAATTAAAAATAAGCTTGATAGTATAGAGATCCATGTAGAAAAAAACAATGAGACTCTAGGAGAAAAAGTGAAAAATGTAAAACAAGGGGAAGAGGTTTATTTGCCATCTCTTAACCAAAAGGTAATTGTAATTTCAAAACCTGATAAAAAAGGTGAGGTCCAGGTTCAGGCTGGTATTATGAAGATAAATGTTAAAGTAGAGGATTTGCGTGTATCAAAGCTTTCTGCGGAAGATAAGAAAAAAGCTAAGATAAAAAAGCGAGAAATGAAACTAAATCTAAGCAATGTATCAACATCTGTAGATCTAAGAGGTATGGATTCTGAGGAGGCTATTTTTACTGTTGATAAGTACTTAGATGAAGCTTGTTTAGGCGGACTTAAAGAAGTTACCATTATTCATGGTAAGGGAACAGGAGTTTTAAGGAAGTCTATCACAGATATGCTAAAGAGGCATGGTCATGTTAAAGCATATAGATTGGGTAATTATGGGGAAGGCGGTAGTGGAGTTACAGTCGCTGAAATTAAATAAAAGCCCAATAAAGGATGGTAGATATGATTATTGTAAGTTCTTGTTTATGCGGTATTAATTGTAGGTATGATGGTAGTAATAATTTAGATACTCGAGTGCTTAAACTACTAAATGAAGGGAAAGCTCTTCCTGTTTGTCCAGAACAGCTTGGAGGTTTAGCGACTCCAAGAGAACCTTGTGAAATTTTAAATGGAAGTGGTCTTGATGTAATAGAGGGCAAAGCAACAATTATTGGAGCGAAAAATAACGATATAACTTCAAGCTTTTTAAAAGGTGCTTATGAAACTCTTAAAATAGCAGAGGGAATAGGAGCTACTACGGCTATTTTGAAGGCGAGAAGTCCCTCTTGTGGAGTTTCTAAAATATATGATGGAACATTTAGCAGTACTCTAAGGCCAGGTAATGGAGTTGCTGCTGAGTTATTGTTATCAAAGGGCATAAAGGTTTTTACCGAGGAAGATTTGGAAGATATAAAATTATGACTAGAACTAAAAAGAACTCCAAAATTGGAGTTCTTTTTAGTTCTAGTCGACAGTTATGTACACTGCATCTTCTTCAAGAACAACTTTTATATATTCAACTTCAGGGTCTTCGGTTCCTTGAACATACAATCCAGTATTTTTTAACTTTTCAACATAATCTACAATCTCTTGTGTTATTCTCTCACCTGGGCAAAGAACTGGAATACCAGGTGGATAAGCCATTAAGAATTCGCCGCTTATCATACCAACACTTTTCTTGATTTCAACAGCGGTATTTACACTATTGAATGCTTCCCTAGGAATTTGAACTTGCTCTGGAATACTAGGTATATCAATGAAATCAATTTTTTTTGTACCCTTACCATAATATTCATAACTTATTTCTCCTAGGGCCTTTAGTAATTGATCCATTCCATCTCTTGTATCACCAAAGGATCCAACTGCTAATATATTATAAATATCAGATAACTCCATTTGTATGTGATATTTATTAGAAAGTATCATATCTAAGTCATAACCTGTTATGCCGAGTTCACGACATGTTATTGTGATTTTAGTTGGATCGAAATCATAAGTTCCAAAGCCATTTAAAATTTCTTCACCAAAACAATAAAATCCAGGTATTTTATTTACTTCGCTTCTTACATAATTACATAAATCAATAGTTTTTTCGAGTAGCTCTGTCCCATTTAATGCAATTTGCCTTCTTGCACAATCAAGGGATGCCATTAGTATGTATGAAGGTGACGTTGTGTGCATAAGATTTATCAGTTGCTTAACTCTAGCAGGGCTCACAAGCTTAGAATTAACATGGAGCATTGAACTTTGGGTTAAGGATCCTATAATTTTATGCGTACTTTGAGCACATATATCTGCGCCAGCTTCCATTGCGGACATTGGTAATCTGCTATTAAACTTAAGATGAGGGCCATGAGCTTCATCAACTATAAGTGGGATGTCATATTCATGAACCATATCTGCAATTTTTTTAATGTCAGTGGAAACGCCATAATATGTAGGGTTAATTATAAGTACAGCTTTTGCATCAGGATTATTCTTTAAGGTTTCTTCAACTGTCTCTGGAGAAACCCCATGAGCAACTCCTATTTTTTTATCTAGCTCTGGTTGCATATAAACTGGTACCGCACCTGATAAAATGATACCGCCAGTTATTGATTTATGTACATTCCTAGGTACAATGATTTTATCGCCAGATCCAACTACAGACATAATCATAGCTTGAATTGCACCAGAAGTTCCATGAACTGAGAAAAATGATGCATCAGCACCATAGGCATCTGCTGCTAATTCCTGAGCTTTTTTAATTGGGCCGGTTGGGTGGTGAAAACTGTCAACTAGTTTAAAAACTGTAACGTCAATCTTAAAAGGATTTTCTCCCATAAATTTTTTGAATTGTTCATCAGCTCCTAAACCTTTTTTATGACCAGGTACATGAAAAGGTAAGGTATCTCTGTCAACATATTCCATTAAAGCATCAAATAATGGAGTTTCATTTTGATTTAATCTATACATTTTATACACCCCTTTCAAAAGAATTTATATTAACTATTTAAATCGCTATTTAAAAAATATTCATTCAGCCAATTTATAATTATAGAGGATTAGATATGCAATTGCAATTATAATCCTTTATAATTATAAAATAAAACACAATAATCGTATTTAAAATCTTAAGAAAATAATAATTCATAATAAAGACATTAACAATACCTTTTATTTGTAATCGGTTGATAGTATAATATGATAGACTAAAGGCATGTTAATACAAAACAATAGGCAGGATAGCAATTGCTATTTTCCATAGATAAGTATAAGGAGGTCAATATATATGACGTATAAAGATAAATATGAAAAGTGGATTAATTCAAATTTTATAGAGGCGGAATTAAAGAAAGAAATTTCGCAATTACAAGATGAAAAAGAAATTGAAGATAGATTTTATAAAGATTTAGAGTTTGGTACTGGAGGGCTAAGAGGAATAATTGGTGCAGGTACGAACAGAATGAATATACATACAATAGGTAAAGCAACTCAGGGTTTATCTGATTATTTAAAATCAAAATACACTGAAAAAATTTCAGTTACTATAGCATATGATTCAAGAAATATGTCAATAGAGTTTGCAAAAGCTGCTGCAGAAACGCTTTGTGGAAATGGTATCTCGGTGAATTTATTTGAAGAATTAACACCAACACCAATTTTATCTTATGCTGTTCGTGAATTAAAAAGCAAGGCTGGAATTGTTATTACTGCATCGCATAATCCTAAAGAATATAATGGGTATAAGGTTTATGGAGAAGATGGGGGACAAGTTACTGATGAAGTTGCAAAAGACATAATAACTTGTGTTGGTAGCGTAGAAGATTTTTCTAAAGTTAAAAATATGGGTTTTGATAATGCAAAACAAAATGGAATGTTAAAAATCATTGGAGAAAACATTTATTTGTCATATATGGATAAGGTTAAAAATTTAACTATAAGAAAAGACTTGGTTAATAAATATGCCAGCGATTTAAAAATAATTTATACTCCTATTCATGGATCTGGAAATCTACCTGTGAGAAGAGTTTTAAAAGAATTAGGTTATAATAATTTATTTGTTGTGAAAGAGCAAGAGATGCCAAATGGAGATTTTCCTACAGTGCCATATCCTAACCCAGAAGAACCAAAGGTGTTTGAACTAGCGTTAGAAATGGCAAATGACATTAATCCAGACATTATTTTTGGTACAGACCCTGATTGTGATAGAATTGGAGTAGTAGTTAAGGGCGATGAAGGAAAGTACAAGGTACTGTCTGGGAATCAGACAGGAGTATTATTAAGTAATTATATACTAAATTCATTAAGCGAAATGGATCAATTGCCAAGGGATGGTGTAGTAATAAAAACTATTGTTACTACAGATATGGTAGATAATATTTCTAAAAAATATAATGTAGAAGTGTTAGATGTGCTTACAGGTTTTAAATATATCGGAGAAAAAATCAAAGAATTTGAGAAGACATGTGAGAAAGACTTTATATTTGGATTTGAAGAAAGTTTTGGTTATTTAGCAGGAAATTTTGTGAGAGATAAAGATGCAGTTATAGCAGCAATGCTAATTTGCGAAATGACACTTTACTACAAAAATAAAGGTCTAAGTTTGTATGATGCTTTAATAGATATTTATAAAGAACATGGATATTATAAAGAAAGTTTAGTTTCAATAGAACTTAAAGGAAAAGATGGCGCAGATAAAATAAGTAAGATATTAGAAAATTTAAGAAATTCAAAAAATGAAGCCATAAACAATACCAGGATCTTAAAAAAAATGGATTATAAATTGGGTTTAGAAATAGATTTAATTAGCAGGACTGAAAAGTCCATCGAATTACCAAAATCAAATGTATTAAAATTTGTATTAGAGGATGGTTCTTGGTTTGTAGTTAGACCATCAGGTACTGAACCGAAAATGAAAATTTATCTATCGGTTAAGGGAGATTCTTTAGAAAATGCATCTAAAAAGATAATAAATCTAAGAGAGAACGTTATGGTGATAATTGACAAGGCAGGCACAAATTAAAGATTGTTAGGAAGGTATAAACATGGATAGCAAAACATATTTTTCGGAAAAATTAGCAGCACTTCTTTTTTTAGAAATAAAAAAGAATAGTAAAATTAATGATTTTGTAATTTTGAATGATATTTATTTCCCTGTGAGAACTAATGAGATAATCCAAAAGGTAAAGAAAAAGGAAGATTTTAAAAATATCCCAGTCAATTTATTTATAGAAGGAATGTTTTATGTTTTGGGAGCAGATGAGAAATTTAAATACAATGAAGAGTATAAAAAAATCATTAATACTGTACCAAATTCGACAGGATTTATTAAAAGTGTAGTATTTAAAGAAATTAAAGATGAAAATTATGAAGAAGCATATATTATTTTAAAAGGATTATTAGTTATAGAAGAAAATACCGATAATTATGATAAAATTTTTCTTTTAGTTGATAAATTAAGACTTAACAATATTATGTTTAAGGAGGAAGAACTAAAACTTATAGAAAAAGCTAAAACTATTACTAATTATAGTAATCCATATTTATATGAGGCACTAGTGTTAAATAGTGAAAATAAACATGATTTAGCATTAATGGCTTTAAGAAATTATACTATGAATGGTGGGGAACAAACTTTAGATGTTGTTGAACTTAAAAATTCATTGGAAACCATAACGGGTTTTGAAAAAGCAAAAGAGTTAGTGCAGACGGATCCTAAAGAGGCACTTAAAATTTTAATACCTTTAATAGATCAGTTAGGAGATAGACCAGATATATATTATCATTGCGCTGTTTGCTATAGAAATTTACAAAATTATGAGAAGGCAATATATTATTTAAATGAAGCAGTAGCAATTGATAAAGATTTAATTGAGGTGATTAATGAATTTGGAATTAATTATGCTTGCCTTGAAAATTACGAGATGGCAATACAATATTTTAGGAAAGCATTTGAAGTTACAAAATCTATAGAGATATGCACAAATCTAGTTATGTGTTATCTAAATGTAAAAAATGTTGAACAAGCAAGGATACATTTGGATATAGCTAAAAAAATAGATGCAAAAGATGAAATTGTGATTGATTTAGAAAAACTTTTTGCTGAAAGTAAATAATGGATTTGATAGAAAAATTTATTGTAATATAATAAATATTTTGGGTGGCAATGGACATAATATTATCAATAGAAGAATTAAGAGCATTTATTAAAGGGGAGAAGAATTATGAGAGTTAAGAAAGCTATAATACCAGCAGCGGGGCTTGGCACAAGATTTTTACCAGCTACAAAAGCGCAACCTAAAGAAATGCTGCCAATAGTTGATAAACCAACAATACAGTATATTATAGAGGAGGCAGTTGCAGCCGGAATTGAGGAAATATTAATTATAACGGGAAGAAATAAAAGAGCTATCGAGGATCATTTTGATAAGTCGGTTGAACTTGAATACCAGTTACAAAAAAATGGTAAAGATGAAGTTCTAAAGATGGTTCAAAATATATCCAACTTGGCAAATATTTATTATATACGTCAGAAAGAACCTAAAGGTTTAGGTCATGCGATAAGTTGTGCAAAAACTTTTGTTGGAAATGAACCATTTGCGGTAATGCTTGGTGATGATGTTGTAGATAGTGAGGTACCTTGCCTAAAACAACTTATAGATTGCTACTCAAAATATGAGACTTCAATTATTGGAGTTCAAGAGGTTCCTGAAAGTGAAGTTTCCAAATATGGTATTGTAGATGGAATATCAGTAGAAGACAGAGTTTATAAGGTTAAAGATGTTATAGAAAAGCCTAAGGCAAGTGAAGCTCCATCAAATATTGCTATACTAGGAAGATATATTATAACACCTAGAATATTTGATATTTTAGAAAATACAAAACCAGGTAAGGGCGGGGAAATACAACTTACTGATGCTTTAAAAACTTTAATATCAGAGGAAGACATGTATGCTTATAATTTTGAGGGTAGAAGATATGATGTGGGAGATAAAGAAGGTTTTTTAGAAGCAACTGTGGAATATGCACTTAAACGAGATGACCTTAAAGAAACTTTTATGAAATATCTTTTAACTATTAAAGATAATGATATGTTTAAAGAGATTTATAGTAAATGTTTTAATAATCAAAACAAATAGTTTAAATGAAAAGCTAGTGAAACTAGCTTTTTTATTTTGAAAAAATAAAAGAGGTTGATGTTAAATATGCTCAGTGATATACTTGAGAGGATAAATAATAGGACATTATATGTCTAAATATATAAATAGTTTTACAAGCAGTTTTAAGTTCCTAAGGTTATAAAAACCTAATAAAGGCTTAATAATTAGTAGTTGTTAGCAAATCCAATAAAAATAATTAATAGAAATAATTAGGGGTGAAATTAGTGACAAAAGAATCATTTGTAAAAGAATCAATTAATCAAATAAAATTAGTGATTTGGGATCTAGATGACACATTTTGGAAGGGAACATTAAGTGAAGAAGAGATAACATTAGATCATGATAAAATAAATATAGTTAAAGAATTGATAGATAGAGGAATAATGAATTCAATTTGCTCGAAAAATGATTTTAATAAAGTAAAAGATGAACTAGAGAAGAATAATTTGTGGGAATATTTTATTTTTCCTAAAATAAGTTGGAATCCAAAAGGCGAAATGGTTGCTAAGATAATTGAAAATGCTCAATTACGACAAGAAAATGTCCTATTTGTTGATGACAATCATATGAATTTAGAAGAAGTAAAATTTTACAATCCTAAAATCAATATTGCACACATAGATGATATATCTGATATTTTATCTATTCAAGCTTTTAAAGGTAAGGATGATAAAACTCATAGCAGACTAAAGCAATACAAAATTTTAGAAGTTAAAACCGAAGATAGTACTAAATATTCATCAAATATTGAGTTTTTAATGAACAGTAATATCAAGGTAGAAATTATAAAAGATTGCACTGCTAGTATAGATAGAATTTATGAATTAATACATAGAACTAATCAGCTAAACTTTACTAAACAACGCATATCAAAAGAAGAGCTAGAACAATTAATAAATGATCCAAAAATTCAAAAGGGTTTAATAAAAGTTAGTGATAATTATGGGGAGTATGGGATATGTGGTTTTTATGCAATTAAAGAAAGTAATTTAGTCCATTTTTTATTTTCTTGTAGGGCTATGAATCTTGGTGTAGAACAATGGGTTTATTCACAGCTTGGATTTCCAGAAATAAATATAAGTGGTGAAGTTGCGTCAGAGCTTAAAAAACTTGTCACTCCTAATTGGATAAATCAGAAAAAAAATTCGGATATAACTACAAAGAAGAATAATAACAGTACAATTGGAAATGTAAAGTGTTTAATTCGAGGAGGATGTGATTTAAAACAATTGAATCATTATCTGAAATATAAGAATGTAGATATAACTACTGAGTTTAACTATATGAACAATGAGGGATTCTCTATTCATAGAGATCATAGTGAAATATTAAGAAGCGCTTACATATTATCAGAAAAAGATAAAGAGTATTTAATACAGAATATACCTTTTTTTGATGCTAACATTTTTGATACTAGTATTTTTGAATTAAAATATGATGTAATTGTTTATAGCGTGTTAATGGATTATACTCATGCCGTTTATAGCTCGAAAAGTGATAAAAATTTAGTAGTAACATATGGAGATTTTAAATTACCTTTAACTGATGAGAGTTGTTGGGACTTTATAATTGAAAATTATGGAGGTAAGTTTAACTTAGAATTTCTTAAGTGGTTTAAGAACAACTTTGATTTTGATGGACCTTTAAGTGAACAAAGATTTGAAGAAAATTTAAAGTGGTTAAGAAAAAATATACCAGCAGTTACTAAATTGATAATATTAAATGGTAGTGAAGTAAATTTGCCGCATAAGTTGGAGAAAGATAGGTACTTGCATCATATTAAGATGAATTCAATATTACAGCGGTTTGTTGAAAGCACGGAAGGTGTTTATATTGTCGATGTAAATAAACATATAAAAACTATAAGTGATGTTACTGATAATATTAGACATTATAAAAGAGAATACTATAGTAAAATAGCAATGGACATTAATGAAATAATTCAGAAGGAATTAAGCACATATAATATAATTGATAAGAAAGAATTGCTTAAACTTAAAACAATTGATAATCTAAAAATTATTGTAAGAAAGATAACAAGTAAAAATACAAGGAAATTTATTAATAAAATTATTAGACCGCGTTAGGATAGTTAGTGAAAATATACTTACTAAAGCATTAATTGAACAGTTAGTTATGAGTTAAGGAAATGATTTCTGTAATAAGCAGAGGTCATCTTTTTTATGCTTAGTTTACTATCTATATTAATTAAAGTGGATTATATTGTCAAGTACTGAGGATATAGAGTTCAATTTACGAAACTCATTAAAAGAAAACGCATAATTCATAAGAAATTATAAATAAATGGTTAATATATTCCTTTAAATTATACAAAAAGAATGATTTAGTATATAATAACATGTGCTTAGATATACAATAATAAAAGTATAAAAAACTTGAATAATTTTAGAAATGATGTAAAATGATTAAGGAATGGATTTTAATAAAATATTTAAATTAGTTTGAAATATGCTTGAATAGAAGAATTATATTATAAATTAAATGTCTTTAGCGAATATAGTGTTTGTAATTTATAGCTATTTAGATAGCCATATCTTAGTTTACATTGATTACTATAGATTCCCCTTTACTGTACATATTATCTTTAATGGAAGAAAAGATTCCAGCTTATAAAAGAACGAGCAATAGGATAGTAAATGTATTTAATTAGACCTTTAAGGTTATAGGAGGTAATAAAATGTTTGAATTAAAAGATGAATTATTATTAAAATTAAAAAACAAAACAGCTAGACTTGGTGTAGTTGGACTTGGCTATGTGGGATTGCCACTAGCTGTAGAGAAGGCTAAGGTAGGATATGAAGTAATAGGGTTTGATGTTCAAGATAAAAAGGTTCAAATGGTAAATGAGGGACGTAATTATATTGGTGATATTGTAGATGAAGATTTAAAAATGTTGGTAAAGACAGGAAAACTTAAAGCTACTACAGATTTTAGCTTTGTTAAGGATGTTGATACAGTATGTATAGCAGTTCCTACACCGCTTGATTTATACAAACAACCAGATTTATCATATGTAGTTGAATCAACTAAAAGTGTAGCTAAGTACTTACATAGGGGGATGCTCGTAGTACTTGAAAGTACTACATACCCAGGAACAACAGAAGAAGTGCTTAAACCAATACTTGAAGAATCAGGACTTAAATGTGGAGTTGACTTTTTCTTAGCGTTTTCTCCAGAGAGAATTGATCCAGGAAATAAACAATTCAACACAAAAAACACTCCTAAGGTAGTCGGAGGATGTACGAAAGATTGTACAGAAGTAGCTGGGATGTTATACAGAAGTGTGCTTGAGGGAGATATATTAGAAGTGTCTTCACCAGCAGTAGCTGAAATGGAAAAAATACTTGAAAATACTTTTAGAAATGTAAATATAGCCTTAGCTAATGAAATGGCTATTTTATGTAAAAGAATGAATATAGATATATGGGAAGTAATAGATGCAGCTAAAACTAAACCTTATGGGTTTATGCCATTCTACCCAGGTCCAGGACTTGGTGGACATTGTATACCTCTTGATCCGTTCTACCTTGAGTGGAAGGCAAAAGAATTTGATTATCATACAAAATTAATAGAAGCATCAGGTATAATTAACGATTATATGCCTGAATTTGTTTTAGAAAATGTTATGAAACTTTTAAATGGTCAGAAAAAAGCTTTAAACGGAGCAAAAGTGCTTCTTATGGGTGCTGCTTATAAGAAAGATATAGATGATATGCGCGAATCACCAACACTAAAGGTTATAGAACAGTTAGAAAAGAATGGTGCTGACATCATTATAAATGATCCATTTATACCTGCGTTCACACATAACGGCAAAGAATACGTAACTGTAAATTGGGAAGATGAAATAAAAAGTGCAGATATAGTGATCATAACAACAGATCACAGTAGTTATGATTATGAAAGAATTGTAGCAGAAGCTACTTTATTATATGATACTAGAAATGCTACAAAACATGTTGTAAATAACAGAGAAAAGATAAACAAACTTTAACGACATTTCAGTACCCAAAATGATTATTTAATATAACAAATATGGCATGCAAGCATTGTAAACTATTTTATAATATTGCATGCCAAAATTATAAAAATCACTATTTTATTAACAAATAAATATAAGTAGTAAGGAATCCCTTAGAACAACTATCCAAAGATGTTATGTTTTAAGGGACATTACAAGGAGGATTTTAAATGAAAAAAATACGTATGGCAATAATAGGATGCGGAAGAATATCATATAAACATGTAGAGGCCATAATTCAAAATAAGGATGAAATTGAACTTGTAGCGGTTTGTGACGTGGTAGAAGATAATGCTAGCGCCAAAAAAGATGAATATATAAAAAAAATAGGTAACAATGTAGATGTTAAAGTTTATAAGGATTACAAAGAAATGCTTGAAAAAGTGGATATTGATATGGTTTCAATTGCTACTGAAAGTGGATATCATCCAGAAATAGCTATATATTGCATGAATAAAGGGAAACATGCACTTGTAGAAAAACCAATGGCTTTATCTACTCAAGATGCTGACAGAATGATTGAATGTGCAAATAAAAATAATGTTAAGCTTTGTGTTAGTCATCAAAACAGATTTAATGAGCCAATACAAAAACTAAGAGCTGCAGTTGAGGAGAATAGATTTGGGAAATTAGTTAATGGAACAGCAAGAATCCTATGGAATAGGAATATGGGATATTACACCCAAGCACCGTGGAGAGGAACTTGGGAACTTGATGGTGGTACTTTAATGAACCAATGTATTCATAATATTGATTTATTACAATGGATGATGGGCGGAGACATAGATACTGTTTATGCACAGTGTGGAACATTTTTAAGAGATATAGAAGCAGAAGATTTTGGAGCAATAATTATTAGATTTAAAAATGGAGCTATAGGTGTAGTTGAAGGTTCAGCTTGTGTATATCCTAAAAATTTAGAAGAAACATTAAGCATATTTGGTGAAAATGGTACAGTAGCTATTGGCGGTATTGCAGTTAACGCAATTGAAACTTGGAGATTTGCTGATAATAAGGATACTGAGGAAGAAATATTAAAACAGCAAAAGGGAGACCCAGATTCAGTATATGGGTTTGGACATACGCCATTGTTTAAAGATATGATAGATGCTATAAATACAAATAGACAACCGCTCATAAATGGAGTAGAAGGAAAAAAAGGTATGTCTATAATACTTGCAGCTTATAAATCAAGACTAACAGGACTTCCAGTTAAATTCCCAATGGGTGAATTCTCAACAATGCAAATGAAAAAATAGTTATAAAGATATTATATGAAAAGGGGTTATTTTCATGAAGTATGTTTCAGATAAAAGTAAATTGGGCAAAAATATAACAATGGGACATTTTGTAGTAATAGATAATGAGGTAGTAATAGGTGATAATTGTGTTATAGGAAGTAATGTAGTTATCCATGAAGGAACTATTGTAGGAGATAATGTTAGAATAGATGATAATACAGTAATAGGAAAACAGCCTATGAGATCTGTAAACAGCATATTTAAAAGTGAAGAAAAATTGCTACCAGCTAAAATTAATGAAGGATGCCTTATAGGGGCAGGTGTAATCATTTATTGTGGATGCGAAGTTGGAACTAAAACACTAATTGCTGATACTGCTGTAATAAGAGAAAATGTAACAGTGGGTTCAAAGACAATTATAGGCCGTGGAACTACTATTGAAAATTTCTGCAAGATTGGATCTAATTGCAAAATACAAACTAATGTATATATAACAGCATATTCATTAGTTGGAGATTATGTGTTTATTGCACCTTGCGTAACAACATCTAATGATAATTATGCAGCACGTTCTAAAGAAAGATTTGGTAAATTTAAAGGTGTAACTATAAAAAATGGTGGAAGAATAGGAGCAGGAGCCGTTATTTTACCAGGTATTACTATACATGAAGATGGTTTTGTAGCAGCTGGTAGTGTAGTTACAAAAGATGTTGAAGAAGGTGTTATTGTAGTGGGTAATCCAGCTAAGGTAATGCGTGACGTACCAGAAAATCAATTGCTCAAGAATCAATAAAGGAAGTAAAAATGGGAAATTATAATTTTAGAAATCTAGAAAAAAATGAGTATGAACTGTGGAATGAGTTTGTAGATAAATCTCCGCAAGGTAGCATATTTGCTAAAACATTTTGGCTTGATGCGGTAGGATCATATTATAAAATATTAGGGTGTTTTGATAAGGGCAACAGATTAGTAGCAGGTATGCCTATAACTGAAACTAATAAGGGTTATGTTTCGATGCCAAAGCTGACTCAAACACTCGGTATAATTTTTAATGATTTTTCTCAAATGAAATATGTGAAGAAAATTTCGAAAGAAAAAGATATAACAATGGAATTTGTAAATAATATTCCTAAATTAAAGTTTTTTGATTGTAAATTTCACTATAATTTTACTAATTGGATGCCCTTTATGTGGAAAGGGTATAAAGAGCAAACTACATACACTTATGTAATAGAAGGTATCCAAGATATTGAAAAAGTCAGAGGTGCATTCTCAGATAGCACTAAGTCTGTTATTACGAAGTCTATGGGTCTTAATTTAAAAGTGATTGATAGTTTGACACTTACTGATATGTATAGTATGCTGGAAAAAACTTTTGAAAGGCAAAATATGCCTGTACCTTTTGATTTTAATTGGTTTAGTGACTTTGATAAAGTAATAAATAAAAATAAATCAAGAAAGATGTTTTTTACAGTAGATTCACAAAATAACCTTCATGCAGCATTATATCTTGTATATGATAAGAACTCTGCATATTACTTATTAGGTGGTGCTGATCCGGAATTTAGAAGTAGTGGAGCTATGTATTTAAACATTTTTGAAGCTATAAAATATTCAGCAAAATTTACTGATAAATTTGATTTTGAGGGTTCAGTAGTTCCTCAAATAGAAAGTATGTTTAGATCTTTTGGAGCGCTTCAAAAACAATATTTCAGAATAAGTAAAAATAATTCAATTATTCTAAATTTGAAAGATGATATAAGAAAGTATGGGAAAATCATACTTAGAAGGGAATAAATCTAAGGATATCGCACTTGTATACTTTTAACATATTTAATGGTGAATTATAAACGAATTCAAATAATAATGTTATAAACCCCAAAAGTTTGCTTATGAAATTAAAGTTCCTTATGCAATGGACAATGAAAATTCTATAAATATTGACACAATGCTCGACACATGACTAGTAAACTTATTATAAAGGAGAGTATATATGTTTAAGATAGAAAATAAAGTTATAGGTGATGGAAACCGAACGTTTATTATAGCAGAGGCTGGGGTGAATCATAATGGAGACATTAATATAGCAAAACAACTGGTAGATAAAGCTGTAATTTCGGGTGTTGATGCAATAAAATTTCAGACATTTAAAACAGAAAAATTAGTTACTGGATATGCGGATATGGCTGATTATCAAAAAAACAATATTGGGCATACTTCCTCACAGTTTAACATGTTAAAGCAACTAGAACTATCACAAGAAAGTTTTATAAAAATCAAAGAATATTGTAATTATAAGGAGATTATGTTTTTATCTACTCCTTTTGATTTTGAAAGTGCAGATTTTTTAGAGTCTATAGGAATGCCGGCTTTTAAAATTAGTTCAGGAGATTTAACTAATATTCCTCTTTTAGAACATATAGCAAAATTTAATAAACCTATAATATTATCTTCTGGAATGGCAAATATTTCAGAAATTGAAGAAGCATTAAATGCAATTTATTGTTTAGGAAATAGTGAGGTTGCTGTGCTCCATTGTACTTCAAATTATCCAGCTAAATTACAAAGTGTTAACTTAAATGCTATGAATACTATAAAAAATGCTTTTAAAGTTGTAGGCGGATATTCTGATCATACGAAAGGGATAACAGTACCAATAGCTGCAACAGCTATCGGAGCTGATATAATCGAAAAGCATTTTACACTAGATAAAAATATGCAGGGACCAGATCACAAAGCTTCATTAAATCCTGCGGAACTAAAGGATATGGTTCAAGCAATTAGGGATGTGGAAATGGCACTTGGAAATGGCATTAAGAGGTATAACCCAAGTGAGGTAGATACAATTAAGGCCGCAAGAAAAAGTATTGTTGCATCTAGGTGTATAAAGAAAGGGCAGATTATAACCATAATGGACTTAGATTACAAAAGACCAGGTACTGGACTTTCACCTAAATTTTATGTGGATATTGTTGGGAAAAAAACTAACAGAGATATAAAAGTGGATGAACAAATAACTTTAAATATTATAGAATGACAATTAATAATTGTTATTCCATAAGAGTGCTGTAAGGAGGAAAAATATGAAAAGGAAAATAGCAGTTATAACAGGTACGAGAGCCGATTATGGAATATTTTATTATGTTCTTAAGGAAATTGAAAAACATGAAGATTTAGACCTTAAACTTATTGTATGTGGAATGCATTTATGTCCTGAATATGGGATGACTGTAAATGAAATAGAAAAAGATGGTTTTGATATAGCTGATAAGTTTGAAACTATATTAGCGTCGGATACTGGTGCTTCTATGGCTAAATCAATAGGACTTTCAATTATAAGCATGGCTCAAAGCTTTGATCGCATAAAACCAGATCTTTTATTAATACTAGGGGATAGGGGAGAAATGCTTGCTGCAGCAACGGCAGCTATCCATATGAATATACCTGTAGCTCATATTCATGGGGGAGAAGTAACTGGAACAGTAGATGAGTCTGTAAGACACGCTATAACGAAACTTTCACATATACATTTTCCTGCTAATGAGGATAGTAAGCAAAGAATAATTAAATTAGGCGAGAAAGAAAAGAATATTTATGTAGTTGGGGCACCAGGCCTTGATTATATTAAAAAAACACAATATATTTCAAGAAGTGAAATGCTAAAGAAGTTTGAATTAAAAGATGATAAGATCTTTTTACTAACACAGCATCCAGTAACTACAGAGCGTGACATGGTAGAATGTCAAATACGAGAAACACTTGATGCAGTTGTAGAGCTCGGTTATCAAACTATAGTTTCATACCCTAACAGTGATAATGGAGGACGTGAAATTATAAAGGTAATTGAAGAATACAGAGCTAAATATCCATTTTTAAAAGTATTTAGAAATTTAAGTCAAGTAGAATACCTTAGCTTTTTAGACATAGCTGCGGTAATGATAGGAAATTCATCTTCAGGTATAATTGAAGCACCTAGTTTCAAGTTACCTGTAGTAAATATAGGTTCAAGGCAAGATGGAAGATTAAGAGCTAGTAATATAATAGATGTTCCTTATGGAAAAGAATCTGTTATAAGAGGTATCAAAAAAGCGATATATGATGAAGGGTTTAAGAATCAATTAGAGAATTGTACAAATCCTTATGGTGATGGCAATGCTAGTGGAAAAATAGCACAAATTATAAGTGAGGTAAAATTAGATAGGGAACTTATACAAAAGAGAATTACTTATTAACTTAGAAATTAAAGTTGAGGTGGAATTATGGAGAAAATCATACTTGTAGGTGCAGGTGGACACTGCAAGGTAATTATAGATATTATAAAAAGTGTTGGTAAATATGATATTATAGGTGTAACAGATACTACTTTTAGAGGTCAAAAATTAGTATTAGATATCCCTATCATAGGCGATGATAGTATTTTGAAAAATTTGTATAATGATGGCGTAAAAAATGCTTTTGTATGCATTGGTGCACTTCAAAATATTAGGCTTCGTGATAAAATATATAATAAATTAAAAGATATAGGCTTTAATATACCAGTGCTTATACATAAAGATGCAATAGTTT
The DNA here is from genome assembly GCF_001877035.1 of Clostridium estertheticum subsp. estertheticum. Classification (NCBI taxonomy): domain Bacteria; kingdom Bacillati; phylum Bacillota; class Clostridia; order Eubacteriales; family Clostridiaceae; genus Clostridium; species Clostridium estertheticum. Next base: position 2,683,525 of record NZ_CP015756.1, on the reverse strand, counting down.
CATCTTACGCGAGCATTGCTTCTGGAACTTGTGTAATGCCAGGAGCCATAATTAATCCAGGTGTTTCCATAGAAGAAAATTGTATAATAAATACTGGTGTAGTAATTGAACATGAGTGTAAAATACAAAGGAATACCCATATTTCTCCTAAAGCATGTATAGCTGGTGGGGTGAGGGTTGGTCATGATACACATGTAGGGATGGGAAGTTGTATAATTCAAACTCTACATATAGGAAACAATGTAATTATAGGAGCAGGAGCTGTAGTTATTAATAATCTAGAAGATAATGTAGTTGCTGTAGGAGTTCCATCAAAAATTATAAAGCGCAGGTGATATTGTGAAATTTCCAATTGAAAATTATTGTATAGGAACTAGTTCTACAATAAAAGAAGCTATGAAAGTTATAGATAAAAATTTAACTGGTGGAGCGTTAGTTGTAAATGAAAATAATGAATTAGTGGGAACTATTACAGATGGAGATATAAGACGTGCTATGCTTAAGGGTTTAAGCATAAATAATAGTATAGAGGGTACATATTTCAAAAACTTTAAATTTGTTACAGAAGAGCATAGTAAAAAGAAAGCAAAAGAGTATATGTTAAGCAATAAAATAAGACAGGTTCCTGTAATTGATAAAGATAAAAAACTAATTGATTTATATTTTCTTGACGATATATTATCTTATGACAAAAAGGATAATTATGTTTTTATTCTGGCTGGAGGTTTGGGAACTAGGCTAAGGCCACTAACTGAAACAGTACCTAAGCCAATGTTATTAGTTGGTGATAAACCAATATTAGAACTTATAATAGAACAATTCAAAGAGTATGGTTTTAATAATTTTATTATATCTCTTAATTATAAAGGAGAAATAATAGAGGAGTACTTCGAAGATGGGAAAAAGTTTGGAGTAAATATAGAATATATTAGAGAAACTAAAAAACTAGGTACAGCAGGATCTATAGCACTGGTAAAAGAAAAGTTTATTAAACCATTCATAGTTATAAACGGAGATATACTAACAGGAATAGATTTTGAAAAATTTTTAAATCATCATATTAAAAATAACTTCAACATAACCGTAGGTGTTAGGGATTATGAAGTAAATGTTCCGTATGGGGTATTAGTTACTGATAATATGATCATAGAGTCTTTGGAAGAAAAGCCTACATATAAATTCAATATCAATGGAGGCGTATATGTTGTTAATCCTGAAGTTATAAAGTACATAAGGAAAGATGAAGTTTATAATATGACTGACTTAATAGAAGATGCAATGAATAATGAATGCAAGACAGGTATATATGAGATAACTGAGTATTGGAAGGATATAGGACAAATAGATGATTATAAGAAAGCAAACACAGATATTCATAAGTTTTTTAAGCTATAAAATGGCATGGGTGGAAGATAGCTTGACGAAAAAAACAATATCGGATAAAATTAAAAGGCAAGTTTAAATATAATGTTTATACATGTTATATTGTGATAGTATCAAAACAATTCTTGTAATAATAATGAATAATTTAAATGCAAGGATAGAATTAAGAAAATCATTTTATGGCACATAAATTTCGAAAGGGATGTTAAATTGAAACTTTTAGTAATCGGATTAGGATCAATGGGGAAAAGAAGAATTAGTTTACTTAAAAAATATTTCGAAAATAAAGTAGACGTTGTAGGTTTAGATACCAGATTAGAAAGAAGAAAAGAGACAGAAAAACTATATGGGATAATGACTTACTCAAACTTAGATGAAGCAATAAATAATGAAAAACTAAATGGTGTATTAATATGTACATCACCAATATCTCATGCTGATTTAATATTGACTTGTTTAAATAAAAAACTCAATGTATTTACAGAGATTAATTTATTAAATGATAAATATCATGAAATAATGGCTGCTGCAGAAAAAAATAAACTAGAATTATTTCTTTCATCTACATTTATGTACAGAAAAGATATTGAGTACATTCAGAAGGAAGTACAAGCAAATAATAAAAAGGTTCATTATAGATACCATGTAGGGCAATATTTACCAGATTGGCATCCTTGGGAGAATTACAAGGATTTTTTTGTTAGCAATAAAAAAACAAATGGGTGTAGAGAACTATTCGCAATAGAATTGCCATGGATATTAAGAGCTTTTGGAAGTGTTACAAAAGTAGAAGTTATAAAAGATAATTTAAGTACATTGGAGTTAGATTATGCTGATAGTTATTTTGTTCTATTAGAACATGAAAATGGAACTAAAGGTGTATTAAATGTAGATATAGTTTGTAGAAAACCTATTAGAAGTCTTGAAATTTATTCTGAAGAAATGCATTTATTCTGGGAAGGGACACCTAATAGTTTGGAAAAATATTTAATTGAAAAAAAAGAAACAGTGAAAATAGAAACTTATTCAAGTATTGATAAAGATAATAGATATTCTGAGAGTATAATTGAAAATGCTTATATGGAAGAGCTAGATGTATTTATTAAAAAAGTTTTAGGTGAAAAAAATAGTGAGAGATATACATTTAAGGATGACTTGTATACTTTAGATTTAATTAATAAGATAGAAGGTTTACAATAATGAAGGTTTGTTTTATTGGTTTGGGTTCAATAGGAACAAGGCATTTAAAAAATCTTGTAAAGATATTTGATGAATATAATTTGAATTTAGAGGTTCATGCGCTCAGAAGAACTCAAAAACCCTTAAGTTTAGATATTAAATCCCTTATTAATCACGAAGTTTTTAATGAGTCGGATTTGTGTGATGACTATGACATGACCTTTATAACTAACCCTAATAATGTTCATTATGATTCCATTAAACTTATGGCTAATAAAACAAAATCTATGTTTATTGAAAAACCTATATTCGATAATATGCATTATGATATAAGTAAGTTGAATCTAAGAAAAAATGGTGTATACTACGTTGCTGGGCCATTAAAATTTTCTCAAGTGATACAAAGTCTTAAGAAAATTCTTGTTAATGAAAGTATTTATAGCATAAGGGCAATTTGTTCAAGCTATCTTCCAAATTGGAGAAAAGGTGTAGATTATAGAAATGTATATAGTGCTAAAAAGATCCAAGGTGGAGGAGTTTGTATAGATTTAATACATGAATGGGATTACATAACATATTTATTCGGCTTCCCTTTAGAAACATTTAACATTAATGGCAAGTACTCACATTTGGAGATAGATAGTGAAGATATTTCTATATATATTGCAAGATATAAAGATAAATTAGTAGAAATTCATTTAGATTACTTTGGAAGGGTACCACAAAGAAAAATAGAGATATTTACAAAAAATGGGACTATAACTGGAGATTTCATAAGAAATAGTATTAGCTTTTCAGATGGTAGGGAAACAATTGATTTTACAAAAGAAAATAAAGATATGTATGTAGAAGAGATGAAATATTTTATTGAAAGTGTTATGACATCACAAACGGGACATAGTTATATTGAACATGCATATAAAGTGCTAAAATTAGCGATGGGGGAGATTAGAATATGAATATTTTGATAACGGTTTGTGGTAGAGCAGGCTCAACTGGAGTTAAAAATAAAAATATAAGAAACTTTTTAGGATTTCCACTTATAAATTATACTGTAGCTGCAGCGAATTTATTCAAAAAAGAAAATCCTAATTATAATATAGATTTGAGTATAAATAGTGATAGTGAAGAACTTCTAAATATGTTTAATAAAAATAAAGATATTATATGTATTGAAAGACCAACGGAATTGGCTCAGCAAAATTCACCAAAGGTACCGGTGATAAGATATTCCTTGAATTATGTAGAAAAAAAGTTAAACAAGATATATGATTATATTATAGATTTAGATATTACATCACCTTTAAGAAAAACAGTAGATATTGAGAATGCATTAAAAAAAGCTATAAGCAATTTACAAACTGATGTTGTATTTTCAGTAGTACACTCAAGAAGAAATCCATATTTCAATATGGTAGAAGATCGGAATGGAAAAATAAAAAAAATAATATCTAGTGATTTTGTTACTAGACAGCAGGCACCTCAAGTATATGACATGAATGCTTCTATTTATTGCTATAAAAGAAATAGTCTGATAAATGTGCTAAAGAATTCTCCACTCGAAGGTAACTATGACATTGTATTAATGAAGGATACTGCGGTTATAGATATTGATTCAGAAGAAGATTTTAAGTTGATGGAAGTTTTAGGAGAATACTTTTTTAAAGATGAATTTAAT